>NZ_JALNTI010000016.1:0-42162 GCF_023161925.1 Pseudoalteromonas sp. 2CM32C | reverse complement strand
GCGCATAGCTCAGCTGGATAGAGTACCTGGCTACGAACCAGGCGGTCGGAGGTTCGAATCCTCCTGCGCCCACCACTTTTACACACTCTGCTTAGAGTATAAACAAGTAAAAAAGAATGAAAGTGGGCGCATAGCTCAGCTGGATAGAGTACCTGGCTACGAACCAGGCGGTCGGAGGTTCGAATCCTCCTGCGCCCACCACTTTCATACATAAGCCGACGCTAAGTCGGTTTTTTTGTGCCTGAAATTTGAGAAAGCTTTCAGATATCATTTAAACCTAATGATACATACTGCCAAATCTTCCATTTAGTCACTTCTTTAAAAGCGCAGTGCCTCTAAACCTCTTTGTGAATAATGCTCTTAAAAATAACTGCATAAAGAGAAATAAAAGAGGAGTAAATGAGTAGTTCAAAACCACTATGAGTAATTAAACGCTGAAGCTTAAATCGTCGTAGACGTAGAGCTTGCTCACGTGAGAAGCGTAGCTTCTAATTACTTATGTATCGACTCAAAAGCATTCGCTGCTCTTTAACTTAAGCTGTGGTATTTTAAACACCTTGTTTAAAAGGATCTTGCTGTATGTTTAAAACCGTATTTTTTATATTTTTATTGAGTTTAAGTGCGCTTTTTACTATTACCACACACGCGAATGAAGCAAAGCATTCAGTAACCGTAGGGGCTGAACAGCCGGCAGTGTACTTACCGCAATTACAAAATAAACGTGTTGGGTTAGTGGTTAATCAAACCTCTTTAGTAGGGCAAGCACACTTGGTTGACAGCCTGCTTAGTAAAAATATAAACATAACCAAAATTTTTGCACCCGAGCATGGTTTTAGAGGCGATCACGACGCCGGTGCTCATGTTAAAAACGCCATAGATAGCAAAACCGGCATTCCACTAATTTCTATTTACGGTAAAAATAAAAAGCCAAGCGCTGAGGCTCTTAGCAATGTAGATGTTATTGTTTTTGATATTCAAGATGTGGGTGTACGTTTTTATACTTACATAAGCTCTATGCATTACATGATGGAGGCTGCGGCTGAGCAAGGTGTTGAATTTATAGTGCTTGATAGGCCAAACCCCAATATTGCCTATATTGACGGGCCAATTCTTGAGCGCGAATTTAAATCGTTTGTAGGCATGCACCCAATCCCAGTATTGCATGGAATGACGGTAGGTGAGCTGGCTAACATGCTCAAAGGCGAGGGCTGGATCAATAAAGCCACCGGTCTAAAGCTCACCGTGATCCCCGTTGATCGTTATACACGCACAACTCGTTATAGCTTACCTGTAAAACCCAGCCCTAATTTACCAAACGATCAATCAATCGCGCTTTACCCATCGCTGTGCTTTTTTGAAGCAACCCCTGTGAGTATTGGCCGCGGCACCGATTTTGCGTTTCAGGTTATTGGTTATTCGCCGGTAAAATTAGGGGATTTTAATTTTACACCGCGGGCTATTAAAGGCGCTGCTTTAAACCCTAAATTTAAAAATACAACGATACATGGCCTTGATTTAAGGCAAGTAAACGCCGCAGGGCTAAATTTAACGTACTTAATAAACGCCTACGCCACCCTTAATAAACATAACGTCGACTTTTTTGAACGCGCTGGATTTATGGATAAATTGGCAGGTACTAATAAACTGCGTTTAGCTATAGAGGCAGGGCAGTCGGCTGCGCAAATAAAGCAAAGCTGGCAACGCGGCCTTACACAATTTAAAGCGCAACGAGCGCCTTATTTGTTATATGAGTAAGGCTTAACCATGTTATTTATTTTAAAAAATACTCGCTTCATAAAAAACGCATGGTTAGCTGCTTTGAGTTTAATTATTGTAGGCTGCAGTAGTACACATAATTCATTAAAATCGCAGCCAGTGCTGACTAAAAGCCAGCTAATAGCGCTGCCAAACGCACAAGTTGTAGCCAGCTTTCCTGAGCCAAATCCAAGTAGCCGGTTTTATGTAAACAACCGTGGCACATTTAAAGCGTATAAAGGTCGCGGCCAATTATTAATACAAAACCACAGTGCCGAAAGTGCCGATATTTACATAAACAATCAAAAACTTGCTACCAATACGTTAACCACTAATACGCTTTATAATTACAGCTTAGCGGCGCATACTCATAATGGGATAAACACATTTAAGGTAGAAAATATTTTACCTAAAGGCGCAAGCTTAACGCTGCGTTTTGCATTTCCTACATTAAATTTAACGCCTAACAAGCCAGTTGATTTTACTGACGTTGATGAACTTATTGAGCGTGATATTAAAGCGGGGTTTCCTGGTGCAGTGCTGGCGGTTGTTAAAAATGGCGAGCTAATAAAACTTACAGCTTATGGTGATGCAAAGCAGTACCAGCAAAACGATCTAATGCTACTGCGCCCAGAGCCTATGCAAACCAATACTCTATTCGACTTAGCCTCAAACACTAAAATATTTTCCACTAACTTTGCACTCATGAAACTAATAAGCGAAGGGCAACTCAATATAAACAACCCCGTGCAAACTTATTTAACAGAATACATCGGCGGTGGGCGAGAGCAACGCACAGTAAAAGAGTTACTTACTCACAGCGCAGGCTACCCACCCGTGTTTGATTTTCACCGAAAAGATACACAGCAAGGCGATGCATTTTATTCTCAAAATAGCCAAACCACTAAACAGCTTTTGCTCACCAAAGTGCCGCTTAATAACAAAAAGCCAATGCAACATGTGTATTCTGATATTGATTACATGATTTTAGGTGTATTGGTTGAGCGCATAACAGGGCAGCCACTAGACGAGTACTTAGAGCAGCACGTTTATAAACCCCTTGCACTGAGTAACACGCTATTTAACCCACTTAAAAAAGGCTTTGAGCGCAGTCAATTTGCAGCCACCGAACTTAGCGGCAACACCCGCGATGGACGTATTACTTTTGATAATATTCGAACACATGTGTTGCAAGGCCAAGTTCATGACGAACGCGCATTTTACTCGTTTGGCGGCGTTGCTGGGCATGCCGGGTTATTTAGTAACGCCCAGGATTTAGCTGTGCTTTGCCAGCTATTATTAAATAATGGTGGCTACGGCGACCAACAATTATTTAGTGCAAGTGCCTTAGCGCAGTTTTTAACGCCGCAAAGCACTAACGAAACGTACGGCCTAGGTTTTAGGCTTGCAGGTAATAACCAAGCACGGCGTTGGCACTTTGGCCCTTATGCCAGCGCACAAGCGTATGGCCATACCGGTTGGACAGGCACCGTAACAGTAATCGATCCCGCTTACGACTTGGCCATTGTTTTGCTTACTAACGCGCGCCACACTGCAATTAAAGGCACACAAAAACGTTATGAATTTACAGGCAAACAATTCGAAACCGCACAATATGGATCTGTGGTATCGCTTGTTTACGAAGCGCTGTTAAATCAATAAATTATCTTATAGGTTAAAATGGGCTAACACAGTTACGCCCAATGGCTTATTTGCAGGTGACTTGGCAACATCAATCCATTAAGCTAGGCGGTTTACTCCATTAAGCCACTTTTTAAGTTTTAGGCTTAACATATAAGCGTTTAAGCGCGGGTTGTTAATAATTAAGGTTAACTTTTTATGCATTGGTATTCTATTTTACCGCCGCTAATTGCGATTGCTATCGTGTTTTGGCGCAAAGAAGTCATTATGGCGCTGCTAGTTGCCGTGGCGTCTTCTGAGTTTTTACTTGTCCTACAAGGGGAAGGAAATAGCGTATTTACAACATTTTTAAATACCATAGAGCGTATTATTTCGGTGGCAAGTTCGCCGGGTAACAGCCGCATACTCATATTTAGTATTTTAATAGGTGCCTTACTTGCCTACATTCGCGAATCTGGCGGTGTGGCGGCAACGGTTAACTTATTAATGAACAAAGGGGTTGCAAAAGGTAAACGCCAAGTTGGTTTTTTAACTATGTTTACTGGCGTTGCGGTGTTTATAGAGTCAAACCTAAGCGTGCTTACGTCGGGTATTTTGTCGCGTGGCTTGTTCGACAAATTTAAAATGAGCCGTGCACGCCTTGCCTATATTATTGATAGTACCAGTGCCCCGGTGTGTATTTTAATACTACTTAACGGCTGGGGTGCATTTGTGCTGGGCTTATTAGGTAATTACGAATTGGGCGAATCGGCGGTATCGGTATTGTGGGGCAGCGTTGGATATAACTTTTACGCCATAATTACCTTGGTTATTGTTTTTTACACCATTGCGTTTGATAAAGTACACGGCCCAATGAAAGAGGCCGAACAAAAATTAGAGCTACAAACAAACGAGCTAAAAGAAGAAGTAAAAGGCTCTAAAGCGCGCTTTATGTTAGTGCCATTATTTACGCTAATTGCCAGCATGGTAGGCTTTATGTTTTACACTGGTAACGGTGTGTTGGCAGAAGGTAGCGGCTCTAAATCGGTATTATATGCAACTGTACTCGCGATTGTGGTTGCTTACTTACTAATGATTAGTTCGCGCCAATTTACCCACCACCAATTGGTTGATACTGGCTTTAAAGGCATGGGTGAATTACTCCCGTTAGTAAGCATTGTTTTGCTTTCGCTTACGCTAGGTGCAAGCTTAAAAGAGCTAGGTACGGGTGTGTTTGTTGCGTCATTGGTGGGCGACTACTTACCTATTTACTTAATAGTGCCCGTGCTGTTTTTAACAGGGGCGGTTATGTCGTTTACTACAGGCACATCGTGGGGCACGTTTGCCATACTTATCCCTATTGGCGTACCGCTCATACAAGCACTGGGTCTACCACCTTCACTTGTGGTCGGCGCTATTTTGGGCGGCGGCATATTTGGCGATCACTGTTCGCCTATATCCGACACCAGCGCCGTATCGGCACTCGCCTCGGGGTGTGATTTACTCACCCACGTTAAAACACAGCTACCGTACGCGTTATTTGGTGGCGCACTGACCTTTATTGCTTATTTGGTTATTAGTATTATTGTGTTGTAAAAACTCGGAATTGAAATCTTTAAAAGCCTGCTTAATCGCAGGCTTTTTTGTTTCATACGTAAGGTGAGTGAAGCGGAATCCAACAGATTTCTAATCCAGTTTGCAACTTTAACGCTAAATAAATGCATTTTTTTGGCGCCTAACTTGCTCTCACTAGCTTGTTGGGGAGCTATCTAAGGAAGTGTTTAGTGGTTGTTTAAATGGTTAATATGATGAGCTGTACAACAATATATAACTATTGTTAGATCCGAAGCTATGAGCCTGCTGAATAGCAGACTGTTTAATGTATATTAAATTTTTAAACAGCTAGACCATGCTCTTCCATATTTTTCCTAGTTTCTTCAGAAAGCCAACTTAATAGCTCTTTACTTTCGATTTGAAAGGAGACTAAACAAGCAATCTCTATGAAGACTGCTTCAATACCTATATGAAGTTTTTCTTTTTCATATACGTTCAGGTGAGAAGATATTTCTAATACAAATAACCATGTGAAGATTGATAATTCAGGATAGAGTATCACTCGTAAAATCTTTTTATACTCTTCGGACTTAACAGAGCTAAGAAGTAAGCCAAGAGCAATGATTTTATCCTTATAAATAAAAAAGTTCTTATCAAAAATTAGAGATTTATAATTATTTGGATGTGAGTAATCATTACTTATATTTTTAGAACCAATAGATAGAAAGTATTCTTCAAAAAAATTGCTATGCGTAAATTGATCAGAATTTTTACCATTATTTATTGTTAACGAAGTGAAGTCTAAATCACCTGTTTCTCCAACAGATTTAATTGCATAGTTGTAATTGTTTTCAATAAGTATTAGGTGCCTTTTATTTAACTCTTTTATTTGAAATATAATAGAAGTTACAGTCTCTTTAATGACTGTAAAGTTTTGAATATTCAGTTGTTCTTGTAGAGCTTCACGAGTTTCTTTGAGCTCTTTTCTATTATCTTTCCAGATATTTAATAGAAGTATGAGTGATATTACAGCAATACACGTACTTGTTAGGTTATAAAATACACTAGAGGTATTAGTCCAGGTCTGAATGTTTTTTGGTGCACCGATACCAAATACACTAACAAAACAAATGAAAATAAATATTAAAAACAACAAAAGTGCACTAGACCACTTTTGTATGGTGGTAAGTTCTAAATCAACTTTTTTTATTGGTTTCATAGCTTTCCTTAGCGAGACTTTCTTTTATTAAAACATTGTGTTTTAAGAATAACTAGAATATCGCTAAATATATAGTAATTATTAGGCCCCACATTGCCTAACCCCAACCCCGGCATGTTTAAGCCCTACAATCTGCCCTTTGCCGTTATGCGCCATAGCGAGCATATCACCGGTATTGATATTACTCTCTACCGCGTGCCTTTCCTTTAAATCACTCAATAGCGACTGTTTAATTTGCACGAGTACCTCGTCACGACAGCTGGCTATGTACCAGTCGTTGTCGACCTTAACAAGCGTGCCGTATTCTATATGGCGTTGCTGGTGGCGGCGTAAATCGTTTGCTAATTGGGTGTCGAGCGCGCGTTTTTGTTGCGTTATGGCGCTTGCGTAGCTGCCTGTTTGATCTATTTCATGCGTTGTTATAAACGAGTAGTCGTGTATATCTATGGTGTTTAATACGGTTTTAGGGGCGGTATTTATTACGTTGTTGCTGTCTAGCACTATAAAGGCCAGTAAGCCCAGAGCGCAGGTAAGGCTTGTGAGTTGCAGGGCAAAACCTAACTTTTTAGGTTGTTTTTGAGCTACGCTGTGTTTTAACGCCTGTTTTTGAGCATGCGAAAGGGTGGTACGTGCTTTACGCGCTTTAAAGTGGTTTGACAGCTTTTCATCAAACTGCTCATTAGGCTTGTTCATTATTGTCTCCTAATAATTGTTTTAGGTTTTGTTTGGCGTAGCGCAGTCTTGTTTTTATGGTTTGGGCGTTGCTTTGCGTTATAAGCTCTATGTCGGCAAGGCTAAAACCTTCTTGTTGTAAGGTGATGGCTTCGCGCTGCACAAAGCTCAGTTCCTTGAGCGCCGTGTTGAATGCTTCGTAGCTTATGTGTGTGTCACCTATATGCGAGTCACTATTTGTTAATTCGCTTTGATTGGCACTTTGCATAGGTTGTAGGCTGTTTTCGTCTAGCTCCACAAAATGTTGCTGTTTGCGGTATTCGTCTATTAACGTGTTACGTGCGAGTTTAAATAACCACGCTTTAGGCGTGGTTTGCGCTTGGTAAAGGTGGCGCTTTTCAATTACTTTTAGCCACGTTTGCTGGCTTACGTCGTATGCTAAGTGAGTATTAGATTGCGTAACTAGGTAGTGGTATAAATCGTTACTGTAGAGGGCAATAAGCTGCTCTAAGTGACGGTTTTCTCCACTTTTTGCATAACGCGCCATGCAGTCTTTGCTGGGCGTTTCAAATAACCAAGTTTTAATACTCATTAGCATAGGCGTTTAGTCCGTTAAATAGAGTTATCTAATTTAAAATCAAGTTGAACCGTTTGATCTGTTTGTAATTGTGCCACACCTTCAATTACTTTTGGGCGGTATTTCCAACGTTTAATAGCGCGTAGTGCTTCGCGGTTAAAAATACGTTTTGGTTCGGCGTTTAAAACTACCGCGTCAATTACTTCGCCAGTGGGCGATATATTAAAGCTAAGTTGTACCCAGCCTTCTATTCCATCACGCGCAGCGGTGGTTGGGTACTTTGGATTTATGCGCACAATGGGTGAGGCATCTCCCGTTGGGCGGTTAAGGGTATTGTTAATACCGTCACCAAAGTCATCCATTATTAATGGCGGTGCCGTGTTGATTGCCATAACGGGGTCGGCACTCGGTGTTACACGCGGTGGCGCTTTAGGCGGCATTTTTGGTGTAGGTGGTTCTGGCATTTTATCTATGTGTCTTACTTTTGAATCTTCAGGCACTTTAAATATTTCAACCGTTATTTCTTTGCCAGGGTCTAGTGGTGCGCGTTGGTCGCCACTGATTAGGTATTGCATAAATGCAAAGGCGGCAAAGGTCATTGCTGCACCACCAATTACGGCGGTTGATGTTTTTATAAATGTTGGGTTATTTGGGGTTTCAAGTGTGTGCATAAGCCGCTCCTAGTTAACTCATTATGTGGTTTTCAGAGCTATAACGGGTGGCAAATCAAAAAGGGGTGAAATATTTTTATAAAAAATGCGGGGTTTAGTTACAATAGCGTTTCGCATTCTTTTACTTATTAACTTTTTAGGCTGTTATGCAACTCATTGAAATAAATAAAGCGCGTTACCGTAAGCATTTAAATCGTGTCATTGTGGGCTGTGCGGCTTCGCTTGCGGCGGGGAGCTTAGCTATATCGCAAACGCTGATTGCGTTGTTTCCGGATGAAAGCGGAAGCCATTTTCATTGGAACTTAACTGGTGTGGTTATTACAAGTTTAGCCATAGGGTGGTTGTTAAATAAATACCGCACTCATCCTTATATGACCGAAGTGGTTTATGTATGGGAGCTAAAACAGGCACTTAATAAAATAACCCGTAAAATGCCAAAGTTAAAAGCGGCTGGTCGTGAAGGTAACCCCGCTGCACTATTAGCCATTCATTACAGTTATGCGGGCTCGCGTTTATTGTGGCAGCTAGACGACAACCTCATAACAATGGAAGACCTAGCCATTAAACAAGCTGAGTTAGATTCGGTTGCTGCGCAGTTTAATTTAACGCTAAATGCTGACGATTACGAAGAGAGCATATTAAAACAGTTTTAAAGCCTAATTTAAGGAGCCGCTATGAAAAAGGTACTGATTGTATGTTTAGGTAATATTTGCCGTTCACCTACTGCTGAGGCAGTTTTAAAAGCGCGTGCAAAAGCCTTGGGTGTAAAGGTGGTGGTCGATTCTGCAGGTACAATTGGCTATCACGAAGGAAAATCCCCCGATAGCCGTTCAATGGCGGCGGGTGAAAAGCGCGGCTATAGCTTTAAAGGAATACGCTCGCGTAAAGTTCGCACTAGCGACTTTACCGAGTTTGATTTAATTTTAGCAGCCGACAAACAAAATTTAACTGATTTAAAAGAGCAGTGCCCAACGCATTTACACTATAAGTTAGCGTTGTTTTTAGAGTACGGGGAGCAAAGCACAAGTGCCATACCTGATCCCTATTACGGTGGTGACGACGGCTTTGAAAACGTACTTGATTTAATAGAAGCGGCCAGCGATAACATACTTGCTAAAATGTAAGCGCCTCTTATCAGTTTGTTACATTAACGAACATTTGTTTTATTGCCCTTTGTTCCTTAATTGAGTACGATTTATCCTTACTCAAAAGGAATATTATGAATACAAAAATATTACTACTGGTTTTATCACTTGGTTCGGGTTCTGCTTTTGCTAATGATGTGAGCTTTTCGATTGGGGGTGGCTACCCTTACTTGGTTGTACCTGAAGTGTCTTTATCGGCAGATAACAATTCTCAGCGCTGGTACGCAAACTATAAAATTGGCCTAGATGATGGCTTTTCAGTGGGTTTTGAACACGCACTTAGTGATAACAATAAACACGCATTGGGTGTGTTAGTTGGGGCTATTGGCGCACGTGATACCGACCAACCATGTGAAAGCACAAACACTGACGACATTGCTAGCGAGCTAGGTAATATTTTTGGATGTGCGCTAGGGCAAATATTTGATGATGAAACCACAAATGGTATTGGGCTTACATACAGTTATAACTTTAACGGCTTAAATAATAGTGGTTTTAGACTAATACTTGATGCAGGCTATGGTAAAACAAGTGACAGTAATGAAAAAAGAGCCGATGGTGCTATTCGTATTAGTTACGAATTTTAGGGCGTCGTGAGTAAAAATAAAAAAGGCGCTAAATAGCGCCTTTTTTATTTGTAAAACCGCTAGCGGTTTATTTTAAAATCTATTTGCACCTGGGTGCTTGCTACTACGGGGCTTCCGTTTTCAAATTTGGGGGCATAACGCCATTTTTTAAGTGCCTCTAATGCTGACTTTTCAAATGCGTGACCACCTTCTGAGCTTATTACTGATGAGTTTTTTACAAATCCGGCAGTGTCTACATCAAACTGAAGAACAACAATACCATCTGTATTTTGGCGTGCTTTATTTACTGGGTACTTAGGTGGTTGGCGGTATACCGGTGTTTGTTCTTGTGAGTCTTTCCATGGCACCATTTCGGCAATAGCTAAACAATGTTTAGTTGCTTGTTCGCTTTGACCTGTTTTTTCGTAAAGGTTTACAAGTTTTGAGTGCGCGGTAAGTTCGGCGTTATGATCAAAGCTTAGGTTGCTATCAAATACCGAAACAACATGATTTAAACGCTCAATCGCTTTTTTATATTTTCTCTTACTTTGCGCAAACGAGGCGACTAAAAAGTCTGTTTTGATTCGCTCAACCGTGTTTTCGTCTAAATTTTCACGGTAGTATTCATCGGCTTCGTTCAATAACTTTTGCGCTGCACGAAACTTTTTATGTGCAAACTTACTTGCTAACAACGACGCGGCTTCAAATTGCATATCGGCAACAAATTTTGGTTTATTTTGTGCTTTAGCGATATCGATTATACGTTCGAGATGATCTTCTGCCAAAGACGCTGATTTAGCATTTTCGGCTTTACCTAAAAGTGCGTCGAGCGTTTGTAATGCATTTTTGCCGTGGTTATCAGCTAAAATTGTATACGCTTGCGAGTAAAGGCTGTAACGCTGCTGCCTGATATTTTTTTTGTTGCTTGTTGTGCTTGGCGGTGTAATGGCTTTAGCATAATTAATAGCAAGGTTTGCTGTGTTGTCGCTTTTATCGCCGTAAAAAGTAAGGCCTGTAGTGTAAGCTCGTTTTGCGGCTTGCTCAATATCGTGTTTTGTTTCTACTGCGTTTAGGTAACTTTGATAGGCAGTTGAAAAAGCCGCTTTAGCGTTGTCAGTTTGGCTAGCAAGTGCATTATTTGTAAAGGCAGATAAGCTTAATCCAACAAATAGAGCTAGATGTTGTGGCTTCATAATGATCCTTATTAATTGTGAACCTGAACTTTGAATAATAACTCTATGCTAAGTGGTAATTACAGCGCTAACTTTAAATTTTATTCACTAAAAGCGTTGGTTAAAAAGCAGTAGACTTAAATGTCATTACTCTCGTGTTATTAAGCGTTTTATTTAAAATTCAGATAAATTTAACTAAAAATAACTTACTACAGATGATAGCTATTGTCATTAAATAGGTACAAAAAGCCAATGTTATATGCTGATTTAATGTGTTTTTTACTTAACAGGAACGCTGGTTAAGAGACTTGCTAAAATATTGACTAGTAGTGGTGTTTTAGGTTTTTTTCTCTAGCCAGATGTTTTCAATGAAAACAAGGCGAATTTACGCGTCAATAGCTGGCCTATTGCAAGTACATTCAACGCAGTTAGCGCTGAAAATAGCTGCTAGAGATAGGTTTATTATCCCGAGTTCGGGTTAATTAAGGTTAGTCATTGAAAACAGGCGCTGTCGTCGCCATATAATTGCGATAAACAATGTTGTACTACGATCTAATTTTACTCTTTTGTGATATTATCACTTTATTGTCGTGTCGTAGTTATTTAAATATTTGGATTTGTCGTGGCGCAAGTAAGAGCAAGAGTCCAACTTAATGTTGGCAAAAATAGTGATATCCCTGCAGAAATAGTGTCATTTACTGACCTAAAAGATGGCCAAGAACATATTGCTATGGTGTTTAACAACGCCGATACCGAGCAAGATGTACCGCTTATTCGTATGCATTCGGAGTGTTTAACGGGGGATGTTTTTCATTCGTCACGCTGTGATTGCGGCGAACAGTTAAACGAATGTATTGAAATGATGCACGAGCAAGGCGGTATTTTGCTTTACTTACGCCAAGAAGGCCGTGGTATTGGTTTATACAATAAGATTGATGCTTACGTATTGCAATCGCAAGGTATGAATACCTACGAGGCCAATAACCATTTAGGCTTTGCAGACGACTTACGCGACTTTTCGGATGCGGTATTAATGCTTAATGCGCTTAACTTAAAGCACGTTAAATTAATGACCAACAATCCTAAAAAACTCAATGCTTTGAAAGATGCGGGTATTGAAGTTGATACAGTTATTGGTACACACGCACACATAAAGGCGGGTGTAGCAGGTAATAAAGCCTACTTAGAAACCAAAATAAAGCATGGCGCACATATGCTAGATATTAAAAAAATTAAAAAACCTTAATATTACTGGTCTGCCTCTGTGATCCCACCCAACGCCAAGTTATACTTGGCGTGTTTCGTTATAAATTAAGAGCAAGTATGTCTACACAATTACGAGTATTTAAAGCAGATGCCGGGCTAAAGTGGTTAAAAGCGGGATGGCTTATTTTTAAAACCCAGCCAATGACGTTTATTTTTATGCATTTATTTATTGGCATTGTGGGCTTACTGTCGTTGTTTTTACCTTTACTTCAAGTGGTTGCAGCACTGGCTACGCCTTTTTTAACTGCCGGCTTTTACCAAGCAGTGCTGACCAAACAGCAAGGCGGTAAAATAATGTTGGCTGACATTCTTAAGCCATTTTCAGCTAAAGGAAACCGCTTAGGCTTGGTCCGTTTGGCGTTATACCAAATGGGGGCGGGTATTTTAATGGCGTTATTAGCAAACGGTTTATTTGCCGATGCCGTGGCAATTATGAGCCAGCCAGGGCTTGAACCTCAAGCTGCACTTGAGCAAACTATTGCGAGTATTTCGGGTGCGAGTGTTATTTTATTTTTTATGGCCATGCTTATTTATTTAACGGCCTTTGCCTATGCGGTACCGCTTGTTTATTTTAATAAAGAGCAACGTATTTTAACGGCGCTTAAGCAATCGCTTATGGTTTTTTATCATAATTTGTTTCCGTTAAGTGTTTTTGGCGTTATTTGCGTACTATTTATGGCGGTTTCTATGTTCTTATCGTTCTTACCACTGTTGATTTTAATGCCGATTTGCTACATTAGTTTTTTTGTTTCTTATCAGGCGATTTTTATGCCGATTGTCCCGCCAAGTGACGACAAAAATGTTAAGCCACTAAGCAGTGAAACAAGCGGACGCTTCGACGCTTAATGGATGATAAGTTAAAACAAAAATTAAAAAATTATGTACTTTGGTTACTCGGGCGCCAAGAATACTCGCGTCGTGAGTTAACCTTTAAATTACAGCAAAAAGAAGCCACAGATGAGTTTATCGAAAACTTGCTTGATTGGTGCGAAAAGCACAACTTTATAAACGAGCAACGTTACTGTGAAGGCTTTGTAAGAAAACACATTTTTAAATGCCATGGGCTTAAGCGAATTCAAAGCGAGGCCATGGGTAAAGGGATTGACCGTTCGCTACTTGAAAGAGTAGTTGAAGAGCTTGAAATAGACTGGTTTGAGCTTGCGCAGGATGCGTATAACAAAAAATATTCAAATACACCGGCAAACCTCGATTACAAAGACAAGGCTAAGCGCGTGCGCTACTTAATGTATCGAGGTTTTAGCTACGAACAAATCGATTTTGCAATGCAATCACAGTAAATACAGGTGAGATTTTCACATGCAGCACATGACTACCGCACAAATTAGGCAACAGTTTTTAGACTTTTTTGCCAGCAAGCAACACCAAGTTGTTCCTTCAAGCTCGCTTATTCCGGGTAACGATGCCACGTTATTGTTTAACAATGCCGGTATGGTGCAATTCAAAGATGTATTTTTAGGCGCAGAATCTCGCCCATATACACGTGCAACAAGTTCGCAGCGTTGTGTGCGTGCCGGTGGTAAACATAACGATTTAGAAAACGTGGGTTACACGGCACGCCACCACACATTTTTTGAAATGTTAGGTAACTTCAGTTTTGGTGACTACTTTAAGCAAGAAGCAATTAAGTTTGCGTGGGAGTTTTTAACTGAGGTTGTTAAATTACCTCAAGAAAAACTGCTTGTTACTATTTACCACGATGATGAAGAAGCGTTTGAGTACTGGTCAAAAGATATTGGCTTAAGTGAAGATCGCATTATTCGTATTGCTACCTCAGATAACTTTTGGTCTATGGGTGATACAGGCCCGTGTGGTCCATGTTCTGAAATATTTTATGATCACGGTGAGCATATTTGGGGTGGGCCTCCAGGCTCTCCAGAGGAAGACGGCGACCGTTTTATCGAAATTTGGAACCTCGTATTTATGCAGTACAACCGTCAAAGCGACGGTACTATGCTGCCATTACCTAAGCAATCTGTTGATACGGGCATGGGCCTTGAGCGTATTTCTGCTATTTTGCAGGGCGTGCATTCAAACTACGAAATCGATTTATTCCAAGGCTTAATTGCAGCGGCGGCGAGTGTCACTAACGCGCAAGATATGGACGATAAGTCGCTTCGCGTAGTAGCGGATCATATTCGCTCATGTGCGTTTTTAATCTCCGACGGTGTTATGCCATCTAACGAAGGTCGTGGTTACGTACTTCGTCGTATTATTCGCCGTGCGGTACGCCATGGTAATAAGCTTGGCGCACAAGGCGCGTTTTTCTTTAAATTAGTTGCTGCACTTATTGAGCAAATGGGTCAAGCGTACCCAGAGCTTGCTAAGCAACAAGAGATTATCGAAAAAGTACTGCGTATTGAAGAAGAGCAATTTGGTAAAACACTTGAGCGTGGTTTAGCTATTTTAGAAGAAAGCTTAAGCGACCTTAAGGGCGATGTGATCCCAGGCGATTTAGTATTTAAACTTTACGATACGTATGGTTTCCCTGCCGATTTAACCGCCGATGTTGCGCGTGAGCGCCAAATGACCATTGATCATAAAGGCTTTGAAGAATGCATGGCTGTACAGCGTAAAACTGCGCAGCAAGCTGGTAAATTTGGTGCCGATTACAACGAGCAGTTAAAATCAGATAAACACACTGACTTTAAAGGCTACGACAGCACGCATTACAGTGCAACAGTGGTTGAAGTGTTTGCTGGTGGTGAGGCCGTACAGTTATTAGAAGATGGCCAAGAAGGCATTGTAATACTAGATCGCACACCGTTTTACGCAGAATCGGGTGGCCAAACGGGTGATACCGGTACAATTACAGTGGCTGGTGGCGAGTTTAATGTGACTAACACCACTAAACTAGGTAATGCATTTGCGCACCACGGTACAGTACAAGGCCGTATTGGTGTTAACGATAAAGTGGATGCCACTATTGATGATGCTCGTCGTGAGAACATCAAGAAAAACCATACAGCTACGCATATTTTACACGAAGCATTACGTCAGTTATTAGGTGAACATGTAAGCCAAAAAGGCTCGTTAGTTCAAGTGGATCGTTTACGATTTGATTTCTCGCACTTTGAAGCCGTAACTAAAGACGAACTTCGTGACATTGAACGTGTAGTTAACGACGAAATTCGCCGTAACTTTGCACTTAACACTGAGCTTATGGCTATTGATGATGCTAAAGCGAAAGGTGCAATGGCGCTGTTTGGCGAAAAGTACGACGACGAAGTACGCGTAGTAACCATTGGTGATTACTCAATTGAGCTTTGTGGTGGTACACACGTTGAACGTGCGGGCGATATTGGCTTATTCAAAATAGTATCTGAAAGCGGTATTGCTGCAGGTGTTCGCCGTATAGAAGCAGTAACTGGCGCAGATGCGGTTGCTTATGTAAGTGAGCAAGAGCAACAGCTTAGCGATGTAGCAGCGCTTGTGAAAGGCGATAGCGCATCAGTACTTGAAAAAGTAACTGCGCTTCTTGAGAAGTCTAAAGGCCTTGAAAAGCAAATTGCTCAGCTTAACGATAAGCTAGCGAGCGCTGCAGGTGCATCGTTACTTGATTCGATTGTAGAAATTAATGGCGTTAAGTTATTGGTTGCAAATGTTGAAGGCACTGAGTCTAAAGCGCTTCGCGGTATGGTTGACGACCTTAAAAATAAGATTGGCTCAGGTGTTATTGCCCTCGGTGTTGCCAGCGGTGAAAAAGTAAGTCTAATTGCGGGCGTGACTAAAGACTTAACTGGCAAAGTAAAAGCCGGTGAGCTTGTAAACCACATGGCTTCTCAAGTAGGCGGTAAAGGTGGCGGTCGTCCTGATATGGCGCAAGCGGGTGGTTCTGAGCCACAAAACCTTGCTGCTGCACTTGATAGTGTTACTGCTTGGTTAACTGAGCGTACTTAAGCCTAAGTGGCGTTAATTGTACAGAAGTATGGCGGCACGTCGGTTGGCTCAATAGAGCGAATAGAAGCGGTCGCCGACCTTGTTGTTAAAACTAGACAACAAGGTCATCAAGTGGTTGTGGTGCTCTCGGCTATGTCGGGAGAAACCAACCGCTTAATTAATCTTGCCAAACAAATAGATTCCCGTCCTAGTAACCGCGAGCTCGACGTACTAATTAGTACTGGCGAGCAAGTATCGGTTTCGTTATTGGCTATGGCTATTATCAAACGCGGCCACTCAGCCGTAAGCCTACTAGCTGATCAAGTTAATATTCAAACCGATAATATGTTCGGTAAAGCCCGCATTACAGACATTGCAGCTACACGTTTAAAGCATGAACTTGAGCATAACCGTATTGCTATTATTGCCGGGTTTCAGGGGCGTGATGTTGAAGGCAATATAACAACCCTTGGCAGAGGCGGTACTGATACGTCGGCTGTAGAAATAGCTGCGGCTATAAAAGCTGATGAATGTCAGATCTATACTGATGTTGACGGCGTATATACTACAGATCCTCGGGTTGAACCTAACGCACGAAGAATGAGCCAAGTGACCTTTGCTGAAATGCTAGAGTTAGCAAGCTTAGGTGCTAAAGTATTGCATATTCGTTCTGTTGAGGCGGCAGGTAAACACAATGTTCCATTAAGGGTGCTTTCGAGCTTTAACCCCGATGAAGGAACATTGATTACGTTTGAGGAAGACGATATGCCAAGTAAAGTTGTTTCGGGTATTGCATTTAATGCTGATGAGTGCTTAATTAAGGTACAGGGTGTGCAAAGCGGCACTCAAAATCTTGTAAAAATATTGAAACTTTTTGCTGATAACGGCATCGAAATAGATATGATTAATCAAGTTAATCATATCTTTGAAAAAATAGACTATGCTTTTACTGTGCACTCGAACGACTACCCGCAAGCACTTGAGTTACTAACCGAGCAAAAGGTGTCTTTAGGTGCTGAAAATATAATCGGGCTAACAACCATTGCAAAAGTATCTGCTGTTGGTATGGGAATGAAATCGCACTGGGGTGTTGCTAGTTTATTTTTTGATGCCTTAGCAAATGAAAATATTAATGTAGTTTTAGTGTCTACATCAGAGATTAAAATTTCAGTTTTAATAGATGAAAAGTACCTCGAACTGGCTGTTCGTGCATTACACAAAGTATTTTTAACGGAAAGTAGATAGATAGTGAGTTTTTACTTACTTTTTAGTCTATTTTTCATTAATATGGATAAGCGGAATCTTATAATTTTTATTGGAACATGGGAGCAAGAGAATGCTAATACTAACTCGTAGAGTAGGTGAAACCCTTATGATCGGTGACGAAGTAACAGTGACCGTTTTAGGAGTTAAAGGAAATCAAGTTCGAATTGGTGTAAATGCACCAAAAGACGTTTCAGTGCATCGTGAAGAGATTTACATGCGTATACAAGCTGAAAAGTCTAACCCTAATCCGGGCAATGCTTAATCAACACGTATACTTAACTAAATAATTTATTTAGCTAAGCCAAAAAGCCACTCATTGAGTGGCTTTTTTGTTTATAAAGTCGAGCATTTCATCTGTGAGTATTTGCTTAGAGATATATTGCATGTTGTTTTTATTTTTTATCAATAAGCCCTGTGGTGTTTCGATTACGTCAGTGATGTCTTGCCAAGCGAGCTGGTAGCTTTTGTAATGGTTTGCCGATTTAATGCCTTCATCATCAAAAGTGAGTGTAACCTCTGAACCTGATGCTCTGCTAAACATTTGTCTGGTTACCCACCATGGCCTGCGATAATAAAAAGCAACGCATTCGAGTACAGCAACCATGATCAAAAATGTTCCTAAATAATGATCAGCTAAACCGTAAATGCTAAATAAACCAAGCGAAACTAACAGTACCAGTAAAAAATACTTAGGCTGCGCGCGTTTACTGTAAGGAAGTGACTCGTCAAAGCATTCATAAAAGTAGGGTTTATTAAGTGTGTAGGTTGTTGAAAATGACATAGTGCCTTGCTTTAAAAATCGTTTTATATATTTTAGCAAGTTCGCTTATAAATGAGCAGCTTTATAATGCGTGCATTTATTTTGGGCACAAAAAAACGGCCAAGTGGCCGTTTTTTTAATATATTAACTATTAACAGTTAGTTTCTTCAGCGTTTACGCCTTCTTTTACTTCTTCACACGTATCTTCAACAGAGTTTTGTACATCTGTTACTACTTCATCAATACGTTCACCGGCTTCTTCTGCGTTGTTATCTTGGCAACCCATGATGAAAAAACTTGCGAAAAGACCAATTAGTGCTGCTTTTAAAGTTGTAGAGTTCATAATGTAATTCCTTGTAAATAAATAAAATTGTAGTGTTAGTTGAGTATATGCCTACCTGGGCGATTTACCACGCAGCGCACCTGAAACTAACGAAATAACTAAAAGTACTATAAAAATAAAGAATATAATTTTTGCTATACCAGCTGCGGCACCCGCGATGCCACCAAAACCTAACACTGCAGCGATTAAAGCAATAACTAAAAATGTGATTGTCCAGCGTAACATTGTTTTCTCCTTGGTTATCAAATTTGTACACAATAGTTAATGCTAGTTGCGTGCCATGATATATTTTTGTTTAATATCAGTTGTTTATGTTTTTTCTTTGTGTTTTTGAGTTTGCTTGATTGGTAACTTTTACGTTGGGTTGTGTAACTTATTCACACACAAAAATATATCGCCACCGAAAAGCTATGTTTGGTAAGACCAATTAACAAATTTTATTTTTTCTACATTTTATGAGTCACAGTAGGCTTAGTAGAGTACGCAAAAATAGGCTTTGTTTAAACTTTACCTATAGCTTGTAGATATAGTGAGTATTTTTTCTGTGTATTATGGGGTGTTGATGAGTAAGGGTTTTTACTGTGGTTAATAAATTTGGTTATATGTTATTTTTATTTTAATTGGTTTTACCAATTTACAATGGCTAGACAAAGGTATTTGTTTTGTTATTATCTAGTGAATAAATATTTAACTAAATCGATTTTTTATTTTTCGATATGGGTTTCAAGGGGAGAAGAATGGATATAGGTGCTGTACTTGCAACTGCTGGTAGCTTAATGCTAACAGGAATGGTTGGGGTGTTTGTCTTTCTTTCAATATTAATTGGCGCAGTTACAATTATGTCTAACTTGGTGGCGCGTTTTAGCCCTGCTGACGTTGCGGCTCCAGTTAAATCACCATCATTTAAATCTCAAGGTGTGCCAAATGAGCACATCGCTGCTATTAGTGCTGCCATTGCTCAGTACAAATCAAATAACAAATAAGGGGCTCACACATGGCTAAATTAAAATTAACAGAATTGGTTCTACGTGACGCTCATCAGTCATTACTTGCCACTCGTATGCGTTTAGACGACATGCTACCGATTGCCAGCAAACTAGATGATGCAGGTTATTGGTCAATTGAGTCGTGGGGCGGGGCAACATTTGATTCGTGTATTCGCTATTTAGGTGAAGATCCATGGGAACGTATTCGTGCGCTAAAAAAAGCGATGCCAAACACTAAACAGCAAATGCTATTACGCGGTCAAAACTTATTAGGTTACCGCCATTATGCTGATGATGTAGTTGAAAAGTTTGTAGAGCGCGCACATAAAAATGGCGTTGACGTGTTCCGTATTTTTGATGCAATGAATGATGTGCGTAACTTAGAAACTGCGATTAAAGCGGCTGTAAAAGTAGGTGCTCATGCTCAAGGTACTATTTCGTACACGGTAAGCCCTGTTCATACACTTGATATGTGGTTAACTTTAGCTAAGCAATTAGAAGAGCTTGGCTGTCATTCAATTTGTATTAAAGATATGGCGGGTTTATTAAAACCGTACGATGCAGAAGAGCTTATAAAAGCGCTTAAAGAAACGGTGTCTATTCCAATCGCCATGCAGTGCCATGCTACAACAGGTTTAAGCACCGCTACATATCAAAAAGCTATTGATGCCGGTATTGATATGCTTGATACCGCTATTTCTTCTATGAGTATGACTTACGGTCACTCAGCAACAGAAACAATTGTAGCGATTGTTGAAGGTACCGCACGCGATACCGAACTCGATTTAAACCAACTTGAAGAAATTGCTGCTTACTTTAGAGATGTACGTAAAAAATACGCTGCATTCGAAGGTAGCCTTAAAGGGGTTGACGGACGAATCTTATTGGCTCAAGTACCTGGTGGCATGTTAACTAACATGGAAAACCAGCTTAAAGAGCAAGGTGCAGCCGATAAGCTTAACGAAGTGTTACTTGAAATACCGCGTGTACGCGAAGATTTAGGCTTTATTCCACTTGTTACGCCAACGTCGCAAATTGTGGGTACGCAGGCAGTACTTAACGTATTAACCGGTGAGCGTTACAAAACAATCACAAAAGAAACCGCAGGTGTATTAAAAGGTGAGTACGGTTTAACTCCAGCTCCAATGAATAAAGAGCTACAAGAGCGAGTACTTGATGGTGGCGACGTTATTACATGTCGCCCAGCTGACAATATTGCGCCTGAACTTGAAACGCTTGAAGCTGAACTATTAAAAGAAGCGCAAGAACAAGGTTTAACACTCGCTGATGATAAAATTGACGACGTACTTACCTATGCACTGTTCCCGCAAGTTGGTTTGAAGTTTATCAAAAACCGTAACAACCCAGATGCGTTTGAACCAGTCCCTAGCGTAGAAGATAATTCAAGTAAGTCACCAGCTAAGGTGTCAGCCAAAGGTAACAGTGTTAAGGCTGAGCAATACAGCGTTAAGGTAGACGGTAAGGTTTACGACGTTGTAGTAGCGCAAGGCGGTGAGCTTAAAGAGGTAACGTTAAAAGATTCTGAGCACTTACCTCAATCTGCTTCAGTGGCTTCGGGTGAAACGCTAAATGCACCTTTAGCAGGCAATATTTTTAAAATAAAAGTAAAAGCCGGCCAAGTTGTAAACGAAGGTGATGTTGTTGTGATTATGGAAGCCATGAAAATGGAGACTGAGGTTCGCGCAATGCATACTGGTACCATTGCTGAAGTGCTTGTGTCTGAGGGTGACTCAGTGACCACGGGCGACGCAATTATTGCGCTGGCT
The DNA here is from genome assembly GCF_023161925.1 of Pseudoalteromonas sp. 2CM32C. Classification (NCBI taxonomy): domain Bacteria; kingdom Pseudomonadati; phylum Pseudomonadota; class Gammaproteobacteria; order Alteromonadales; family Pseudoalteromonadaceae; genus Pseudoalteromonas; species Pseudoalteromonas sp. 2CM32C. Next base: position 20,906 of record NZ_JALNTI010000016.1, on the reverse strand, counting down.
TAAGGAGTAAATGTAAATGGAAGGTCTTTTAAACCTTTGGCAGGCTACTGGCCTTGCTAACTTTACGTTTCCTGGCTTGATAATGATTGCAGTAGGCTGTTTGTTATTGTTTTTAGCGATATCTAAAAACTTTGAGCCACTGCTTTTATTACCAATTGGCTTTGGCGCGATATTAACTAATATTCCGGTTGCTGGACTATCAGACCCTGGTGGGCTTTTGTACTCAGTTTACTATGTGGGTATAGATACCGGTATTTTTCCACTATTAATATTTATGGGGGTTGGTGCACTAACTGACTTTAGTGCGTTAATAGCAAACCCTCGTATGTTATTGCTGGGAGCTGCGGCTCAGTTTGGTATTTTTGCGACCTTATTTGGCGCAATTCTGCTTAACTTTATTCCGGGTTTTGAGTTTACCCTTCAAGATGCATCGGCTATTGCTATTATTGGTGGCGCTGACGGCCCAACGGCAATATTTTTAGCCTCAAAATTAGCGCCTGATTTATTAGGTGCCATTGCGGTAGCTGCTTATTCATATATGGCGCTAGTTCCAATTATTCAGCCTCCTATTATGCGTGCACTCACAACACCAGAAGAGCGCCAAATTAAAATGCCTGAGCTACGTAAAGTATCTAAAAAGGAAAAAATTATTTTCCCACTTATGGTACTTACTGCAACAGCCATGTTTTTACCAGCGGCAATACCGCTAGTAGGTATGTTCTGTTTGGGTAACTTAATGCGTGAGTCGGGTGTTGTAGACCGCTTAAGTAACAGTGCGCAAAACGAAATTATCAATATAACAACTATATTTTTAGGATTGGCGGTTGGCTCTAAGCTCGCTGCAGATGACTTTTTGACAGTAGAGACTATTGGTATTTTAGTGCTGGGTGCGCTTGCTTTTGGTATTGGTACAGCATCAGGTGTGTTTATGGCTAAAGGCTTAAATAAAATATCTAAAACACCTATCAACCCGTTAATTGGTGCCGCTGGTGTGTCAGCCGTTCCTATGGCTGCGCGTGTAGTTAATAAAGTAGGGCTTGAAAATAACCCACATAACTTTTTACTTATGCACGCAATGGGCCCTAATGTGGCGGGCGTTTTAGGCAGTGCTGTTGCTGCAGGTATTTTGTTGGCACTTGTTGGCTAAATTGATTTTAGATTTCAACCAACCATTGAGCGCAGTTTACTGCGCTTTTTTTTGTCCGAAACTTCTGTTCGTTAATGGTTTCTTGTTTTGAGGTTTTTGTTTAAAGTGGTGGCTCTTCGCAATTTTAAGGATAGTCATTATGCTTCACACTCCATTAGCTCACTACTTACCTAATGTTAGTAAACTTGTATTTGGATGTATGGGGTTGGGAGGTGGTTGGAATAAAGACCCGATTACCAGCACACACCTTAAACAAACCCACGAGTGCATTGATAACGCGATTGAAGGCGGTATTAATTTTTTTGATCACGCAGATATATACACTTTTGGCAAAGCAGAGCAGGTATTTGGTCAAGCACTCAGTGAGCGACCAGAGCTTAGAGAGCACATATACATTCAGTCTAAATGCGGTATAAAGTTTGCTGATGACAAAGGGCCTAAGCGATATGACTTTTCAGCCGATTGGATTGAACAGTCTGTAGAAAACTCACTTAAGCGATTAAATACGCAATACCTTGATGTACTCATGTTACATCGCCCAGATCCTTTAATGGAAGTTGATGAAGTTGCACGTGTATTTAGCTGTTTAAAAGAAAGTGGTAAAGTAAAACATTTTGCCGTATCAAACATGCAGCAACACCAAATGAACTTTTTGCAGCATGCTCTTGATATGCCTATTGTAGCTAACCAAATAGAGGCCAGCTTACAAAAACATCAATTTATAGATGAAGGCTTGTATGCTGGTAATAGCGACGGGAAAGACATTAACTTTACGCCTGGTAACATTGAATATTGCCGCAGCTTTGACATTCAAATACAAAGTTGGGGGAGCTTGTGCCAAGGTTTGTATACCGGCGGTGATTTATCAAAAGCGTCGCAAGCCGATATCAATACAAGTATTTTAGTAAATAAACTTGCTGCAATTTATGGTACCTCTGCAGAGGCTATTGTACTTGCATGGCTACTGCGCCACCCAGCGTCGATTCAACCCATTATTGGCACTACTAATGCTAAGCGTATTAAGGCATCGTGTGAGGCTATAAATGTTCATTTAAGCCGAGAGCATTGGTATGCCTTATACGAAAGCGCTAAAGGCTGCGAAGTACCATAAAAAGGGTTTTCAATGAATGTAATTATTATTTTAGTTTGTTTATTTGTAGCATTGGCAATACTGATCCCATTACTTGAAAAGTATCAAAGCAAAATGGGGCTGGAAGGGGCAACAAAATACAGCAAATATATTTGGCCATTAGTGATGGGGTCTTTAGTTATCCAGCTTATTTATGTGTTAATGAATTAGGCGTGTATCGCTATTGTAGGAAAATTAAGATTAGTAGCCTTTAATATAGAGCACCCTGTGTGAGCTAACTATTGTTAATAAATAAAAAGCACAAAAAAGCCCTTGTAGGTTAAACCTGCAAGGGCTTTTTAATACAGTGATAGCCTGATTACTTAAGTGCCAGTTGTAACTCGCGGTTACGCTCTAACTGAGCAATAAAGTTATCAGCAATAGGTTTAAACTTAGCAAGCTCAGAGCGTGGTAAAGGCTCTGATTTTGGTAATTTAACCGTTTTAGGGTTACGGTGAACACCGTTAACTAAAAACTCATAATGTAGATGCGCGCCAGTTACACGACCTGTAGCACCTACAGTACCAATTTTATCACCTTGTTTAACCTTTTGACCTGTTCTAACAAGCTTTTTATTAAGGTGTAAATACTTAGTGACATACTGTGTGCCATGGCTAATAAATACGTAGTTGCCGTTGTACTTGCTGTAACCTGCCTTAACGACTTTACCGTTACCCGATGCAACAACGGGCGTGCCAGTTCGTGCCGCGTAATCAATACCACGGTGTGCTTTTACTTGCCCAGTAACTGGGTGTAAGCGACGTGGATTAAAACTCGAGCTAATATATTTAAAATTAACTGGGGCACGTAAAAATGCTTTTTTCATACTGCGGCCTTCTGGGGTGTAGAAGTTTCCATCAGTATGTCTAATTGCTGTAAAACGCTGCCCTTGGTTAATAAACTCAGCCGCTATAATTTTACCAGTACCTATAAATTCGCCTTCAACATAGTGAGACTCGTAAATTAAGCCAAATTGATCGTTTTTACGAATGTCGTTAGCAAAATCCACATCCCAGCCAAAAATGTCAGCAAAGTTCATAATTTGGCGTTCGCTTAAACCCGCTGCAATTGCAGAAGTCCAAAAGTTGCTAGAAATTTCGCCGCCAGCTGTTTTGGTCAGGGTTTCTATTTCTTTACTATCTATCGCTGTATTGTAGTTACCTTCGTCGTCTAAGGTTACATATAGCGTATCTGTTTTAGAAATAACGTAACGCAATTGTTCAAGTGCGCCGTCTTTACCTGTTGCAAAGCTCAGTACTTCGCCTGGGTGAATTTTAGTTAGCTTACGGGTTTCTGCGTTTGTGTTGATTAGTTTATGAAGCGTTTGCGCTGAAAAGCCCGCGCGTTTAAATATAATTGCTAAGTTGTCACCCGTTTTTACTTTGTGGTCGACTAAATCGTACTCTGGAAGCTTTTCTGCTGCTTGCTCTGAATTTAACTCGGTAAGTTTTTCGTTGTCATCGACTTTAACTTGAAGCTCGTAGCGTTTGCCAATCTCTAATGCGTTTGCATTGTTGTCTTTAGACGCTGTTGCTTTCTCAGATGGAAGAAACGTTAAAGCGGCAATAGCAGAAACCAAACATAAGATAAGCAATTTGTGTTTTTTGGGGAGGGTATTAACCACGTGAACCATAACGTGCCTTTTTCTGCTGTCAAGATAATAAATACATAATATTGCAGGATATACCTAATATTGTGTGAATACCAGTGCTTTGTAGATTTTAAATCGCGCTGAATTACGCTAAAATCGGGCTTTATATGCCTTTTTAGCGCTTAATTTATCTCAGACTGTGCGCATTTTATTTAGTTGCATTAATCACTTAAAAAGTTGTTTTAATTAGGTAGAAATTTGTTATGTTAGTTGCACATATAAGTTTGATTTAGCCCTTGTTAAACTAAGGTTATACAAAACAACTAGTAGCCCTCTTTGTTGGCAGAATTTTGGAGTAATAGACTGTGGATTTACAAACCGCTCTTGCAGAGATAAAACGCGGTGCAGAAGAAATATTAATTGAAGACGAGTTAGTTGAAAAACTAAAGTCGGGCAAAAAGTTAAAAATCAAAGCGGGTTTCGATCCAACAGCGCCAGATTTACACTTAGGGCACACAGTACTAATTAATAAAATGAAAACTTTTCAAGACTTAGGTCATGAAGTTATTTTCTTAATTGGTGATTTTACAGGAATGATTGGTGATCCAACCGGTAAAAATGTGACGCGTAAACCGCTTACCCGCGAAGATGTTCTTGCCAATGCTGAAACGTATAAAGAACAAGTTTTCAAAATTCTAGATCCGGCAAAAACAACCGTTGCTTTTAATTCAACGTGGATGGAAAAGCTGGGTGCTGCAGGCATGATTAAATTAGCTGCAAACCAAACAGTTGCGCGTATGCTTGAACGTGATGATTTTAAAAAGCGTTACAATGGCGGGCAGCCAATTGCAATACATGAATTTTTATACCCGTTAGTGCAAGGTTGGGATTCGGTTGCATTAGAATCTGACGTAGAACTGGGTGGTACCGATCAGCGCTTTAATTTACTAATGGGTCGTGAGCTTCAAAAAGTTGAGGGCCAAAAGCCACAAACTGTTTTAATGATGCCATTACTTGAAGGTACTGACGGCGTTCAAAAAATGTCTAAATCTTTAGGTAACTATATCGGTATTACTGATGCACCAAATGACATGTTTGGTAAAGTTATGTCGATTAGTGATGTATTAATGTGGCGCTACTACGATTTACTAAGTGGTCTTTCGATTGAGCAAATAGCAGCACAAAAAGAACGTGTAGAGCAGGGGACTAACCCGCGCGATATCAAAATTGAACTTGCTAAAGAGCTAATTGCACGTTTTCATAGTGAAGAAGATGCACAAGCTGCGCACAACGATTTTATTCAACGCTTTCAGAAAAAAGCGCTGCCAGATGAAATTCCTGAGCTGACAGTAACCATTGCAGAAGACACTATTTTAATTGCTAACTTATTAAAAGAAGCTAATTTAGTTGCAAGCACATCAGAAGCGATGCGCATGATAAAACAAGGTGCAGTTAAACTGAACGGTGAAGAAAAAATCACCGATACCAAACTAGAAATAGCAAAAGGCACAACCGCTATTTATCAAGTAGGTAAACGTAAGTTTGCAAACATTACCGTAGCTTAAGTGTGCGGGTAATAAAAAAACCAGCTTAGGCTGGTTTTTTTATACTCAATTTTTACTAAGTAAAGCTCAAATGCTTTTTAGGATTTCAATACACACAATAACGAGTACCCAAAAGGCGCGCGCCTGATTAAGCCGATTTAATACGGCTGGTACATCGTCAGCGTTAGGTAGCCTATCAGTACCAACCCGCATTTTGTTATGCCGCTTATTAAAGTACATAGCGGGTCCACCTAGTTGCACGCTAAGTGATGCAGAGCATGCACTGAGTAACCAGCCTGTATTTGTTTGATAAAAGTGTTGGCCGTAGTGTTTTATGTAGTGAACACTTTGTTTTGTGGCCTTACTTGCAGCAATTGTGAGTGTAAGTAAACGCACTGGAATATACTCAATAACAAATAAAATAAGCTTTAACGGTTTTAAAAATTCGCTGTTTGGTGAAATATCACTACGCCATGCTTGCTGCATCAAGGTAAGTAGTCGGTAACCAAGTGCTGCAACTGGCCCTAAAAGTAAAAAAACAAATATAACCACAAAGTAATAACGAGCAGTACGAAGTATTAAGCTTTCAATGAGGGCTTTAATAATGCCTGTGGTTGAAAGCTTGCTGACTTCACGAGCAAGCAGTGGTTTTAATAGCTCGCGTGCGGCTGACTTTTGGTTTTGTTTAGTGAGCTTTGCAATACGAAGGGCTTTTTTATTGAGGCTTTGGCTTTCAAGGCAAAGGTATAAAATAAGGCCCGCAAGTAGCTCTGGGTAAAATGCAAATTCAAGTAGCAAGGTAACAATTAGTAAAATAACACTGAGCACCAGCACGCTTGCAAGTATGGCTGCTAAATAGTGGTAGCTGTTTGTATTTTGTTTATTATAAATACGTTTGCCCATGGCGCTAAATACGGCCACTAAAACGGTATTCGGGTGGTACCAACTAACAAGTGGTAAAAAGCGCTCAGCAAGGAGCGCTATTATAAATACAATAAAGTCCAAATGGTTTTGAACAATATTGCTAAGCATTTACAGTGTTACAGCTGTTAGCTTTTCAAGCAGAGCAACAACCATTTTAGATGAGTTGATTGATGCTGTTTCTAAGTATTCTTCAAACGACTGTGGCGATTCTTTGCCAGCAATATCAGACATTGAACGAATAACAACGAAAGGAGTTTCAAGCGTATGACAGGTTTGCGCAATAGACGCACCTTCCATTTCTACAGCAAGCATTGAAGGAAAGTCGCTGCGGGCTTTATCAATACGAACAGGGTCACACATAAATGTATCGCCAGTACAAATAAGGCCCACTAACGTTTTAACTTCGCTAATTTGCGCAATAGTTTGCTCGGCTGCTTCAACTAATTTAGGGTGCGCAGTAAAACCTGCAGGCATTTGTGGTACTTGGCCAATTTCGTAACCAAATGCAGTTACGTCTACATCGTGGTGACGAACTTCTGACGATATAACGACATCGCCAACACTTAATGATGGATCAAAACCGCCAGCAGAGCCGGTGTTAATTACGCAATCAGGCTTAAAATTATCAATAAGTAATGTAGTTGCAATGCTTGATGCTACTTTACCAATACCTGATTGAACAAGAGTTACTGTGCAGCCAGCTAATTCACCAGTGTAAAATGTAAAACCTGCTTTAGTTAAAATAGCTGGGTTTTGCATTGCTTCACGCAAAATTTTAACTTCTGGCTCCATTGCGCCAATAATACCAACATTCATAGTGTTTGATTCCTGAGTTTGAATAGCTTGATTATACGTGAAGTTAGCAATAAAAAACAAAAAAGCGAGACATTTAAAATGCTCGCTTTAATGCAAATTAAGTAACCTGATAATTATATTTCGGCTAATGCTGTTGAATGGGCTTTAGCTTGTGAGGGAGATAAAACAGCAGGTTTGTGAACTCGGTTACGTAATGGGCGCTGTGCTGTTGGAGCTGGTTTACCCAGTTTGAACATAATGGCATCGCGTACTTCTGATGGACGATAGCCTGCTTTTACCTTCATGCGAATGTGTGGTATGCCTGCAGCTTCTAAGGCGCCATTTACAAACCAGTCGCGCTGGGCTTTGTGGCCATCTTTATTTGCGTTATTTACTAAATCAACAGCTGCTACGATGGTCATTTTTTCTTTGTCGATTAACACAAAATCAAGCTGCTTATTTTTGGCTTTAGCAATAGCGGCACGTTTTGATTTAGGTGATAAACCTTCTTTACAGTCGATCACATCAATAAGCTTAACTCGACTCACTATTTTATATTGATCGCCAATAGCGCGTTCTAACAGGTTTAAAAAGGCGCTTTCTACTTGCGTAAATACACTTTGTTTACGTTTAAAAGGATAAGGATTACCGCCGTCGTCACTAAATTTTGACGCGGCAATTGATGCACCTACCACTAATACTAAAATCGACAATAAAGCGAATTCCATACGGTAACTCCATAACAACAAATTGACACTGTTTTGTTAAAGCAAGTACCGTGCCCAAATATTGTATGTGATTTACCGAATGGTGATTTAAGTTAACGCAGGTGTTTTATGCCTTATACCCGCCATTAATACCTTTAACAGCAACCGCCACAGCGTCGTGGGCGTGAAGCGATTCGTAATGGTTTATTTGTAGCCAGTAATCTGCGTAACCGTCTGTTTCTAATATTGCTTTAATTTTACGCGCGGCATCTTCGCAGAACATTAAATTTTGCCCATTTAAACGGGCAAATTCTTGTTCATCTTCACGCTTTACTGCCGCTTGCACTGGCGTTTTAAGCTCGCCTTCAAGGGTATTTATTAAGTTAACTACATCAAACTCATTAATGTTGCTATTGAGTTTAACTTTTACGTTAGCAATTGAGCGCTGCGAGTGAGGGGTTGCCACAATGCCTTGTGTTGTGCCAAGCCACTCAAGTACCTCTTTTTGGTTGAGCGTGTCTTGGTTAAATTTTTCACTAAATGCGTTTTGTATTAGCTGGCGTGCAAGAGCCGCCGAGCAAGGGCAAGTTGATGAGTAGGTAACATCAACGGTTAGCTCGAAACTAATAATATTGTTTTCAATTGTACTTGTAAGTGTGATTGGATAGCTTTTCCAGCCAGCTTTGCCACTCAATAGAGACTTACGGCGAAGTGGTAGCTCAAATTTAAACTCAATCTGTGCCTTATTACTCAACCCTTCATGGCTAGATATAAACGTATTTAGTGCTTGGCTAATTGTTTGAGGATTTACTTGTTGCTCTGTTGAGAGTAAATCAAGCGCTAAAAATAAGCGCGACATATGAATGCCTTTGGCGTCTTCTTTGTGCAAGTTAACAAATGCGCGGGCTTTGGCATTAACAGTAACAGGGCTTAAATCACGCGATTCAAAAATAAATGGCAGTTCAATTTCACCCATGCCAACCCAGTCTAATTTACCTGTTTGTAATGCAGGAGCGGTGTCAGCTATATCGGGCATATTGGTTTGCATGCTATGTTACTCGTTATTGGCAATGATAAGGCGCATTATTTTACACGAAATAATCAATGGCTGAAACGAGGACTTTACTGCCCGCTAAAATTGCGTATGAATATTTTCTGTTTTTGTCGCACAACATGAAAATAGCGAATAGAAAAATGCTAAAATCTGTAAATAGCATTGCCTTTCTTATATTTAAGCAAACAGCAAAGAGATAAAACTACGTATGACCGATTATTCTTTGAGCCCTTGGGTTCGGGTGCTTTCAAGTTCAATAGCGCGATTTGGTGAGTTAAAAACAGCTGCCATTTGTTACGCTTTATTTTTAGCGGCGTCTCTTATTTTATCGAGCATGTTTTACTACGTAGCTATAGGCGAATTGTTTCTTGTAGATATTTTGGCCGTGGTATTTTTTTCAGCTGTTGTGTCACCTTTAATTATAAGCGTACTTATTAATTCAATTCGTCAGTTAGATGCTTCCTACGCCTACTTAGATAGCGCAACTAAACAAGAAAAACTATTAAACCAAACACTTAAAGATAATATTAGTCGGCTTAATATTGAAATAGATGAACGTAAAATGGCTTTTCATGCTAAGCATCGCGCCATTGAAGAACTACGTAGAGAAATTGCCGAGCGTAAAAAAACACAGCAAGAGCTTGCTCAGCAAAGCATGTTACAACGCTCAATTGTTGATTCATCCCCCGATCTATTTTATTACCGCGATAACAATGGGGTATTTGCTGGCTGCAATAAAATGTTTGAAGAAGTAATGGGTAAATCAAGCCGTGAGCTTATAGGTAAAACGGTTGAACAAATATTCCCAAACGACTTTTTATCTGAAGTATTGCGCACAGATAAAGAGGTAGAGCAAACTCACAAAGCACTCACCATCGATGTAGGTTATGAAGTTGATGGTGCAACGCGCTGGTTTGAGCTACGAAAACTTCCCTTTATAAACGATGAAGGCGACTACATAGGTTTACTTGGTTTTGGGCGTGATATTACGAGCCGTAAAGAAGCGGCTGAGGCGCTTGAAACCGCATATAAAGATAAAGGGAAATTTATAGCCACATTGAGCCATGAGCTGCGTACCCCGCTTAACGGTATTGTGGGCTTAACACGTATGTTGCTCGATACCGATCTAAATAAGCAGCAACGCAGTTGGTGTAACACGGTTTTTTCAAGTGCTGAAACGCTCGGTAATATTTTTAACGACATTATAGATTTAGATAAAATAGACAGAGAGCAGCTCGATATTGCCGCCAACTCTATTAATGTATCTGATTTTATAAACGATGTTGTGAATTTTGCAGGGTTAATAACTGAGCAAAAAGGGCTTGAGTTTGATATTGAGCGAAATGGCATGCTTGATATATATGCATTGCTTGATCCTACTCGTTTACGCCAAGTGGTTTGGAACCTGATAAACAATGCAGTGAAATTTACCCAGCATGGCAAAGTCACACTTGAATGTAGCCGTGAAAATCGCCCTGAAGGCCCATGGTTAGTTATTAAAATCTCAGATACAGGGCAAGGTATTCCACAAGAGCAGCTTTCTCGTATTTTTGATATGTACTATAAAGCACCTGATTTACAAGGCACTAATGCAATTGGTTCAGGTATTGGGCTTGCGGTAACTAAAGCGCTAGTCACGGCTATGAAAGGCAGTATTACAGTAAACAGTACAGAGGATGAGGGCAGTTGCTTTACAGTGCAAATACCGCTGAGCTTATGTATTGCGCCTACAGAGCAAAGCTATGTTGGCCGAGAGCTTTATATTTTACTCGTTGAAGACGTGCCACTTAACGCCGAAATAGCCACTAATTTATTGGAGCAACGCGGACATGAAGTGCTATGGGCTGAAACGGGCGAAGATGCACTTTCGTTTGTTGATACCGAAGACGACCTAGATTTAGTATTACTTGATATGCAGCTACCCGATATAAATGGCGATGAAGTTGCAAGGCAAATCCGTGCTGATAGCCACTTTGATAACCTGCCTATTGTTGCACTAACCGCTAATGTGAGAAGTGCAGAAGAAGAACTTGAAGGTATTTCTATTCAAGGCGCTTTAGCTAAACCTATTAATACGGTAAAGCTTGATAAAATGCTCGCTGACTTATTTGATATTAAGCAAGCTCAATGCAACGAGCCACAGCTAACAGTAACCGACGAAGCACTTAAAAATATCGATGCGCATTTGCTAGATATTGAAACAATAGAAGACTTTGTTAACTCTATGGGGTTAGTTGTGTTTAGGCGCAGCAGTCAGTTGTTTGAAAAGCTAAATCCGCAATATCAACAAGAATTGCTTACATCATTAAATAAAGGCGACAGGGAAGAGTATAAATCGGTTGCGCACAAGCTCAAAGGTGCCGCAGGTTCTGTTGGTTTAAACGATGTTCAACTGCATGCAAAAGTAATGGAATATGGTGCGATAGATGAGAGTGATGAAGTGCTTAAGGAGTGGCTGCTGGTGTTGGCAGATAAAATAAATGAAGGACAACGTGCCCTTCATTTATTTCTACAGCAATTAGAATAAACGCTAATTAGCTGTCGATTTTACCAATAAAGCGGTAGCCTTCACCATGAATGGTGCTGATAAGCTCTGATGTAGAATTATCGCTTTCAAAATGCTTACGAATACGGCGAATAGTTACATCAACAGTACGGTCGTTTGCACGTAGCTCACGGCCTGTCATATGTTTAATTAGTTGTTCACGGCTAAAAATACGACCTGGAGAATCAAGCATTAATCTCAGTGCTCTGTACTCACCTTTAGGCAAGCGCTTAGCATCGCCATTAGGAGATGTTAAACAGCGGCTATTTTCATCTAATTCCCAACCGTTAAATGTAATAACACCATTAGTTTCAAGTGCTGATTCATCATCGCTAAGGCCTGTACGCGTAATAAGGTTACGCGCTCTAATAGTCAATTCACGAGGGTTAAATGGTTTAGTAATGTAATCATCAGCGCCAATTTCAAGCCCTAAAATACGATCAACATCGTTATCACGACCTGTTAAGAAGATAAGGCCTACTTTGCGTTTTTGGCGTAATTCACGGGCTAATATAAGGCCGTTTTTGCCTGGAAGATTGATATCCATAACTACGAGATTAACGTCGTCGTTATTTGTAAGCTTGTCATGCATGTCATCGCCATCAATGGCTTCAATAACTTTGTAACCTTCAGCTTCAAATAAACTAACGAGGTTTAGTCGAGTTACGTCTTCATCCTCTACGATTAGAATGACTGGCGTTTGCATTATTAATTAACCTTTTTGGAATATTTTATTTACAAAAAATCGGTATTTAGTATAAATCCGACTACTAGAGATTATAGGATTATATCCAATTGTTAACAAGAAAAAACAAGTTGGATAAAAATAAAACAGTAAGAGTTCAAAGTTTGCTCAAAAAGCCCGTGCAAAAACTACTGTTAAATCGATCAATACACGTATGAAGTTCATTTACTTTGATAATTTATGGACCGGCTGACTACGCAAAGCTGTTAAATAATCAGACTAATTCAAAGTTAAATTATATCACTATCTAATCTTTCATCAATGTATGTGATATCGCAAAAGTAATAAAGTTCAAAAAATTGCGCTATATAAACGATAACTATTACACTTGTTTACCACATGAAGCATAAATAGGGTCAATAAGTAGTAATTCAAGGAATATAAGTAAATATATGTGTTTGGTTACTTCACTTTTAAGGGATGGTTATGATGAATCGCGCACCGCGTTTTTTTTCTAAATCAATTAATATATGGCCGCCTAAAGCTTGGGTTACTAAATTGTAAACTAAGTGCATGCCCAAGCCACTTGCCCCTTGTCCTCTTTTTGAGGTTACAAATGGGTCGAATATTCTGTGTTTAATTTTTTTATCTACGCCTTGGCCGTTATCGCTGTAAATAATAGTGAGTTTTTTTCCTGTTAACTCTACATCAAATTGTATTTCATTATTTTCATTACCAACGAACCCGTGTAGTAGTGAGTTTGTTATTAGTTGTATAAGTACTTGTTGTAATGGTTCTGACTTGCTTTCTACGGTTAAATCGGTTGCACAATTTATGTTTATAACCGGTTTTTTCTCTTCAAGCTCCGAGCTTATTGATGTCAAAACATCTGTTATTAACTTATGAATATTGATGTAGGTAGTTACGTCATCATCTTGAAAAACAGCTACCTTTTTAAAGGTTGAAATTAAGTCGGCTGCACGGTTTAAGTTACGGTAAATCAAATCTAGGTTTTCAATACCGTCGTCAATAAAGCGTTTTAATTGATTTGAAGTCAGTTTTTTATCATCAAAGCTAATTTGTAAATCGGCTAACTTATCGCGCAGCAAGGTAGAGCTTGTAATACCAAGGCCTATTGGGGTGTTAACTTCATGTGCAACACCGGCAACCATTTGACCAAGTGATGCCATTTTTTCATTTTCAACAATCTGCGTTTGATACTGATGCATACGCTCAAGGGTTGATAATAATTCTTGATTTGCTTCTCGAAGGGCTATGGTTCGTTGGTTTACTTTTTCTTCTAGCCCTTGGTTGAGCTGTTTAATTTCTTCTTTGTCTTTTTCATGGCGAGTCAATTGTTTTTGGGTGCGTGTAAGCATGATGTTTAAGCTGTTAGAAAGCGCTGATATTTCTTTTACGTCGGTTACTGGTGCGCGTACATCGTAGTTATGATTTTTTGATACGTCTTGTAATAGCATGCTAAGCCGCTCTATCGGTCGAGCTATTCTTTTTTGAACATTTATTGCGATAAAATACACAACAACAAGTATCAGTAAAGTCAGTAAGATATCTACAACTATTTTTTGTTTTATATAATCGTCTAAGCTCTCAAGACTTCCACGCATGTATACATGACCAACAAGCTTTTCATTATGAAAAATTGGCTTTATTAGTTCGATATCTTCGTGGGTTATACGTGGTGTTTTTAGTTCTTCAATGCTGTCGGTTCGAAGGGGGACTGGTGGCGTTTTTTTTGCATTAAAACTTATAAAAAAAACAGGTTTTTGAGATGCTTGCTCAATAGAATATACATGTATGTTTTTAACTAAAGGAGTTTTTTCAAAGTATTTAAGGCGTTTCTCTTCTGTTTCTCTGTCATCTTCAAAAACTGATTTTCCAGCGTCAAAAGCAACTATTTCCGCCAAAATAACGAGCTTACTCACTATTAATTGTTTTTGCTCTTTAACACTTAAATAAGTTGATATAGAAATCGATAATGACAAGCAAATAGCAGTTATAAGCATTATTAGATTTATGAGTGCTTTACGAATACTGCTTTGATGAACTTTTCTAGGCATTATTTGAGTGTCGCCTGAGTCATTGAGTTTTATTATTTTATTAGTCTAGCAAAGAAGGAACACAGTGGTGCAAAAAAATAAAAATAATAGGTAATATTTTATTGCAAAGTTGAGCACGCAGAATGCTCAACTTAAAATATAAAAAATTTAACTACTATAAACGGCAAATTTATTGTTTTTGAAAACAGTTTGATAAGTTTCAAATTGCGTTTCTAAAATTGGCGGATATTTTAAAAAGCTATTTGCAACAATGGTTAGCTTTCCGTTTTTAGTTAAATGCTGTTTAGCGTTAGCTAAAAACGTTTCAGCAACGCTGTAGTCTGTTGCAATGCCTGTGTGAAACGGCGGATTGCTTACTATCAAATCAAACTTACCACTAATATTTTTCAGGCCATCACTGAGGATTGCTTCACCAGTTACCCCGTTTAACTTTAAAGTTTGTGTTGTTGCATAGGTTGCAAGTGCGCTTACGTCACTACATACAAATTCAAGAGCTGTATTTTTTAAACCCAGAAAGGTCGCAATTAAGCCTGCACCACAACCAAAGTCGAGTACTTTACCTTGTTTGGTTGAAGGGGCATTTTCGAGTAGCATTTTGGTACCTGCGTCTAAACAGCCATGGTTAAACACGCCAGGTACGCTGATAGCTGAAAATGATGTATCGGCAATACTAACGGTAAACGTTTTATGGTAATGGCTAATATCAAATTGCGCATTAAGCTCAATTTGAGAAAATGAGTAAAGTACGCAGTGTTTAGCCGAATCAATCTTATTACTATATTGAGCTTTGCCTGCTAATTGTTTTTCAATCGATTTAACACCACTCTTATTTTCGCCAACCACTAATAACTCGGCATCGCTTGTTATTACCGCGCGTATGTTATCAAGCGCCATTAGCAATTCTGGTTTTGACTTAGGGTAATAAAGAATAACTAAGTCATAATCGTTACCGGTAATGGTGTGGTTAACGCTTACATCAACACCCTGGGTGTTTTTAGCAAATTCACCATTAGCATGGTTATAGCTAAACGCTGTAACTATGCTATTTGGATTCAGCGTTTTAAGCTCAGCTAAAAAGCCATCTTGAACAAAGTTGACCACCAATATAGATTTACCCGTTAATGCCTCGCTATTTCGAAGTAACAGTAAACTTGGGTTGGTTAATACGCTCATAAATGGCTTTGCCTTACTATGTGTTAAATTAATATAAATGTGTAATTACTTGGTGCGCTCAAACATTAAGTCCCAAACGCCGTGACCTAATCGGTGGCCGCGTTGCTCAAACTTAGTAAGAGGACGTAAATCAGGGCGAGGCACGTAATCGTTAGTCTCTGATTGGTTTTTATAACCCGGAGCCGCTTGCATTACTTCTAGCATATGTTCTGCGTAGTTCTCCCAATCAGTAGCCATATGAAAAACACCGCCTATTTTTAATTTTGAGCGAAGCTTTTCAGCAAATTCAGTTTGTACAATACGGCGTTTATGGTGGCGCTTTTTGTGCCATGGATCTGGGAAGAATAATTGCAATGTAGTTAGGCTTTCATCGCTTAAGCAATCAGCAAGCACTTCTACAGCATCGTGTTCAAACACGCGTAAATTAGTTACGCCCGCTTCGTCGGCATCCATTAAACATGCACCAACGCCAGGGCGGTGTACTTCAATACCAATAAAGTTTAGGTGTGGAGCATTTTTAGCCATTTCGACAAGCGACTTGCCCATACCAAAGCCTATTTCTAGGACTACATCATTGTTGTTGCCGAATACTTGGCTTAAATCAAGCATGCCGTTTTTATGCTCTAAGCCCATTGTTGGCCAGCATTTTTCGATTGCAGCGGCTTGGCCTTTGGTTAATCGACCTTCGCGTTTTACAAAACTGCGAATGGTGCGGATGTATTTACCTTCTTGCTTAGCTTGCTCTAGGTTGGTATTGCTTGATTCACTCATATCTAATTGGCCTGACAAAACAATGTGTTTAAAAATGGTTGCATATTATCCCTGACGATGGCCTCAATCACAAGTATTAGCTGGTTTTACAGCCTCTATAGCTTGATCTTTTTACTCACTGCAATAGACTGACCCGCCATTGAGCATGAGTAAAAGTATAATATGTTGGACTTAAATAAAGAGCAGTCTCACTGGTTTTCAAAGCAAGTAGTTGATTGGTATCACCTTCATGGCAGAAAAACACTGCCGTGGCAATTTGGTAAAACACCTTATAAAGTGTGGGTTTCTGAGGTTATGCTCCAGCAAACTCAAGTAGTTACTGTGATCCCATACTTTGAAAAATTTATGAAAAGCTTTCCTGATATTATCGCTTTGGCGAATGCCGAAGAAGATCAGGTTCTTCACCACTGGACTGGTTTAGGTTATTACGCCCGCGCGCGAAACCTTCATAAAACAGCAAAGATAGTTCGCGATAAATACAACGGGCTGTTTCCTCAAACGCTTGAGGAAGTTATGGATTTGCCCGGTATAGGGCGCTCTACAGCAGGGGCTGTATTGTCATTGTCGCTTGGTCAGCATCACCCTATTTTAGATGGTAATGTAAAGCGAGTATTGGCACGCTATTTTATGGTGGAGGGCTGGTATGGGGTAAAAAAAGTAGAAAACCAGCTTTGGCATTTATCGTCGCAATTAACACCTAAAAATAATGTGACTGAATTCAACCAAGCTATGATGGATTTAGGTGCAAGCTTATGTTCACGTAGCCGCTTTGATTGTGAGCCGTGCCCGTTAAACAGCCGCTGCGGTGCGTTTAATGCTAGTAAGGTTAAAGAATTTCCTCATTCGAAGCCAAAAAAAGCAGTGCCTAAAAAAAGCTGTCATCAGCTAATTATAAAATGTGACGATAAGGTCCTTATGGAAAAACGCCCTAGCTCTGGTATTTGGGGGGGATTGTTTGGTTTTTTTGAGTTTGCTGAGCGTAAACAGCTAGATGACTTTTTAGTTCAACATGGCTTTAAATCAGAACTTGAACCATTGGTACCATTTACCCATGTATTTTCTCATTTTGAGCTGACTATTAACCCACATATATTAAATCTTAAACAAATCCCGGATGTGATTAACGAACGGCAGCTAGTTTGGTACCCGCTAGATCAATCAGTAGAAGTGGGTTTGGCTGCACCAACTAAAAAGTTGGTTAAACAAATTGCACCAATAGGTTAAACTGTTTGCATTTAACGCTTAAGAGAAATTAATTATGGCACGTACTGTATTTTGTCAAAAGTTACAAAAAGAAGCCGAAGGCCTTGGTTTCCAACTTTACCCGGGTGAGCTTGGTGAAAAGATCTTTAATAACATCTCTAAAGAAGCTTTTGCTCAATGGCAACATAAACAAACTATGCTAATTAACGAAAAGCATTTAAATATGATGGATCCAGAGCATCGTACATTTTTAGAAGAGCAAATGGTTGGCTTTCTGTTTGAAGGTAAAGACGTAGAAATTGAAGGCTATAGACCGCCAGAAAAATAAATAACTTATTAAAAAAGGGGCTCAAAGCCCCTTTTTATTACTAATTATTTAGCTATTAAGTGCTAAAGCTCTTCGTTTTCTTCCTCTGCCTTTCTAACTTGCTCTTTTAAAAATTGAGCCGCTTTAGAATATTCAATTTCTAACTGGTCGCGTAAATCAATTAATTCATCAGTTGTTAGTTCGCCCGCTTTGCATTTATCTTCAAATGCACCGGCAAGCTTACCAACTGTTTCTGCCCCAATGGTTTTAGAAATAGATCTGAGTTGATGACAACCCTCAATTATTTCTGCTAGGTCGTTAACCATAACGCCTGAATTTATTGATTTAATTAAACTTTGACTTTGCTCTAAATACATTTTGAAAAAGCGAAGTTGTTTTGCTTTATCCCCATTTACGTATTTAGCGACTGCATCCATATCTATTGGCAATGCTGTGTTTTGTTGAGGAGTTAGCGCTTGCTTAGGAGCTTGCTTGCTGCTCCAGCGTTTTAAAGTATCTTCAAGCGCATTGAGTTCTATAGGCTTTGTAATAAAGTCATTAATACCCACTGCTAAACAGCGTTCTTTTTCACCTTTGAGAGCGTTAGCGGTAACTGCAACTATATAAGGTTGTGCATCTATGGCTTCTAGTAATTCAGCTTCGTTACGAATTTTTTCAACCATGTCGTATCCCGACATTTTTGGCATGTGTAGATCGGTTAAAATAAGTGAGAAATTGTTCTTTCTCCACATATCTAGGCCTTCTTCGCCATTGTTGGCAACCTCTACGCCATACCCTAATATATGCAATTGGTCGGTTAAAACTTGCTGGTTTAGAAGGTTGTCTTCAACTAGCAAAATTAATTTATTTGATTCTCGAGCTTGCTCAACATTTAAATAGTTATTTAGCGACTTTGCTTTTTTAATTTGTTTTGGTTGATGCAAGCCTGCGGCAACCAAAATAGAAAGCATAAAGTTTGACTTACAAAGCGGAGATGCATTTATGTAAAAAATGTTTTTATGATTAATGGCCGCTTCATCTAGTTTGCTTAATACGACTACTTGCTGATTGTAATCCTCAAGTGAATACAATAACCGCCTCAATAAAGAGTTAATATCATCAATATTATCTATGCCGTCAGCAACCCAAATAGCACCCTCTGTGTTTTGGTGTTGTTCAATTTCTTTTTCTGTGTGCGCATAAATAACTTTTGCACCCATAAACGATAAATAACGGTACATTATTTTTTCGCGTTGAAGGTTGTTACTTACAACAATAATTGGTTTGCCGTCTAAGGCATTTTTATGAGCATATTTTATTTTACCAGAGGTGCTAAAAGGCAGCTCAACGGTAAATTCACTGCCAATACCTGCATGGCTATTTACATGAATAGTACCTAACATTAACTCTGTTAGGCTCTTACAAATAGAAAGCCCTAACCCTGTGCCACCAAACTCTCTGGTTATTGAACTCTCAGCCTGAACAAATGGGCTAAATATGTCTCTTAGCTGAGCTTGTGTCATCCCTTTGCCGTTATCGGTTACGCAAAAGCGCAAGGTAAAGTGGTCGGCGGTGTTATGCGCAACCTCAACCGAAATTCTCACATGGCCTTGGGTTTTTTCATAAGTGCTTGTGAATTTAATTGCATTGCTGCATAAATTATAAAGTACTTGGCGCACACGTACGCTGTCACCGACTAGATTTACTGGAATATCAGGCGCAATTGATAGTTCTAAATCGAGTTCTCGTTTTTTAGCGACCGACGACAAAACGCGAGTTACTTCTTCTAGGGTATCGCTCACTGAAAAGGGGATTGGGTCTATGTTAAGCTTACCAGCTTCAATTTTAGAAAAATCTAAAATATCATCCAAAATACTCAGTAGTGAGAATGCTGATTCGCGAATAATAGTACTTAAGCGATGCTGAGCACCATCAAGGTCTGTTTGACGAAGCAAGTCGATAGTACCAATAACACCATTCATAGGCGTTCTGATTTCGTGGCTCATAGTAGCCAAAAAGGTGGTTTTAGTTTCGCTAGCTCTTTGAGCTTTTAAGGTTTCTCTCTCTAGTGCAATAGTGCGGTTTTGCACCTCTGACTCTAAACCATTTTGTAGTTTTTTCAGTTCTTTTTGTACCGACTCGTTATCGCTAAGGGCTGTTTGCACTTGCTTAAGTAGTACATTTATACTTTGTGCTACAGAGCCTAAACCAATATCTAGCTGTTCATTAACATTACTATTGTAGTTACCTTGCTCTGTAATAGCCTGAAGTTCTTGCGAGAGTGAGTCAGTGCTTTTACGTAAACGGCCATTAATGTATACGTTAAAAAGTAACGCGAAGATAAATAAAGAAATAACAGTTGCGATTGCAACGCCATATGCAATTACCTGAGAGTCTTGCATGCTTAATGGTGGTGGAGCTAACTCTTGTTTTATAATTAGCTCACCAATTGGCTGATCGTTAAGTAAAAGAATATGATGCAACACACCTGTGTTCTCATTATATTGTGTGATTTTGATGGACTCAGGTGCGGTCTCGCTATTGCTATAAACGAGTTGTGTATCAGAAGTCGCGCTGAAACGATAAAGAGTATATTCAAATTCATCATCTAAAGAGGATGTTAAGTCGAGTAATTGCTTAACCTTGTCTTGGCCATACATTGTTAGCGCGTCGATCATAGGCTGATTTAATGTAGATGCGAGTGTTTTAATATTTACCGATGGCTCAGGTTTAACTGTTTGTGTATCGTTTTTGATGTAGAACGAGTAACCAAATACAGCAAGTGCGGTAATTGCAATATTAAATATAAAAAAAAGTGGTAATAACCCTTTTACCGGCGAAGAGAATTTACTCTGCATTGAATGTTCCCATTGATGTGTTTTTGCTACTTTAGCTATTAGCATAGGTATCTGAACTAATCGTACCATTTACCAAAAATAATTCACTACGGTTTTAGTCTGATTTAGTTATAATATTTCATATATATAGACTGGTTTGTGGTAAAAATGTACGTTATCAATAAAAAATGTACTGAGTTGCTTGAAAACCGTTCAAACAGTCGTAAAGGATAAAAAAAAAGTTGACTTGTAAGGGCAAAACTCGTTTAATACGCCGCACGCCCAGACAGCTGACTTAGTAGATGTTGTTGGGAGTTACATTAAAAATCGGTTAAGATTTTTAATTAGCACTGTTTAAGTGCCTCGATAGCTCAGTTGGTAGAGCAGAGGATTGAAAATCCTCGTGTCCCTGGTTC
>NZ_JALNTI010000015.1:0-43716 GCF_023161925.1 Pseudoalteromonas sp. 2CM32C | reverse complement strand
GGGTCATGATGGATTCGAACCATCGACCAATTGATTAAAAGTCAACTGCTCTACCAACTGAGCTAATGACCCGCTCTTTTTGCAACATTTTGAGTGGGGTAACCATTCGTTTGCTGCGGGCGCTTATAATACTTATTTATAAAATGAGTGCAACCGAAATTGTCTCTTTTTTTAAGTTTTTATGCCTAGTTGACCAATTTTAGACCGCTTATGACAAAAAGCAGTCTAATCAAGCTGATTCAATTAATTAGACAGGCGATCTGTGGCTAATTTTGCAGCCGTTGTACTTGGGTACTGCGTAACAAGTTCGTTAAGTATTTTTAACGATTCGTCTGTCAGTCCTTGCTCTTTTAAAAGCGTGCCTAATTTTAACATGGCGTCTGGGCGTTTATTTGAATTTGGATATTCGTTTACAACCACTCTAAAGTGATCAACCGCTTTAACTCCATCGTTTTTAATTGTTAATAATTGACCTAACCAATAGTGTGCGTTTGACGCATACACAGATTCTGGATATGTTTTTAAGAACGTTTGAAACTCTGGAATAGCCTGGTCGTAGCGTTTATCTTTCATTATAAGTGCAACAGCACGCTCGTAAGCCTCATTCTCAGATAAATCACTGCTATATGCTTGTGAGTCATTAGGTTGTGCATAGTCGGTTGCAGGGACTGCTGCAGGCTGTGAATACGCTTGACTAACACGGTTTTCAATCTCTTGATAAAGCTCACGCTGACGCTGAAGTACTTTTTCTAGTTTATAGCTTTGCTCTTCCGTCACTCCGCGAATTTGACTTACTTCATCTTGAAGTAAATTAAGTTGCTGTTGTAACTCGGCTTGCAAGAAATTACGCGATTGCATCATACTTTCTAACGACGCTAAGCGCTTCTCAATACTTGACTGTGAACTCGCAGCTTCTGAAACAGGAGCGGGAGCAGCCCATAACTGGGTGCTCCCGCTCAATATCATTGCTGCCAAAATAATTTTCGGCTTCATAATATCTCTTATCTTAGTAAACTAATACCGCACGGCGGTTTTTAGCGAAAGCTGATTCAGTGCGAGACTTAACCATTGGTTTTTCTTCACCGTAGCTCACTACTGACATTTGGCTAGCTGATACACCTAAGCTTAGCAGGTATTTTTCAACTGACTGACCACGGTTTTCACCTAGTGCAATATTGTACTCTGGCGTGCCACGCTCATCTGCATGGCCTTCAATTAATACTTTAACCGATGGGTTTTTTACTAAAAAGTCAGCATGTGCGCGAAGTAAATCAGCATATTTGCTTTCAATTGTCGCTTTATCAAAATCAAAGTAGATTACTTGCTCTTGACGAAGTGCTTCGTATTTTTGACGAAGTTGTTCTTCAGCACGTTCTTCAGGCGAAATTGTTGCTACTTCAACTGTATCGTTGCTAGTTGTTTGCTCAACAGCAGGTTGATTAGATTGGTTTGCAGCACCTTCGTCGATATCTGAAGACGAGCTACAAGCTGCTAATGTCATTACTGGCACAGCAATTAGCAGGCCTTTAAGTATTTTATTAAGTTGCATTGAGTAGATTCCTATTTTGAGTAAACCAGTAACATTACTGTAAATATGGCGACCAAGCTGGTGCCTTTACTTGTCCGTCTAGCACAGGTAATCGTGCTTTAAAGCGGCCGTCCATCGATACTAACGCCAGTACCTGTTTGTTATTATGGAGCGTGCTGTATATTATCATCGAGCCATTTGGCGCTATACTCGGTGATTCATCTAAGCGAGTTCGCGTTAATACTTGAAACGCGCCAGAAGCTAGCTCTTTTTTAGCAAGATGGTACTTACCGTTCGTACGATTAACCATCACTAATTCTTTACTGTCAGGCGTAACTGACCCTGCAAGATTCATATCGCCATCAAACGTTAGGCGCTTTGATCTGCCAGTTTTTAAATTTAACTTATAAATCTGAGCATTACCACCCCTTTCCGAGGTAAACACTATATCTTGCCCATTTGGGTACCAAGATGGTTCAGTATCTATGCTACGGTGGTTTGTTAGGCGTGTTTCTTTACGCGTTGCCAGGTTTAGTAAATAAATTTCTGTTGCGCCTGTTTTATCTTTTGAAAGGACTAATAGAAGCTCTTTACCATCAGGTGAAAACTGCGGCGCACCATTAATCCCACGATAGCTGGCTACCACTTCTCGCTTGCCAGTATATAAGTCTTGGATGTATATTTGGCTTTGACGATTTTCAAACGTTACATAAGCAAGCTTGGTACCATCTGGTGACCACGCTGGCGACATTAACGGCTCTTTAGAGCGCAAAAGTACTTGTTCGTTGAATCCATCGTAATCGGCAACAACGAGTTGATACGGCTTATCGTCTTCGTCACGCACAATCACATAGGCAATTTTAGTTAAAAATGCACCTTTTTCGCCTGTTAGTTTTTCATAAATCACATCACTAATACGGTGTGAATAGCGGCGAAACCCACTTTCGGAAATAACGCTTTCTCTGGCTTCTAAAATGTGGTCTTGGCTTTTTACTAATTGCCCATTAGACATCATTTGGGTGTTACCACCCGTGATTTGACCACGAATTACATCCACTAATTCATAGCGGACTAAGTATCGGCCATCGGTTTGCTGTTCAACTTGGCCAACTAAAACGGCCTCAACCCCTTGATTAACCCATGAGGCATAATCAATTGCTTGGTCCTCGCTTGGTTGTTGTGGCATTTGCGCAACATCAACCGGCTTAAACTTACCACTTCGGACTAAATCAGCTGCAATCACATCACTTAGTTTTTGTGGGATCGGACCTATTCCGGTGTATTTAAATGGCACAATAGCAATAGGCCTTGCGCCATCAACACCTTCGGTAATTACAATTTCAAGTGCAGCATTTGCAATGCCTTGAAACCCTAGTAGCAATACTACACAGGCTACTCTTAGTTTATTGAACATATCATTCCTTTAAAATTCTGGCTTGATTGTTAAGTTAATATTTTTTAGCTGGTCAAACACGTCTCTGTCTTTAGACACAGGTAATGTGTCGGCCATACGAACCGCTCTGAGCGCGGCTTCACACACTAGCTTATCACCACCTAAAGACTTAACTTGCGTAACTAAACCATTAAAGCCAAGACGGATATTCACTCGGCATTGTTGGTTTTTCATTTTTTCATCAATTAACAAATTTTGTTGGATGCGCGCCATAATCAAAGCACGGTATTTGTCAACTTCACTCGCAACTTGTTGCTGGCGTATTTTACTACGTGCAGCCTGCTCTTTAGCAAGTTGTTCTTGTAATATTTGTTCTTGTAATGCTTGTTGACGCTTACGTTCAGCTTCGGCTGCACGCTCTTTAGCTTCTTGCTCACGCTTAATACGTTCAGCTTCTGCTTTTTTTAGCGCTTCTTCTTCAAGCTTACGTTTATCTGCCGCGGCTTTTGCTGCCTTTTCAGCCTCTTGTTTTTGCTTTTCTGCTTGCTTAGCTTTGGCACGCTCTTTTTGCTCTATCTCACGCGCCTTTTTTGCTTGAGCTTCAGCTTGCGCTTTTTCTTTCTCTTTGGCTTTGCGTTCACGCTCAAGTTTTTTAATGTTTCGAGCCTCAGATTCACGTTGTTTGCGAGCATCAGCAGCCCTGCGTTCTAAATCACGTATCCGCTTATCTTCAGCACGCTTTTTATCTTTTTCTTTTTTTTGTAGCTCAGCAATTTTTTGCTCAACCATTTTTTGGTCAACTGTTACCGCAGAAACAGCATTGTCGGGTTCAGGTATAGCCGTGTTTAACGTCACTTCCATTACTTTAGGGGTTGGTGCATGAATGTTAGCTGACGCGTACAACAATCCGCCCAAACCTAAATGCAATACCACCGATTTTACTAATGCACTACTCATCCAGTTAATTCCCCTCAAAGGATTCGGTCATTAATCCCACTGACGGCACACCTGCGTTTTTCAAAAAATCCATTAGCAATAACACTTCTTGATAAGAAACTTTACCAGAACCTTTAATCATTACAGGTACATCTGGATTTTTCATTAACTGCAATTTAATCACAGCGGCTACATCGAGTGCTTCCATTGGTTCCTCTGGATCAGTACCTACACTGACGTAATATTTACCCTCAGCATCAATAGACGCAATGATTGGTGGTGTATCTTTTGTATCAACTAAATCAGATTCTTCCATTTTTGGTAAATCTACTTTTACACCGTGAGTAATTAGTGGTGCAGTCGCCATGAAAATAATAAGCAGCACCAACATTACATCGATATAAGGTACTACATTAATTTCTGCTACTGGGCGGCGCTTTTTACGATGATACATTCGCTTGTGCCTCTATTTGTGTAGCTGCTTGACGGTGTAAAATATTAGCAAACTCTTCCATAAAGTTGATGTAGTGAGATTCAAGCTTTTCAACACTGTATGAAAAACGGTTATAAGCAATTACGGCAGGAATTGCAGCAAATAAGCCCATTGCCGTAGCAATTAGAGCCTCAGCTATGCCCGGAGCAACCATTTGTAATGTGGCTTGTTTTACTTCACCCAATGCAATAAAGGCATTCATAATACCCCACACAGTGCCAAATAAACCGATGTAAGGACTTATAGAACCGACCGTTGCTAAGAACGATAGGCTTTTTTCAATTTTTTCTATTTCACGTGACAACGCTACACGCATTGAACGATGCGTACCTTCCATTACTATACTTGCGCCTTGAAATGTATTTTTTTTATGACGCGCAAATTCTTTAAAGCCTGCTGTAAATAACGCCTCAATACCATGAGATTGAGCACTACGAGATGAAATTTCGTTATAAAGTTTACTTAAATCAATACCTGACCAAAACTTTTGCTCAAACTTTTTAGCATTCGAAAGCGCATCAGAGATTGCTTTTTTACGTTGAAAAATAATAGCCCATGACATAACCGACATGGCAACTAGCCCTAACATTACTAATTGTACAAGCAAACTGGCTTCTAAAATTAGATCCAAAAAATTAAGCCCTGATCCCACATTAAACTCCTAAATAGTATCAAAATACGTCAATTGTAATGATTTGTGCAATTATGACCGCAACTAAGGTCATTTAGTTGCAACTAGTGTATCGAGTCCATTTCAAACTAACAACGATATTGCTATGAATAGCCAACAAAAAACGTTAAAAATCGGCTATGTTGTTTATTTTTTACGCCTGGTTATATAAATTTTTATTCAAATAAAATAAAAACTCAGGTTCAGCTGCGTAATTATATAAATAAACATCATAAAACACGCCATTTATTCAAAATTAATGCATAAACACGCAAAACCACGTTAACGTTACCTACCAGAATACTAAAACTAATACCGAACAATTATACAAAAATATACTTAAGTACTATTTTTCATTAACTTATAAAATATATGATTATTTAACAAACAAATTACAAACTACAAAAAAACTACAAGCATTAGTTTTTTTAATCCGAAAAAACAAATTTTCTAGTTTGAACAATTTTTAGATATTCCGTATTATTCTCCCATACCGAGCTAGCGCATTAAATGAAACTGTTTCATTATGTCCTGTTCTTAGTAATATGATTTTTAGTCGTATTACATTGTTTTACTCTATTTGGATAAAACCTGACAGTGTAAAACATGGTTCCCCCAGATTACTTCCTTTAACTTGTTGTTAGCCCGCATTATTTGCGGGCTTTTTTTTACCTAAAATTTGGCCTAGACCAAAATATACAGATTCTTTTAATATTGTTTATTGAGCCAGAAATTTTGCACTAAACCTAAACAGTCATAGTCAGCACTGACTAGGTTGAATTTTATGAAAGGCACAATAGCCACACACGCCTTAACGCCCTGTGAATTGTTGGTTAACCTGAACGCTGGATAATAAATCTATCTCAAACAGCTATTGTCAGCGCAAACTACGTTGAATTTACTTGCAATAGGCTAGTTAATGATAAAGAAAATGACTTTTCGTAGATAAAATACGTTATAAAAGAAAGTGCCCTTGCTAAAGCTAATTTTTAGCAAGGGTTTAGGAAAGGTGTTTAAAATTAGTCTTTTTTAGGTAACAAGCCAAAATGATGGTACGCATTGTCAGACACAATACGGCCGCGCGGCGTTCGCTGAATAAACCCTTGTTGAATTAAAAACGGCTCAATAACATCTTCTATTGTTTCACGCTCTTCACCAATGGCAGCGGCTAAATTATCGAGCCCTACGGGACCACCCATGAATTTTTCAATGATGGCTAGTAAATATTTACGATCCATATAATCAAAACCGCTTTTATCTACATCAATCATGTCGAGTGCTTGCTGCGCAACGTCTGCATTTACAGTGCCGTCAGATTTAACCTGAGTATAATCTCGCACACGGCGCAATAAACGATTAGCAATACGCGGCGTACCTCGTGATCGTTTAGCTATTTCACTAGCGCCATCGTCGCACATTTCTAAATTAAGATAATGAGCTGAGCGGCCCACTATATGCGATAAATCCTCTACTGAATAAAACTCTAAACGCTGCACTATGCCAAAACGGTCACGCAGTGGCGATGTGAGTGAGCCTGCACGTGTTGTAGCGCCTATTAACGTAAATGGTGGCAAATCCAGTTTAATAGAACGTGCAGCAGGGCCTTCACCTATCATTATGTCAAGCTGATAGTCTTCCATTGCAGGGTAAAGTATTTCTTCAACCTGTGGGCTTAACCTGTGGATCTCGTCGATAAACAGTACATCACCTTCTTCAAGGTTTGTAAGAAGTGCCGCTAAATCGCCTGCTTTTTCAAGTACAGGTCCTGAGGTGGTTTTAATATTTACGTTTAATTCGTTTGCTACAATATTCGCCAGTGTGGTTTTTCCTAAACCTGGCGGACCAAATATTAATAAATGATCAAGCGCTTCATCGCGGCTGCGTGCAGCTTCAATAAATATTTCCATTTGCTGCTTAACATGCGGTTGACCTCGGTAATCAGCCAACAGTTTTGGCCTAATTGCTCGGTCAATCGAGTCTTCATTTGTTTTTTCAGTCGCGTCAATTAAGCGATCCGCTTCAATCATGGGTTACTCACAACATCGATTTTAAAGATTCTTTTATAAGAACCTCAGTAGACATATCCGGTTTACTCACCGATTTTACTGCTTTTTGTGCCTGTGGCAATTTATACCCTAATGCAACAAGTGCAGAAACTGCATCATCCGCTGCATTATTAGCCACTAATGCATCGCTGTGAGGCTCTATCACTGCGCTATCGCTAAATGGTGTAAATAAATCATTACCCCAATCTTTTAAACGGTCTTTCATCTCAAGCACTAAACGTTCAGCGGTTTTTTTACCCACACCCGGTAATTTAACCAGCGATGTAGCATCTTCATTATTTACACAGCTAACAAACTGTTGCGCCGACATTCCCGATAAAATAGCGAGCCCGAGTTTTGGCCCTACCCCATTAGCTTTTAAAAGCTCTCTAAATAATGCGCGCTCTGTTTTATTATTAAAACCAAACAGTAACTGCGCATCTTCACGCACTACAAAATGAGTATAAACAATCGTGTTTTCACCCACTTTTGGTAAGTCGTAAAAACAGGTCATTGGCATTTGTACTTCATAACCCACGCCGCTTACTTCAAGTAAAATTTCGGGGGGTTGTTTTTCAACTAAAATACCATTTAAGCGGCCTATCATTGTTATTTCCTTAAGCGTCCTCTAACGGTTTTGCTTGCGCTGCCCGCTAGTTTAATTAAATTTTGTTCTGAATGAGCATGGCAAATTGCTATTGCTAATGCATCTGCTGCATCGGCTTGAGGTGTACCTGGTAATTTTAGAATATTTTTTACCATATGCTGGACTTGGCTTTTGTCTGCACCACCGTTGCCTACTACAGCTTGTTTAATTTGCCTTGCCGAATACTCAAACACTGGCAAATCAGCCATTGCAGCACCCACAATGGCAGCACCACGCGCTTGGCCAAGTTTTAATGCAGAATCGGGATTATGAGCCATAAATACTTTTTCTATAGCAAACGTTTCAGGCGAAAACTGCTCAACAAGTTGAGTGATGCCCTGGTAAATCATTTTAAGGCGTACCGGAAAAGGATGATCGGCTAATTTTATACAACCACTGCCTAAATAAGTAAATTTAGCACCTTGGTGAGCAACTACACCGTAACCAGTCAAACGCGATCCTGGGTCGATCCCTAAAATAATGGCCAAATCACATTCTCGTTGTTTTTATTGTAAATTAGGCTAATAATGCCAGAGCACTGTATAAAATACCAGTACCAAGCAAAAACAAAAATGCTCGCTTAAATAGCGAGCATTTTAAACGCAATAATAGTTAGTTTACCCCAAAGCGCGAACTAACCCTTGGGTGTTTTGTTTAAGGGTACGGGCAATCATTAAATAACCCAACCCGGCTACAAATAAACCACCAGCAAGCGGGCCTATAATCCATATATGTGGATGAAGCTTGCCCGTAAGTTCAAACATTTGTTGCTGCACAATCAAAAGCGCTAAGTCGCTAAAAAATGCAGCAACTAAACCGGCTAACCCACCCAATAATAAAAACTCGTACAAGGTCGCATTTTTAATTAAACGGCTTTTAGCACCTAATGTTCTAAGAATTACAATTTCTTGCATGCGTTCACCTAAGCTCGCTTGCACTTGCGAAATGAGTACTAATGCACCGCACAAAACAACAATGGCAAGTACAAAACCAATGGCAAGTGAGACTTGCGATATTGTGGTTTGTATTTGCTTTACAAAGTTGTCTACATCGATTGCAGTAATGGTTGGATAGGTGCGCAACAGTTGGCTAAAGTCGCGCTTTTGCTCAGGTTCTATCCTAACCGACGAAATATAAGTCGCCGGAAAGTCTTTAAGTACATCCGGGCTGAGTATGATAAAGAAGTTGGGTTTAAGCGTTGCCCAGTTAACTGTACGAACGCTGGTAATTTTAGCATCGAACGACTGCGCGCCAATTAAAAAGGTAAGTGTGTCGCCAATTTCAACATCAAGGCGCTCTAACATCGACTCTTCAACTGATGCCTCGGCCACTGCGTTTTCATCAAACCATTCACCTTGAATTATCTCGTTTTGAGCCGGTACATCTTTAAGCCACGTTAAGTTTAGCTCACGGCCAATACCCGAACGCGCTTCTTCATCTTTTTTCTCATTGTCTTGAAGAGATACTTCACGTGCAACCAACTCACCATTTACCGCGTTAACACGCCCTCGAATCGTTGGGTAGAATTCAGACACTAAAATGTCTTTCTCAGCAAGGTAGTTATTGATTGGTTCAAGGTCGTTTTGCGTAATATTAACTAAAAATGCATTGGGCGCATCGCTTGGTAATTGCGACTGCCAATCAGCAATCATGTCATTTTTAAGCACAACTAAAAACAGAAGCAGTTTAATGGCGAGCGAAAAACTAATAAGTTGAACTGCATTTACATTGGCACGCTTTTGAATCGACGCAATAGCCAATGACCAACTATTACCTGGTTTTAAACCCAGTTTTCGGCCACCGCCAAATATAAGTTTAGATATTAAAAACAACACGCCAATTAAAGTTAGTGTGGTTATAAATAATATCAGCGTTATTTTTATATTGTTACTAAATAACCACATTAACAAAAACACGGTCAATGCACTCATACCCAAGTGCACGCGGCTCACCGCTAGTTTGTCACCTAAATTACGACGCAGTACCCTAAGCGGCGGAATATCGAACAAATCAAATAACGGTTTAATAGAAAACATAACGGCACAAATTACACCCGTACTAATTGCTACAAGCCAAGGCTTAAATCCACCCATCGGCAATTCGCTTCCCATACTTTTTGAAAGGTATCCGGTGGCTATTTCTTGCAAGCCGTAACCAATCAATAAACCTATACTCACAGCCATTGCACATACAAGCAATAAGTGAAGCATGTAAATTTTACGGATCATTGAGCGACTGCCGCCCAATGTTTTCATCATCGCAACAGGGTCATATTGGCGCTCGCAGTATCGTTTGGCTGATACAGCAATCGCTACTGCAGCCAAAATAATACCTAGTAAACCCGCTAACAATAAAAAACTCTCTGCTCGGTTTAAACTGTTTGAAATTGGTGATTGACGGTCTTTAACACCGTACCATTGTTGGTTTTCTTTCATTTGTGGTTTTAGCCAGTCATAAAAGCTGTTTATGTCGTCTTCACTACCTGCATAGAGCTGACGGTAAAAAACACGGCTCCCAGGCTGAACAACCTCTGTTTTTGGTACATCTGCAATATTTATTAATACACGACGGCTACTTGAAAATACATTGAATGGCGCATCAGGCTCCTCAACGATCACTTTTTCAACATTAAATAACGCAGCACCTAGCTCAACTTGCGAGCCAATATCAATATTCAGCGAGTAAAAAACAGACTCACTGAGCCATACATTGCCTGGATTTGGGCCACCATTTGCAATAACCGTTTCACCCAGTAATGTGTTTTTTACTTTTAGCTGCCCTTTTAACGGGTATGCGTCTGACGCTGCTTTCACCGAGCTAAATTGCATTTCGTCATTAGCAAATAACATGGTGTCGAAGTACACCATTTGCGCGGTTTGTAAGTTTTGACTTTTAGCTCGCTCAATAAAAGCGGTGTCAATGGCATGGCTGCTTGCCAATACTCGGTCAGCAGCAATAAACGCACTGCTTTTTTGTGCAATGCTTTGTGCTATTCGATCTGTCACCATAGACAAAGTAAGTACAGTTAATACCGCTAAAGCAATAGCTGCACTAATTACCGTTAGCTCACCTCTTCGAAATTCTCGCGCAAATAATTTAAGCGCTAATTTAGCCCACATTTGCAACGTCCTCTGCTTCACTTTTTACAAGTAAGCCCGCTTCTATCTGAATAATATGCTCACATTTTTGAGCGAGTCCTTCATCGTGCGTCACCAAAATTAGCGTTGTACCATGTTGAGAATTTAAGTCGAACAGCAGCGACTCAATCATTTTGCCGTTCTTACTATCTAAGTTAGCTGAAGGCTCATCGGCAAATAAAATTTTGGGTGTGCCAATAAAAGCGCGGGCAATAGCAACACGCTGTTGCTCACCACCCGAAAGCTGAGATGGGTAATGATCTGTTCGGTGGCTTAGGCCTACTTTTTCAAGCAAAGCAAGTGCCTGCTCCTTAGCATCACTTTTTCCCGCTAACTCTGCAGGCAACATTACGTTCTCAAGAGCGGTTAAGCTTTGCACCAACATGAAAGACTGAAATACAAAACCAATTTTAGCGGCACGAAGTGCTGCACGCGCTTCTTCGTCTAAATCATGAAGCGGCTCACCGTCTAAAAATATTTCGCCATTACTCGCTGTATCCAAGCCTGCTAATAAACTCAACAAAGTAGACTTACCTGATCCCGACGTGCCAACAATAGCAACAGACTCACCGTGCTTGACATTAAAGCTGATGTCGCTGAGGATGGGCAACTCACCTTCAAAGGTAGTTACTATTTTAGACAAACCATTAACTTGAATTATATTTAATTGAGAAAGCGCTGACATATGACTCATTCAATCCTTCGTTTAGTATTCATTTTATTTTTAGTTATCAAACCGCTGAGTGCAGCAGCCGACAACACGATTTTAATACTTGGTGACAGTTTAAGCGCAGCCTATGGCCTACAACAAGAGCAAGGCTGGGTAAAATTGTTACAAGATAAGTACAATGACGAGCAAGCCGACATTGCACTTGTAAACGCCAGCATTAGTGGCGAAACGTCTGGCGGTGCACTTCGCCGTTTAGATACATTACTTGCCCAATACCAACCAACACACGTGCTTATAGAGCTTGGTGCAAATGACGGTCTTCGCGGATTTCCGGTAAAAAAAATGCAAGCTAATTTGACCGCGCTGATACAAAAAAGCCAAGCAGCTAATGCAATGACCGCGCTAATGGAAATTTACATTCCACCTAACTACGGCCCTCGCTACAGCAAAATGTTTACTGATAGCTTTAGCCAAATTAGCGAAAAAACTAATACGCACTTATTAAACTTTTTTATGCTCAATATCGCTGATAAACCAGAGCTAATGCAAAACGATGGATTACACCCTAACAAAAAAGCACAGCCGTTGATACGTGATGAGATGCACGACTCGATCAAAACTTGGTTAAATAAAGACTAAAAAAATAACCTAGCTTAAGTGGGCTTTTTAGCTCACTTGCCTAATAAACACCCAAACAAACAATCGCTTATTGATTTTTAAAAAAATACACGTACTATTGCACTCAAAGTCGGTATGTAGCGCAGCCTGGTAGCGCACTGTCATGGGGTGGCAGGGGTCGAGAGTTCGAATCTCTCCATACCGACCAATTAACTCCCTCCTGTTTCTATAATTAACCTTCAAAAAAGTATTAACCTGAAAAATAAATTTACTTAGAGATTACTTAAATCAGCGGTTAAATGACTACAAATTGCGCCTAAGAAACAGTGCCTATCAATTGGTCCTTACTTAGTATGCAGCAATATCTTAAAACCATCCTTTCGTGTCGACATTTCACCAGGTGCTGATTATTAACTTAATAAAACAACAAAGTAACAAAACCCTTTTTAGTTTTTAAAAGCACATGAAGGCGCTAAATATACTTTAAGTATATTGTTATTCGCTTAAGCATAATCTGGATGAAATATAACAAGCGCGGCTAACGATACACGTTTAATTCGCAGAAAATCCCAACAAAACTTTTCATTATAGTAAAGAAAACAAATAAGTCTGCACACTTATTGAGCATTTTATTTAATTAACATATGATAGGGTTTTATTTTTACGGTGTTGAACATGGACTTTTCAGCTGAAGAATTAAACTTTATCTCTGACTTATTTAAGCCAGAAGATCAGGAAGTAAAACCAAATCATAAGCTTACTTTACAAAGTAGTGTACCCGCAGGCATTGCGCACCTATTAAGTAATGCAAGCTTAACGCTATTAGCAAAAGTTGCGCACTATCAATTGTGGTTTCCGCTTGATTTAAAAATAGATCCCTCTGGGGTTATTAACCCAACACTCAGTGCGCCTGAAGTTATTGATACTAAAGGCACACAGCGCAGTTGGCGTTGGAGCCAGCTCAATATAAAAAGCGAAGGTTTTTATATTGAGTCTATATCTAGCACAGGGATATTTTTAAAACCTCTAAAAGATAACAGCCGACTGGGTAATATGAAAAACGTGCAGTTTACATTACCAAACGAAGAGTGTATTTCAATTGATATAGAGCCTATTAGGCAAAATAAATCAGGAATGGCTGCAAAAATTACACGTATAATTACCGGAAAAGAGCAGTTAAGAACCTACCTATTTGAAGAGCATAAACGCCAATATTCGGCATTATATGAAAATGGTCAATTAGTAAACGAAATACGTTAATATGCGAGTTATGCAGTAAAGCCTTCATTTATTTAGCCTAAATCGGTTTTTTACCTTTTATATTTCTTAGCCTTGCTTGATGTTTTAACTCATTTTAAATTTTGCAA
This sequence comes from Pseudoalteromonas sp. 2CM32C, assembly GCF_023161925.1. NCBI lineage: Bacteria > Pseudomonadati > Pseudomonadota > Gammaproteobacteria > Alteromonadales > Pseudoalteromonadaceae > Pseudoalteromonas > Pseudoalteromonas sp. 2CM32C. Next base: position 30,213 of record NZ_JALNTI010000015.1, on the reverse strand, counting down.
AAAAAAAGCGCTAAACAGCGCTTATTGATTTATATGTAACTAGTGTTTGGGCTTTACACCGTTACGAACCATATCTTGCCCATTAGTATATACATCTTCGGTGATACCGCGGGCCAATAATAGCTGCTGTTTATCATCAAATACGGCAATAAAACGGGTGCCGTCTGAGTTTTTAGTGGCCATACCAACGCCAGATACTCCTTTTAACCCATAACCGCCGCTTTCAACTTCCAGTAAAAAAGCCTCTAAATCAGCTAAGTTATCGATTACATCACTTTCATTATTCATTTTAAAACTCTTTTAATTTCTCTGCTTTATGCAAAGTAGTTATACGTAATGCTGGTTATTTTATCGAGCTGATACTTAAAATCCAAATATTTACGCCTTAAACTTAAAACGACTCGACCACCAGCGATAAATTACTCACAGCACAACCAAATGGTTTGGTGTTTATTCGGTCATAGCGTGTATCAGCATTTGTATTCAGGCTAATTAAAAATTCATCTTGCTGAGCAACCGCACTTTGCTCTTGAGCGAGGCACATAGCTTGTGTCAAAGAGCGTAATTTAGCATCCGTCAATATGCTACCAAAACGCTGAACTGGCAATGGCGGAATTTTAATTGCTGGCAGTGCTTGGCTAATACTGCGCTGGCTTAGGGTAAAATCGTTATTTTTTATATCAATCACACTGCCAGCAGGCCAGTATGAAAAAAGGTAAGTTTTAGCCTCAGCCTCTATTCGTTCTTTAGGTTTTACTAGTACCACACCATTTTTACCAATTACTGTCATTAAATTGCCAGCTCCAGATTTAATAACCACTAAAGCGGTGGTTTCGTCTACACCAAAGCCAAAAGCGGGCTGAGCTTGGTTTTCATTGAGGTTGTCGAGCAAAGTGGCTAACCTTAATGTACGATTACGCTCGCTAAAATGTGTATCCAACACACCGTAACTAAACGTGCCTAAACCGCCAAAACGGTTGTAAGTTAAGCTATCACTGCTTGAGCGCTCACTGGGGGCATCAATGGCTTGTGCGCCTTCTTTTAATGCCGATAAACTTGTGCCATTAGTGATCATAACCGCGTTACCACCATGAACTTGCCCGCCACTTTGCACCGCGGTGCCTGCACTTGTGCCTACAATAACAGGGCGTGACTGCAATGCTTTTGTCCATGGGTAAGGGTGGTTATTTTCATCAAATAATACTTTTCGAGTTAGGCTTTGATCGCCACCATTAAACATGACACCGGTACTGTTTTTGATTAGCTCGATTAAAGCGTCGGTGCCTTTTTTACACAGTTCATATTCTGCTTGGGTACGATCAGGGTAAATATGCTCGCGTTGATATAACCCCATCTCTGAGTGCCTAAGCGTGGTTAAATCACCACACTTTTTAGTGGTTATTGCTTTAGCAAGCGCTGGGGTTAATGCAAGCCATTGTGAATTTACATTAGGGAAGTTTAGTAATCCTTCGTAAAAATCAGCAGATTCGTAAGGATCTCTGCTTGAGGCAGTAATGGCCAGCATACTCGGGTTTGCGTTATTAACTTTTAAACTACCAGATATAAACTGCAGAATCTCTGTCGCTGCCGGTTCGCTATTAAGCGCAGTATTTACGCGCTCTTTTAGCCGCGTGTTGTTGCTTTGGATTTGCGCTACTTCAAGCATATCTATTACAAAATGATATTCTTGATCCGATAAATTATTGAGCTGTTTACTATCAATATCGCGCCATAACCATAACAACTCTTTTTTCGACAATGTGGGCAATGATTTAGCCTGCATTGCTGCCAAATTTTTAATAGTGTTGTTTTTGGCTTGGCTATTATTACTGGGCCAATGTTGCTTTATTTGGCTAATTTTAGTGTGAGAGAGCGCAAATAGATTATGCGTTTTACCCGAGATCTGAGTATTTTTTTCACAGTTTTTGGGGCTTAAACTGGCACATGTTGTGAGAGCTCCCCCCACTAAAACGAGAGTTTGACTAGACTCTTTTGCGCTTACTTGCAGCGAAAAAGCGACAAGAACAGATAAAAAAGCGGTTATTATTCGCGAATTAGCTACTTTCTTACTTGGTAAGTATATTTGTTCCATTATGTTACACTCATGTAAAAATTTATAAAAAATGACTTGCGAGAGAGCCTCTCGCTTGCTATAAAAAAAAGGAACTTTAAAACGCGAGTAAGCTAGCACCCATTTGCTGGCTTTGTCAAAAACCTTTTTGGAACGAGAATTATGTTTAAAAAAGCAACATTGCTTACAACATATTTCTACTCACCCCACTACCTTTCGGAGTGGTTTGACGAGTAGCCCACCACCTCACTGATTTCTGTGAGGGGCTCAGCGTGTCATTTCACCACTGCCCTGTCTAAAAAACATAATAATTAAAGCCTTAAGAAATATTAAACCTATTTCTGCGCGCTTAAAAAAGACAAAAGGTACTACAATGTTTCGTCAACTAACTATTGCGGCCACAGTAAGCGCTTTACTGAGCCCTATTACCTGTGCGTACGCACAAGAAACTCAAACTGATACCAACATTGAACGAGTAGAAGTAACAGGATCACGTTTAAAAGGCGTTGATCTGGAAGGCACTATTCCACTAACAGTATTAGACCAAGATGCGATTAAACGCTCTGGCGCTAATACCATCCATGAATTACTCAAAGATTTATCTGTATTTAAAGGCGGGAGCGGTACGTTCTCAACCTCTGAAAGTGGCGGTACGTCTACTTCTACACCAGCGGGCCAATCAGCAGCGAGTTTAAGAGGCATGGGACCTTCGGCAACGCTTACATTAATTAATGGCCGCCGAGTTGCACCTAGCTCATTTGCTGCTGGTACTGAAAACTTTGTAGATGTGAATTCAATTCCGCTAGCCGCCATTGAGCGTATTGATATTTTAGCCACCGGTGCATCAGCCGTTTATGGTGCCGATGCTGTAGCGGGTGTTATTAATTACATTTTAAAAGATGATTTTGAAGGCGCTGAAATCAATACTTCGTTTGCCGATAGCTTTGATCAGCATGATGAAAGTAAAAAGCAGCTAAACTTAGTGTATGGTACAAAAATAGGCGAGAGTAACTTAACGGTATTTGCAGATATATACGACCGTAACGCTTTTAGAGCAACCGACCGCGATTATACCGCTTCACCTTCTTTAGTTAATGGTTACTCGTATTTACCTAAGCTGAAGAACTCACCGAATATTTATTATTTCAGCAGCCGAGATGGTAACGAACTTCCATCACCAAACTGTAAAACCGAATTAGTGACTACTGAATTTGGTGAACAAATTTGTGCTTACTACCCTAACCAAGATGATTACCTAGATACGCCATTTGAAAGCCTTTCAACCGGCTTTATGTTTAATAGCGAGCTCGGTGGTCTACAATGGCACACTGACTTTTTTTACAGTCAAACCAAAGCAAAAGCGTATTCTTCTCCCTCACCTATTAACCAAATTAATGACGACGACGGCCCGTTTATTTTAGAAGACGCCTTATTTATTTACGATAATACCGATGGTAGTAATGATTTAATGGATCAACTCTACATTGACCCATTTGATACTCAAAGTGGCCGAGAAGTATATGGTTTTGGCTTTGATGCCCGCTTTAATGCCCAAAGAACAGTGGAAGTAGAAACGAAAAACTTTCGCTTAGTAAGTAGCCTAAGTGGTGAAATTGGCGACTGGGGCTGGGAGTCTGGTGTTACCTTCTCTCGCTCGCGCTCAGAGCAGGAGGCTATTGCAGGGGTATATAATCGTTACCAGTTTCATGGCGCGATCACCGGCGAGCTGTGTTCAGACGGTACATTAGCGAGTTTTGACGGTACTGACTTAAACTGTGCATCGGGAGAACTGCTGCCTTTTTACAACCCTTTCCTTCAAGGCGACGCCGCTAACGATGCTGTTTTGGCAACAGCGCAAGCTCGCCCAACACGTAGCGGAGAAAGTACTGTTTACGGCTGGGATGCTAACTTTAATGGTGAGCTATTTACCTTTAACGACCTGCCTGCCTATGCCTCATTTGGGGTAGAAGCACGCCGTGAAGAGTTAAACGACATTCCTTCGCTTAATTCACAAGCTCAAGCAGGTAATGATTACCTTGTTGATGTATTTGGCTTTGGCTCTAGTTTATCAGAGGCCGATCGCACTCAATATGCAGCGTTTGCTGAATTAAGTATTTCACTGAGTGAGCAAGTAGAGCTACAAGCAGCGGGTCGATACGATCATTACGATGATTTTGGTGGCACCTTTAATCCTAAAATTGGTTTGAGCTATCGCCCGACTGATTCGTTAATTGTTCGTGGTTCATGGTCAACCTCGTTTAGGGCACCATCATTAACGCAGGCTGGTGTTAAATTAAGAACCACACAATCTACTTTTGACTGTGGTGCAAACCAAGCTGTAGCTGATTTATACTGTATGGGTGATGGCACCGAAGTAAGTGTTAATTCGTTAGAATTAGGTAACCCTAATTTAAATGCAGAAGAATCTGAAGCTATTAGTATTGGTTTTGCATGGAGCCCATCGGCTAATACTAATTTAACCCTTGATTATTGGCAGTTTGATCATGAAGAAGTAATTGATACTAACATGACCGCAGTGTTAGATCGCGCCATAACTGATGCGTCACTTCGTCACTGTGGCATTGTACCACCGGGCGAGCAAGGCATATCGTACGATGAAGCATTATGTGATGTCACCGACACCAGTGGTTTAAACATAGAGCAAGACGGAGCCAACTTAACTGAAATCTTAGCCAGCTACATCGATGAATTCAACCCACGTGATGACGAGCTATTCTTACCGCTGTTTCGCGATCATGCTATCCCACTTGAAAACACCGGTACTCAAACTTTAGCTGGCATAGACTTTAAGTTTGATCACCGCTTTAGGCTATCAGGTGGCGACTTAACCTTTGCGTTTGACGGCACTCATTACCTTGAGTTTGAACGTAATAAACCGGGGTCTGACTCGTTAGAGAAGTTGGTAGGAACTTATCGTTACCCTGAAAATATTGCTCGTATGTCAATAGATTGGGAAGCGCAAAGTTACTACCTTAACTTAGGTGCAAACTACACCAGCAGCTACGAAGATGATATAGAAGGCCTGCGTGGGCGTGAAATTGATGAACTAGATTCACTTGGCGTATTAGACTCAAAAGGTGAGCATCAGGTTGACGATTGGCTCGTTTGGGATTTATCCGCGGGTTACTATGTTAATAAATCGCTGACTTTGCGTGCGCGTATCAATAATATTTTTGATAAAGAGCCACCCACACTTTATGGTTCAAGCCGCGGATTTGATTCAATTAATCATAATGCCCTTGGTGCTAATTATAAATTAAGTATTAGCTACCGCTTTTAACCACTTAGCCGCAAAGCAAACGCTTTGCGGCCTTCCTTTTATTACAGGTCATGGCTACAGTGACACTGCCTATTAAGTGCTAAAGTACATTTAAGCGTTTATTTACGCATCAACACAATGACCTTTTATTAAAGTGAAATTATGAAACAAAAACAATTTTCTATGCCCGATGCGAGCATTCTTTTGCTTTGCGTGGCAGTGATTGCCTATATGGCCACGGTTTTTATTACCCCTGGGGTATTTAATGCAGAACCGGGTAGCCATACTGTGCAGCTTTCACAATATCAAGCCGTTAATAACCAACAATCACCGCCATTTTTTGCACAAGGTGGCGACATTGGTTTAGCAAATGTATTGTTTGAAGGCTTAGTGTCGGGTGATAAATATGGTGCAGCGATTGGCGTAATGGCGTTTATTTTAATCACTGGCGGTGCTTTTGGCATTGTTATGAAAACCGGTGCGATTAACAACGGCATTCTGGCACTTATTAATAAAACTCAACGGGTTGAATGGCTATTTATTCCCTTACTATTTTTACTATTTTCGTTAGGCGGCGCGGTATTTGGTATGGGCGAAGAAGCTATTGCCTTTTGTATTGTGCTTTTCCCTATTATGCAACAACTTGGCTACGACGCTAAAGTTACCGTGCTCACAACCTATGTGGCCACGCAAATAGGCTTTGCCACCTCATGGATGAACCCTTTTAGCATTGCTATAGCGCAATCGATAGCTGAAATCCCCGTGTTTTCTGGCGCGGGTTTTCGTATGCTAGCGTGGGCGTGTTTTACTCTTGCAGGCCTTGTGTTTACCATTCGCTATGCAAAACGCATCAGAATACAAACCCAAAAAGCGGGTGATCAGCCAACAATTAAACTTAGCTTAGCCGATGCACTCACATTATTAGTGTTTGTATTGGGTATAGCCTGGGTTGTATGGGGCGTAATGGCTCGCCAATATTATATTCCTGAGCTTGCGGCACAGTTTTTTTGTATTGGCCTTGTCAGTGCAATAATTGCCATCGTGTTTAAAAAGCTAACAGCGAATGAGTGCGCAGATGCGTTTAAACACGGTGCGCAAGAGTTATTGCCAGCGGCGTTATTAGTCGCACTAGCTAAAGGCATTGTATTACTATTAGGGGGTAGCGATTTAACTACTCCCTCAACTCTCAACACCCTGCTTTATTACTGTGCAAGTAGCATAGCCAGTGTGCCAGATTACATTGCGGCTTGGGGAATGCTGGTGTTTCAAAGTGTATTTAACTTTTTTGTTTCATCGGGTTCAGGCCAAGCTGCCATCACTATGCCGTTAATGTCTCCACTTGGCGATTTGCTCAATGTATCAAGGCAAATTGTAGTATTGGCCTTTCAATTAGGTGATGGATTAACCAATATTTTAATTCCCACCTCAGCTAGTTTAATTGGTTGTTTAGGGGTCGTAAAATTAGATTGGGGAGAATGGGCTGCGTTTATTTGGCGCTTTGCTCTAGCACTTTTTGTATTAGCAAGCGGCTTTATATTTCTTGCTTATTTTATTAATTATCAATAAAAGAATTTGTTATGTTAACTTTAATTCAAGGTGCAAACGTTTATGCACCTACTTACCTAGGCACACAAGATGTTTTAATTGGCGGTGGTAAAATCATTGCTATTGACGAAAATATAATCCTCGACAGCAGTGTACTCGTCAAACGAATTGACGGTAAAAATAAGCTTGTTACGCCGGGGTTTGTTGACTCGTTAGTGCATATTACCGGTGGCGGTGGCGAGGCTGGATTTGCCAGCCGCACCCCTGAAATGAACCTAACCGATGCCACCTTGTCGGGCACCACCACGGTGGTGGCAGCACTAGGTACCGATTCAAGCTCACGTACGCTGACCAATTTGGTTGCCAAAGCAAAAGGGCTTAAAGAGCAAGGGCTAAATGTATTTTGCCATACGGGTTCGTATCATTTGCCAGCTAAAACACTCAGCCACTCAATCACTGACGACATTATGTATATAGAGGAGTTTATAGGTGTAGGCGAGGTGGCGATTTCTGATCATCGCAGTAGCCAACCTACTGTACAGCAATTAGCGGAATTAGCAGCCGAGGCTAAAGTAGCCGGTATGCTCAGTGGTAAAAAAGGCACCGTAAGTATTCATGTGGGCCCTGTTGATAGCCATTTAACTATTTTGCATCAGGTGGCTCAGCAAAGTGATATTAAGCTTAAACAGTTTTATCCTACGCATATGAACCGCAATAAAGCACTTCTTGATGCCGGTATTCAATTTTGTGATCAGGGCGGTACTATCGACTTTACCACCAGCACTACCGATTACGATTTAGCCCACGGTGAGTTCGCAGCAGCCCATGCCCTTGCTTATTGCTTAGACCAAGGTGTAGCAGCAAATCAACTCACTATGAGCTCAGATGGCCATGCTAGTTTACCTATTTTCGATAAAGACTTTAATTTATTGGGACTTGAGGTAGGTAAAGAGTCCTCTTTATTAACCTCGTTTCAGCAAGCAGTTAAGCAATATAACGTCCCTATTGAGCACGCCTTGATGAGCATAACCAGTAACCCCGCTGATATTTTAGGGCTTAATAAAGGCCGCTTAAAAACAGCGAGCGACGCAGATATTGTGCTTCTCGATAAAGAGACCTTAACCCCTGAGTACGTATGGGCAAACGGTACTTTAATGGTACAAAACAGCCACGCGGTTATAAAAGGGCCGTTTGAGTGACTTTCAACGCAGTTAATTAATTTAACTGCGTTTTTTACCTGTTTAATCATAGCAAAGTTAAAATCGCGGTTATGGTTAATTTTTATAGAAATGTTATGCATCGCATTAACTTGCAGGCTATTTTAGTCAGCGTTAAGCTAGCGCTTTATTTCATTAAATATTGATATACCAAGGCTTTATAATGACTGACAGCACATACCCAATTGGCACACCCGGTACTAAATGGAACGACGACGATAAAGCTCAATGGCTTGCGAGCCAAGTTATAAAGCGTAGCTACCAAGATGAAGTGTTAACACTAATTAACGAGCTTAAAGGCACATTAACGGTTGAGCAATATGGTGAGCTTAATTACAACGATGGCTCTTATCCATTATATGCCCTGCAAACACCTAATTTTGATGATACCAAACCAACGGTTTTAATTACCGGTGGCGTGCATGGCTACGAAACAAGTGGTGTACATGGCGCGCTTAGATTTGCAAAAACCTCTGCTTTAAATCATTCAAAACACTTTAATATAATTATTACTCCCTGTATTAGCCCTTGGGGGTATGAAACAATTAACCGCTGGAACCCAAGCGCAATAGATCCTAACCGCTCCTTTTACGAAAATAGCCCAGCACACGAGTCTGCCGCTGTTATGGCCTATGTAAAATCATTAAATATTGATCTACTAGCACATATTGATTTACACGAGACAACAGACTCCGATAACAGTGAATTCAGGCCAGCGCTTGCAGCACGTGAAGGCACAACTAATACAAACTGGAATATTCCTGATGGGTTTTACTTAGTTGCTGACAGTACAAAGCCAGAGCCAGAATTTCAAAAAGTGATTATTGAGGGCGTTGCAAAGGTTACGCATATTGCACCAAGCGATGAAAACAATGCATTAATTGGCGTACCGCAGGAACAATTTGGCGTTATAAATTACGCAGCACGCAAATTAGGTTTATGTATGGGCTTTACTGATGCTCCTTTTGTAACAACAACAGAGGTTTACCCAGATAGCCCTTCAGCCAATAGTGAACAATGTATATTAGCGCAAATTGCTGTTATTGATAGTGCTTTAAATTATTTACGAAATGAAGGCTAAATTACTAGTTGCTACGTTTATCATAAGTGTGTTTTATTAAACGTAGTAACAAGTCTGTAATATAAAATAGAGAGAAAGCCTTGCAAGTAGATAAAAATGAGCATTATGACTTTTCATTAAAAAATGACTATGGCAACGTTAACTTTTATGTAGATAACAACATAATTGTTGCTGAATTTTCAGGTAGTATCGATACCGATATTCTAAGAGTGTATGGTGAAAAGCTCATTAATACTACAGCACAATTTAACGGCAACCCCTGGGGCTATATTAGCGACTCACGAAAGGTATTAGCAGCGACGCCTGAAGCCGAGTTATTGCTCACTAAAATTGGCAAAAAAATGCAAGCTGCAAATTGCTTCATCAGCGCGTATGTAATGACATCGGCCATCGCAATCAGTCAAATGTCGCGGGTTTTAAATAGCGTTGGCAGAGACGGCACTAAATGTATATTTAGTGAGGTTGAAAGTGCCAAGCAATACGTTATTAAACACCTTAAAAATAGCCAAGCGGATTAATTATTTAATCAACTTGGCGTTTAACTACTTAGTTTTTATAAAACTGACTGTCCTTGGTGATGGTAATACTCGCATCTTCCTGCGCGGTAACTACAAATCTTAATTTACTTACTTTTTGTTTAATATCGTAACCATCAGCGGTAACCGTAACCGGTATTTTTTTCATTAAACCAGGTTGTACGAGTGTTGCCTTTGGACTTTTAAGCGTTGCCCCAGGTAACCCCTCAATAGCGATTGTGTAGTGCATTGATTGCTGTGTTTTGTTAATAATGGTTAGGGTGTATGGGTTTTCAACTAGGCCCTCATAATTTACTCTGTAGAGTGCGTTTCTATCACGAAGCACTGAGGCCTCTATGGGTGTACGCTGCATCATCCATGCAAACATCGATAGGATAAGTAAGGCAGTTAACGCACCATAGCCAACAAGCTTTAATCTAAATGGGTTGGTTTTTTTACCTTCCATTTGTTTTTCACTCGCGTATTTAATTAAGCCTTTGTCGTAGCCAAACTTATTCATTGTGTCATCGCAGGCATCAATACATAAACCACAGTTTATGCACTCATATTGCAAGCCATTTCTTATATCAATACCCGCAGGGCATACCTCCACACATAAATTACAGTCTACACAATCGCCTAGGTTTAATGACTTTGGATCAGCTTTACGCTTTCTTGGTCCACGGTTTTCTCCTCGTTCAGCATCATAAGTAACAACTAAGGTATCTTTATCAAACATCACTGACTGAAAACGAGAATACGGGCATGCAATGGTGCACATTTTTTCTCTTAAAAAACCAGCATTACCGTACGTACACCCAGCAAAAAAAAGCACCCAAAATGTGGTAATGCCAGACCAATCAAACGTAAGCATGCCTAGGTATAAATTTTTAGCCGGAATAAAATACGCCATAAATGAGGTCGCTGTTAAAACCGAAATAACTATCCACGCGCTGTGTTTAGCTATTTTTTTACGCCACGTGCTAAATGTCCATTTTGACTTATCTAATTTAATGCGCTGATTGCGTGTACCTTCTATTCGTTGCTCAACCCATGTAAACATCAACATCCATATTGTTTGCGGGCACGTGTAGCCGCACCAAACTCGGCCAAGCCAATTAGTAACAAAAAATAACGCAAAGGCTCCCACCATAAAAAGCATGGCTAAAATCATAAAGTCTTGAGGAAGAAGTGTTAATCCAAAAATAGTAAAGGTTTGTGTTGCGACATCTAACAGTACAGCCTGCTGACCGTTATATTGAATCCATGGAATTGCAATAAACGTTAACATTAGCAACCAGCCTAAATTACGGCGTATACGTTGAAAAAAGCCTTTTTGCTCGCGAATATAAATTGGCCCTGAGTTATAGGGCTTAATGATCATGTCTTGCTCTTTAATATCAAACTTCATGTTACTTACTTAATTAGAACGGATGTTGTTTAAGTATTTGCAACTTTCAGACCAAACTGAAACTTTGTTTAATCTATTGATATTAAATAACTTTATAATTTACACACTTTTATCAATCGCGACATATAACGAAAAACGTTATATATCGCGATTATTTATTAATTCCTAGCTTTCTCATTTTTGAGCGAAGTGTGCTTTCAGGTAACCCTAACTTCAGTGCAGCACCTTTACTTCCCGAAATTTGCCCGTTACAAAGTGTTAAAACACGGCTTATATGCAGCCTTTGAGCCTCATCGAGGGTAAGAGACTCGTCAACATTTTGCGTAGTGTCACCATTGAGTGGTTGATTGAGCTGTAAAACAGATTGTTTAGACAAAATGGCTTCTCGCTCCAGTACATTTTGCAGCTCTCTTATGTTACCAGGCCAATCGTAGGCTTGAAGCTTAGTAACTGCTTTTTTACTTAACCCTTTTAACTGCTTCCCCAAGCGTTTATTTAATTGCTGTATGAGGTTGCTGCATAAGTAAGGAATATCCTCTTTACGCTCTCTCAGGGCCGGTACTTTAATAGGAAATACATTAAGTCGATAATATAAATCTATTCTAAAACTGCCCTTTTGCACCATTTGCCACAAGTCGCGGTTTGTAGCCGCTATAACTCGAATGTTTACACTCAAAGTTTGGCTACCACCAACCCGTTCAAATTCTTGCTCTTGTAGCACTCTTAGTAGCTTACTTTGTGATTCTAGAGGTAATTCGGCTATTTCATCTAAAAAAAGTGTGCCTTTATCGGCCAGTTCAAATCGGCCTTTACGACGTTCGTTAGCCCCAGTAAAAGCGCCTTTCTCATGCCCAAACAGCTCAGACTCCAATAAGCTCGGTGTAAAAGCTGCACAATTTACTTTAATAAAGGCATGCTTGCTGCGTTTGCTTAACCTATATAAATTGCGTGCTACTAGCTCTTTACCTGTGCCATTTTCTCCCAGAATAAGCACGGTAGTGTCGGTTTCACTCACTAATTTGATTTGCTCTAACATTGTTTGGAACACATGGCTTTGCCCTACAAGCCCAGAGTCTTGCCAGTCCTGATTTAACTCTGCTATTAAATAGCTATTCTCGTCTTTTAACTGCTCACTCAGCTGCTTTATTTTTTTAAGTGCGTTTTGTAAATCATTTTGGGTTTGTTGCTGCTGCGATATATCACGAAATATAGCAACGGCACCAATAAGTTGATTTTTTCGATACACTGGGGTGGATGTATATTCAACAGCAAACGAGCTACCGTCTTTGCGCCAAAACACTTCATTGTTAACTTCACGGCGTTTACCATCAAACATGGTACAGTAAATTTGACACTCATATGCAGGGTAAGGCGTGCCATCGGCACGAGTATGGTGATGATATTGATGTATTTTTTTTCCTAGTAGCTCCTCTGCCTTCCACCCTGTCATGCGCTCTGCTGCTGGGTTTACAAATACAGCGTTTCCAGACAAGTCGAATCCGTAAATTCCCTCACCCACGGCATTAAGTAATAACTTTGGATCGTTTAAAAATTGCTTTATCATAACTACGCCTCGCGAAATATCACGAGCATTATGACAACTTTAACACATTACTGCACCAGTAACTTTGTATCGATATTAGCTCAGCATTTATGCGAAATGACTAAAAAGCGCACGCACATCAATTTTTGCCCCCAAACGAGCAGCTATTAAATACAAACCGGCTAGTTTTCGGTGTATAAACAACGCATCGACGGGTGGAGTGTGCCACTGCTGTGATTGAGCACTAAGTGCAAGCCCAGCATCCTTAATTTTAAGTGCTAACTCACTATGTTTAAAATCAAATTCACCATCGTGCCTGAGCGGTTCGCACGCCATTAAAAACAAGTCGATTACGTTATTTTTATAGTTATCCATGATGTCATCTTTAAAATAACCAATTTGCGATGCTGCTTTTAATACGCCCTCTCGGCTATTATCGCTACCTGCTTTAAATAGTGCCAAATACGCTGAACTCAACTCAGTTGATATTTCTCGCGTTGCACCAAAATCAAATAAAACGATTTTTTGTGTCTTTGTTTGATAATGAAAATTAGCAAAGTTAGGATCCGTTTGAATGAGTTTAAATTCAAACATTTCTTTAAAAAATAAATTAATAAGCTGCTCAGCAACAAAACTTCGCTGGCTTTGTGGCTGCTCTGTGATGCTCTCTATGGGTTCAGCATTAACATATTCCATTGTAAGCACTTGCTGCGTACTGTGCGAAGTGTAAACATTGGGCACTTTAAAGTGAGCATTGCCGTTGAGTGCATTTTTGTAACGTATTAAATAATCTGCTTCTCGCAGGTAATCTGCTTCTGCAAGTAATTGTGCCTTAGCCTCATTCACAAGGGGTTTAATGTCGAGATCTTTAGGTAATAGGCGCGATAGGGTTAACAGCGTAATCACGTTATCTACGTCGCTCTCAACACTCTTTGCAATACCCGGGTACTGAACTTTAACTGCGAGCTTATCGCCATTTTCTTGATACGCTAAATGCACTTGCCCAATAGAAGCCGCTGCAAAAGGTCTGAGTTCAATATGAGAAAAACGAGAAAGCCAGTCGTCCCCCCATTGTTCTTTTAAAACTTCAACAAGCTGCTTATGCGGCATTGGATTTGCGTCAGAGCGCAACAAAGCGAGTAACTGGGCGAGCTCAGGACTGAGCAAGTCACCAGCATCCATAGATAGAAGCTGGCCTAATTTCATTGCTGCTCCGCGTAAGTGAGAGAGCTGCACAGCAAGTTTTTCAATATTTTTAGGCTGCAGAAGTAAGCGTTTGTTATCCCACCCTTTACCTGTTAGTGCACTTTTAGCGCCATCAACCAGCATATTACCCGCAACGCCTGTTGCTAATGAGCCTAATTTTGCAAAACGAGAAAGTCTCGATGTGGGCACGTTACGCGGTGCTGCCATAATATAATGAACCTAATTAGCTTATAGTTAGGTTATTTAATACGATTAATTAAGGCAGGCCGATCTGATTAGCCTGGTTATTTATAATCTAGGAACCAGTTTAATTGCACCTTGCGATACTTTCATGTCGAGTGGTAATTTGCTCAATAGCATCATTTTAGGATCGTTCATGTTTAACGTATATACAGGGTTGTTAGCCAAAAAGGTATTGATTACACCCATTGCTTGATCGTCAAGCGCGCCAATGTTGCCTCTAAAGCCACCAGCATCAACGCTTGAGCCCAGTAGTTTAATATTACGCAAAAACACTGCTTTTTTCTCGCTATCGTAAAACGGGCTGCCCTCTATTTGAAGCTTTAAACGAATTGGGTACTTAAGTGCAAAAGCGTTGATCTCTGCGCTAGAGTCAGCGCCAAGTAAAACAACATCACGATTATCTGGCCCTATATCAACACTTAAATCATTAACGTTAAGCTGAACAGGTAATCCCATTAGCTTTACTTTTTCGCTTAACTTTGGCAACTCCTTAGCTAATACGCTTTCTACTTCAGCATTTGTAAATGAATATACCGATACACCTTGCGTGCTATTACAGGCAGTTAAAAAAAGCGTAGTAATAAGTAATAAAAATCTCATGGTAAATCCTTTGTTTGGTTGATACAAAAAGCCGCTTTTTAAGCGGCCTTTTAAAGTTTTAATCAACATTTAAAGTAATGTTAATGATTAAGCTGCAAGTGTCGTCTTTAATCGAGCTAGTGTGTCAGGTTCAACTGAACCGTTACTGAGCGCGAGCAACTGTTTTAAATAATAATTTAAATCAGCATGATCACCACGATGCTTACCATCAAGCATAGCAACTTGCTCTGCCATTCTAAGTGATGCATTTGGCGAACTCACATTTGCTAAAATTTCCATACGCGTTACAAGTTGCTCCTCGTTAAGCGTTGTTTTTAGCGGTGCTTGATACTGAGCAGGTATTTCTTCATTATTTTGAAGCGCGTTAAGTAAAGCACCTAAGTTAGCCTGCTCTGATTTAGTCATAAGCAATGACACTTTTTCATCTATGGCTTTAAGCAAAGTAGCCACTTTTGGCGCAAGCGTTCTGAATTGTGCATAACCCTTTACCTTCGTTTCTAGGTCATGAAGTTGCGCACGTTGTTCAACCGCCTCTAGTACCGCTTCTAATTCAGCAAGCTCTGCAGCGGCTTGTTTGTCTGACTCATTCTGTTCAAACTTTTGTTGCTCAAATTCAGTGCTGCGCTTACTAAATGCTTCATCGTTATATTGACGAAACTTTTGCCACAACGCATTTTCGGCTTTCAAGCCCGCAAAGCCAATTGTTTGCCATTGCTGCTGCATTTGCTTTAACGTCTGGCAAGCACTTGCTAAGTCGTCACTTTGTGATAACTGCTGTGCTTGTTCTACTAAATCATTTTTAAGCGCAGCATTACCTTTATGAAACGCATTTAATAAACCAAGCACCTGTTGTTGCTCATTTTTATAGCGATCATTTAAAACTCGATATGTTTTAGGGTCAACTTTTCCTACACTGCGCCATGCTTTATTTAGCCTATTGTATTGGCTTTCAAACTGTTTCCAATCAAAGCCTTCTTCGCTAGTAGGCTCTGTGCTAAGCGCGTGCATATCAGTAATGATGCTTTCACGTTGCAACTTCGCTGCATCGCGGTTTTTTTCTTGCTCGGCAAAGTAACTACGACAAGGTGCAAACAACAATTCAATATGTTCGTCAAACTGAACACCTTGTTGTTTTTCTTCATCTGTATCTAATCGGCCAAGCTCATTCCAACGTGTGCGAAACATTTTTACTTGTTCTGCACGTTGTTGCGGGTCGGTACATTCTTGCTCAGTTAACGTGGCTACTTCTTCAAGTAACGCTATACGCTTTGGTGCAGCGGCGTATTTTTGCCAATCTTTTGCGTCAGCAAGCTGCTGCTCTAGCTCTGCTTTAATATTTTCAAGCGGTTGCTGGTAGCGTGCTGTTAATGTATTAAATAGCTCTTCAAAACCTTTAAATACACCAAATGCCACATTGAAGCGGCCTTCTTCAATTAAGCGCTTAACATCACGAGCTTTTCGCTTTGCTTGGCTTTGATTTTTTTCAAGCGGTTTAACTAACTCATTCATTGGTACTAAAAACTGCTTTTTATGCGCGTTTAACTCAGTTTTAAACTTGCCTTGCAGTGCGCTATCAAGCATAGCTATATGCCCACGCGCTTCTTTAAACGCTTGATTAAACGATGACAGAATATCGTCATATTGCTCAATGCTTTGCGCTGGTTCAATTTTTTGTAAGGCGGTCAATGCCTCTTTATATTGCGCAATTACCGTTGTTAGTTCGGGTAATTTAGCCACTTGTGAAAATAAAGTCTCAAGCCTTACGATTACCGCTTTAGACTGTGCGTTATTTTCAAGCTCAGTCTCTGCGATCGCTTGTTTTGCTTGGGCTACTTTAGCGTCAAGCCAATCTTGTTGAATTTGCTCTGGGGTTTCTAAACCTAATTGAAGCGCATTTTCAATTTCATCACTTAATGCTTCAAGCGTTGCTAATGCCAATAATTGACGCTGTTTTAATGCTAAACGTTGCTGTTCTTTATCGTGCTCAGCTTTAAGTTGCGATATGTGCGTATCAAGCTTGCTGGTAATAGCTATGTACTTTTCATCTAGCGATTTTATACGCTCTGCTGATAACCATTTAAGCTCTAATGCTTGCCATTGAGCCATTAATTCAGCAGCTTGTGGGTTTACCAACGCAAAGTCTGTTTTTTCACGTAACGCATTAAGTTTTGCTAAAATGACGCGCGTTGAATTTTCAACTTCTTGTGGCATCTCTTTGGCCAGACGTTCATTTTCAATATGCGTATCAAGGGTGCTTTTCGCTTCCCCTTTAGCATGTTTAGCAAGTGGTTTGGTAAGCTGGTGGTTAATAACTAACTCCACTAGCTGCTTTTGTAGTTCTTCACTGCCTTCTTTAAAAGCTTTTTCTACTAATTTTGGGTTTGCTAAACGCTTAAGTAATTTAACGCGAACTTTTAGTTCTTTCTCTGCAAACGCTAGTTTTTCTAATGTTTTTACAGGTGCAAAGCGTTCTATATATTCACTTTTAATTTGCGGTGTTAGTGTGCTTTCACTGTTTAAAACCGCGTTAGATATTTGCTGCTCAGCTATATCCTTCAACGCTTGGTCTTGCTTATAGGCTTTCCACCAAAGTGGTAAATCATTTACCTTTTGAAGCGCTTTTCGGCGAATTTCTGCAGAGCTGTCTTCTAATGCAAGTGTATTTAAAATACTTGCATCGCGCTGCGTATCTAGCTTTTCAATTGCATCAAGACGTACCTGTTGCTTAGGGTGTTTCCATTTTGGCGTAAAAAGGTGCTTAAAGATCATGTTCACTAAACCTAGCTATTTCGTTGTCTGATTTGAGTTCTTTTTGTAGTTGCGCTTTTGTCTTTTGGATCATTTCACCATTAGCACCAATCGTAAATTGCTCGTTCGATTGAGCCACCTTTGCTTGATACAACATAACCAACTGCACTGTTTGTTGCTTTTGCTCATCTGATAACACAGTGCCATCTGGCCATTTGCCAGTGGATGCACCATATTGCAGGCGTTCAAATAATTCTGGAGTAATATTTTCTACGAGTTTATCGATATTCATGTCATCTTTTCTTTTTAAGAGTCACTAAAATAATACGGTTAATAAGATACCAAATGCACCCTACGCCAATGGCGATGGTGTAAGCATACCACTCAAGGGTTTCTTTTTGCGGTTGTAAAAAATATAAACAGAAAAAACCACCCAAAAATAAAATAAGTGCTAGGAAAGAGTGATTTATAAACATCTGCTTTTTTTTAATTTGCTGTTCGCGCTGAAGTTGTTGAACCTGCTCGTCATTTAGCTCTGAAATGTTACTTTCGCAATGCGGACATTGCTTGTATTTATCTGAAATTGATTTTGCACATTTTGGGCAACGAATAATCGCCATACATCTCTCCATACTACGCATAAAAAAAGCGCCTTGCGGCGCCTTTATTGTACTTGTTTTATTTGTTGTTGTCTTTTTTGAATTTAAAGCAATAACAGATAATCTCACTTTCTTTTTATTGGTTTAAACCCATTTATCCAATCAAACTTGCAAGTACACTGTGTATTAAATTACTCAGGATCCTTAGATTGTTTTTCAAGGCGTTTTTCCCAGAAAGTAGCGTTTTTTATACCTAACTTAATTGGGTCAAAGGTAATTTTACCACCTTTTTTCTTTTGCTCTTCGTAATCGCTTAAACATAACAGTGCTGGTTTTGCGACAAAGAAGATAGCTAAAATGCCTAAGATGTTGATCCACGCCATCAAGCCTACCCCTATGTCGCCAATGCTCCAAATATACCCAGAGCTATTAACCATTCCATACGCCACCATAAACATGATCACAAACTTCACAATAACCAGTGGAATACTTCCTTTAAAGTAACGATTTAAGTAAGCAATGTTTGTTTCTGCAATGAAGTAATAAGCTAAAATAGTAGTGAACGCAAAGAAGAATAACGCAATACCGACAAATGCCTCACCAAAACCGCCAAATACACTAAACAAAGCCATTTGCGTAAATGCTGCAGAGCCTACTTCAGTTGCTGCATCAACATTTTGTACAATAAATTGACCAGCTGGTAGCTCGCCAACAATGTTGTATTGTTGTGTTAGTAAAATCATAAGAGCCGTTGCAGTACATACGAAGATGGTATCTACGTACACTGAAAAAGCCTGAACTAAACCTTGTTGCGCTGGGTGGTCTACTTCTGCCGCAGACGCTGCATGAGGACCTGTACCTTGACCCGCTTCATTTGAATATATTCCGCGTTTTACACCCCAGCCAATTGCAGCTCCAAATCCGGCTTGAGCTGTAAAGGCGTCGCTTATTATCATAGCAAAAATATCAGGCACTCTATCTATGTGTAAAAACACTACGATTAAGGCAAGCACGATGTAGCCCAAAGCCATAAATGGCACAACAATTTGAGTAAAGTTGGCAATACGTTTTATACCACCAAAAATGATAAATGCTAAAACGATAAGAATAATAGCCAGCGCAACTAGCTTAAAGCTACCTACATCGCCAAAGCTGGTCGACACCATAGTACCGTCGCCAAATACTTGAGTAAATGCGTTACCCACCGCATTTGCTTGTACACCGGGTAGGAAAACACCACACGCAACAACGGCAGAAATAGCAAATAAGATAGCTAACCATTTTTGTTTTAAACAACGGTCAAAGTAATACGCTGGACCACCACGGTATTGACCGTTTTCTTCTTCTTTATAAATTTGACCAAGCGTTGATTCGGCGAAGGCTGTACTTGCACCTAAAAATGCAACAACCCACATCCAAAAAATAGCCCCTGGGCCACCAAAACCGATAGCAGCAGCAACACCAGCAATGTTACCAACACCGACTCGCCCCGATAGAGACACTGCAAGTGCTTGGAAAGAAGAAATGCCTTTTTCAGATGTGTTAGGACTAAAAAGTAATTTACACATTTCTTTAAAATGTCTGACTTGGGCAAATCGAGTTAATACAGAATAAAACAAGCCCGCGCCAAGGCATAAGTAAATAAGGGCATTACTCCAAACAACATCATTAACAGCGCTTACAAAAGCTTCCATGGATATCCTCTATAGTTATATTTTTTATTATGAATTACGAGACTCTGTTTTGCTACTCAGAATGCGCGACACGAAACGATTAAAAATCGGGCTTAAATATGCCTACCTTTAATTCGATTGTTATTGATATTAACTTAAGTGAGCTAACTTTGTTAACACTTAATTTTCATATTTACAGATAAAACGTGCGCTTCGGCGTATTATTTGAGGGTTATTTAACCAGAAATTGGTTTGTTTGAATATAATGGAGGTTTATAGAAAGTAATTTAAATAGACTTCTGATTGAAGGGGTTTATAAAACGATTTTACATATTAACTATTTTTAAATTTGTGTATAAAAAAGGCATCAATAATTGATGCCTTTTATCAGTACTCTATCTTAGCGTATCAACCACATTAACAATGGCTGCTAACGTGTCTTGACCAAACTGATACGAGCGACGATCTGACCAGCCGTAGTCAGGATCTGGTAAATCGTTATTGTCTTTAAATGGCATTTCAATTGTGTATGTAAGCGCTTTAAACTCTTCAGCCGTTGCCGACGATGCAACTGTTAAAAGAGCTTGGCCTGGCTCATCTTTCGGGTAACCGTGTTCGTCTTGAAACTCCGGTGTTATTGTTAATAACGCCGCTTTAAAGCTGTCTTCTAAATTTTTAAGTCGCTCATCGTAACTTGGAATACCTTCGCTGCCAGCAACAAAGTTATAAGGAATGGCTTCATCACCATGAATATCAAGGTGCATATCTAAGCCTGTTTCGCGCATTTTATTGAGGACTAAATACACTTCTGGGCTATTTTCCATACTAGGTGTTTGCCATTCGCGATTTAAGTTAACACCTTTAGCATTAGTACGTAAATGACCACGTACACTGCCATCTGGGTTCATATTTGGCACGATGTAAAACACAGCCTTTGATAACAATGCGGCAGCATGTGGGTCTTCATCATCAAGTAACTTATGAAGTAATCCCTCTACAAACCACTCTGCCATAGTTTCACCTGGATGCTGGCGTGCTGTTACCCAAATTACTTTTTTATCTTCGTTTGGCTCGCCAATTTTTAATACGCTCATATCGCGCCCATCAAGTGTTTCACCCAACGTTTGAAGTTGGCAAGCACCTTGGGTTTGCGCCCACGACAATAAATCTAAATGGCGGTCATAGCTATATGGTGCGAAGTAAGCAAAATAAACACTTCCGCACTCTGGCTCTATTTCAAAACTTAGCGTGCCATTTTCATAGTTTGATGGAACACGAAACCATGTTTGGCGATCGTAAGATGCGACTGCTTGATAGCCTTCCCACCCATCTGGATATGCTGATTTTTCAAGCTGATTAATATTAAGCTTATGTAATTGGTAAGGCGTTGTTTCTAATCGAAAGTGAAACCACTGATAAAATTCAGAGTTGTGGTCGTTATTAATCTCTAATTGAATATTAAGCGGATCGGTTACATCAATTACCTTGATATTACCACTGTCGAAATTACTACTGATTTTCATGAAAAAACCTTTAATTTGAATAAGCCCATCTGCATTTTAACTCGCAGAACTAACACCACGAATAATACTACTCGCAGTAAATACAGTGTATTTTATAACTACAACACGCACTGTATTGGAATAAGCAAAGCGTAGCACAAGGCATACACTTTAAAAATGATTGCACATTAAAAAAGCCAGCTAAACGCTGGCTTTTGAATACTACATATACATTAGCGTGGTAAGCTTGGGAATGACACTTCAGCCATATCTCGCATACAACGTACTACTTGGCAGCTATAGCCAAATTCATTGTCGTACCATACGTATAATACAATACGATTATCGTCAACAATTGTCGCTTGCGAGTCAACAACACCTGCATAACGGCTACCCACTAAATCGGTAGACACTATTTCTGTTGATGCAGTGTAATCAATTTGGTCACGTAAATCTGAGTGCAGCGCCGTATCGCGTAAAAATGCATTTAGTTCTTCAACTGATGTATTTGTTGCTAAGTTTAAGTTTAAAATAGCAAGCGATACGTTAGGCGTAGGAACACGAATAGCGTTACCTGTTAACTTACCTTCAAGTTCTGGCAATGCTTTAGATACAGCTTTAGCTGCGCCTGTTTCAGTTATTACCATGTTAAGCGCTGCGGCACGACCACGACGTTCGGCTTTGTGATAGTTGTCGATTAGGTTTTGATCGTTTGTGTATGAGTGAACGGTTTCAACGTGACCATTATTAATACCAAACTTATCGTTTAACGCTTTTAATGTTGGTGTAATTGCATTTGTTGTACAGCTTGCTGCACAAACAATTTTATCTTCAGATAAAATATCTTGGTTATTTACACCATATACGATGTTTTTAATATTGCCTTTAGCCGGTGCCGTTAATAATACTTTAGCTGCACCTTTACACTCTAAATGCTGACCAAGGCCTGCTTCATCTTTCCAAATACCTGTGTTATCAACAATTAACGCATTATCGATACCGTATTGGGTGTAATCTATTTCACTAGGCGAATTTGCATAAATAACCTGAATGTAACTGCCGTTCGCTTTAATCGCGTTGCGCTCTTTATCAATAGTGATTGAACCATTAAATGGACCATGAATTGAATCGCGGCGTAATAAACTAGCGCGCTTTTCAAGGTCACCCTCTTTACCGCCACGCACAACGATTGCACGTAGACGTAAATCAGCGTAAGGACCCGATTTTTCAATTAATAAGCGAGCAAGCAAACGACCAATACGACCAAAGCCATAAAGAACTACATCGCGAGGTTCTTTTACCGTTGAATTAGCTATTTCTGCCAATTCATCTTTAACGAACTCTTCAACTGAACGGCCATTAGCAACGTCGCTGTATAAATAGCTGTATGCAAGCTTACCAATATCAATACGAGCAGAGTTTAATTCCATTTTGCTGATTGCTTCTAAAAACGGGAAGCTTTCACGTAAACGTAATTTTGTGCCTTCAAATTGTGCAACAGTTTTGTGAGATTTAATAATTTCAATAGTGCTGGCATTTACGAGAGGACGGCCATATACAGCGATTTCAATACCACGATTACGGTAAAGTTTACCAATGATAGGTTGCATGCTTTCAGCGTAATCTTGGCGCTCTTGCCAACTATTTGTGTATTCTAACTCGTGAGATGAGGTCATTTTATTTACCTAAGTTTATCATTTTGAACGGATAGCCTTTAAAAGTGCACTATATTTTGAGAGTAATGCACTTCAGGCTCGGCTATTCTAATTTAATCTGAAGTTATTCTCTACTGTTAGGCGTTAAATGATTGCGCTAGAATGGCTGCGTAGATATTTATTTGGGGTTTAGGAATGCTAAAAAGAGCAAGTTTACTACTTGGATTACTAACATTAGCGGGTTGTGAAGAACCTGTGACGCTAGCAAAAGTTTGTAAGGAAACACCCGGCTTTTGTTCTGATTTAAACAAAGACAGCCATTGTAAAGACGAGCGTGCTGAAGTTATCTTAAAGCGTTACAGTGAATACAAAGAGCCAACGGATGAAAATAAATATCAATTATTAAAAGAATTTGAAACATACAACCAATGTATAACACTGGCGGCTAAAATTGAGCACATAAAGCTCAAAGCTAAGAAGACGTCTCGCATAGATGGACAACTCACTAGCATTAAAGAAATGACGCGCCTTTATCAAGACACTATTGATACAAATCACCCCGGTTTACTTTATTACCATTGGTCCAGAAACAATAATCAAGGTGCATTAAATAAGCTATTGGCTATAGAAGACGATCCTAGTGTTACACAAAGTGCTGAAATGCAGTTTTTTTTAGCGTCGTATTACATTAAGTTTGATGACGAAAAAACGATTGATTTGCTTTATAAAACCCTAGAGTTAAATCAAAAAGGGCGCATACCCAATCCTGAGGTGTACACATCACTTATCAGCCTATTTTATAAACATGATAAATTTAAACATGCTTATATATTTTCAAAAGTAGCGCAAATGTCGGGAATCGAAAATATAGATCTATTTGAAATAGAGCAGGAACTCTTAAGTACTGGTAAAAACTTATCTGGACTTGATTCACTTGCCGAGCAAACCTATCAACAAGTATTAGAGGGTGAATTTGTATCACCTAGAGAATTTTAGATAATAATAAACCCCGCTTAAGCAGAGTTAAGCGAGGAATTAATAAAAAGGCAGCTTTCGCTGCCTTTTTTTATTTTGCTTTGCTGGTGCCCACTTCAACACGAGTCTTTAATTTTTGACCCGGTCTAAAGGTGACAACACGACGCGCCGAAATAGGAATGTCTTCGCCTGTTTTCGGATTACGCCCTGGTCTTTCTTTTTT
Source organism: Pseudoalteromonas sp. 2CM32C (assembly GCF_023161925.1). Classification (NCBI taxonomy): domain Bacteria; kingdom Pseudomonadati; phylum Pseudomonadota; class Gammaproteobacteria; order Alteromonadales; family Pseudoalteromonadaceae; genus Pseudoalteromonas; species Pseudoalteromonas sp. 2CM32C. The sequence goes on along the minus strand of NZ_JALNTI010000015.1, from coordinate 6,126 downwards.
GTCTCGAAGATCAAAGTTACCAAATCCAGAAAGCTTAACCTGCTCTCCTTTTTCTAGCGCTGAGCGGATTTCTTCAAAAAACGCTTCAACTAAATCTTTGGCATCTTTTTTATTGATCCCGAGCTTTTCAAATAGGTGTTCAGCTATGTCGGCTTTAGTAAGCGCCATATCTAGTCCCTCAACGATGCATTAAACTTTTCGGCCAATTCGGCCACCACGTTATCAACTACTAGATTGATATCTTTCTCTTCGAGTGTTCTATCAACCGCTTGCAGTGTTAGAGCAATCGCCAAACTCTTATAATTTGGCTCAATACCTTTGCCCTTATACACATCGAATAAGTTTAGGTCAACCAATTGATTTCCGCCAACTTTTTCTATAGCGTTTAAAATATCACCAGATTTAACGCTGTCGGCCACTAAAATCGCGATGTCGCGACGGTTTGAAGGAAATTTAGACACGCTTTCTGCTTGTGGTAAATTTCTTTTTTCAATTGCTGACATTTCAATTTCAAATACAAAAGTTGCGTTATTGATATCTAACGACTTTTGCGCTTGAGGATGTAATGCACCAAAAAAACCAACCTTTTTACCATCAACATAAATAACAGCTGACTGGCCCGGATGAAGTCCATCTGACTGCTCTGCTTTAATTTCAAAGCGACTTACATCGTTAGTGATCGCAAGTAATGCCTCAACATCGCCTTTTAGGTCATAAAAGTCGACATTGCGCTTTTCTTCAACCCAATGTTCGCCATGAACCAAACCAGTAATAACGCCACCAATAACAGGCACTTGGTATACACCATTTTCTGCATTTTCATCGCTTATAAATTTAAGACCATGCTCAAATAAACGAATACGTGGTTGTTGACGATTTTGGTTGTATGCAACAGACGCCAATAGACCCGGCATTAAGCTAACACGCATTGCTGACATTTCAATTGAAATAGGATGCGGTAGAACAAGTGCGTCACTTTGAGGATGCAAAATAGCTTGTGCCTTAGGGTCAACAAAGCTGTATGTAATCGCTTCTTGGTAACCACGTGTTACTAACGTATTGCGGAATTTGCTTAGTGCAATACTCGCTTCGTTATGAGTGGTCATCTTAAGTTTTGCAGTTGGTGCCACATTTGGAATACTGTTGTAACCGTAAACGCGTGCAACTTCTTCTATCAAATCTTCTTCAATGCGAATATCAAAACGGTAACTAGGTATGTCTGCACTCCAGCTCTCATTTTCAACTTTAACATCAAGACCTAAGCGAGTCAGAATATCAGTTACTTTAGCATCATCAATGTGATGACCTATTACGCGGTCTAAACGCGAACGACGCAAACGAACTTCAGTCACCTTAGGTAACTTATCAGCTGCCACGGCTTCTACTACAGGGCCTGCTTGACCACCCACAATTTCAAGAAGTAGCGCTGTAGCACGCTGCATTGCATCGTGTTGTAGAGCAAAATCTACTCCACGTTCATAACGATGTGATGCATCAGTATGTAGGCCGTAACTACGTGCTTGCCCAGCAATTGCTACCGGATTAAAGAAAGCACTTTCAAGCAGTATGTCTGTTGTTTTTTCAGTAACACCTGATTGCTCACCACCAAAAATACCAGCAATGGCAAGTGCTTTATCATTATCTGCTATAACGAGTGTAGACTCGTTTAATTTAGCTGTATTACCATCAAGCAGTACTAGTTCTTCATCTGCATTTGCACTACGTACTTTAATGCCACCTTCAATTGCACTTAAATCAAATGCATGCATAGGGTGACCAAGTTCGAGTAATACATAGTTAGTTACATCAACAACCGGGTCGATTGAACGAACGCCACTACGTCGTAATTTTTCAACCATCCATAACGGTGTTTCTGCATCAAGATTTATACCTTTTATTACACGACCTAAATAACGCGGACATGCATCTTCGTTCACGAGCTCAATTGATACTTTGTCTTCAATTGTTGGAGCAACAGCGGGGATTTCTAATACGTTTACATCAATGCTGTTTAAAACGCCTACTTCACGAGCAAGACCTTTAATACCAAGGCAGTCACCACGGTTTGGTGTCAAATCAACATCAATAATGTTGTCGTCAAGGCTTAAATAGTCACGTAAATCCGCGCCAATGGGTGCATCACTCGGTAACTCCATGATGCCGTCACCTTCTTCGCTAATGCCTAGCTCGTCAAATGCACATAACATACCGTGTGAAGGCTGACCGCGAAGTTTTGCTTTTTTAATTTTGAAATCGCCAGGTAATACTGCACCAACGGTTGCAACCGCGACTTTAATTCCTTCACGACAGTTTGGCGCACCACACACGATATCAAGCAGCTCATCGCCACCTACGTTAATTTTAGTAACGCGAAGTTTATCCGCATCAGGATGTTGACCACATTCAACAACTTCGCCTACTAACACACCATTAAATTTGGCTGCAGCTGGCTCAACGCCGTCAACTTCAAGGCCAGCCATAGAAAGCTGTTCCGACAGAGCTTGCGTATCAATAGCAGGATTAACCCACTCTCTTAACCACTTTTCACTAAATTTCATTTTATTGCTTCACTCTTAACGGAACTGGTTTAGGAATTTTAAGTCATTTTCGAAAAATGCACGTAAATCGTTTACGCCGTAACGCAACATTGTTAGGCGCTCTACGCCCATGCCGAATGCAAAACCAGTGTATTTTTCTGGATCAATACCTACAGACTTAAGAACGTTTGGATGTACCATGCCACAGCCTAGTACCTCTAACCATTTGCCGTCTTTGCCCATCACATCTACTTCAGCTGAAGGTTCTGTAAATGGGAAAAATGAAGGACGGAAACGAATTTCCATATCTTCTTCAAAAAAGTTACGCAAAAAGTCATGTAATATACCTTTAAGCTCAGTAAAGCTTACATCGGTATCAACCATTAACCCTTCTACCTGATGAAACATAGGTGTATGTGTCTGATCGTAATCGTTACGATACACACGCCCAGGTGAGATAATTCGTAGCGGTGGCTGTTCTGTTTCCATAGTACGAATTTGCACGCCACTTGTTTGTGTACGCAATACTAATTTAGGATTGAAATAAAAGGTATCGTGATCAGCGCGCGCAGGGTGATGTTCAGGGATATTTAAAGCATCAAAGTTATGAAAATCATCTTCAATCTCAGGACCTGATTTCACCTCGAAACCTAACTCACCAAAAAAGCTTTCAATACGCTCAATTGTACGTGTTACTGGGTGTAATCCACCTGTAGGCATCACACGTCCAGGTAAAGTAACGTCAATTGTTTCAGCGGCTAGCTTTTCTTCTAGTGCCTTGCTTGCTAAAAGCTCACGTTTGTCGTTAATTGCAGCTTGTACATCTTGCTTAGCCTGATTAATTACCTGGCCTGCTTCTTTGCGTTCTTCAGGAGCAATTTTACCCAGTGTTTTAAGTAAGCTAGTGATTTCGCCTTTTTTACCAAGGTAATTAACCCTGATCTCTTCTAGTTGCGCGATTTCACTGGCACTGGCTACCGCCTCAAGTGCTTGCGCTAATATATTTTCTAAGTTCATTCGATACCTGATCTTTCACAGAAGGTGATTACAATTTAATTAACTAATGATAACTGAAAGCGGGGTCTAGATTCTAGACCTACTAGAGCTTTAACGTTGATTTTATAAAGGGAATTGTTAATTTTCGCTGTGCGGCCATAGATGCATGATCTAATTTGTCTAATACATCGAGTAAAGCACGCATATCTCGACTTAGACGCGTTAGTAAAAAGCGTGCACATTCATCGCTTAACTCAAGCCCACGCATGTGTGCCCGCTTAACAAGCGCCTGCGCTTTATCATCATCACTCATTGAACGTATTTGAAAGGTGGTTCCCCAAGTCAAACGAGATTCTAAATCAGGAAGCGAGATATTTAACATATTTGGTAACAGGTCTGCGGTTACGACTAACATTTTACCGGGTTCGTTAAAGCGATTAAAAAAATTAAATAGTGCCTTTTCCCAGGCATCGTTCCCTGCAACTAAGTGGACATCGTCTATACACAATACATCAAGCGCTTCGAGTCCATCGAGGACCATAGGGCCAAAATTGATAACCTCGCGCATAGAAAGTAACATGTTAGAGAGGCCACGTTCTTGCGCTTTTATGCACGTCGCGTATAACAAGTGAGACTTACCCGAATCACCCAATCCACACAAATAAGTATATTGAAATGAATTTGCCAACTCAGAAAAGCTCGCTTTAAGATGGTTAACTTCTAATGAGTCCTCACCACCAAAGTACGATGCAAACGTCTCGTCATCAGGCAGAGTAACAGGCAACGCCATTTGCATTGGTTCATGAGTTAGCACTATGGTTTTATCCATTGATATTCAAGGCTATTTTTGTCAACAACATGATAGAAAGCGCGTGGGTCAACATAATCTTTAAAAGCAGAATCAAGACCAAGCGCTTTTTTTAAATCTGTAACATCGCCTGTATGACTCAATTTGTATTCAACAAACCCAGTCGTTTTTCGAGCAATCGTAACCTGTGTAACTACACTTAAACTCTGTAAACGTCTTTTAGCTAGTTCAACATCTACAAAATTTTCGGCCCCTTTTAAAGTTAAAATAGCTGAAGCTTGCTCGTAGTATGCATTGGGATCAATTGCATATTCACTTGCTAGCCCTCTAGCTAGTGTATCTATCATTTGACTAACAATTTGTTGTTTATCACCAACTAAACGATTTTCATCAAACAAATCATCATTTGTGAATCGCCAATCTAAAACCCAGTTATTACTGTTATTGTCTTTGTACATTTTGGCCGTAATACTTCTTTCAGCACTATACCGCTGAGACGCTTCTTCTATAGGCCCTGAGAAATTACCCCACACCTCGGGTATTCCTACTAAACGTCTGTCTTGTAAATCCAGTAATGGCACAACAACAGGTAAGCCACGTCTTCGGGCATTATCGTAAATTAATTGTTCAAGCTGTGGATAGCTCTCTTGTGTTACTAGCTCTCTTCGCCAATTATCTTCAATACCTAGCCAAATAGCGACTAACGGACGTTGTGAACCCCATAGAGGTAGACTTAATTCTTTTATAAGCGCATTAATTTTTCGTGCTTCAAATTTAACAATTAATTTTAATTGACCTTCAGTACGCTCATCGTATTCAAATTTAAGCATGTAATCAGAGATATCTTTAGTGCGCTGTTGAGCTAATCGATTTTGATCCGCCGTTTCATCACCACTTACTTTTACCAAAACATTAAGTAAAGCTTTACGGCTTGCCGCTAATCGACTATCTCTTGATTTATCATCAACTTTTAAAATATCTTGATATAGATCAGTGACTTCAACTGCTGAAACAGAAAAACAAATTAAAATGGATATTATGCTTATTAATAATCTATACACTGTATGTTAGTTCTTGGTTTTAAACTGATTTGATCCTAAATCAAAGCCAGTAACAAAGCAAAATTATATTTGTTACTATGACATATAGATACTTATAGATTAAGCCTCTCATACACTGTTGATTTAATTGAAACTCTAAATTTATGAACAAATTCACTCAGCCAAAAAAAGAGCAGCAAAAGCCAAACCTTCTAAAAAGACATATTCTCTTCAAAGTAATGCCAACACAAATGTATTAAGTTCTAAAAATATACTAGCTTTTATTAGCTACTGCTGAGGGAAACAGAAAACTGTTTTGTCGCGTCAGCCTCTGAAGGGCTCGCTTTCGCACAGTTTTGTATAATGTATAGGAATACAAATGCCGGGAGCACAGGATGTGCAAGAGCGACCGCTACTGAGTTCGGCATAGGGTTTTGGCTATTTACTAAATTACTTTTTTGCAGACGTAAAAAGCCCGGCTATTTCTAGTCGGGCTCTCTACAATGTGAAGCCTGCGTAATGTCATTGTGCCCACAGCGGTAGAGAGTCACATAGCAAATGGGATGCTACGTTGTGCCTGTTTGCCTTGTGCGGCGCTCGCCTTCGCGCTGTTTTGTATTACTACCGAGTTCTGCAGGGCCTCTAGGCTATTTTACTAAACCCCAGATAGCAAAAAACCCGTCACATTGCTGTAACGGGTTTCTCTTATTTGAAGCCTGGTAATGTCCTACTTTCACATAGCAAA
>NZ_JALNTI010000014.1:0-59847 GCF_023161925.1 Pseudoalteromonas sp. 2CM32C | reverse complement strand
CACTTAACTCTCTGATTAACTCTTGCCTCGCTATGCGTTGGCGCCTGCCGTCTCAGTGGGGTCGCATTATAGGGATATTCGAGTGGGGGTCAACGTTTAATTCATGCTTTTTTGAATAAAAATACTTTTAGTACGAAAGGTATACAAATAAAGGGGTAGAGGGCGCTTTTAGCTTAAAAAACATGCATTTTTAATCTCTACTTAAATGCTAATACTCTATCAATATAAAAAGCGGAAAATAAAGCATGATATTTTCCGCTTTTTACAGAGTGGTTAATTAGCTGAAACTTCCCATACTGCGATAGAACCAGATATCTCATTACCTATGATAAGTAGCGGTTCGCCAGTTGCACTTTGTTCGCGTGGTATGAATGTCATTCCTTCTGGTGCTAGATCACCGGTAATTTCTGCACCAGCTATTAAACCTCGGTTATAAAAGTAGTCTTCAAACTGCACATCATATGGGTTAGTAATATCGTAAATCATGATCCCCCCCATACGCTCGAGTCCAATAAATGCAAAGGTGCGTTCGCCAATTGTACCTATAGTTAGCGCTTCGGGTTCTGCGCCTTTATCGTCTGAGCGTGTATCGCCTTTATTTTCATCTTCATTATTATTAAACGCCTCGCCATGAACTGATGCGGTAATACGGCCTATATCGTCTCCAGAATCAAACACCACCAGCCCATTGCTGTCCCAAATGGTAAACGAACGTGCGCCATAGGCATAAAGCGATTCGTATTGACCATCGTTATTATTATCACCTTTAACCGTTGTCACTTTTAAACGGCCGATGTCGTTATCGTCGTTATTTAAGTAATCAAAATTAGCAGCAAGCGTTAGGTCTTCGACGCGGCTTTCATCTATGTAAGCAAGACAACCATCGTCTTCATCGAAATCTATGCCGCCTTTGACTATGCAATCTGCTTCATCGGTTGTATCAAAAAAGTATTCGCGTGCATCACCTTCATTAGCCGACACTATAAAGTTTGCACCTTTCCAGCTAAAGCTTGAAATTGTGTCTGGCTGATACATGCCATATAAGCCAGGGTATGATTTAAAATTAACACCGCCGTCTTTATCTGATGCGTCTATTTGTAAGCTAGACCAGTCTTTAAAGCCTAACCCTTTTAACTCAAGAGAGTTATCTTCTAAATTAACGATGGCTAGTCCGTTATTTTCTTGAATCGATACGTAGGCATATTTGTTATCTTTAGAAATACTGACGTATTCTGGCTCTAAGTCCATTGCTACGGTGGTATTGATTAAATTACCATTTATGGTGCGCCCTGTTGGATTAGCAAATACCAGTCCGAGTGCTTCAAGTTCAGATTGCTTATCGTTGTATGCTGTAAAATCAATATTGGTAGCATTGTCGGCAATTACACCATCATTAACATTGATAATGCTGATAGAACCCTGTGGATCAATACTATAGTCTCCGTTAGGTTCCCCTTCGTTGGCAACAACTACTTTTGCTCCATCATGGCTAAATGTAACCATATCGGGTAAAAAACCAGCCGTTACATTTTTTATAAATATTGGTGTATCGCCGCTTATGTCGTAAAAGGCAATTTGACCTGCCTCTCCAACACTTTTAGCAGCCATTGCTACAGCAAGTAATTTGTTATTTTCATCTATTGCTATGCTGTTTGCGTCACCGGGGGTGTTGTCGTTTAAGGTAAGTGTAATTGCCGTACTTAAGTTTGTTGTATTTACAATGCCTTCATTGTCTTGCACTAGAGCAGCTGTATCGAATGTGTCGGCAGGAATAATATTTACAACCGCAGCATCCCCCGAGCTATTAATAGCGTAAATCCATTTTTTAGATGCTTGATAAGCAACTATTTCGGCAGCACCTTCAGGACTTTCCGCATTGAGTACTGCTCGTCCTATTAGGTTAATGGTTAAAGCCGAATTTGCATTAGTGCCGTTAATTCCATTTTCACCTGCTGTACCTTGCTCGCCTTGAGCTCCTTGTGCGCCATTTTGACCATCATCGCCATCTAATGAGCAACCAGTCAGCATAGATAAAAGTGAAAGCGCTATTATTGATTTTTTTAACATTGTTCTTTTCCTTAGTGTGGTATTGGGTAAATATCAACACAGAGGTATTACAAAGTTGTGGCACTTTTAATAAAGCTTTTTTACCTTAAAAAACCAGCTGATAGGCTAAAGGTAAAATAAGCAACATACCCAATACATAACCCATTTTTTTAAGCGCTTTCGAATAGTTGTTTTTAATTTTAAGACCTAGCAAGGGCCTAATGATATCAATGCGCATTACCACTAATGTAATAGCTGCGCACGCTCCCCAAGTACCCACTGTAATTAAAAATAACTCAACCACGGGGCCAAAACTAAAAGGTTGCAGCATAAAACATAAAATAATTAATACACTTTGATGCAATACATAAAAGGGAAACACCCAGCTATTTAGTGTGTTTAAGTAAGCTGCTTTAAAATTTAAAAAACGCTGCGCTAAGGTAAGCATGGTAAGTACACCAACTACTCTTTGAATATTGTATATTGCAGTCCACACATAGTTTGGCAAATCCAGTTCACTTTGATACGCCAAAGCAATACACACATACAATAGAGTAAAGCTTGTACACAATAACCAAAGGTATCGATTTAAACTTTTCCAAAAATAAGTGCTTTTAGCTAACAGGTACCCTGTAAATAAAAATATGAAGCCGCTTACTTCACGTACTGCATCACCCTTTAAATAATTATTAATAAGTAATATAGCTATCACTAATAAGCCTGTGAGTATTGGGAATGATAGGTTTACTTTAACCGTATTTAATAAAGAAGAAAAAATAGAAAGCTTTGCTACTAATGAGTATATAAAAACAATAAGCATGAACTGCCATAAAGAACGTAAATACCATAAATGATTTACATCAACATGCGGCCATACTCCAGATTGGTAATCAGCAAACATGCTATGACTGGTATCTAAAAACGCTAAATAAAACTGCCAGTACGTTATATCTATAACGCCTTGTTGATGCATTTCGGCATAAAGCTGAAAAGGCACAACTAACCATAACCCCACCAGCAGGGGGAGTAATATGAAAATAGAACGCTTTAAAACAAACAAGGTACGTAATTTATAGCCACTTACCTTATCAAGCATAAAACGAAGTGCTACCCCTGATATAAACCAAATTAGCAACATTCTCCAAGGGGAAAACAGCAACATAAAATACTCTACGTGTTCAGACGTATAATTACTTTTAAAATGAAACCCCCAATTTTGGCTATACAACATACCTATGTGATAAAAAATGAGAGTCGCAAATGCAATTACTCTCAACCAATCAATAAAGTAATGGCGAGAGTGTGCAGATTGTATTGCGTTTAATTGAGTACTCATACGTTAACCAATGTGTTTGTGATACCGGTAGTTAACTTAAAATAACTCGCAAAAACTATACATAAGTGCTTATATTACAAGCAATAGTGATAAAAGGTGGTATACAGGGATAACTGTCGCCTATAAATATAAAAGCACACATAATGAACCTTCAACACTTTCAACGTTTTCAAACTTTTTATGCCGCGTTACTTCTGTTTAGCTACGTTGTAATAAACAATACGGTTAATGCGACAACTCAAATAATGGAGGCACAAAGAGACGGCGCACTTCCTTTTTTAATATGGGAGCCGTTTGTATGGGAATATTCCAGTGCGTTTAGCACGTTACTTATATTTCCGGCTGTAGTATGGCTATTAAAAAAAATACCTTTTAATTGGCATAATATTGCGCTTTCGCTGTGTACTTACTTTGTAGCGTCTATTATTTTCAGCGTATTCCATATTAGTGTAATGGTTGGAGGACGGAAGCTCATTTATTGGTTGAACGAACTTCACTACAACTTTGGCCTCAGCTGGTTTGAATTTTTATATGAATACCAAAAAGATGCGATAAGCTTTTTATTCTTTATCACCCTTATTAAAGTTTATCAGTATATTGTTAAACAGTTGTTGGGAGAGGCTTCGTCTATTGATGAAGGTGCGCAACACAATACTGATACTATTAATCGCTTATTAGTTAAAAAGCGGGGTAAAGAATTTATTATAAAAATTGACGACGTGGATTGGCTAGAATCTTCAGGTAATTATGTAAACTTACACATTGGCACGTCCATTTACCCTTTAAGGGTGACGCTCACTGAATTAAGTAAACAACTAGAAGTGCAGGGCTTTTGTAGGATTCACCGAAGTCATGGCGTAAAGCTCGATAAAGTAGAATGTATTACACCACTCCCAAGCGGCGACAGCGAAATAAAACTAACTACAGGTAAAGTGCTCAACCTTTCAAGGCGTTATAAAGAGCAATTTAAACTTAAGCTGCAATAAAAAAGGCTACCTAAGTAGCCTTTAATTATTATTTTTTAACTGGTCGTTTCCAGCCAGTTAAATTACGTTGCTTTGAACGTGCTATTGCCAGTTGCTCGTCTTCAACAGTGCTAGTGATCACAGAGCCTGCCCCCACAGTTGCAGTAGAACCAATATTTACAGGAGCAACAAGTGATGAGTTAGAGCCAATAAAAGCGTTATCGCCAATAATGGTTTTTGCTTTATTAACACCATCGTAGTTACAAGTAATAGTGCCTGCGCCAATATTTACTTTTTCGCCAATTTCAGCATCACCTAAATAACTTAAGTGATTAGCTTTAGAGCCTTTACCTAAACGCGTTTTTTTCATCTCAACAAAGTTACCAATGTGAGAGTCTTCTTCCATTACCGCACCTGGGCGAAGGCGAGCATATGGTCCAAGCGTACATTTAGCCGCTACGCTTGCATCTTCAATAAGGGTATTCGCTTTTATTACAACGTTATCGCCTATGGTACAGTTTTTAAGTACACAGTTAGGACCTATTTGTACGTTATTACCAAGGGTTACATTACCCTCAAAAATAACGTTTATGTCAATTAATACATCTTCGCCTGTTTTAACGTTGCCACGTACATCAATACGGGCAGGGTCGGCTAGGGTGGCACCATTTAACATTAATTCTTCTGCTTGCCACGCTTGGTAAGCACGCTCTAACCCTGCTAGTTGTACGCGGTTGTTTGCGCCTTCAACTTCCATTGCATGATCTGGTTGAGCCGATGTAATTTCTACACCTTCACTGTGCGCCATTGCCACTATATCAGTGAGGTAGTATTCGCCTTGCGCATTATTGTTAGATAAGTTGCCTAACCAGGTTTTTAACAGTTTTCCGTTAACCGCCATAATACCGGTGTTTACTTCGCTAATTAGTAACTGTTCTGCACTTGCATCTTTTTGCTCAATAATGCCTACAAGCTTGCCATTTTCACGTAGCATACGACCGTAGCCATTTGGATTAACCAAGTTAACGGTTAATACCGCTAGCCCATTTTTTGGTGTTGCAGCTAATAAGCGCTCAAGTGTTGATTGTTTTGTTAAAGGAACATCGCCGTATAAAACCAATACAGTATCGTCATCGTTAATATGAGGGTTTGCTTGTGCTACTGCGTGGCCAGTACCAAGTTGCTCTGCTTGCAGTACCCAATTAACATCGTTATCGGCAAGTTGTTGTTGTAATAGTTCGCCGCCGTGTCCATAAACTAAATTAGTTGTGGTTGCACCCAGTGCCTTTGCGTTATCAATAACATGCTGCACCATAGGTTTACCTGCCACTTTATGCAGCACTTTTGGTAGAGCAGAGCGCATACGAGTACCTTTACCCGCAGCAAGAATTACAGTAGTTAGAGCCATTAAAACAATTTCCTTTTTCCGTTGTTTTAGTTAACAAGTCTGTTTATGCAGAAGATTACGTAAGTCACGCCCTGTGCAAATACTCAGTAAACTAATTTGCTAGTACTGAATCTTGGCTGAAAAACACACTTAATTGAATAGCGTTATTGTAGCGGGGATTGGTGAAGGATATAAGTGAAAATTATAATTACAGTAAAGTACCTTGTAGGGTGCTCGTTTTCATTTAACGAATTCATCGTCTTTAAGTATATTGTTTGCCATATGCTTACCAACTAATGGAAAGTTACCAGTGGGTATATCACTTTACACGTATTCGAATTAATCGCTTTTCTCTAGTGACAACCTCACAAGTTCATTATTTCCTAACTCTACAATTTCTAATGATAGAATGTTATCTGAACTAGAGAATTCTATGTCACGAACAAATTTTTTAACTTTTCCGACCTTAAATACTTCTTTAGGGGATGTATCAGTGCTTTCAGAAAAATCATATTCGTAAACCTCTTTACCAGTCGAGTGGTAAATTTTATTTTGACTTGTAGATAAAGAGTGTTTATAAACCGATGGATTTACTTTAAAGCCTTTTGTTTGTTCCCCAGTTGATAAGTCGAAAAATATCAACATATCTAAATTATTCAAAAAAATAAGTTTGTTATTTCGTAACTGACCAAACCACACTGCATTTTTAACTGGTAATAATATGCTTTTAGAGTTGCTCCTATTAAAAATATAAGAGCGAGTACTTGCACCAGACTCATCTTGCACAATGTAACCAATGTTTTTATCTAGTAAATAACTAGCTGATATAAAATTCCCTTCGGGATTAATAACCTCTTTAACGGATAATTTTTCATAGTTGAGTATTTCTATTTCACTTTCATTAACGCCAAAGGCTTCTTGTGAGTCGGGAGATATTTTAAAGTCTCGATAGCTAAAGCTGACTTTTTTTGACTTGACCTTCCCGTCTTTGAATACGGTATTTAATTTAATTGATTCCCCATCATTACTTAAAAATACAAAGTTTTCTCCAACAAAACTTGCAAACCGGCTATCAAATTTAGATGCTAGTTCGATGTTTTGAGAAGTCAAATCAAGTTTGTATATATTATGAGAAAAAGGGTATATCAGCCCTAAAATACTTTTATTATCAATAGGGTAGGTAAGTGAGTATCGGCTGTCACTATCTACTTTTATTTTACTTTCTATACGGTTATTTTTTAACGAATATTGGTAAAAGATCTCTTCGTTATTGTCATACCATAACAATGAATCAGTTTCTTTTTGATAGTTAATTAACCATATTCTATTTTTAGCCTCGTGTAGCTTAACCTGTGCACCACCTTCTAAATCAGTCATGTACAGTTCACTAGAATTAAATTGATGCCTCTCAAATATAATTTTATTTTTGTTTTTAATATAGTATAGAAACTTATCACCATACGAATTCAGGTTTGGTGAACTTATTTGAAACTCGTCACCAGTGCTTAAATTAAGATTAACAAGCGCCGATAATTCAGAGCGATTTCTGTAACCATATTTTGAATATATATAAGAGTTGTTACCTAAACTTACAACGTTCATTAGATTTGAGGGCTTACATTCAAATAAAAATTTACTAGCCGCATTACTTGCTAAGCCAACTTCCCATAATTCACATTTACCCTCACCCTCTATGCTATAAATTGCACGCTCACTATCAATTGACCAACCTGCTGAGAAAACATTAGCGTTAGCTTCTGAGATTTTTCTCTCTTGCCCTGTATGTAGGTTTTTTAATAAAAGCGCTGAATATGATTGATCTTCTTCAATAAATGAAAGTGCGACAGTCGAATTATCAGGAGAAAGTATCAATCGACTATACACCCCTTGTAGCCAAGAGAGCGTTTCTTCGTTAAATTTTTTCTCTACGATATTTGGGCTTTTTGTCTCAACCTTCAGTAACGTATCATTTCCAACCTCATTATCTAGACTAGATAAACTTTGAAACATGTAAATACTAATAAAAGCACCTAAAACTAATATTGTTATTAGTGCGATTAGCTTTTTTTGTTTTTTATTAGGTGTTTCTTTTAATGCGTTAACTTGGCTAAATGACGAAGTACCTTTTTCATGATGTATGATCTCTGGTTCTAAGAAAAAGCTATACCCTTTTCTGTAATGTGTTTTTACCACTAAGCCGCGTTGTTTATCTGATTTAAGGGCTTTTCTCAGTTCTGAAATAGCTCTGTTAATGGCGTTATCGTCAACATAATGTTGACACCATACGTCGTCAATTAGGTCTTGACGGGTAATTATCGACTCTTTATTAAGAATGAGGTAACTAAGAATTTTAAACAGTAGCGGCTCCAATTCCCTTTCAATTACACCATCATTAATAGTTTGCTGTTTGGGGTTTAAACGCCATGCTCCAAACTTTATTTCTACTATTGATTCTGAAAAAGTTGACGGTTTCATTGGGAGGTCACTACGTCCTTATAGCTAATAATTTGATAGGATTTAATTATTAAAACTAACTACTTAATGTTGTTTATATTATCAGCAAAGCTAGATAGAATCATCTATCAAGCACAAAAAAGCCCACTTTAAAGTGGGCTTTTTATAAACCAGATAGGCTTACTTTTTACGTAATTGCTGAATAACACGTAGTTGTGCTACCGCTTCAGCTAGCTGCATTGCCGCTTGATTGTAATCAAGCTCTGACGATGCACCTTTTGCCATTTGCGCTTCAGCGTCACGTTTAGCTTGCTCTGCAGCTTGTTCGTCTAGGTCTTCACCACGAACGGCTGTGTCTGCAAGTACGGTCACTATGTTCGGTTGAACTTCTAGTGTACCGCCAGCAATATAGATGAGTTCTTCTTCACCAAATTGCTTAACTAAACGCACCATACCAGGTTTAAGGGCAGTTAGTAGTGGCGCGTGACCGGCATTAACACCAAGCTCACCTTCACTACCAGATACTTGAATCGATTCAACCAAACCAGAAAACAAGTTCTGCTCTGCGCTTACTACGTCAAGATGTACAGTCATAGCTGCCATACTACCCTCCTAATTACATGCTTTTGGCTTTTTCTTGAGCTTCTTCGATAGAGCCAACCATGTAGAACGCTTGCTCTGGAAGGTCATCAAACTCACCGTTTAAAATGCCTTTGAAGCCAGCAATTGTGTCTTTAAGTGAAACGTATTTACCTGACGCACCTGTAAATACCTCTGCCACGAAGAACGGCTGAGATAGGAAACGTTGGATTTTACGTGCACGAGATACAAGTTGCTTATCTTCGTCAGAAAGCTCGTCCATACCTAGGATTGCGATGATGTCTTTAAGTTCTTTGTAACGCTGAAGAACTGTTTGAACGCCACGCGCTGTATCGTAGTGCTCTTGACCAATTACTAATGGGTCAAGTTGACGTGAAGATGAATCAAGTGGATCTACCGCTGGGTAAATACCAAGTGATGCGATATCACGTGAAAGTACTACTGTTGCATCTAAGTGAGCAAACGTTGTTGCTGGAGATGGATCCGTTAAATCATCCGCAGGTACGTATACCGCTTGGATTGATGTGATTGAACCCGTCTTAGTAGATGCAATACGCTCTTGAAGTACACCCATTTCTTCAGCTAGTGTAGGCTGGTAACCTACCGCTGATGGCATACGACCAAGTAGTGCTGATACTTCTGTACCCGCAAGTGTGTAACGGTAGATGTTATCTACGAAGAAAAGTACGTCGCGACCTTCGTCACGGAACTTTTCAGCCATAGTAAGACCTGTTAACGCTACGCGTAAACGGTTACCTGGAGGCTCGTTCATCTGACCGTATACAAGCGATACTTTATCAAGTACGTTTGAATCGTTCATTTCATGGTAGAAATCGTTACCCTCACGAGTACGCTCACCAACACCTGCGAATACTGAGTAGCCGCTGTGCTCGATTGCGATGTTACGGATAAGTTCCATCATGTTTACGGTTTTACCAACACCGGCACCACCGAATAAACCAACTTTACCACCTTTAGCAAACGGACATACAAGGTCGATTACCTTGATACCTGTTTCTAAAAGTTCTACTGAACTTGATTGCTCTTCGTATGAAGGCGCTGCACGGTGAATAGACATACGGTCTTCTTCGCCGATTGGGCCAGCTTCATCGATTGGCTCACCAAGTACGTTCATGATACGACCAAGTGTTGCTTTACCAACTGGAACTTGAATCGCTTCACCTGTGTTTGATACTGCTGCACCACGACGTAAACCGTCTGTAGTACCTAGTGCGATAGTACGTACCACACCGCCACCTAGCTGCTGTTGAACTTCTAGAGTCAAACCAGCTAAATCGCCATCTGTTACTTTTAGCGCGTCATATACGGCTGGCACGTTGTCTTGTGAAAACTCAATATCCACAACGGCACCGATAATTTGGACGACCTTACCTAAACTCATGTCTATTCCTCTCGTTAATCTTTGCCTGAAGCATTAAACTGCGGCTGAACCAGAAACAATCTCACTAATTTCTTGTGTGATTGCCGCTTGGCGGGCCTTGTTGTAAACAAGCTGTAACTCATCCATAAGGTCGCCAGCGTTATCAGTTGCGGCTTTCATCGCAACCATACGGGCAGCCTGTTCAGAGGCAGCGTTCTCAACCACACCTTGGTATACCTGAGATTCTACAAAGCGAACTAACAAAGACTCTAAAATAGCGTCTGGGCTAGGTTCGTATAAGTAGTCCCATGTGTGGGCAGATACTTCTTCTTCAGCTTTTGGCAAAGGGAGTAACTGATCTATTGTTGGCTCTTGCTTCATGGTATTAACGAAGTTGTTATATACCAGGAATAAACGGTCAATTTTACCTTCAGAGAATGCATCAAGCATTACTTTTACAGGACCAATAACGTCTTGTACTGAAGGTTTATCTCCTAGGCCTGCTTTTTTAGCAAGCACTTGACCACCAAAGCGTTGAAAGAAACCAGCAGCTTTGCTGCCTAAAGTTGCAAACTCTGCGTCTACACCTTTTTCTTTCCATGCTTTTATGTCTAATGCAACTTTCTTAAACTCGTTTGAGTTTAAGCCGCCACATAGACCACGGTCAGTAGAGATAACAATATAACCAACTCGTTTTACTTCACGTTCTTCTAAGAACGGGTGAGTAAAATCAAGATTTGCTTGAGCAACACGACCAATCACTTTGCGTAATTTGTCAGCGTATGGACGGCTTGAAGCCACTCGTTCTTGCGCCTTTTTCATTTTAGACGCAGCAACCATTTCCATTGCGCTAGTGATCTTTTGAGTATTTTTAATACTCCCGATCTTGCTTTTAATCTCTTTTCCGCTGGCCATGACTCTCTCTCCGAATCAAGGTGTGCTTTAGTAAACTAAAGCGCACCATTAATAACTAAATTACCAAGTTTGCGTAGACTTGAACTTCTCTAGAAGTTCTTTAAGTTGCGCTTCGATCTCGGCGTTGTAGTTACCAGTTTCATTGATTTGAGCCACAAGCTCTGCGTATGTGCTACTTGCGTAAGAAAGTAAAGCTGCTTCGAAATCCATGATTTTAGCGATTTCGATATCTTTAAGATAACCTTTCTCAGCTGCAAATAACGACAAAGACATTTCAGCAACAGACATTGGCGCGTACTGTTTCTGCTTCATTAGCTCTGTTACACGCTCACCATGCTCAAGTTGAGCACGTGTAGCATCGTCAAGGTCAGACGCGAACTGCGAGAACGCAGCTAATTCACGGTACTGAGCTAGGGCTAGACGGATACCGCCACCTAGTTTCTTAACGATTTTAGTTTGTGCAGCACCACCAACACGCGATACCGAGATACCAGCATTTACTGCCGGACGGATACCTGAGTTGAATAAGTCAGTTTCTAAGAAGATCTGACCATCGGTGATAGAGATAACGTTAGTCGGTACGAACGCAGAAACGTCGCCGCCTTGAGTTTCAATGATTGGCAATGCCGTCAATGAACCAGTTTGTCCTTTCACTTCACCGTTAGTGAACTTTTCAACGTAATCAGCGTTTACACGCGATGCACGCTCTAAAAGACGCGAGTGAAGGTAGAATACGTCACCTGGGTATGCTTCACGACCTGGTGGACGCTTAAGTAGCAATGAGATTTGACGGTAAGCAACAGCTTGCTTAGATAAATCATCATATACGATTAATGCGTTTTCACCACGGTCACGGAAGTATTCACCCATAGTACAGCCCGAGAACGGTGCTAAGTACTGAAGTGCCGCAGACTCAGAAGCAGATGCTACAACTACGATAGTATTTGCAAGTGCACCGTGCTCTTCTAATTTACGTACTACGTTAGCAATAGTAGATGCTTTTTGACCAACCGCTACGTACACACACTTAACGCCTGTGTCTTTTTGGTTGATGATCGCATCGATTGCTAGTGCAGTTTTACCTGTTTGGCGGTCACCGATTACTAGCTCACGCTGACCACGACCAACTGGAATCATCGCATCAATAGATTTGTAACCAGTTTGTACTGGCTCATCTACAGATTGACGCTCGATTACACCTGGTGCAATTTTTTCTACAGGTTCAAACCCGTCGTTGTCTAAAGCGCCTTTACCATCGATAGGAGCACCTAGCGTGTTTACAACACGACCAAGTAAGCCAGCACCAACAGGAACTTCTAAGATACGACCAGTTGTATATACTTTTACGCCTTCAGTAAGGTCAGCGTATGGACCCATTACTACTGCACCAATTGAGTCGCGCTCAAGGTTTAGTGCGATAGCATAACGGTTGCCAGGAAGCTCAATCATCTCACCTTGCATACAGTCAGCTAGACCGTGGATGCGGATGATACCGTCAGTAACAGATACAATTGTACCTTCGTTACGAGCTTCACTTACAACTTCGAACTTCTCAATACGTTGTTTGATTAGTTCTGAAATTTCAGTGGAATTAAGTTGCATGCTCTTTTTCCCAATTACGATTGTAGTGTTGTGGCTAAGCGGTTTAATTTTCCGCGTACAGAGCCGTCGATTACAGTGTCGCCTGCCTTAATAATAAGGCCGCCAACTACTGACGCGTCTTCACTACAATTCAGCTTAACTTTGCGTGCGAAACGTTTTTCAAGTGTCGCTACCAATGACTCTTGCTGCGCTGCAGTAAGAGGGGTTGCCGAAATCACGTCTACATCGATTTCTTTGTCATACTCTGCTTTAAACGCAGCGAATAACTGTGCAACCTCAGGCAGTGCAATCAAACGTCCATTTTCAGCCATCACCTTCACTAGGTTCTGACCTTGTTCGTTGAGCTGCTCTGCGCATAAGTTAATAAATAACTCAGCTTGTGCAGAAGCAGTAGGCAATCCAGCTAAAATGGCTGATGCTTGCTCGTCGCTGGCAACGTGGCCAGCGAAAAACAACATGTCATTCCAGCTTTCAATAGCGCCTTTTTCAACGGCAAGTTCAAAAGCCGCTTTAGCGTATGGGCGAGCGATAGTAGTCAATTCAGACATGCTCATACCCTCCTAATTACAGCTCAGCGACAAGTTTTTCAACGATGTCACTATGTGCGGCTTGATTGATTTCACGCTCTAAAATTCTCTCTGCGCCAACCACAGCCAGTGTTGCTACTTGCTTACGTAGCTCTTCTGTCACACGGTTACGCTCTGATTCAATTTCAGAGTGCCCTTGAGCAATAATTTTTTCACGCTCTTCTTGTCCACGAACTGTTTCTTCGTCAACAATTAGCACGGCACGCTTTTTAGCTTGATCAATGATATCAGCCGCTTGAGCTTTTGCATCTTTAAGCTGTTCTGCAGCTTTTTGTTGCGCAAGTTCTAAGTCTTTTTCGGCTCTATCAGAGGCAGCTAAACCATCTTCGATTTTCTTCTGGCGAGCTTCAATTGCACCGTTTAGTGGTGGCCATACGAACTTCATACAAAAAAGTACGAACACCGTAAACGCAATTAATTCACCGATAAGAGTGGCGTTTAAGTTCACAACCGCTCCTCCTTAAATAGTAAGCTGTTCAAAAAATAAAATTAAAGTACGAACAACAATACCATCGCGATACCAACACCAATCATTGCTACAGCATCGATTAGACCAGCAAGGATAAACATTTTAACTTGTAGCGATGGTGCAAGCTCAGGTTGACGCGCACATGCTTCAAGGAATTTACCGCCCATGTTACCAAAACCGATTGCTGTACCGATTGCACCGAAGCCAATTAGTAGTGCAACTGCGATGTATTTTAAGCCGTTTAAAAGTTCTAAAGCTTCCATTTATTTCTCCAAAGTTTCAATTGTATATTAAAGTTAAAGTAAAATTGTAAATCTAGTAATTAGTGATTATCTGAACTTGCCATGCTTAGGTATACGATTGTTAGCATCATGAATACGAATGCTTGCAATACGATTACTAAGATATGGAATACAGCCCAAACAAAGTGCAACGGTAGTTGCATTAAGCCAATCGCACCTATAAGGATGAAGATTAGTTCACCTGCATATAAGTTACCGAACAAACGCAGCGCCAGTGAAAACGGCTTAGAAACCAATGCGATAAGCTCTAGTAATAGATTGAATGGGATTAAAAGAATCTGCATAGCTGTATTGTTTGAACTAAACGGGTGAAGTGTTAGCTCTTTAATAAAACCGCCGATACCTTTAATTTTAATTGAGTAACCAATCATTAATATAAACACGCCTAGCGCTAGCGCTGCTGTTAAGTTTATATCTGTTGTTGGTACAATTTTCATGTATACGTCGTGTGAGTCCATGCCAAAGGCTTGCTCACCTACTAAACCAGCAAATGCAGGTAAGAAGTCAACTGGGATTAAATCCATTAAGTTCATTAAGAATATCCAAACGAATATCGTTAATGCTAATGGTGCAATCAGCTTGCTTTTACCATGGAAAGTATCACGTACGTTGTCGCCAACGAACTCAACTATCATTTCAATGAAACACTGAAATTTACCTGGTACGCCCAATGTTGATTTTTTAGCGGCACTACGGAAGATCCATAAAAAGATAAGACCTAGTCCGATTGACCATGCGAGGGTATCTACATGCCATGTCCAAAAACCACTGTCCGTACATGCTTTATTGAAGGCTAGACCGGCGTCGGTCGAGCACATCTTAGCATTGGTTAAGTGGTGCTGGATATGGCTAGATAGAGTAACTTCTTCTGCAGCCATGTTATATCCCAAAAGTTAATGTTTAAAAAAAACGGGTGCAAACAATCCAGTGAATAAAGCCAGTACATAGATACTAAAAAAGGGCAGCAAAACTACCGGAAAATGCTTTAGTACTAGCGCAAACAATATGATTGTCAGCATAAACTTTAGTGCGTTACCGCGTTTTAACGCGTTATACGCTTGTTCTGCACGACTCGCCCCCATAAATCGGAATGCGTAAAGTGCAAAAACACAGTGAGGAAGTATCGCAACTGCACCACCAGCTAACGCTGACAGACTGGCTTCAACTCCCAAACCAATAAAAATAATTACGGCAGCAAATAATGCTACAACACCCTGAAGACAAATTAGTTTAAATGCGGCAAGCCTATACGGACTTGCTAACTTATTATTCACTTTTTGTTAACCTTAATGGCGTTCAAATCGTTAGGGTGTGAAAACTGGCGAAATTATACTGTATCCTGCCAGTTTTGCAACTTGAGTAGAGTGTTTGTAACACAAATTTGCTACAAATGTCTCTTTTTAGACATGTAATAGATCAATGGTGGGTATTGTCGTGATTAATACGATTCAAAATGCCGTCAAGCTCGTCTAAATTAGTATATGAAATAACCAATTTACCTTTGCCTTTTTTGTTGTAGTTTATCTCTACTTTAGCACCTAGGTTTTCAGCTAATTGTTGTTCTAACTGTTTAACATCTGGGTCTTTTTGGTGTTCTTGCTTGGCGGGTGCAGGTTCTAAAATTGCACGCACTAGCTTTTCAGTTTCTCTTACTGTTAGTCCCTTTGCAACGGCGGTTCGTGCTGCGTCAGACTGTGCTTCGCCTTCAAGTGCTAGTAAGCAACGCGCATGGCCCATTTCTATGTCACCATGTTCTAACAGAATTTTTACATCACTATTTAAATTATTTAAACGTAATAAGTTTGTTACGGTGGTTCTTGATTTACCAACTGCATCAGCCACTTGCTGATGTGTTAATTCAAACTCATTTAATAAACGATTAAGCGCAACCGCTTCTTCCATTGCATTTAAATCTTCACGCTGAATATTTTCAATCAGTGCTATAGCAACGGCGGCTTCATCGGGTACATCTTTAATAATACATGGAACTGCGTCTAGTTTTGCAATTTGCGCTGCGCGCCAACGACGTTCACCAGCGATAATTTCATAGCTATTGTGGGCAATAGGGCGCACAACGATAGGTTGAATAATTCCTTGTGAGCGAATAGAGCTGGCGAGTTCTTCGAGTGCCTCTTCAGACATGTCTTTACGAGGTTGGTACTTGCCTGAATGCAAAAACTCAATAGGCAATGTTTGTAACGGGTTATCTGTAGCACTAACTGTGCTTTTGACAACCTCTGTTACGTTTTGTGTGTCTTGTTCCTTGCTGGCGCTCGGTGCAGGCTTAGACGAACTTAAAAGTGCATCGAGTCCTCGGCCTAAACCTCGTTTTTTAGCAGACATGTTATTTTTTTACCTCAAAGTTAGGCGACAACGGACGCTGTTTTTTCTTTTCTGCGCAGCATTTCACCGGCAAGTGCCAAATACGCTTTTGCGCCACTTGATGCTCTGTCGTAGTACATAGCAGGTGCGCCAAAACTTGGCGCCTCAGCTAGACGAACATTTCGTGGGATCACAGTGCGATACACTTTATCACCAAAATGTTGTTTTAATTGTTCTGAAACGTCGTTTGCTAGGCGGTTACGCGGATCGTACATAGTGCGTAATATGCCTTCAATTTTTAATTCAGGATTTACTAATTTAGCCAATTGCGTAATGGTATCCATTAATGCTGTTAGGCCTTCCAGTGCATAATATTCACATTGCATTGGTACTAAAATAGAATCTGCAGCGGCCATAGCATTAACAGTTAACATGTTTAATGAAGGCGGGCAGTCTATAAATATAAACTCGTATTGGTCCTGAATTTTTTCAAGTGCATTACGAAGACGCACTTCACGGGCAAATAATTCCATTAGTTTAACTTCGGCAGCGGTTACGTCTCCGTTTGCTGCAATCATATGGTATTCGCCAGATGTTTCTTTAATGATCACGTCTTCAATGGGCTTATCTTCAATAAGTAGGTCGTAAATAGTGGGCACGTCGCCATATTTATCTACACCACTGCCCATAGTGGCATTACCTTGCGGGTCGAGATCAATTAACAGCACTTTACGCTTCGTTGCGGCCATAGACGCAGCGAGATTAACAGCGGTCGTAGTTTTACCTACACCCCCTTTTTGATTTGCTAATGCGATGACTTTTGCCACAGTGTCTCTGATCCCTAGTCTTTAGAAAGAATAATTAAATGTCGTTGTGCATCTAACTCAGGTACTTCTAATGCAATTTTTTTCTCAAACTTTACGCCAGCGGGTAATGACTCTAACTCTTCGCTAGGGTAAACGCCTTTAAGCGCAATAAAATGGCCAGATTGATCAATTAGGTGTGAACACCAATCAACCATATCTTGTAATGATGCAAATGCACGACTGAGTACGCCATCTAATTTAACACTTGGCTGATATTCTTCAACTCTTGACTGTACCGGGGTAACATTATCAAGCCCAAGTTCATGCTTTACGTGCATTAAAAAGCGTACACGCTTACCTAAACTGTCGAGTAACACAAATTGGGTATTAGGAAGTGCAATAGCTAATACAATACCTGGAAGCCCTGGGCCTGTACCAACATCAATATAATGATGACCGGGTAAATGAGGTGCAACAACAAGGCTATCCATAATATGCTTTATCATCATTTCTTGAGGTAAACGTACTGAGGTTAAGTTATACGCTTTATTCCACTTATCCAATAGTTCAACGTAACGAACAAGCTGTTGCTGTTGTTTTTCTGTTAGCGCAATATCAGTTTGCGCTAACAATGTAGTTAATTGTTGTTGTAACACTAGGTGCCCTTACCGTTACGCAGATTTGCGTAATAAGCCTTGCTTCTTCAGATACACTAATAATAACGAAATAGCCGCTGGTGTGATACCAGAAATACGCGAAGCCTGACCAATAGTATCCGGACGAGACTCTTCTAGTTTTGCCACTACCTCGTTTGATAAACCTGATACGGTTTTATAATCAAACTCTTTTGGTAAGATTGTTTCTTCATGGCGAAGCTGTTTATTGATCTCATCTTGCTGACGCGCAATGTAACCTGCGTATTTTGTATGGATCTCAACCTGCTCTAAAGCCGCTTTATTTGTAAATTCAGATCCTAAGCCTTCAATAGCCATTAGATCATCATAACGGATCTCTGGGCGGCGTAGTAATTCTTCTAAACTTGCTTCACGCGTTAATGGAGCTTTTAATAAAGCGTTTACTTGATCAACAACAGTATGATCTTTGTGAATCCACGTGTCTTTTATACGTTGTTTTTCTTTTTCGATAATTTCCATTTTTTCGTTAAATGCCTGCCAGCGCTCATCGTTAACTAAACCTAGCTCACGGCCTTTTTCAGTTAAACGAATATCGGCATTATCTTCACGCAACAATAAACGGTATTCAGCACGGCTGGTAAACATACGGTAAGGTTCTTTTGTACCAAGCGTTGCTAAGTCGTCAATTAATACACCAACGTATGCTTCGTCACGACGTGGCGTCCACGAATCTTTACCTTGCACTTTAAGTGCCGCGTTCATACCAGCAATTAAGCCTTGTGCACCCGCTTCTTCGTAGCCAGTAGTTCCGTTTATTTGGCCTGCAAAGAATAAGCCTTCAATAAATTTAGTTTCTAGTGATTGTTTTAAATCACGTGGATCAAAGTAATCGTATTCAATAGCATAACCTGGTCGGCAAATATGTGCATTTTCAAAACCTGTGATCGATTGCACTATTTCTAATTGCACATCAAACGGTAGACTTGTCGAAATACCATTAGGGTAAAGCTCGTAAGATGTTAAACCCTCTGGCTCTACAAATATTTGGTGTTTGTCTTTATCTGCAAAGCGAACAATTTTATCTTCAATAGATGGGCAGTAACGTGGACCAATGCCTTCAATAACACCTGAGTACATAGGTGAACGATGCAAGTTTTTGCGTATAACATCATGTGTTTTTTCATTTGTGTAAGTGATGTAACACGGTATTTGTTGCGGGTGGTCACTTTGTTTACCTAAAAATGAAAATACAGGTGTAGGTGCATCGCCTGGTTGCTCCTGCATTTTGCTAAAATCAACCGTACGCGCATCAATACGTGGTGGAGTACCTGTTTTTAAACGATCTACTCTAAAAGGCTGTTCACGTAATCGTTGTGCTAAAGCTATTGATGGTGGATCGCCTGCACGTCCGCCTTTGTAATTTTCTAAACCAATATGTATTTGGCCACCTAAAAATGTACCTACGGTAAGTACTACACTAGGTGCACTAAAACGTAACCCCATTTGAGTTACTACGCCGGTTACTCGATCGTTTTCAACAATAAGATCATCACACGACTGCTGAAATATTTTTAAGTTTTCTTGATTTTGTAATGTGGTTTGAATAGCCGCTTTATACAAAGCGCGATCAGCTTGTGCACGGGTTGCACGAACCGCAGGTCCCTTTGAAGAATTTAAAGTACGAAATTGGATCCCGCCTTTATCAATAGCTTGTGCCATTGCACCGCCAAGCGCGTCGATTTCTTTTACCAAATGACCTTTGCCTATCCCACCAATTGCTGGGTTACAAGACATTTGACCAAGGGTATCCATATTGTGAGTTAGTAGCAGGGTATTCATCCCCATACGGGCAGCTGCCAATGCGGCTTCAGTGCCTGCATGTCCACCACCTACTACGATAACGTCAAAATTTTCATGAAAAATCATTAATGGGATCCTACTTAAATCAAACCGGTAAACTTCAAAAGGGAGCGTATTCTACCTAGAAATGAGCAGAAGATAAATGATTAAACTGTGCTCAGATCTAAGTAAGTGATCTCTAATAATATAAAGGATCTTTTAAAGAGATCTTTTAATACTATTACTACTACTGATCGGCTTTTCTGTTGATAAGCTTTAGATCTTGTTTAAAAACATTAAATTAGATCAGATCTAAAGGTGTTAATATGATCGGATCATCCCACAAATAAGCACTGATCAAAAAGCCACTTTATACACAGGGGGAGATTAGTTAGATCTTATCCCATGGATAAGCATGCTTTAAAATGCAGTTTATTCAAACTTTATCCACATTATTAATTAAATTATTAGTAAATTGTGAGTAACTTTTATATGAGATTTTACTTGATCTCTTTATTTTAAACCTGTTTGGGTAACCCAAGTGTCTAACCAAGCAAGGGCTGTGTCTTCAGGGAGTGACTCGTCTAATATATTTAACTCTAAGCGTTCAGCCACTTTTATAGCGCCTTTTTTACTTAGTAGTGCTTCTATATTGCGCCCTGCTAAGTTATATGTGTCGTAGCTGGTATCACCTAACGCAATAACCGAAAACTTTAAATGCTTTAAATCAGTTGATTGCGCTACTTGTTCTGCAAAGCTTAAAAGATTATCGGGATAATCACCTGCGCCATAAGTAGATGTACATATTAACCAGAGCGTATTGTGTTGATCTATTTCATTAAATTTTGGCTGATCATGGAGTTGGGTTGTAATACCTTGGTTATTTAGCTCATCGCTTAATTGCTCCGCGACATACTCGGCCGATCCCATTTGGCTGCCCACAATAATATTTACTGAACTCATGATTAGATATGATCGCATTAGTTTTAATTGCTGCCTATGATAGCCGAGTACACACTGCAGTAAAGGGAAGAGTGTGGGTTTGGATAACTATTTTTAGGCTAATTTTTAGATCATTGTTTAAAGTTTTTTTAAGTTGTTGATTTATATAGATGTAAAATAATACCTTCAAATGTAACCTTCTGATCAAACTGTTAATAAGATTGGGGGAAGTTCTGTTTAACTTTATACTCTATTTAGCTAAAATTTTGTAAGTTATTGATTTTAAGCTTTTGTAAGTCCAATTATGATGAATGTTTAATATAGAAGTAATGTTGATCATTGTGTGGATATAAAGGGTGTTGATAACCGATTATTTAGATCGAAAATAATTTTAAATAACGATCAATTAAATATGATCTTATTAAATAAATATCAAAATAGTTTTTATAACGGCCGCTTTTTACTAAAAATAGAGCTAATAACGTGTATTTCAGCTAAAAAATTTTGGATTTTTGTCCAAAAAATGGGAATTGTGGATAACTGATCTGACTAAATTTAAAGTTTTTGTGATATTCGATCATGCATTTACATGTTTGAGCTGGTGGATAGCGCGATCAATACACACTTGTGATCGCCTTATTTATTGATATATAGCCAATTAAGGCTGCAATTTTAGCTAATAAAATATTAAAAACAGTGATTTCAGCTTGTTTTAAGGTTAATTATAGTGGCTTAACTTATTCGTATATGGGAGATATATCACCTTAAATAGGCGGTTATATCTTGTAAAGTAGGTCATTAATAAGCTTTTAAAGATACTAATTTAGTGAAAATGAGAGCCTAAAATAGCACTCAGCTTATCTAAAAAATATCCATATGTTGATATAGGAAGGCTTAATTAAGGCAGTAAAAAAGGGCGTTTTTACGCCCTTAATTTTTAATTATTTAATTGTTAGGTCTTTTATTTACCAATACAGAACGAGCTAAATATTTTTCCAAGTAGATCGTCTGAAGTAAACTCACCGGTTATTTCGTTTAAAAATTGCTGCGTTAGGCGCAGCTCTTCGGCCAAAATTTCACCTGCAACATGCATTTCAAGCTGCGTTTTACCCGTATCTAAATGATAAGCTGCGCTCTCTAAAGCGTCTAAATGACGGCGACGAGCCATAAAGCCACCTTCTGTTGCGCCGTCAAAACCTATACAGGCCTTCAAATGTTCACGAACGAGCTCTATACCTTCAGCGTTTTTAGCACTTAAACTTATGACCGGGTATTGTTGGTTTTCATCCAAGCCTACAATATCACCCGATAAATCGGCTTTGTTTCTGATCACTGTAACCCCCATACCTTTTGGTAATTTTGCCATAAACTCTGGCCAAATTTTATGTGGGTCGGTGTCTACAGTATCGGTGCCATCAAGCATAAATAAAACGCGGTCGGCTTGGTTTATTTCATCCCATGCGCGCTCAATACCTATTTGCTCTACACGGTCAGGGCTTTCACGAAGACCTGCGGTATCGATAATATGCAGTGGCATGCCATCAATATGGATGTGTTCGCGCAGTACGTCGCGGGTGGTACCTGCTATTTCGGTTACGATTGCTGCCTCTCGGCCTGCTAGGGCATTTAGTAAGCTTGATTTACCCGCGTTAGGACGACCTGCAATCACAACACGCATACCTTCGCGCATTATGCTTCCCTGTTTAGCTTGGTCAGTTACTGTGTTTAATTGGTTTATAATTGCGTTGAGATCGCCCGATACTTTGCCATCTGATAAAAAGTCTATTTCTTCATCTGGAAAGTCGATTGCTGCTTCTACGTACATACGAAGATGAATTACTTTTTCAACCAGTGTTTCAATGTGTTTAGAAAACTCACCTTGAAGTGATTGTAAGGCGCTTTTAGCTGCTTGTTCACTAGTGGCATTAATTAGGTCACTAATTGCTTCTGCTTGGGTTAAATCAAGCTTGTCGTTCATAAATGCACGCTCTGAAAACTCACCTGGTTTTGCTAAGCGTACACCTTCTATTTTGCTAATTTCTTTAAGTAGCATATCAAGCACAACTGGGCCACCATGACCTTGCAACTCAAGTACATCTTCACCAGTAAATGAGTTAGGTCCGGCAAAATAAATGGCAATACCTTGGTCAAGTTGATCGCCATTTAAGTTTTTAAATGGTACATAATCGGCGTACCTCACTTTTGGTATTTTACCAATAACTTGTTCAGCAACGCTTTTGGCAAGGCTGCCAGAAACCCGAATAATACCAACACCACCACGCCCAGGTGCGGTTGCTTGTGCTGCAATTGTGTCTTGATTGATCATGCTATTTAATTTACCAACAATGTGTACGTTATGGCGCTATTGTAACCTATGAAATTACCACTCGCGAATGCTCTGATAAAAAATGGGCAATAAAAAAGGCGACTTAAGTCGCCTTTATAATAAGTAGGGCTAAGTTAGCCTCTTACTTTTATTCCTTTCTTTTCCATACCGCGATAAATATAAAGCATTTGCGCGATTGAAATAAGGTTAGATACTAACCAGTAAAGTACTAAGCCTGATGGGAACCATAAGAAGAATACAGAGAAGATAACCGGCATAAAGGTCATCATTTTTTGCTGCATTGGATCGGTAACCGTCATAGGTTGAAGCTTTTGAGTTATAAACATACTTGCACCAAATAAAATTGGTAATACGTAGTATGGGTCTTGTGCTGATAAATCAGTTAACCAAAGCATAAACTCAGCATGGCGAAGTTCTGTTGATTCTAAAAATACATAAAACAACGCTAAGAAAATAGGCATTTGTAGCAAAATAGGGAAACAACCACCCATTGGGTTTACTTTCTCTTTTTTGTACATTTCCATAGTAGCTTGACCGAATTTTTGACGGTCATCACCATATTTTTCTTTAAGAGCTGCCATTTTTGGTTGAAGGGCACGCATTTTAGCCATTGACGTATATTGCGCTTTAGTTAGCGGGTACATCAATGATTTAACAATAATAGTGATAGCAATAATTGCTAAACCCCAGTTACCTAAACCGCCAACATTTATATCAAACAAGCCAAAGAATGAACCTTCGCCAGAGTATAAAAACTTCAGTAGTTCAAATAGTGGCTGTGAAATAAACCATAACCAGCCGTAGTCTACAGTTAGGTCTAAGTCAGGGTGAAGCGCTTCTAATACATCAGACTCTTTAGGGCCCATGTAGTAAATAGAAGTAATGGTTTGCTCTGAACCGGCTTGAACATTAACAGGTTCTGCTTTTGTACCAATGATAGCGGCGTTACTGCTTGTAATTAAGCTATAAAGGGTGTTGGTTTGGTCTTGCTTTGGTACCCACGCACTTACAAAGTAATGTTGAATAAATGCAATGTAACCACCTTGCGTGCTTTCATTTAGGTTTTTGTCGGCCATGTCAGAAAAGCTATACTTTTCGTACGGTTCTTCGTCTGTACCGTAAGCTGCACCTAAATAGTTTTGATCAACTAAGCTGCCTTTTTCCTGTACTGTGCGTTTAACCTGTGTGTAAAGCTGCACTTGAATAGGGGCACTGGTTGTATTGTTTACTGTGTATTCTAAGCCAACATCATATTGACCTTTTTTAAATACATACGTTTTGGTAAAGCTAACACCGTTGCTATCAGTAAACTGTAACGGTACGCGTAACTCATCACCTGTTAAGGTATAAGACGTTTGTTCGCTGTGGTAAGTAGGGCGACCGTTTGCAGATGCGTCTGGGCCATTTAAACCAATCAAACCACTTTGTGAAAAGTATTGATTACCCTCAAATTCACCCAGCAGCATGAAAGGTGTTTCTTCGCCTTTCACTTCTTCGTATTGAAGTAAGTCCGATTCAACAATATCACCACCTTTGGTGTCGATTTTAACTTTAAACACGTCTGTTGTTATTTCTATAACAGAACGTTTAGCTAATGTTGTTGAAGCCGGTAAGCCAGATTCTGACGATGAAGGTATAAAATCATCCGATTCAGTTGAATTTGCTTGTTGCGTTTGTGTTGTGGCACTTGGATCGACTTTTGGCTGGTTATAATCATTATTCCATTCTTGGAACAATAAAAACGACACTAGCATTAGGCCAATGAATAAAAACGTGCGTTGCGATTCCATAACAGCTCTTATTTCTCGTGTTGGTGGTTAATATGGGTTATTTTTTCAGGTACTGGGTCATCACCACCTGAATGTAAAGGATGGCATTTTAATATGCGTTTTAATGCTAACCAACTTCCTTTTATCAATCCATGCAATTTTATTGCTTGAATTGCGTAATGTGAGCAGCTTGGATTAAAACGACAATGCGGACCTAATAGCGGGCTAATCCACTTTTGATAACCGCGGATCAATAACACTAAACATAATGTCGGTAAAGCAACAAGTGGTTTGAGTAACCTCATGATGTTTATGCCCCTAGTTAAATTTAGTGAGATAGATATCATGTATTTAAAGGCTCTATTGGAAATTTTAAATGCATGATTAAAAGGTGAGCTAAAGATACATTAATTAACCCTGTAATTCTATTGCTATTGGGTTTGTTTATTAGATTTAGCTGATTTGTTTGGGCGTTTCTTAAAGGGTGGAGGCTTAGGCGCACCTGGTTTACAGCGTTCGTTGATTTTTCGCCATAACTTGGTCAGTTGCTTGGTTAATTCTTCATTAGACTGCTCGTCAATGCCATTTTTAACCATAAGCACAATATCAATGTTATCGATGTTGTGTTGATTTAAACGAAAACTTTCGCGAGCAAGACGTTTAATACGGTTTCGTTGGCATGCCTTTTTTACACGTTTTTTAGCAACAGTAAGTCCTAACCTAGGCTTTTCTTGGTCATTGGGTTTAGCTAATAGAGTAAAGTAAGGAGTTGCAGCCCGAGCGGGTTCGTTAAATATACGAGAGTAATGCGAGGGAGTTAACAGACGTAACTCCCTGCCAAAGCTAAAGTCTTCCACTTATAAATTAAGCAGAAAGAACTTTGCGGCCTTTAGCGCGGCGACGTGCTAATACTTTACGGCCATTTACAGTTGCCATGCGAGCACGGAAACCGTGTGCACGTTTGCGTTTTAAAACGCTAGGTTGAAAAGTTCTTTTCATAACAATCTCATCCGATCGGTTAAAGTTAAAACATCCTATGCAGGTCGCGATCCTGGCACAGGTGCCATTGCGAGCGCGAGATATTATAGATGAAACGACCTAAAGTCAATCATAATTACGCGTTAAGCACCGTGTTTATTAAGCAGGCAGTTAGTGATCGTAAAGCGCGATCCAGTAGGATCATCATAAATAAGAAGTTTTCCACAGCCCTTGTATAAAAAGTGAATAAAAGCGGGGGAAAAGTAAATTGGATCGTAAAATTGGTTCGCGATCTTGGTGTTATTTTGTTATGATCTGTTATCAGGCTAATAATTAAAAATTCAATTAAATCAGGTTGTTAGCTTTTTTTCATGTCGTTATACATAATTTTATAAAAATCAGCCTTTTACTTGTGGATAAAGTGCCTTCATAATACTTGGTCTTGGGCCGCTTATTTGGCTATTTAAACGCAATAAATGCATGGTTTTTAACCATTTTTGATGTGCGGGAATAAAAATTATATCTCTGGGAGTTTAACTGTGTATCTGTCGGTTTGGCAAAGTTGTTTATATGTATTGCAAGATGAATTGCCTTCGCAGCAGTTCAGTATGTGGGTAAGACCACTTCAAGCAGAAAGTACCGAAGATACTCTGACTATTTATGCACCTAATCGCTTTGTGCTTGATTGGGTGAGAGAAAAATACCTTAACCGCATTAACGAACTACTCGTCGAGATTTGTGGTGACGAAGCACCGGAACTTCGTTTTGATGTAGGTAGCAAACCACTTTTAAATACACAGGTTGCACCTGCTACAGAAGCACAGCCTGCACCTAGTATTCAAGCATCAGCAAAGCAACAGCCGCGTGAGCAAAAACCGGTTGTTGAACCCGCACCTAAATCGGGCTATAAATCAAACATTAAAGAAAACTACACCTTTGATAGTTTTGTTGAGGGTAAATCTAACCAATTAGCAAAAGCGGCTGCAACTCAAGTTGCCGATAACCCTGGCTCTGCATTTAACCCTGTATTTATATACGGTGGTACGGGCTTAGGTAAAACGCACTTACTCCATGCTGTAGGTAATGGCATTATGGCAAATAAGCCTGATGCTAAAATTGTGTATATGCATTCAGAGCGTTTTGTACAAGATATGGTTAAAGCACTACAAAATAATGCAATAGAAGAATTTAAACGTTATTACCGTAGTGTTGATGCATTAATGATTGATGACATTCAATTTTTTGCCAATAAAGAACGTTCTCAAGAAGAGTTTTTTCATACTTTTAATGCGTTGCTTGAAGGTAATCAACAAATTATTTTAACGTCTGACCGTTACCCTAAAGAAATTGAAGGGGTAGAAGACAGGCTTAAGTCTCGTTTTGGTTGGGGATTAACAATTGCTATTGAGCCACCAGAGCTTGAAACACGTGTCGCTATTTTGATGAAAAAGGCGCAGCAGAGTAAAATAAATTTACCTCATGAAGTGGCTTTTTTCATTGCAAAAAAATTACGTTCAAATGTACGTGAACTTGAAGGCGCACTTAACCGTGTAATTGCAAATGCAAACTTCACTGGACGTCCTATTTCTATCGACTTTGTAAAAGAAGCATTGCGTGACTTATTGGCGCTGCAAGATAAGCTCGTCACAATTGATAAT
The DNA here is from genome assembly GCF_023161925.1 of Pseudoalteromonas sp. 2CM32C. Taxonomy (NCBI): domain Bacteria; kingdom Pseudomonadati; phylum Pseudomonadota; class Gammaproteobacteria; order Alteromonadales; family Pseudoalteromonadaceae; genus Pseudoalteromonas; species Pseudoalteromonas sp. 2CM32C. The sequence goes on along the minus strand of NZ_JALNTI010000014.1, from coordinate 32,507 downwards.
ATACAGCGTACAGTGGCTGAATATTATCGAATTCGTGTCTCGGATTTACTTTCTAAACGCCGAAGCCGCTCAATAGCAAGGCCACGTCAGGTTGCTATGGCGCTGTCTAAAGAATTAACCAATCACAGTTTACCTGAGATTGGAGACGCGTTTGGTGGTCGTGACCATACAACGGTTTTACATGCGTGTCGTAAAATAAAATCGTTACGTGATGAAAGTCACGAAATTAAAGAAGATTATCAAAATTTAATAAGAACATTGTCATCTTAGGGCTGACTTTTTTATGCAAATAACAATATCAAGACAACAATTTTTAAAGCCATTGGTTCAAGTATCGGGCGCAATTGAGCGTAAGCATACGTTACCGATTTTATCTAACGTTTTGTTAGTAGTAGAAAACGGACAGCTTTCGATGACAGGGACCGACCTTGAAATTGAATTAGTGTCTGGTGTTTTTGTTGGTGATGATATTGCCGATACAAAATTAACTTTACCTGCTAAAAAGTTACTCGATATTTGTAAAAGTCTACCTGAAGGTTCAGACATTACGTTAAGCTTACAAGACCACCAGTTGTTATTAACGAGTGGTAAAAGTCGTTTTTCACTTACAACGTTATCAGCGGCTGACTTCCCCAATTTAGAAGAATGGGATGGTGAAGTTGAATTTCAACTAACGCGTTTAGAGCTTCGTAAATTACTTGAAAGCACGCACTTTTCAATGGCAAACCAAGATGTACGTTATTACTTAAACGGTATGTCGTTTGAAGTTGATAATAGCGATATTAAAACGGTGGCTACCGACGGACACCGCTTGGCGATTGCACAGAAAAAGCTTACTCAATCACTTAATACTCAACGCCAATTAATTATTCCACGTAAAGGTGTGCAAGAAATCATGCGCCTTATGGTTGCCGACGATGAGCTAGTTACTATTCAATTCGGTGCTAACCACATTCGCATTATTGACATTGAGTTTACGTTTACCAGTAAACTAGTTGATGGTCGTTTTCCTGATTACCGTCGTGTACTTCCACGAGGCGGTGATAAAACAATTATTGCCAACCGTGAATGGTTACGAAATGCTTTTCAGCGTGTATCTATTTTATCAAATGAGAAGTTTCGTGGTGTACGCTTAAACTTATCAAATGGTTTATTAAAAATTACTGCCAATAACCCAGAGCAAGAACAAGCTGAAGAGATTGTTGAAGTAAATTATCAGGGTGATGAGTTAGAAATTGGTTTTAATGTTTCATATGTTTTGGATGTATTAAACACATTAAAAACTGAAGATGTACAGTTTACGTTAGCAGACTCAAACAGCAGTGCACTAATAGAAGGCGCTGGTGATGATGAAGCAATGTATGTTGTTATGCCTATGCGTTTATAAGATCACAAACATATAATGAGCTTAAGTCATTTGAGCCTCAAATATTTTCGTAATATTGAGGCGCTGACGCTAGAACCTGTTAATGGCGTAAACATTATATATGGTGAAAATGGCAGCGGAAAAACCAGCCTTTTAGAAGCTATTTATTACCTTTCTCACGGCAAGTCTTTTAGAACACCAAAGCACAAAAGCATTATTGCACACCAGCAAGAGCAATTTGTAATTCATGGCCGAAAGACGGTGCATGATTTATCAATTCCTATTGGTATTAGCAAAACGCGTTTAGGTGAAACAAATTTAAAGATTCAGGGTAAAGCGAGCCGTAAAATATCTGAGCTTGCACAGCTAATGCCTGTTCAAATTATTACGCCTGAAAGTTATTCTTTATTTTTTGGTGGGCCAAAAGAGCGTAGAAAGTTTTTAGACTTAGGTTTGTTCCACGTGGAACATGAGTTTTTTTACTTGTGGCAATCGTTTAATAAAGTATTAAAACAGCGTAATGCTTTACTAAAATCTAAGCCTAAGAATTATTTTGACCAAATTAAGTTTTGGGACAAAGAATTTGTTAGACTGGCTGAAGAAATAAATAAATTAAGATTGGCGTATATAAGTAGGTTTAAGCAGCAATTTTTTGATAAAATGTGCTCAGAATTAACGCTTATACGCGATTTAGAAATGACGTTTAATGCAGGCTGGAAAGAGAATGAATCTCTTGCAGATGCGTTAGAGCAAAACTTTGAGCGAGATGCTCGCCAAGGATTTACAAGTAAAGGCCCACATAAGGCCGACTTTAGTTTCAGTGTCGCTGGCAACAGTGTAGAGAATACGTTCTCACGCGGGCAGTTAAAGTTATTATTGTATGCGTTAAAAGTAACGCAAAATAGCTTAATTGAGTCAGAGACCGATAAGCAATCTATATTGCTAATAGATGATTTACCCTCAGAGTTAGGCGAAGATACAAAAGAGAAAGTTGGACAACTATTGTCTCACTGCAGTTCTCAAATATTTATCTCTTCAATTTTATCTGAGAGTATTTCTGCTGTGGTGGAACCCATGCAACGAGAACTAAAAATGTTCCACGTGAAACATGGCAACCTAATAACAAGATAAGTGGGATTAACCATGTCTGAGAATTATGACTCGTCGAGTATTAAAGTACTTAAAGGATTAGACGCAGTAAGAAAGCGTCCTGGGATGTATATAGGGGACACCGATGATGGCACAGGCTTACACCACATGGTGTTTGAGGTCGTTGATAACTCAATAGACGAAGCCCTTGCTGGTCATTGTGATGATATTTTTGTAACGATTCACTTAGATGGCTCTGTATCGGTTAGAGATAATGGCCGTGGTATCCCAGTGTCTATCCATGAAGAAGAAGGCGTTTCTGCTGCCGAAGTAATCATGACGGTACTTCATGCTGGTGGTAAGTTTGATGATAACTCTTATAAAGTATCAGGCGGCTTGCATGGTGTGGGTGTTTCGGTTGTAAACGCACTTTCAGAAAAATTAAAACTAACCGTGCGTCGAGAAGGTAAACTTCATGAGCAGTTTTACACTATGGGTGTGCCAGATGCGCCACTTGCTGTTATTGGAGATTCTGAAACAACGGGTACAGAACTACGTTTTTGGCCAAGTGCAGAAACATTCACTAATTTAGATTTTCATTACGATATTTTAGCAAAACGCCTACGTGAACTGTCGTTCCTTAACTCGGGCGTTAGTATCATTTTAAATGATGAGCGTGAAGAAAATAAAAGCGACCACTTTAAATACGAAGGTGGTATTCAGGCATTTGTTGAATACATTAACCGTAACAAAACACCTATCCATAAAGGCGTTTTCCACTTTACACATGAGCGTGTAGAAGACGGAATTAGCGTTGAAGTATCAATGCAATGGAATGACGCATACCAAGAAAACATTTACTGTTTTACAAATAACATTCCACAACGTGATGGTGGTACTCACTTAGCCGGTTTTAGATCTGCGCTAACACGTACACTTAATAACTTTATGGAAAAAGAAGGCTTTAACAAGAAAGCAAAAACAACCAGTAACGCAACCGGTGACGATGCGCGTGAAGGTTTGACTGCTGTAATTAGTGTTAAAGTCCCTGATCCTAAGTTCTCTTCGCAAACAAAAGACAAGCTAGTATCTAGCGAAGTTAAGTCTGCGGTAGAACAAGCAATGGCTGAGAAGTTCACTGAGTTTTTATTAGAAAACCCAGTAGATGCAAAAATTGTTGTTGGGAAAATTATAGATGCATCACGTGCGCGTGAAGCGGCACGTAAAGCGCGTGAAATGACACGTCGTAAAGGCGCAATGGATCTTGCAGGTTTACCGGGTAAATTAGCCGATTGTCAGGAAAAAGATCCTGCACAATCAGAGCTTTACATAGTGGAAGGGGACTCTGCTGGCGGTTCAGCCAAGCAGGGTCGTAACCGTAAGAATCAGGCGATTCTTCCGCTTAAAGGTAAAATTCTAAACGTAGAAAAAGCACGTTTTGATAAAATGCTGTCTTCACAAGAAGTTGCAACACTAATTACTGCATTAGGTTGTGGTATTGGCCGTGACGAATATAATCCTGAAAAACTACGTTATCACCGTATTATCATCATGACCGATGCGGACGTGGATGGTTCTCATATTCGTACTTTATTGCTTACGTTCTTCTATCGTCAAATGCCGGAAATTGTAGAGCGCGGATATATTTATATTGCTCAGCCACCACTTTATAAAGTGAAAAAAGGTAAGCAAGAGCGCTATATAAAAGATGACCCAGCACTTGTTGAGTACTTAACATCGCTTGCACTTAATAATGCAGCTTTATACACAAGTGCAGACGCATCTGCGCTTGAAGGTGAAGCATTAGAGAAAATAGTTCACGATTACCAAAATACAGTTAAAGTAATCGAGCGCTTAAAACGTAAATACCCTAACACGGTAATGGAACGTTTAATCTACCAAAGTGAATTAACAAAAGAAGACCTTGCAGACGAAGCTAAAGTAATTGCGTGGACAAAAGAGCTTGTTGACGATTTAGTTGACCGTGACGAAGATGCAACTATTTTCAACGCTGCAACTCAGTATGATGCAGAGCGTAACTTGTACTATCCTGTTGTGAATATTCGTCAACACGGTGTAGATAAGTCTCACGTATTAAGCTACGACTTCATCACATCGCGTGACTACCAACGTATTGCTGTGACTGGTGTTAACATTGCAAACATCATTACAGAAGGTGCTTATATTCAACGCGGTGAGAAAACAAAACCTGTTGATAACTTTGTGGATGCTTTGGAATGGTTGATCACTGAATCTAAGCGCGGGATCTATATCCAACGCTACAAAGGATTGGGTGAGATGAACCCAGATCAACTTTGGGAAACTACCATGGATCCAGGCGCACGCCGTATGTTACAAGTAACCATTGAAGATGCTGTAGGCGCGGATCAGTTATTTGCTACGCTTATGGGTGATCAGGTAGAGCCACGTCGTGACTTTATCGAAACTAACGCACTACGCGTAGTTAACTTAGACGTGTAAAAACATATTTAGATAATAAAAAGGAGCCTAAGGGCTCCTTTTTTATTTTCTACAAATACACAAACTGCTTAAAACCTGAGTGTACACACGGTATACTAAGGATAATTTTCACGCTACTTCTTAGATAGTAAAAAGCCAAATATGCAAAAATACGACGTAAAAACCTTCCAAGGTTTGATCCTGGCTTTACAGGATTATTGGGCACAGCAAGGCTGTGTCATTATTCAACCACTTGATATGGAAGTGGGCGCTGGGACATTTCACCCGCAAACATTTTTGAAATCAATTGGCCCTGAGCCAATGTCTAGCGCATACGTACAACCGTGTCGCCGTCCTACGGATGGCCGCTATGGTGAAAACCCAAACCGCTTACAACATTACTACCAATTTCAGGTAGTCTTAAAGCCATCACCAGATAACATTCAAGAGCTTTACTTAGGCTCACTAGAAGCAATGGGTATTGATACCCTAACTCACGAAGTACGCTTTGTAGAAGATAACTGGGAATCACCAACGCTTGGCGCATGGGGCTTAGGGTGGGAAATTTGGTTAAACGGTATGGAGGTAACGCAATTTACCTACTTCCAACAAGTAGGCGGATTAGAGTGCTCACCAGTAACAGGTGAAATTACTTACGGCCTAGAGCGTTTAGCGATGTATATTCAAGGCGTAGATAGCATTTACGACCTAGTATGGGCAGACGGTCCACTAGGGCGTGTAACTTACGGCGATGTATTTCATCAAAATGAAGTAGAGCAATCTACTTACAACTTTGAACATGCAAACGTAGAAGACTTGTTTGCGCAGTTTGATAAGTGTGAAGCTGAGAGCCAAAAGTTAATAGAAGCAAATTTACCACTTCCTGCCTACGAGCAAGTGATGAAAGCATCGCATGCATTTAACCTATTAGACGCGCGCCATGCTATATCGGTTACAGAACGTCAGCGTTATATTTTACGTGTTCGTGCGTTATCAAAAGCGTGTGCACAAAGTTATTACGATGCACGCGAAGCGCTTGGTTTCCCGCTGTGTAAGGATAAGTAAGCATGACAGCACAAAATTTATTAGTAGAAATTGGCACTGAAGAGTTACCACCAAAGTCGTTGCGTAAACTTGCCGAGGCATTTGCTGCAAATTTAACTCAAGAGTTAGAATCGCTAGAATTAGCACATCAAGGCGTAAGCTGGTATGCATCGCCTCGTCGTTTAGGTTTACAAGTTAAAGCACTTGAAGCTAAACAACAGGACAAAGAAGTTGAAAAACGCGGGCCAGCAACTAAAGCAGCATTTGATAGTGAGGGTAACCCTACAAAAGCAGCAATGGGTTGGGCACGCGGTTGTGGTATTGATGTAAGTGAAGCACAAACACTTGAAACGGATAAAGGCGCATGGTTATTGCACATTGCTAAAGTAGCAGGGCAAGAAACTAAAACGCTAATGGCAGATGCTATCGCAAAAGCGTTAAGTAAATTACCAATACCAAAGCCAATGCGCTGGGGTGCGAATAAAACACAATTTATTCGCCCAGTTCATACCGTCACTATTTTATTTGGTAGCGAATTGCTAGAAGGTGAGATCCTTGGTAAGCAAGTAAGTAACCAACTTCAAGGTCACCGTTTTCATCACCCAGAAAAAATTAGCATTAACCATGCTGATGAGGTTTTTGATGTACTTAAATCTGCTTACGTTATTGCAGATTACGAACAACGTAAAGCGCAAATACGTGCACAAATAGAAGAAGCTGCAAGCGCAGTTAACGCTGTTGTTGCAATGGATGAAGATTTACTAGAAGAAGTAACATCACTAGTAGAGTGGCCAGTTACTTTAACGGCAACATTTGAAGAAGCATTTTTAGATGTACCAGCCGAAGCGCTAATTTACACCATGAAGGACGATCAAAAATACTTCCCGTTATTAGATCAAAACGGCAAGCTTTTAAATAAGTTTTTGTTTGTATCTAACATCGAGAGTAAAGACCCAAGCGTGGTAATTTCAGGTAACGAAAAAGTTGTACGCCCACGTTTGGCTGATGCACAGTTCTTCTTTGAGACCGACAAAAAGAAAACATTAGAAAGCCGTTTAGAATCGCTTGATACCGTTTTATTCCAAAAGCAGTTAGGTACGCTTAAAGACAAGTCTGAGCGTATTAGCGAACTTGCAGGGTATATTGCTGAGCAATTAGGCGCAGATAAAGACTTAGCAAAACGTGCAGGCCTATTAAGTAAAACAGACTTAATGACCGAAATGGTAATGGAATTTACCGATGTACAAGGTGTAATGGGAATGCATTACGCTCGCTTTGACGGTGAAGCAGAAGATGTAGCGCTTGCACAAAACGAGCAATATATGCCACGCTTTGCAGGCGACAACTTACCTACAAACCTAATTAGTTGTGCAGTAGCCATTGCAGATAAGTTTGATACGCTGGTGGGTATTTTTGGTATAGGCCAAGCACCAAAAGGTGATAAAGACCCATTTGCACTTCGTCGTGCTGCTATTGGTGCACTGCGTATTATGGTAGAAAAAGAGTTACCTCTTGATATTTTAGACCTTGTAGCAAAAGCACAAACATTGTTTGGCGATAAGCTAACTAATCTAAATGTATCAACCGACGTATTTGAATTTATGCTTGGACGTTTCCGTGCATGGTATCAAGACGAAGGTATTGAAGTAGATGTTATTCAAGCTGTGCTAGCTCGTCGTCCAACTAAACCAGTTGATTTTGACCGTCGTGTTAAAGCCGTAAGCCACTTCCGTACATTAGACGCAGCAGAAGCCCTTGCAGCCGCAAATAAACGCGTAAGTAACATTCTTGCTAAAAATGACATCACAAGCCAAGGTAATGTTGATGAGAGCTTATTAAGCGACGACGCTGAAAAAGTATTGGCATCACAAGTGGCAAAATTTGCAACTGAGCTTGCACCACTTTATGCCGATGGAAACTACCAAGAAGCGCTTAGCCAATTGGCAGGCATTCGTGAAAGTGTTGATAACTTTTTTGACAACGTAATGGTTATGGCCGACGATGAAGCTGTTAAGCAAAATCGCCTTGCACTATTAAGTCAGTTAAGTGGTTTATTTTTGGATATTGCAGATATTTCTGTTTTACAAAAATAACAACCATTAGCAATTTAAAAAGCCAGCATAACGCTGGCTTTTTAGTTTTAATACCTACCTAGATTAATTAAGCTAATAGGTATAATGAATAGGATGAAAATTGATGATTTCAATAAAAAAAATAATACCACTCGCTATTGCTGGGTTACTCAGTGCATGTTCAAGCCAAATATCAATTAACGATGTATTGCCACAAAAAGAACTCGACCGCACCATGTACCTGCGAGGCGATTTTACTTTATGGGACGCAGAACCACAGTATCAGTTTAACTTAGTGGGCCCAGCACTGTATCAAGCACAGGTAAAATTTAGCACACCAGGTAAAGTGTACGAATTCAAAATTGCCGATGCCGATTTTAGTGAAGGCTTTAACTGTGGTTACAGCGACTCATACCCACAAGGTCAAAGTTTAACACTTGGGCAAGCTGCAACGGCAGACTGTAATACTATTTATAATTACTTTAGTTACACACCTGCGATAAAAGGCACATACATAGTAAGCATTGATTTTAGTGACTATGACGAGCCAAAAGTGACTATTACTAAGAAATAGTTGATAGCATAAAGCTTATAAGGATATTTATAATGGCATCTGAAAAGAAAGATGATTGGGTTCACTACTCGGTAGCTGCGGGCGCTAGTTTTGCGTATTTTTTAGCATTGCCCAGTTTTGCAAATGTAGATAAAAATTTTATTAATATTTCTACTCATTTATTCGGGCTTAGTTTAATTTGGAATTCTCTGTTATCTGTGAGTTTAAGAAAAGATAAAAATTTAAATCGTAAGATTTTTAGTGGTTTAGGAGAGGTTGGACGTCTGCTTTATTTTTCGTTACCACTTTTAATCTTTGGTTTAGCTATACTATGTTTCATATGGTCAATATCTGGAAGTGTCGTTTTATTTATAATTAGTGGGATCTTTACATTTATAGGGGTTTCACAATTGTCATTATATAGACAAGATAAGAGTCAAACAGTATTTACCTATAGAAGAGCATCCAAGACTTCATACATAGGCCCATTTTTAATTGCATCAATATTAGTCTATCTAGCAACTAGTGGTTAGTAATTACAACCCTTTCTTCACCACATACCTATACGGTGCTTCATCGGCATCTTTAGCCACCAGCGTGTGATCCATAAATACACAAAAACTTGGAATATCACGGGTGGTTGAGGGGTCATCAGCAGTTATAAGCAGGGTTTCACCGTCGTTCATTTTACGAATAGCAGCACGTACCATCATTACTGGCTCGGGGCAGCGAAGGCCAATGGCATCTAATTGGTGATCGGGGTTATCAAAATTCATAGTACGTATGCCTGTAAATAGTTTTCAAATCTGTGACTTTACAAGTAGTCAGATTTTTTGTTGCGCCAAAGTTTAGCGTAATTTTAAGTATAAATTAACTAATTTACTTAGATCTGGATCAGTTTTAATTTAAGTGTATTTATTTCAACGCCAAATTATAAACCCGATCACAACAACACAAATCTAAATTACGTTAGTATAGCGCCTTAAAATTTGGCAAATAAAAAAGGCGAACTAACTTTCGTCAGTGCGCCTTTTTACTCACCAAGATGGTTTACGTGTTAAGAGTATTAGTCTTGAACACGCTCAAATACAGTTGCGATACCTTGGCCTAAACCAATACACATTGTCGCTAAACCGTACTTAGCATTTTTGTCTTCCATTAAGTGAATTAGCGAGGTGCTAATACGCGAACCAGAACAACCCAGAGGGTGACCCAGTGCGATAGCGCCGCCATTCAAGTTAACTTTTTCGTCAACCACATCAGCTAAACCTAAGTCTTTAAGTACTGGTAGTGATTGCGCAGCAAAGGCTTCATTAAGCTCAGCTACGTCGATGTCATCAATAGTGATACCAGCTTGGGCAAGTGCTTTTTTACTTGCTGGTACTGGGCCGTAACCCATGATTGATGGATCGCAACCGGCAACCGCCATTGCTTTAATGCGCGCACGAATTGGTAAACCTAGCTCTTTTGCTTTTTCTTCGCTCATTACTAACATGGCTGATGCGCCGTCAGAAAGTGCTGAAGACGTACCCGCTGTAACAGAACCCGAAGCTGGGTTAAATACTGGGCGAAGCTGAGATAAACCTTCAACTGTTGTTTCAGGACGAATTACTTCATCATCTTCAACTAAAATTAAAGAACCATCTGCTGCGTGACCTTCCATTGCTAAAATTTCGCGGCGGAAACGGCCTTCAACTGTTGCAGCATGTGCACGTTGGTGCGAACGGTATGCAAATTCATCTTGCTGCTGACGGCTGATGCCGTGAATAGTAGCAAGGTATTCTGCTGTTAAACCCATAGAGCCAGACGCTTGTGCAATTGAAGTTGCTAAGCCTGGGTGAAAGTCGTTACCGTGAGTCATAGGAACGTGGCCCATGTGCTCAACACCACCAATTAGGTAAGTGTCGCCAGCGCCCGTCATAATGGCGCGTGCTGCGTCGTGCAATGCTTGCATTGACGAGCCACATAAACGGTTAACTGTGGTTGCTGGTACTGAGTGTGGAATACCCGCAAGTAGTGATGCGTTACGTGCAACGTTAAAGCCTTGCTCTAATGTTTGCTGTACACAACCCCAATAAATGTCGTCGATTGATGCTGGATCAACCGCTGGGTTGCGTTCTAGTAAGCCCTTCATTAAATGAGCGCTTAAGTCTTCCGCACGCTTGTTTTTAAATACGCCGCCTTTTGAGCGACCCATTGGTGTGCGGATACAATCTACAATTACTGGATTATTCATGATATTAACCTTCCACCTTATAGAAAACACGGCCTTCTTCAGCCCATTTGCGAGTTTGCTCTGATACTTGGTAAATCGCACCTAGGTGAGCGTATTTGTCTGCTGCTGCAACAAAGTTAGCTAAACCAGTTTGATCTAAGTAACGGAACGCGCCGCCTCTAAATGGAGGGAAACCAACGCCGTAAACAAGTGCCATATCAGCTTCTTGTGGAGAAGCAACAATGCCTTCTTGTAAACAAAGAAGTACTTCGTTGATCATTGGAATCATACAACGGTCAATGATTTCTTGCTTATCGAATTCTTTCGGTGCATCAGTAATTGGCGCTAGTAGCTCAACGGCTGTTGCATCGCTTGATTTTTTAAGACGACCACGACGGTCTGTTTCGTACTTGTAAAAACCTGCTTTGTTCTTTTGACCAAAACGTTTTTCGTTAGCAAAAACAGTTACCGGATCTTTTTCTGCACGTGCCATACGCTCAGGGAAACCGTCAGCCATTACGCCAGTACAATGATAAGCCGTATCAATACCTACAACATCAAGTAGGTAAGCCGGACCCATAGGCCAGCCAAATACGTTTTCCATTACTTTATCTACTTTTGCAAAGTTAGCGCCTTCAACAACTAATTTGCTAAAGCCTGCAAAGTAAGGGAATAAAACACGGTTTACAAAAAAGCCTGGGCAATCGTTTACAACAATAGGAGACTTGCCAAGTTTAAGGGCGTAATCAACGACTGCGTTAATTGTTTTGTCTGACGTTTTTGCACCACGGATAATTTCTACTAATGGCATTTTTGGCACTGGGTTGAAAAAGTGCATACCACAGAAGTTTTCTGGTTTATCAAGTGCTTCAGCAAGTAGGTCAATACAGATAGTCGACGTATTTGATGTAAGTACAGTGCCTTCTGGCATGTTCTTTTCAAGGTCTGCTAATACTGCTTGCTTAACTTTAGGGTTTTCTACAACGGCTTCAACAATAATGTTAGCGTCTTGTAGGTCTGCATCGTTAAGTGTTGGCTTAATTTTGCTTAGTGTTGCCAACATTTTTTCCATTGGCATGTGGCCACGCTTAACTTTTGCACCTAATAATTTAGACGCTTCACCCATACCTAAATCAAGCGCATCTTGTTGGATGTCTTTCATTATGATTGGTGTGCCTTTATAAGCAGACTGATATGCAATACCGCCGCCCATAATACCCGCGCCTAATACTGCAGCTTGTTTAATTTCTACATCGCTGTGCTTAGCAAGTTTGCGTGCTTTACCTTTGATGAACTGGTCATTTAAGAAAATGCCCGTTTGCGCTGCCGCTTCGTTGGTACGCGCAAGTTTTGCAAAGTTAGCATTTTCGATTGCCATTGCTTCATCGCGAGTACAGTTTGCCGCTGCTTTAATAGTACGCACTGCCATAACCGGAGCAGGATAGTGGCCTTTGGTTTTACCCATTACCATACCTTCTGCCATAGCAAAGCTCATGCCTTGCTCAACACGGTTTAATTTAAGTGGCTGTAGTTTTGCGTTGCGTTTTGCTTGCCAATCTAGCTTGCCTGCAATCGCTAACTCAAGTGTTGCTACACTTGACTCTAAAAGTTTGTCAGCACTAACTACTGCGTCAAACGCACCTACTTTAAGGGCGTCAGCTGCGCGGTTTTCAGCGCCAGAAGTGATCCACATCATGGCGTTATCTGCGCCAATGATACGTGGTAAGCGCACTGTGCCACCAAAACCAGGCATTATGCCAAGTTTAACTTCTGGTAGGCCCATTTTAGCGCTTTCGCTTGCAACACGATAATCGGTAGCAAGTGCCCACTCACATCCGCCACCAAGTGCTAAGCCGTTTACAACGCTTAGAGTTGGGAATGGAAGATCTTCAATTGCATCAAAAACGTCAGTTGCGTTTTTGATCCACACGACTAAATCTTCTTCAGGTTTAGTAAATGTAGGTAAAAATTCGAAGATGTCGGCGCCAATAATAAAGTGGTCTTTATCACTGGTAAAAACCATGCCTTTGATATCAGAATTAGCAGCTAATTCTTTTAATGCTGCTGCACAATCTGAAAGAGTTTTTTGAGATAATGTGTTTACAGAACCTGCAACACAAAACTTAAACTCGGCGATGTTTTCCTTTAGGAAGCTAACTTCAAAGGAATCGCTTTTATATAACATTTTATTCTCCCTAGTTGACGAACTAAGACTGGTACGATGAGTTTGCATTTCAATCAGTGTGCTTGCTTTGAGTAAAAAATGCAACGAAAAATTTAACTCGGTTACAAACGACTGGTTAAAATATAGCTGGTTTGGTGCTAAGGTGGTGAAAAAGCTTTTATTCACTACTTTAATTTTTTATTAAAGGACATTATGAAAAAACAATTATTTAGTTTTGCGGCAGCTGCTTTTATTTTTCCTCTTTATTCTGCCGAGGCTAGCATCGATAACGACGCATTTTTAGATGCTGAAAAAAAAGTACGCAACGCAAGTTACCGCGAGTTTAAAAACGTAGTTAATAACCTAAACCACCCACTAAAACCGTATGTAGAAAAAACATACTGGCAACGAAACCCGAGCATAAAATATCAAGCAGAAATAGAAGATTACTTAAATATATATCAGCATACGCCACTTGAATGGCCTGTTCGTAAAGTATGGCTGGAGTATCTTGAAAAAAATAATAGAAAAGCGGCGTATATTCGTAATTACCGCGACACCAGTAACGCTGAATACACCTGTACATATTTGGGGTATCAATTAGATTTAGGCGCCCCAGAAAAAGCCATTTTAAATCAGGTGACTGATTTATGGACGGTGGGAAAGTCACAACCTAAGGAGTGCGATTCGTTATTCTCGTACTGGCGCAAAAAAGGTTATATGAATGCCGATACTGTATGGCAACGAATTACACTTGCCGCGCAAGGCGGAACGCAAAGCCTACTACCTTATTTAAAAACACTTTTACCAAAAAATGAGCGTTACCTTGCTGACTTATATTTAAAAGTTCGCCGCGACCCAAGCGCTGCGGCGGGATTATATCGCTATAAAAATAAATCGCCTAAAGAGGGTGAAATTGCACTTTATGGTGTTAAGCGTCTAATTTGGCGCGACAAAGAACTAGCGCTGCGCGCATGGGAAAAAATAGAGCGTATGTTTAACTACACCGATAAAGAAAAGGCAGATTTATACTACACCTTTGCTTTATCACTTGCTTCTAGCGGGCATAAGCAAGCCAGTTTTTGGTTAAACAAAGTGCCAAAAGAGCGCCAAGACAACAAATTAATGCAATGGCAGCTTGGTAACATGCTTAAAACCCAAGATTGGGCAGGTATTGCTGCGTTTTTTACAGGCAAAGAGAATCTTAGTTTAGGTCAGCAATATTGGCTTGCGTATAGTTATGCAGAACGCGGTGACGATCAAACAGCTAAAAAAATGTGGCAAAGTATTGCGACTAACCGAGACTACTACGGTTTTTTAGCCGCTGCGCGTTTAGGTTTGCCGGTTGATCTAAATAATCAACCAAAAGTGGTGAGTGAGCAATTAATTGCAAAGGTGAGTAATGCCCCTGGTTTTAAACGTTCAAAAGCATTATATGAGTTAGAGCGTGTTACTTCAGCGAGACGTGAATGGAATTACTTAACAAACACTTCAAATGAAGAAGAAAAGCTTGCAGCCTCTGTTTTATCTACTAATTTGGGGTGGCACGACAGCACGATATTCACACTCGCTAAAATAAAGGCCTGGGATAATGTTGAACAACGTTTTCCATTTGCTTTTCAAGACATATTTGAGCGCTACAGCAAGCGTAATAAAATAGATGTTGCTTGGAGTATTGCTATTGCAAGGCGTGAAAGCTCATTTGCTCCTGACGCGCGATCAAGTGCTAATGCACGAGGTTTAATGCAATTGCTGCCAAGTACCGCTAAGTATGTAAATAAAGGCAGTGTGTCTAATAGTCGGTTATATCAACCTAAAACAAATATTAGGTTAGGTACCAGTTATTTACGTTACTTGAAAAAGAAAAACCATGGTAACGAAATACTTGCTACAGCATCTTATAACGCAGGCTATCATCGTATAAAACGTTGGGTGCCTGATGATGCAATGCCAGCAGAGTTATGGATAGAACTTATTCCGTATAGAGAAACACGCGATTATGTCAAAAATGTATTTGCTTACAGGCAGGTATATCATACTCGTATGGGCCGAGAGGGTAATTTACTGGCTCCCATACTGGAAATGAAAATAGGCGGTTAGTAAACATAAGTTTAAATAAGGGGGATTGTGCTCACAGTGGGCCATCCCCCTTTTTTGAGCGTAATAGCTATAAGTGGTAGACTCAAAGCAAGTTAAATTTAACAGATGGATTAACAATGGATAAATTAGCCGTTTTATACGCCGAACATATTGCAACACTGCAGCAGCGTACTCGTACAATTTGCGAAAGCGAAGGGTTAGAAGGATTAGTTATTCACTCTGGCCAAGCAAAGCGCCAATTTTTAGACGACATGTATTACCCGTTTAAAGTTAATCCTCACTTTAAAGCTTGGTTACCTGTTATTGATAATCCACATTGCTGGATTGTTGTTAATGGTAGCGACAAACCTAAGCTTATTTTTTATCGTCCTGTTGATTTTTGGCATAAAGTACCTGACGAACCACGTGATTTTTGGGCTGAGTATTTTGATATAGAACTATTGTTACAACCCGATCAGGTTGAAAAGCTACTTCCTTATGACAAAGCAAAGTACGCTTACATGGGCGAATACATAGAAGTAGCTCAAGCACTTGGCTTTAGCATAATGAACCCAGAGCCCGTGCTTAACTATTTACACTTTAATAGAGCATACAAAACGCAGTATGAACTTGAGTGTTTACGTAATGCTAACCGCATAGCGGTTGATGGCCATAAAGCTGCACGCGACACTTTTTTTAATGGTGGTAGTGAGTTTGATATTCAACAAGCGTACCTTATGGCTACACGCCAAAGCGAAAACGAAATGCCGTATGGCAATATAGTGGCGCTTAACGAAAACTGCGCTATTTTGCATTACACTCATTTTGAGCCAAACGCACCGCAAACGCATAACTCATTTTTAATTGATGCTGGCGCAAACTTTAACGGCTACGCCGCAGATATAACGCGTACTTATGACTTCAAAAAGCAGGGTGAATTTGCTGAGCTAGTTAATACAATGACGACGACGCAAATCGAATTAGGCAAAGGATTAAAGCCAGGTATGCTTTACGGCGACTTACATGTTGAGTGTCATAACCGCATAGCGCAAATTCTTAGCGACTTTAATATAGTTAACTTACCGGCTGCAGATATTGTAGAGCGTAAAATCACCTCTACTTTCTTTCCGCATGGTTTAGGGCATCACCTTGGTTTACAAGTACACGACGTGGGTGGCTTTATGAGTGACGACAAAGGTACTCATCAAGCATCTCCAGAAGGGCATCCATTTTTACGTTGTACACGTATGATAGAGAAAAATCAGGTGTTTACTATTGAACCTGGCTTGTACTTTATTGATTCGTTGTTAGGTGATTTAGCGCAAACCGACAACAAGCAATACATCAACTGGGATAAGGTTGAAGCGTTTAAACCTTATGGCGGTATTCGTATTGAAGATAACATTATTGTGCACGATGATAGTTTAGAAAATATGACGCGCGACTTACACTTAGATTAAGTGATAAGTTAGCAAGAGAAGGGGCCTAATGGCCCCATTTTTTTGGTTAAGTAAAATATGTCAGAATATAAATACCCAGCCGGTGCTGTGTTTCACCAAGAAGAAATTAAAAAAAGCACGTTTATTGTGCATATTGCACATACTCCCGATTTAGCCGCAGCTAAAGCTTTTATTAAAAGTATTGAAGATAAATACAGCGATGCTCGGCATAATTGTTGGGCCCATGTGGCAGGTAACCCCGGTGGCAGCCACGTGTATGGTTTTTCAGATGATGGTGAACCCAATGGTACGGCCGGTAAACCAATGTTAAATGTGCTGGTGGGATCAGGGCTAGGTGAAGTTACTGCCGTGGTAACCCGGTATTTTGGAGGAATTAAACTTGGAACTGGCGGGTTAGTGCGAGCTTATGGCGGGTCGTTAAATAATGCATTAGCCAAATTAGACACCGTACTTAAAGTTCCAAGTGTTGAGCTAATTGGCAGCAGTGAATACAGTATGCAAGGCGCAATTGAGCAGCTACTTAAAACGCACTACCAAGTGCTCAACATTGAAAAGCAATTTACTGCTAATATTGATTGGGTGATCACCATTGATAGCCGCCAAGCACAGCAAGCAATTAAAGATATTTTTGATTTAAGTCACGGCGCAGTTGAGTTAACTATTAAAGAGTAATAACCTACACAAGTTGCATACAATGCATATTCATTCTATTTAACCAGGCTAATGCAGTTGAGCCTGAATTTACTAATAATAAAAGCGATTAGCTAAATGCAATTTCGTACCATCATAAAAATTCTTGGGCAACTTGTTGCGCTGTTTAGTATTACCATGGTGCCACCTGCTGTGGTGTCTTTAATTTATAAAGATGGTGGTGGTGTTCCTTTTGTTTTAGCGTTTATTTTCAGTATTATTATTGGCTTAATAGCGTATTACCCAAACCGACATGAAAACGGGGATTTAAAAGCGCGTGAAGGCTTTTTAATTGTGGTTTTGTTTTGGTTGGTACTGGGGGCATTCGCATCCTTGCCTCTTATCTTTTTACAAGAACCTAACTTATCCCTTGCTGATGCGGTGTTTGAAGCCTTTTCGGGTTTAACAACCACAGGCGCTACGGTGCTGACGGGGATTGAATATTTACCTAAGTCAGTGCTGTTTTATCGCCAGCAATTACAGTGGTTTGGCGGTATGGGGATCATTGTATTAGCTGTTGCAATACTGCCCATGCTAGGTGTTGGTGGAATGCAGTTGTATCGTGCTGAAATCCCCGGCCCAGTAAAAGATTCAAAAATGACCCCTCGCATAGCCGATACCGCAAAGCATCTTTGGTATATTTATGTGTCGTTAACCATTGCCTGTATGTTGGCGTATTGGACAGCAGGGATGGATTGGTTTGATGCCATTTGTCATGCGTTTTCTACCGTCGCCATTGGTGGGTTTTCGACTTATGATGCTTCTATGGGCCATTTCGACAGCCCGGTTATTAACTTTATTTGTGTATTCTTTTTAATCATTGCCGCTATTAACTTCTCCTTGCACTACGCTGCGGTGGCAAGCCGGAACGTGCAGGTCTACATTCGCGACCCCGAGTTTAAAGTATTTTTATGCATTCAATTGGCGCTGGTGGTTATTTGTTTTACTGTGTTGTCGTCGAACGAGATATACGCCAATGGTGATGAAACCCTTGACCAAGCACTATTTCAAGCGGTATCAATGAGTACAACGGCGGGTTTTGCTACCGATAACTTTTCAACATGGCCGCTGTTTTTACCTATTTTATTAATATTTTCGAGCTTTATTGGTGGTTGTGCAGGGTCTACCGGGGGCGGTATGAAAGTGGTGCGCGTGTTTTTACTTTACCTGCAAGGCGTACGTGAGCTAAACCGCCTAGTGCACCCTCGTGCTATTTATTCAATCAAACTTGGCCGTAAAGCATTGCCCGATAAGGTTGTAGAAGCTGTGTGGGGGTTCTTCTCTGCCTATGCTTTAGTATTTATTATTATTATGCTGGCGCTTATGGGTACGGGAATGGATAATATTACGGCGTTTTCGGCCACGGCAGCGTGTTTAAATAACTTAGGCCCAGGGTTGGGTGATGTTGCCTCGCATTATGGTGCAATAACCGACGGCGCTAAATGGTTGCTGACTATTGCAATGGTATTTGGCCGACTAGAAATTTTTACTTTGCTTGTGTTATTTACGCCTACGTTTTGGCGCGGATAAAACACAACGTTTTACTACTATGTTTATGGAATGGATATGCCAGCAACACATGCAGATAAATTAAATAATATACCGGTTGGCAGTTTAGTTGACTTAGAAATATTAACACCCACTAGCAGTAAGCGCGTGAAAACAGAAATGGTAGGCTTGCTTGACGAAAAGTTTATTATTTTAAACTTCCCTACAGCCAAACGTTTACCGGGTGCAAATGATTACTTACGAGATGGCGTCACCGTAGTTGTAAGAGCATTAATAGAGGGTGACGATGGACAAATAATTGCGTTTAGACAGCAAATTAAATCTATTGCATCACACCCCGTTAGGCTGATTTTTATAAACTACCCCAAGCAAGTTCAGCTATTTAGTTTACGTTCGCAAACCCGTATTCCAACTCTATTGCCTGCAAAACTTAAACTCAGTGATGACAAGGTACTCGATGGTGTTATAAAAGATATTTCGCTAACGGGGGCTATGTTTGATGTAAAAACTGACGCAGATCTAGAAAGCATCAAAGACTCACAATGCACTGTGGTATTAGGTAGTAATAGCAAAGGCTTTGAAGGCGAAGTGTGCAGCGTGAAAGATCATAATACAGGCGTGCGTTGCGGTATTAAGTTATTAGCCAGTAAAGAAGAGATGAAAGCTTTTATGAAAGAGCACTTTATTGACCCCGCTATGATAGAACTCGATGCCGATTAGGCTTTAATGTCGCTATTTTGCAACAAAATAGCGACTTTTTACTTTATGAACGAAAATAAATTACCAGCCTTTAAATTATTATTTTTTTTAAATAAAAACAGAGTTATAGCATTCAAAATTTTTATAATTTATTTTATTTTTATATCTTGTTCAGTTTAAAACTTCCTGCTCAATACCTAATTACACCTTGATCATTTAAATAACTTCGCTTTGTGGTTTTTTACATTAAACCTAAACATCTGATTTTTAATAATTTATAGTTTTTAATTAAACCAGCGTTGCTAAATAGCTACAAAAATAATGCTTAGATTTGCACTTTTTTCAGTATTTAACACGTAAAGCACTGAAAAGTATAAACTAATAAATATTGGCATTTAAGTTGTAATAGTCTGGTTGTACTAATCGAAAAACGTGATTAACAGTAAGTACCAATCACTCACATACAACTTGAAGGATACATACTATGAAACGCATTAATAAAACATTAGCACTTATCGCACTCGCTTCTTCGTCAGCCGCTTTTGCAGGCTCTGACTTTAATACACTCGATGTAGACGGTAATGGTGCAATTAGCCAAGCCGAAGCATCAGTTGATGCAAAATTAATGAGCATGTTCTCAGAGCTCGATACAGACCAAAATGGTGAGTTATCAAAAGAAGAGTTTTCAAAAGCCTAAATTCAGTAAATGGAATCCTGAGTTGCCAAAGACAACCTAAGTAGGCAAGGGAGCTTACGAAAAAGGATAACAAGGAAGTGAAACCATTTTAAAAGGCAATAAGCCCATTTTTTTGATAGAACATTAAGTATGAAGGATTAAGTTATGAAACATTTAAATAAAGCATTAGCACTTATTGCATTAGCGTCTTCTTCAGCTGCGTTTGCAGCATCAGATTTTGACAGCTTAGATACCGACAGCAGTGGAGCAATTAGCCCAAGTGAAGCGGCAATAGACACCGATTTAATGGCTGAGTTTACAGAGCTAGATACAGATGGTAACGGTGAGCTGTCTAAAGACGAGTTTGCAAAATTTTAAAGTTAACCGGTATTGGTTTAGCTATTTTTCACAGACAGGGATCTTAGAAAAGGATTTCTCATTTTACTAGGAACATCACTATGAAAACATTAAATACAACACTTGCGGTTTTAGTTTTAGCATCTTCTTCAGCAGCTTATGCAGCGGTAGACTTTGCATCGTTTGATAGCAACAGTGACGGTGTTATCAGCATGGAAGAAGCTCAAGTAAACTCACAACTAGTGAAAATTTTTAAAGATTTAGACACAGATGGAAATGGTGAGCTTTCTAAAGAAGAATTTGCCAAAGTACAGTAGCATTGATAATGCCCCAATCATACTCCACTAAAGCCGCCTTGTTCAGCGGCTTTTTTGTGTTTGATGCGTTATAAAAATATAGCACTTACTTGGAAGAGCTTTTCTACTACGTTGATATGTTTTTTATCAATTAAAAACATAATCACGTGATCGCCCGACATAATAATGGTGTCGTCGTGGGCAATAAGTACATCGTCGTTACGCACAATGGCCCCAATAGTTGTTCCGGCTGGTAGTTTTATATCGGCAATTGCACGGCCAACTACTTTGGAGGTATTTTCATCGCCATGAGCAACTGCTTCAATAGCCTCTGCAGCCCCTTTACGCAATGAATACACGTTAACAATATCACCTCGACGTACATGGGTTAACAATGCAGAAATTGTTGCCTGTTGCGGCGATATGGCAATGTCTATTTCGCCACCTTGTACTAGGTCTACATACGCACCACGTTGAATAAGCACCATGGTTTTTTGCGCGCCCATGCGTTTGGCAAGCATGGCCGACATAATATTGGCTTCATCGTCGTTGGTAACGGCAATAAACACATCCACTTGTTCGATATGTTCTTCAGAAAGAAGTTCTTGATCGGAGGCGTCGCCACAAAATACTACCGTGTTGTCGAGCATTTCTGAAAGCTGTTCAGCACGTTCTTTACTGCGTTCTATTAGCTTAACGGTGTGATTTTTTTCAAGAGAGCGAGCAAGGCCTGCACCAATGTTACCGCCACCGGCAATCATTATTTTTTTGTATGAACGCTCAAGCTTCTGCAGTTCGTTCATTACGGCGCGTATATGTTTGGTTGCTGCGATGAAGAACACTTCATCGTCGGCTTCAATAACGGTTGTACCGAGCGGTTTAATAGCTTTGCCTTGACGGTAAATAGCTGCAACGCGAGTTTCTACATTGGGTATATGCTCTTTTAATGCAGATAAGGCATAGCCCACTAATAAACCACCGTAATAGGCTTTTACTGCAACTAGCGAGAGCATACCATCGGCAAACTGCAATACTTGCAATGCGCCAGGGTAGTCAATTAAGCGGCGTATATACTTAGTAACTAACGCTTCTGGGGCAATGTAATGGTCGATTGGTAAATCATCGTTTTGGAAAAGTTTTTCACGGTATTTTAAATACTGCTCAGAGCGAATTCGGGCAATTTTAGTGGGTGTATTAAAAATACTATACGCCACTTGGCACGCCACCATGTTTACTTCATCTGAGCTGGTTACCGCAATAATCATATCGGCATCGTCTGCGCCGGCGCGGCGCAAAACATCAGGGTGAGCACTGTGGCCCATTACACCTTGAAGGTCGTATTTATCTTGCAGTTCGCGTATACGGTTACCGTCAATATCTACTACGGTAATTTCGTTTTGTTCGCCTACTAAGTTTTCAGCTAGCGTGGCGCCAACCTGTCCAGCACCGAGTATGATTATTTTCATTATTTACCAGTGTATTAAGTAGTAATAAAAAGCCATTTTTAAATTTAAAAATGGCTTGTTGTACGCGTTATTAAGCCTTGTTTAACTAGGCTTTTTTAACCATTTTAGCGTAATAAAAACCATCACTTTCACCCGGAAGTAGCTGCAAACCCGGTGTGGTGAGGGTGTCTTTATCATGTAGTGGAATATGCTCTACGTCATCGTTATTAGCTAAAAATTTAGCAACTTGTTGTTGGTTTTCTTTTGGAAGAACCGAACATGTTGCATATACCAATGTACCACCAGGCTTGAGTAGAGGCCAAATGCTATTGAGTATATCGCCTTGTAGTGCGGCTAAGTCTTCAATGTCGGATGCACGGCGTAGCCATTTTATATCAGGGTGGCGACGAATAACGCCGGTTGCTGAACAAGGCACGTCTAATAAAATACGATCGAACTGTTCATCGTCCCACCATGTGTGCGGTTGCGATGCATCACCACATTGTAGGTCGGCACCTAAACCTATACGGGTTAAGTTTTGCTTTACGCGTTCAAGGCGAGTGGCATCGCTATCAAGTGCAAGTACGTCGGCGTCGGCAAGCTCTAATATATGGCATGTTTTACCGCCAGGTGCTGCACAGGCATCTAAAATAACGTCATCATCTTTTGGCTCTAAAAAGCGAGCAGCTAATTGCGCTGCTGCATCTTGCACTGAACAAGCACCCGTATCAAACTCAGGAAGTGAAAAAACATCACGCGGCTTGGCTAGTTTAATCCCGTCTATAAAGTTTGGGTTTAATGTATGTTCTATATCGTTAGCCGTTAGCATATCGCTGTATTCTTGCGTGCTAAATTGTGATTGATTTACACGTAACCACATTGGCGCTTGTTGCTGGTTTTCTTCAAGTATGGCTTCCCAGTTTTCTGGGTAGGCTTCTTTTACCTGTTTAATAAACCAATTGGGGTGGTTGTATAAACACACTGGAATAAGCTTTGCTTTTTCTTCAAGCTCTGCTTGCTGGCGTTGAAAGCTACGTAAAATAGCATTTATTAACCCTTTTAATCCTAGTGCACGCATTTGACCCAGTGCATTTACGGTCTCGCTTATTGCTGCATGCGGTGGAACGCGCATGTGCTGTAATTGATAAATACCTACGTAGAGTAAAAACTGAAAAATTCTGCGTTTACCTTTTAGTGGGCTTTCTACTAAATGTTGGCAGTAGTTTTCAAGGCTAGGTAAGTAGCGTAATACGCCATAACAAATTTGCTGTAACAGTGCTTTGTCTTTTGGTGGTAAACCTTGGCTTGCAAATGGTAGTTCTTGATTAAGCGAAGCGCCTTTATCAACCACGTTATATAAAGTCTCAGCGGCTAGCGCTCGTACGTTTTGTACTTTATTCATTATTTTCGCCTAATAGTGTGCCAGGGCTAACCCAGTCACTGCGACCATTTAAAAAGTCGCTAATTGCCATTGGTTTTTTACCTTGCGGTTGTAACTGAGTAATACTTAAAGCGTGTTCACCACAGGCAACCACAACACCGTTTTTATCACTTGTTAAAATTTCGCCTGGCTTACCTGATTGATCAACTACTTTTGCTTGGTATATTTTTACTGTTTGTTCGCCCATTTGGGTAAAACACACTGGCCAAGGATTAAAAGAGCGAATATTACGTTCTATTTGCACGGCGCTCATAGACCAATCTATATTTGCTTCTTCTTTAGAGAGTTTTTTAGCGTAGTTAGCTAGCGCATCATTTTGAGGCTCAGGGGTAATGTCGCCATTAGCTAGTTTATTAACGGTGTCGATTAATGCACTAGGACCTAACTCTGCTAGTTTGTTATATAAACTGGCACTGGTTTCTGTGTCACTAATAGGGCAGCGGCTAATATGCAGCATGTCGCCGGTATCTAAGCCTTCATCCATTTGCATTATGGTTACGCCCGTTTCCTCGTCACCCGCCCAAATTGCACGTTGAATAGGCGCAGCACCACGCCAGCGAGGTAGTATAGAACCATGCACGTTGAAGCAGCCTAAGCGTGGCGCATTTAAAATAGCTTTGGGTAAAATTAAGCCATAGGCCACCACAATCATTATGTCGGCGTTTAAAGCGGTGAGCTCTGCAAGTGCCTCATCATTTTTTAATGACTGAGGCTGAAAAACAGGCAAGTCATTTTCAAGTGCTAGCGCTTTAACTTCGCTCGCTTTTAATTTTTTACCACGACCTGCTGGGCGATCTGGTTGACTATATACGCCCACAATTTCATGTTCGCTATTTATTAGCGCTTGTAAATGGCGTGCGGCAAAATCCGGCGTACCGGCAAATATTATGCGTAATGGTTGGATCACTGAGTTTTCCTAAGGTACTGATTACTGTGCTGCAAACTTAGCTTCTTTTTCAAGCTTTTTACGAATACGTTGGCGCTTTAATGGAGATAAGTAATCAATAAATAGCTTGCCTTGAAGGTGGTCTAGTTCGTGTTGAATACAAATAGCTAATAGCTCATCTGCGTCTAACACAAATTCTTCACCGTTTTCGTTTAGTGCAGCCACAGTCACTGTTTCTGCTCGGTCTACTTTTGCGTACGAGTTAGGCACTGACAAACAGCCTTCTTCGCTAATCGTTGACCCATCTTTTTTAATGATTTGCGGGTTAATTAATACCAGTGGTTCGTCACGCTCTTCAGAGACATCAATAACCACAATACGCTGGTGGATATTTACTTGTGTTGCTGCTAAACCAATGCCATTTTCGTCGTACATGGTTTCGAGCATGTCTTTTACAATTTGGCGAACTTGGTCGTCAACGTCTGCAACATCTTTTGCTATTGTACGTAAACGCTCATCTGGAAATCTTAAAACTTCTAACCTAGCCATTAGTTACCTTTTTCACTTGTGCTTAATTTAGGGTATTGTATGCTCTTATTTTAGCCATTCACGTTCACCTTTAACAGGTTTTGGGCAATAATAATGAAAAAACAATACAAGGAAGCTCAATGAAATTTCCGTTAGTTGCAATCATACTGGCACTAAGCACCTCTTTTGGGGCGATTGCTGATGTGCTAAAAATAAAAAAAGATGCTCCAAAACAGTATGTTGTAAAAAAAGGTGATACGTTGTGGGATATATCTGGCATTTATTTAGATGAGCCATGGTTGTGGCCAGAACTATGGCAAATGAACCCGCAAATCGATAACCCTCACCTAATTTATCCGGGTGATGCGTTGGCACTTATATACGATGCTGACGGAAATCCACGTTTAGTTATTAATAAAGCGTACCGAAAGCTGTCACCTCAAGGACGTATTACCCCAAAAGGGTTGAATGCAATTACCACTTTACCTTTGCAAATGATTAAACCTTATTTAAGTTACGAGCAAGCGATTAACAGCGACGATATAAAAAATATGCCGTATGTGTTAGGTGCTAACGAAAACACAAAAACACAAACGTTAGGCCATATTTTATACGTTAAAGGTGACTTAAAAGTACATGGTGCTTATGCGATTTACAACGAGGGTGAACCCTACAGAGATTTAAACACAGGCGAAGTATTAGCAACGCGTGCATCGTACGTTGGCATGGCGCGAGCGTTTAGGAGTGGCGATGAAAGTAATGGTGTGCCGTCGTCATTACGTGTTGAGTCAGTAAAACGAGAAATTAAACAAGGTGATTTTTTAATGCCAGCAATGGAGGGGCAGTTGCTGCCAGCCTATTTTGATATTCACCGCCCACTAGAGCCAGTTGAAGGGCAAGTTATAGCGTCTCCTCGCCAAGTAAGAGAATTCAGCACGATGGATGTTGTAGTGCTAAACTTAGGCAGCGAGCAAAATATTGAACCAGGTCATGTTTTAGATTTAGAGCGTGAGTCACCTACGGTTATTGATGGCCCTCGTGGTCCTCGTTACCCAGAGGATTCAAGTAAATTTGAAAAACTGTTATCTGATGCAAGTCAGTTGTTTAGTAATAAAGCTGACGAAGATAATACAACATGGAAAATGCCTAAAGAAAAAGTAGGCGAGTTAATCGTATTCAAAGTGTATGACAAAGTAAGTTATGCATTAATAACAAAAAACCAGCACCCAATTCGCGTTGGAGATATTGCAGTTATTCATTAAGAAGTAGCGAGTCGGTGCTCTAGGAGAGAGCATGGATCAGTCATCAGGCAAGTTAGCTCACTGGCTTGCCTTTTATATGTGTAAGGGATTAGGCACAAAAACCTTATTAGCCCTATCTAAACACCACCCACTTGAGTCATTGTTTGACTTACCCCACGCTAAATTACACGAGTTAGGGTTAACGGCTAATCAGGCCAGTAATTTACTCAATACAGATTGGCAAAAAGTACAGCATTATGAGCGGCTTGTTGCAGAGCATAATATTGAAGTTATTTGTTTTTTTGATACACGTTACCCAGATTCACTAAAACACATAGCTAGCGCACCTTTATTACTATTTTGTAAGGGCGATGTGTCTTTACTTTCTAGCTCGCAAATAGCCATTGTTGGTAGCCGTAACGCCACCCCAACAGGGCTTGAAATAGCCTCCGAGTTTGCCTACGAATTAACAAAGGCTGGTATTACTGTGACATCTGGCATGGCTAGAGGAATAGATGGCGCAGCACATAAAGGTACTTTAGCAGGGAATGGTAAAACTATCGCGGTATTAGGCACGGGTGTTGATATTTACTACCCTAAACGCCATAAACTATTAACAGAACAAGTACTCAATAGTGGTTTATTAATTAGTGAGTTTTTACCCGGAACCGCCGCTAACGCACATAATTTCCCTCGTCGAAATAGGATTATTTCGGGCTTATCTTTAGGTGTATTAATTGTTGAAGCTGAAATTAAAAGCGGCTCATTAATTACTGTGCGTTATGCGCTTGAACAAAATAAAGAGGTGTTTGCAGTACCAGGCTCTATTAAAAACCCGCTTGCACAAGCCAGCCACTTTTTAATTAAGCAAGGTGCTAAACTTGTTGAAAATGTGACAGATATTTTAGATGAAGTGAGCTTTTCTTATCAAAGCGGTCTATATAGTAAAGAAGAAACGCTTCAGCAAAGTAGTGATTGTGAAGTTTTAAACAGTATTGGGTTTGAGGTAACAACTGTTGACGATATTGTACGCCGTGTTCAATGGCCAATAGATAAAGTACTGGCAAGGTTGCTTGATTTAGAGTTAGACGATCAAATTGAACGCATTTTAGATGGTTATATTAGGCTTAGCGTAGGAAGGTAGCATGTTCGATATTCTTATGTATCTATTTGAAAATTACATTCATAGCGAAGCTGACATTTTTGCTGAGCAAAATGAATTAACCGACGAGTTAGTTCGTGCAGGCTTTAATAAACCAGAAATATTTAAAGCCTTAAATTGGCTAGAACAGTTAGCCGATTTACAACACAGCGATGAATCTCCTTATTTAATCGCTAACCCAGGGCGCGCTATTCGTATATTTACAGAAAGCGAATGCAATATGTTAAACGTCGAGTGCCGTGGTTTTTTAATGTTTGTTGAGCAAATTGGGGTTATTAACAGTATTACCCGTGAAATGGTTATGGATAAGCTTGCAGCACTTGATAAGCCAGCGATTAGCTTAGATGATTTAAAGTGGATAGTGCTTATGGTGTTATTTAATGTCCCCGGCTCTGAAGAAGCATATGAGCAAATGGAAGACTTAATTTTTGATGAGCCCACCGAGTTATTGCATTAATACCTTATGAATTTATTTATATAACCCAAATTACTAGAGATGAAGCGCATAGCATAGCTTGTATCTTTAAGTGGTTTGGGTATATTAGGCGAAAATTCACTTACCTCTTAGGAACACTATGAGTAAAATCGACCATTCGCTTTTCTCGGCGAATAAGCACGCCTTAGAAAAAGAATACGAAGTATGCCCACAGTGTGGTTCAGAGTTAGTGATCCGCAACAGTAAGTCAGGCCCTTTTTTGGGGTGTGCAAGTTACCCTCAATGTGACTTTATTAGGCCATTAGTACAACATGAAAGTAACGAAATAAAAGTACTTGAAGATTCCTCTTGCCCTCAATGCAGCAAACCACTGGTGGTTAAAAATGGCCGTTACGGTATGTTTATTGGTTGTACGGGGTACCCTGATTGCCATTATATTGCAAACGACAACGAGCAAAAGGAACAAGAGGCTACGTTACCAGCATGCCCAAAATGCAAAAAAGGCCACTTAGTTGCTCGCAGTAATAAGTTTGGTAAAGTATTTTACTCATGCGACAGCTACCCTAGCTGTAAATACACGCTTAATAATAAACCTGTAGAGCAGCCATGCCCAAAATGTGATTGGCCCATCGTCATAGAAAGACACATGGCAAATGGTACACTACTGCAATGCCCGCAAAAAAGTTGCATGCATAAGCTTACTCAATAACGTTTAACATTTTTGGAGACCACCTTGTCAGAACTTTCAAATACGCCTTCAGCACTTACATGTTTAAATGAAGGCGAAGTTATTGTTTATCCAACAGAGGCTGTGTTCGGCTTAGGATGTGACCCCGATAATCAGCATGCTGTTGAAAAATTATTGGCAATTAAGCAGCGACCAGTTGAAAAGGGCCTTATTTTAATTGCTGATAATTATGGGCAATTATTAAAGTATGTTGATGATGCTAAAGTACCTATGGACAAACGTGCAGACATATTTTCTAGTTGGCCTGCTGCTATTACGTGGGTTATGCCAGCGGCAAAAAGCACACCAAAATGGTTAACAGGGCAGTTTGATACTATTGCGGTTAGGGTAACAAATCACCCAACAGTTAAGCGCTTATGCCAAGAGTTTGGAAAGCCACTGGTATCAACCAGTGCAAATTTAACAGGCCAAGAAACAGTAATAAGCATTGAGCAAGCAAAGGAGCAATTTGCTGATCAAGTTGGCTTTTATGTTGACGAGCCATTAGGTGGAAATACACAACCCAGCACAATAAAAGATGCCATGACCGGTAAAGTATTCAGAGGGTAATATGCAAAGCGAATTATTAGAACAAGTAAAAGCCTACTTTATGGCTTTGCAAGATACCATTTGCCAAGGGCTAGAAGCTGCAGATGGCAGTGCTAAATTTGTCGAAGATAGCTGGCAAAGAGCTGAAGGCGGTGGTGGCCGTACTCGAGTAACTACTGATGGTAACGTAATTGAGCAGGGGGGCGTAAATTACTCTCATGTATTTGGCGCATCCATGCCAGGTTCTGCAACCGCCCATAGGCCAGAGCTTGCAGGGCGTAGTTTTCATGCTTGTGGGGTTTCACTTGTTATTCATCCCAAAAACCCGCACGTACCAACAAGTCATGCCAACGTACGCTTTTTTATAGCCGAAAAAGAGGGCGAAGAGCCAATATGGTGGTTTGGTGGAGGTTTTGATTTAACCCCTTTTTACCCGGTATTTGAAGACGTACAGCATTGGCATCAAGTTGCACACGATATATGTGTGCCGTTTGGTAGTGATGTTTATTCAAAATACAAAACATGGTGCGATGAGTACTTTTACCTTAAACATCGTGATGAAACACGTGGGGTGGGTGGTTTATTTTTCGATGATTTAAATGAACTAGGCTTTGAGCAAAGCTTTGCATTTATGCAGTCAGTCGGCAATGGCTTTTTAGATGCCTATATTCCGATTATTGAACGTCGCAAAAACGATGAGTACACTGAACAGCAACGTGACTTTCAGCTCTACCGCCGTGGTCGTTACGTTGAGTTTAACTTAGTGTGGGATAGAGGCACATTATTTGGATTGCAAAGTGGCGGGCGAACAGAGTCTATTTTAATGTCGATGCCACCACTAGCGCGCTGGGAGTATAACTTTACACCAGCTGAAAACAGCCTTGAGGCAAACTTATATCAGTATTACTTGCGACCACAAGCTTGGCTTTCAAGTAAACCAGAAGAGCTAATAGCCCGAGAGTGGCAAATATAAACAATAAAAAAGACGCGAAAGCGTCTTTTTTATTGTTTATGATTAATGTTGGTTAATCATGTGGCTTGCTAGCTGAGCAAATGAGTTTTTAAGCCCTTCTCGAAGTAGTGGGTTGTCAATTTCAATATCAAGAGTTTTGTTCATACAATACATCCATTGATCCCGTAAGCTCTGGTCAATTAAAAATGGCATATGGCGTTTACGTAACATGGGCTGCCCATGATTTTGCTCAAATAGTGAAGGCCCACCTAACCAACCAGATAAAAACTCGAAAAAGACTTGGCGAATTCTATCTAATGGTTGAGGATGCATATCATATAACGGTTTAGCGTATTCATCTGAGGCCATAATGTCGTAGAATCGTTCAGAAATAGCGCGTGCACCTTTCTCTCCGCCAATGATTTCGTAAGGCGTTTTTTCAGGTGTAGGTGTTTGATCTACTTTCTTAGGCTTAGATTTAGAAAAAAGTCGTTTAATCATATTATTTATCATCGATTATAGGCAGCACTTAGCTGCAAAGAGGTTGTTTTAAAATGGACAAATATGCGGTTTTTGGAAATCCAATTAAACATTCAAAATCCCCCGCGATACATAAACAATTTGCTATCTCGCTAGGTGAGCAAATCGACTATCGCGCAATATTAGCACCTATCGACAGCTTTGAAAAAACAGTATCGACATTTTTTGAGCAAGGTGGAAAAGGTGCGAACGTTACCATGCCATTTAAAGAGCAGGCGTTTGCAATGGCTGATGAACTTACACCGCTTGCTAAAATAGTCGGTGCAGTTAATACACTTAAAAAAAGAAACGATGGAACATTATTAGGAGATAACACCGACGGTGTTGGTTTTGTAAATGACCTCCTTGCTAACAAAGTTGTGATTACAAATAAGCGTATTTTAATAATTGGTGCTGGTGGTGCTGCAAGGGGGGTAATATTACCATTGCTTGAACAAAAACCCGCAGAAATTATTATTGTTAATCGTACCGCTCAAAAAGCAAAAGACTTAGCTCAGCTATTTGCTGAATACGGAAAAGTTTCAGGCTATGGGTTCGATTATTTACCAGTAAGCGATTACTCACTAATTGTAAACTCAACGTCTAGTAGCATGAATAACGAATTACCAGCCTTAGCTAAAAAGCACTTAACATGCTGTGATGTTGCATACGATATGTTTTATTCACTGACAAACACTATTTTTATGAACTGGGTTGCAGAGCATAATAACAATACTAAGCTTTTAGATGGTAGTGGTATGTTGGTAGGGCAGGCAGCACAAGCTTATTATGTTTGGCATAACAAAATGCCAGAAATTCTTCCCGTGGTTAAAGCGCTTAAACAAGGCTCACTAAAATGAACCAAGCTATACAATTTATAGATAGACTCGAGTTTAGAGAGCCTGATCACCAGTTAGTGTTTTTTGCTCAAGTGAGTGGCATGCTGGTGGAGTGTGTTATTGCGATAAGTAAACTTAAACTCACGGATGAAAGTCACGCTACAGATTATTTTGAAAAATACCGTTTTGAATACGAAGAACGTGCCGAGCAACTAATAGAAGAAGAAAGTTATAACTCGGCAGGTCAAATTGAAGTGGAATTAGTTAGCTTCAGCTAGATATTCATCTTTTAATTGGACATAATTATCTGCCGATATTTTTAAAAAAGCGAGCTCCTGCTCAGTCAATGGACGGGCTTGCTTTGCTGGACTTCCTACATACAAATAGCCTGATTCCAGGCGCTTATTTGGTGGTACCAACGAGCCCCCACCAATAATAACATCATCTTCTACAATTACATTATCCATGACAATCGCACCCATACCCACGAGTATACGGTTACCAAGTACGCACCCATGTAGCATCACTTTGTGACCAACCGTTACATCATCGCCTATTATAAGAGGGTAACCATCTGGATTGCTTTTAGTTGCACGCGATAAATGTAATACACTGCCATCTTGAATATTAGAGCGCTCACCAATACGAATATGGTTAACATCGCCTCGAGCAGCAACTAAAGGCCATACACTGCTATCATCGCCTATAGTAATATCACCGACTAATACAGACGACTCGTCTATATAAACAGACTTATTAAACGCAGGGGTAATTCCTTTATAAGAACGTATTGCCATATATGCACCTTTAAATTAAACATATTAAGTGTATTAGTGTAGCAGTAGTGCTTATTTCAGTGCCAGTAAAGCCTATATTGTTTATAAAACTATCAGTTTTAAGGGCTTTCGCTCATATACTGACCGAACAGTGTTTTATTTTAGTTTTTCTTTGAAAAAGTACTTGCGTAAAAATCTGTTCTCCCTATAATGCGACCCCACTGAGACGGCAGGCGCCAACGCATAGCGAGGCAAGAGTTAATCAGAGAGTTAAGTA
>NZ_JALNTI010000013.1:0-69444 GCF_023161925.1 Pseudoalteromonas sp. 2CM32C | reverse complement strand
GTTTTACCGTGGTCAACGTGGCCGATTGTACCAACGTTTACGTGCGGTTTTACGCGTTCAAACTTTTCTTTTGCCATGACGGAACCTATCAGTTTTGTGTATCTAGATTACATATGAAAATAATCCACCGAAGGTAGATTAAGTTAATTTTTTCAAATAGTATTTTCTGACAGATAAAGGAAGTAATCAAGAAGATTCTTAAGACTGGTGCTGATAGGCAGAGTCGAACTGCCGACCTCACCCTTACCAAGGGTGCGCTCTACCAACTGAGCTATATCAGCAACACAAGAACTGGAGCGGGCAGCGGGAATCGAACCCGCATCATCAGCTTGGAAGGCTGAGGTAATAGCCATTATACGATGCCCGCGTTAGGAATCTGTTCTTAATCTACCTCTAACCGTCAAGAATAAAGTGGTGGAGGGAGCTGGATTCGAACCAGCGAAGGCTGAGCCGTCAGATTTACAGTCTGATCCCTTTGGCCGCTCGGGAACCCCTCCACGATAATTCTCTACTAATTCACTTTCGGTAAAAGGAAAGTGGTGCCGACTAACCGAGTCGAACGGTTGACCTACTGATTACAAGTCAGTTGCTCTACCAGCTGAGCTAAGTCGGCACTGCTTTAGTACGGGGCGAGATATTAGAGTAAGGTTTATTGGGATGCAACAATAAAATTAAAAAAAATGCGATTTTATTGGTTAAATGTTCAATATTCATGCAAAAGTCGCTGATTTTTCTATTTTTAGCTTGTTTTGCTTAAATCTCGCCAAAAATTTAAACCTTTCATTACTAATAAAGAATCAAAAATACTACCTTCAAATTGTTGCTGTAACAGTGCGCCATAACCACCAGCAAAAACAATTTGTACTGTTTTTGTGCTATTTTGCACGCCTAAGTGTAATTTAGCTTGTTCCACCGCCCCGATGGTCGCAACCAACGCACCATTTTTTAAACCGTTAGGTGTATTTTTCCCTAATTGATTCTCAAAGGGGGTTTTTTCGTCGTCAAATACTCGTTGGGTGTTTTGTGTCAGTGATGATGTCATTAAATCGAGCCCAGGTAAAATCCATCCACCTAAATGGTGGCCTTCACTGGTTAACACATCAATCGTTGTGGCGGTACCAGCATCAATCACTATACATGCTTGGTTAGGGTGCAATGTAAAACCAGCAATAAGCGCAAGCCATCTGTCTATGCCTAGGTTGTTTACTTGCTCGTATGCGCAGCTTAATCCTTGAAGTGTTTTAGTCACCGTTGCTTCATAACATGCTATATGATGCTTAGCAGCTTGGGCTAATAATTTATTAAGTAAGTCACTTCGCCCTACACAAGCGTATACAACTTCTGTTATTTGCGGCCAGGGTAAATTACTTAAATCTGCTGGTTGTGCCTGCTGATTGTGCCAAAGCACTGCTTTTAAAGATGTGTTACCTACATCAATGAGTAATCTCATAGCTGTGCCTTTCTCAGTGATATTTCACCGCCATAATAGCTTTTTACCTCGCCGTCTTGGCGGATACGAATCCCACCTTGAGGGTCAATTCCTTCGCATATCCCTCGCCAGCTTCTATGGCCTGTATTTAGCTCTACGCACTCACCCGCAAATGCATTAAGCGAATTCCATTGCTCGTGCATTGTGTGTAACCCACTTTTTCGATACTGATCTAACCGAAGCTCTAAGTGGTAGGTGAGTGATGCCACCAGCTCGTTTTTATCTAGCTGCTGGGTATGCTGGCTTAGATCAGTCCATGCTTGATCTATGTGTTGACTAAAGCTCTGTGGCATTTGCAAATTAATACCAATTCCTAGCACTAACTGACACGGCCCTTGCGGCTGCCCATCTAGCTCAACAAGTACACCAGCAAGTTTTTGTTTATTTAGGTAAATATCATTTGGCCACTTAAGCTCTAACTCTATGTCGTAAAGCGCTTTAATTGTATCGTATACCGCTAATCCGACCGCAATCGACACCCCCATAGCTGCTTGAAGGCCATCATCTAAACGCCAAAAGTAGCTGTAATAAAGGTTTGCACCAAACGGTGACTGCCAAACACGGCCTCGTCGTCCTCGGCCAGCCTGCTGCATTTCAGCCACAATCACGGTACCCGACTCAAGCGCTGTTTTAGCTTGTACCCGCCTCATAAGTTCGGAATTGGTTGAGTCAATTATAGGATGTACTTCTACGTTCACTGACTGTGACTTTAGCTGGCTAGTTAATTGATTAAAATACTGCTGTATTTTGGTTTGATTTAAAAGCCCAGCGTGGTTATTTAAGCTATAGCCTTTACCTGTTACTTTAAAAATATCTAAGCCCATAACTTGTAAGCTATTTATGTGTTTGCTCACTGCCGCGCGACTAATACCGAGTTGCTCACCTAGCGCTTGACCAGATACAAAACCGGGTTGATTTAACGCATTCAATATAGCGAGTTTATTGCCATCGGGTGCTTTCACTGTGTAACGTCTCCTTGTATGTAGCATTCATCGGTTGTGTTTATTAACCGTACTTCATGCTCAAGCAGTATGTTGTAACGCGAATACACAACATGCTGAATATACGTGATCATAGCAATCAAGTCTTCGCCTTCGCTGTTACCATGATTAACCAATACCAGTGCTTGTTGTCTATGAACCTCAATACCCGCTACGCGATAACCTTTAAGATTTGCGTTATCGATTAGCCAACCCGCAGCTACCTTATGCTCATTTTGTCCATAGGCGTAATACGGTGCATCAGGAAACTGCTTTAACAACGTTGCTAACTGTTGATTGGTAATTATCGGATTTTTAAAAAAACTGCCCGCATTTGGTAACGAGTATGGATCTGGCAGTTTACTATTACGAGTTTGAATAACGTGCTCAAATACGGCACGTGGAGTCACGCTTGTTAGCTGTTTTAATGGCCCATAACTCAGTACAGGTTGCCATTGCTTTGGCAATGCTAGTAATACCCGTGTGATAACGGCTTTATTTTTTAGTCCATGTTTAAATACAGAGTCGCGGTAGCCAAACTCACATTGCGCGTTAGTTAAACAAACAAGTTTCTTGCTGTGTATGTCATAGTACTCAACCGACTCTACAAATTTAGAAAGCTCAACACCGTAGGCTCCAATATTTTGTACAGGTGACGCCCCAACTGTACCAGGTATAAGTGCTAAGTTTTCAAGCCCTGGTATGTTTTTATCAAGCAGGTAACTTACTAATGCGTGCCAATTTTCACCGGCGGCAACGCTTATTAAAGTATCGGTTTCACGGGGTGTAATAGTAATTCCTTTGGTGGCCATTTTAATAACCGTACCGTGGTAATCGTTTAAAAAAATGGTATTACTCCCCTCCCCCAACAAACAAAATGGTGACGAAAAGCTTTGAGTATAAAGTTGCTCAAGATGAGTAATTTCAACTAAATTTTGGCATTGATTATGTAATGCAAAGGTGTGTAAAGGGTGTAATGCGTACGCCACAAAGCTCTCAAGATAAACCGTTAAATAATCATAATAGTTTACCTCATCGTCGCAAAATGCGCATCAGATTGTAAAAATTGCTCAACCCACCCAGCCAATCGTGATATAAAACCTGCACTTTTTATTTGTGTTCAGGGTAATTATGAAAATTAAACCTCTCTTTTTAAGCCTCGCTATGGCAGGTATGTGTTCGCAAGCAATGGCGAATGCGGTTGATCAAAACTCATACGCCAATCTTGACGATGTTGTTACAACTCACCTTAGCCTTGATTTAGATGTCGATTTTGACGACAAGCAATTAGAAGGCTTTGTTGAGCATACGCTTAAATGGAATAACAGCAAAAGCAAAACACTAGTGCTTGATACCCGCGATTTAGATATTGATAAAGTAATGTATCAAACACAAACAGGCAGCTGGCACAAAGCTAAATTCACTTTAGCGAATCGTGATGATGTTAAAGGCTCAAAGCTTACTATTGAATTTAAAAGCCAAGCTAAAATAGTGCGTATTTATTATAACAGTCGCCCAGAAGCATCTGGTCTACAGTGGTTAACACCTACGCAAACTGCAAGTAAAACGCATCCGTTTATGTATAGCCAATCACAAGCAATTCATGCTCGTAGCTGGTTACCAGTACAAGACACTCCAGCAATGCGTGTAACCTACTCTGCACGAATTACCACGCCTAAAGATATTCGTGCGGTTATGAGCGCAGACAACAAAGACGCGCTTTATAAAGATGGCGACTACCATTTTGAAATGCCGCAAGCTATTTCGCCATACCTAATTGCCATTGGTGCAGGTAACCTAGAATTTAAAGCAATGTCTCATCAGACGGGTATATTTGCAGAGCCTGAAATTTTAGAAGCCTCTGTTGCCGAATTTAACGACACGCAAGCCATGATCGATAAAACCAATGCCATGTATGGCGACTATGCTTGGGGCCGTTACGACTTACTCATGCTTCCGCCAAGTTTTCCGTTTGGTGGCATGGAAAATCCACGTTTATCGTTTATTACCCCTACCGTTGTTGCAGGCGATAAAAGCTTAGTTAACCTTATCGCGCATGAGCTTGCTCACTCTTGGTCTGGTAACTTAGTGACTAACGCAACGTGGGAAGATTTATGGTTAAACGAAGGTTTTACCTCATACGTTGAAAACCGCATTATGGAAGAAGTGTTTGGCCGCGACCGTGCCGTTATGGAACAAGCACTCGATGCAGCAGGTCTTCGCGCGCAGCTTAAAACCATTGACGCGCCAGACACACGCCTTAACTTAAAGCTTAATGGTCGTGACCCAGATGATGCGTTTAGCTCGGTACCATACACTAAAGGTCAATTATTCTTAATTTACTTGGAAAACAAGTTTGGTCGTGACAAGTTTGACCCTTTCGTAAAAACTTATTTTGATGAGTTTGCTTTTAAATCGTTAACGACTGCACAATTTGTTACCTATATTGAAGCTAATTTAATTAACAGGTACCCAGGTATTGTTAGCATGGATAAAGTGAACGAGTGGATTTTTGAGCCAGGTTTACCAACAGATGCTCCTAACCCTACCTCTGATGCGTTCGATAAGGTTGATACTGCAACTACAGCCTGGTTACAAGGCGCAAATACTGCTGCTCAGTTACCTACAGCAAACTGGACAGTACACGAGTGGTTGCACTTTTTAAATAACTTACCACGTGATTTAAGCATTGAAAAAATGACTGAGTTAGATGACGAGTTTAACTTAACGCAGTCAACCAACGCAGAACGTGCATTTGCATGGTATATGCTAGCAGTAGGCAACGGTTATCAGCCAATTTACCCTGCACTTGATGCGCATTTATCAGGTATTGGTCGTCGTAAGCTAATTGTGCCGCTGTACAAATCACTTATCACTAACGGTAAGAAAGACTGGGCGCAGAGTGTTTACTTAAAAGCACGTCCCGGATACCACCCACTAGCACAAGGCACTATTGACGCATTATTTGAATAATAAATAATGTAAAGTAACAACTAAAAGGGCCTAATTTGGCCCTTTTTTAATGCTTATTTTAAATAGCTTAGTTTGTTACTTTTTCTAAAAAAGCTTTGCGCTCAGCAACTGTTGCTTGCTGCCACCAAAAGTCGAGCATTTGCGCCGCACTTGGCATGCCTTTGCCTGTAATAGGCGCAATAGGTTTAATTGGCCTACTTGGCTTTTCTGGACCCGCTGGTGCTTCTCGCATAGTTCTAACAGGCGCTTCGCTAGCAAGTTGGTTATTAGAGACAACACTCAATGGTGCAGCTAACGCACTGCCTTTAGCTTTTAAACTTACCATGGGCGATTGAGCAAATACTTTAGCCGCTACTGCATTTTCAGCACGATTAAATACCAAGGTATAATCTGTACCCGCCTCAATTGTAATATCAACCCAAAAAGGCTCTGACTCAACCACCTCATGCATATCGTAATCTTCATCGTACAAGTCGGTATACTTGAGCTTTAGCCGATACGACCCCGGCGCTAGCTCTAAATCTTCTACACGGCTAAACAAAGAGCTTTCTATTATTCGCTCACCGACTTGCAACGGCACAAACTCTTCAGGAAAGTGAATGTTTTCTGCCATACTCGATACACTAAATAGCAATGCAGCTACACTGCTCATTAACACTGATTTACGCATATTAACTCCTTTGGTTGATTTGAGTTTGACACTGCTTTGAAAATTTGTCATTAGTGAATCTAAATTTCATACCACTTGATAAGGAACACACAATGAGCCAAGAGACTATCTTTACAAAAATAATCAACCGCGAGATCCCAGCAAACATAATTTACGAGGACGAAAATACTCTCGCGTTTGAAGATATAAACCCTCAAGCTCCTTTTCATGTGTTAATTATCCCAAAAATTGCAATTCCTACCATAAATCATATAAATGATGATAACGCACATTTAGTAGGCAACTTGTATGTGGTGGCCGCTAAGCTTGCAAAAGAACATAACTTTAGTGATGACGGCTACCGTGTTGTTATGAACTGCAACGATCATGGCGGACAAACCGTCTATCATATCCATCTTCACATGCTTGCCGGTAAGCAAATGGGGTGGCCTCCTTATCAAGATAATAAAAAAGAAATCGCTTAATTAAGCTCAGTTACTACATGCTATGTAAAAGCATGTGTTCCTATAAATTAAAAAACAATTACTTATTTGCAACATTTTATGTTTAAATAATCATAAAATTGTACTTGTTTTTAAGTACGATAGCGGTTTTCTAATACTAAAGGTGTGGGAATCGTGATAAACTTAATCAGTCAGCTTTATAAAAGAGTATAAAAACATGAGCAGTTCTGCCTTTTTGTTATTAGATAAAGATCCAATTAATACTATTGGTATTAACGTATTAGAGCCATTGCTAAAAACGCAAGGACTAGACGTAACAACAGGTACTAATATATTGGATACACCTGAAGGGACTCGCTTACTTTTCATTGAAACATCTAGCAATGACGCGTGGGGAAAATTAAAAGAACAACTAGTAAACCTTCGTGTTAAGTGCGATATCATATTATTTAACTTAGATGAAAACCCAGAGCTTGCTAATCGAGCACTACTCAGCGGTATTCGTGGTGTATTTTACACGACCGATAATGCAGATGTGCTAATGAAAGGTATTCGACTCTTATTAGAAGATCAACTTTGGTATCGTCGCGACATCATGTGTAATGCATTAAATCGCATGTTGCAGTTTAATAAAGACGCACTTCACAAGCTTACAGAGGGCGATATTGAACCTGTCAAACTTACTAAGCGAGAAAAAGCGATTATTTCATTAATGAGTAACGGTTCTAAAAACAAAGAAATTGCTGAAGAACTTAGCATTAGCCCACACACTGTAAAAACTCATTTATACAGCGCATTTAGAAAGACCAAGTGTCGTAACCGTATTGAGCTTTTATCGTGGGCACAGCAAAATATACCAGACGAAATTCGCTAAACGCTGACTTCGACTGAAATACAAAAACAGACACTTAGGTGTCTGTTTTTGTATTTAATATAAGCGCTTGTTAAGTTTATAATTTTTAATTAATCTAATCAAAAATCACCTGCTGGAAAACCCATGCTTGACTCATACACTTTATATTTTGCCAGCATAGCCGTTATTGTCGTCATGACTTTTTTGAATATTTTAACTTGGCGAACCAATAAGCAAACCCCAGGGACACTGATATACATTTTTTACCCAGTATTGATGCTATGTGCTGTAGTTGCATTTGCGCTTGTAAGTAGCTCACATAACTTACTTATTATAAATGCCGCGTGTAGCTTAATGTTTGCAGCCTCTATTGTGCACTGTTTTGCTATTAGTCAATTTTTAGATTATCGCGGACCAGGATTTAAGCTTCTTTGTTCAGTCACCGCATTTAGTGCAATGGTTTTTAGTTATTATAGTTTTTTTGATCCCTCTTTAGCTGGTCGTGTTATCGCATCCGACCTACAACATATTTCAGAAGCCTTGTTTTTACTGTTTATATTTATAAAGTACGCTCGTAAACCTTATCCCAACGGCAGTATTGTATACATTACAATTTTAACACTCGTGGTGTTAGCCTTTATTGCGCGTTCAATTTTTATGAATGAAATTGAGCAAAAAGATCTCGTCTCAAGCAGTTGGTTTAGCACTGTATTATTTTTAAATGGCATCATAGCACCTATGTTTTATGCCGCTGGTATGGCACTGTTATGTAATGAACGCAGAGAGCATCACCTCAATACGCTCGCCGATAAAGCGCAGAAAGATTTAGAAATACGAGGGCTATTTTTATCGACTATTAGTCACGAAATACGTACACCACTCAATGGTATTTTAGGTAGTGCACAATTGGTCATGAACCAAACTAGCGATACGCATAGTAAGGCCTATTGCGAAGCAATTATTAATTCTGCCGAATCACTAAACCTACTGGTCGATAAAGTACTTGAATATGCGAGTCTAGACCAAAGTGACGAAGCCCTTTATGAAGAAGATATTGAATTTAAAACATGGCTAAATAACTTATGCTTATTGCTCAGCCCATTAGCAGAACAAAAACAGCTTAAATTTGAGCTTATATGTAATATTCCTGAACAAGCATGCTACTACTGTGACCAGCAAAAGCTTCGACAAATAATTATTAACTTAGTTGGTAATGCTATTAAATTTACTGACCGTGGCGTAGTAAAAATTCAAGTTGATTTAGTTTTAGAAAAACAACTAGAACACACTATAAAAGTGAGTGTTAAAGATTCAGGCCCAGGTATCGAAAATGAAGAAATTGCCTACTTAACAGAGCCTTATGTACAAAGTAGTGCAGGCAAGGAAAAGGGCGGCACCGGTCTTGGACTTGCAATTACCAGTCGCTTATTAGAAAAACTCGGTAGCCGCCTTGAAATTTCTAGTCAACTGGGCACTGGTAGTGTGTTTAGCTTTACGATTACTTTTGCGCTGGGTGAGTTAAGCCTTGTAGAGCAACGCCATCAAACAAAAGATTATTTAACAGGGCTCGATGTTCTTTTGGTCGAAGATTTAGACTTAAACCAAAAAATTGCTATTGAGTTTATGGCCGACGACGAACACAAAATTAAGCTCGCTAAAGACGGTAAAAGTGCCATTGAGTTAATGCAAGCTCATCATTTTGACGTCGTCTTACTTGATATGAATCTACCCGATTTAACAGGTCAAGAAGTTCTTAAACGCCTTAAACGCCTTGATCACAAAAACCAGCGTACACCAGTACTCGCTTTTACTGCGAGTTTAAGCCCTGATGAAGTTAAAGAGTATTTAGCGCTGGGTATAAAAGACATTGTTGGTAAGCCAATTAAACACCAAAAACTGCGCCAAGCATTAAGCGATTCTCAATCAAATCAAACCACAAATATTGCAGTAGAACTTATAGATACCCTGTACGATAAAACGGCTATTGAAACACTCGCCAGCTCGTTTAGTGAGGATGAGGTATCATCTATTTATAATGAGTTTGTTCTCTCTGCTCGTAATAAGCTGATACGCTGCCAAAATTTAATAGACCAGCATCCTGAACAGTGCATTAAACTTTTACACCGCCAAGCGAGTACTGCATTGCAATTAGGGTTTAATCGTTACGGTATGGAGCTTAAAAAAATTGAGCGCCGCCTACTCGACAATAAGCCTCATAATGGCATGCTTGATGAGGCACTTGACCTTTGGCAACGCAGCCTTGAGAAATACTTAAAATTTGTACGTAGTGAATTAGGTTAAAGCGGTTTACTTTAAAAAGTAGAGCTGCTCAATACCTTCCGTACATATCATTAAATCGCTCAATGTCATTTTCATCAAGTATGGAACCCGTTTGTACCTCAATAACAATTAACGGCACTTGCTGGTTATTCGCTAAGCAATGCAGTTGTTTAGCGGCAATATAACAAGATTGATCTTGGGTGAGCGTTAATACTTGGTCGTCAATACGCACATCTGCCACCCCAGATACAACAACCCAATGCTCTGCACGATGCCGATGACGCTGCGTTGAGAGCTTAGCGCCAGTATTTACAGTTATTTTTTTTACTTTAAAACCAGCGCCCTCAACTAATGTGCGATAGCTACCCCACGGGCGGTACACTACTCGATGATGATCAAGCTTATCACTGTGCTCTAGTGCTAATTTTTTTAATAGTAAAGGTAACTCATCAAGCTCTTTTTTATTTGCAACTAGAGTGGCATCGTGGGTGTGGATAATAGCTAAATCACTTACGCCAAGCGTAGCCACCGTATGGTCGTTTTCAGTTATAACAAAATTATTGGTACTGTTTTGTGCCGTATGGTTTTCGCTTTTGTTGTTGCCATAACTATCTTTTTTGCTCAGGCTAGCAAGCGCACTAAAGCTGCCCACATCATTCCATTTAAGTGCTACAGGCATAACAGCAACATTGTTACTACGCTCTAAAATAGCGTAATCAATTGAATCACTGGGGCAAAACTCAAGCGGTTCACTATCGGGCCTAGTAAAACCTAAGTCATGTGAAAAATGAGAAGCCACCTTCACGCTGTGCGCAATTTTTGGTGCGAAGCGTTCAAGCTCATTTAAATAAGCTTGTGGTGTAAATAAAAACATTCCACTATTCCAGCTATAACCCCCTTCAGCTATATAACGCTCAGCGGTGGCTAAATTTGGCTTTTCTTTAAACTCGGCCACTTCAAAACAGTTTGAGCCTGAAATTTTACAGCCTTGCTGTATATACCCAAACCCAGTGTGGGCCATTGAAGGTGTAATTGAAAAAGTAACCAACTTTCCTTGCTCTGCCAGTGTTACAGCATCGTTTATTTGTGATGTTAACGGAGAAAAATCCTTTATATGATGATCAGCAGGCATCACCAACATAGGGCCTTTGAGCCCACTTTGAATTGCATAATGGGCAGCAAGTGCAATAGCAGGAGCCGTATTTTTACCTGTAGGCTCTAGTATCAACCCAAACACATTTGCTGCACTACTTTGCTCTTTAGCAATAAATCGGTGCTGTTCGTTACACACTAAAATTGGCTGTGAAAACTCAGCCCCAGAGACGCGATTTAATGTATTTTGCAATAATGAGTTTTCATTATTCAATAGTGGCAAAAATTGCTTAGGCATTGCTTGGCGCGACAAAGGCCACAACCTAGAGCCAATACCACCAGCTAAAATAACAGGAGTGATTAAAGTGTTCATATTGCTAATTAGCCGCCAATCAATGTAATAGCGTCTATTTTAACACTTAATATGTTTAGTGCTATGTGAAGATGATTCAAGTCAGAGTAAACGTATCAGCATCTAAATAAGCAGGGAAAGCCGCTTTAAAGGTCTCTAAATGTTTTTTTTCAAGTGTCACTGTTACTAACTGCTCTGTGTTATCGGCCGCCTTAGCTAATGCCTCTCCCTTAAAATTATAAACTGCGGTACCTCCATTGTGGGCAACACCATTGCCATCGTCACCTACACGGTTAACCCCTACTACATAACATAAATTTTCTATTGCACGAGCTGCCAATAATGTATCCCAAACGGGACGTCGCACCGCTGGCCAATTTGCTACATTTACCATTATGTCGTAGTCATTTTTA
The DNA here is from genome assembly GCF_023161925.1 of Pseudoalteromonas sp. 2CM32C. Classification (NCBI taxonomy): domain Bacteria; kingdom Pseudomonadati; phylum Pseudomonadota; class Gammaproteobacteria; order Alteromonadales; family Pseudoalteromonadaceae; genus Pseudoalteromonas; species Pseudoalteromonas sp. 2CM32C. The sequence goes on along the minus strand of NZ_JALNTI010000013.1, from coordinate 57,899 downwards.
TTGCGCTGAAACACCGGAAAACGCAGGTCATAGCAAACCTGCGGTAATAGTTTAAAGCCATTAATTTCAAACACTTTTCGCTCTTTACCGGCGATAACATAGGCTCCCTCATTTCCTAAGCGAAATAGATGGCGTTTATCATAATAGATTACTTCACCACATGCTTTTACCCAATAAAAGCGGTTGGCTTTTTTATTACCTTGCGCCACCAGCACCGACCCAGCAATCACTGCATTATGTTTTTTTGCTTGTTGTTTTAACCACGTAAGCACCAAGCCATTTTCTGGCTCCGCGCAGTCAAGGTTTATAGCAAAACCAGTGGCAAACGTTTCAGGTAATAAAATAAGGTCAGGCTTTTCTGTTAGCGCCTCTAGCTGCTTATCAAGCATCGCTAAATTAGCGCTTTTATCAAGCCAGTGAAGAGAGCTTTGCACCAATGTAAGCGTTAAAGTTGACATAAAATATGGGCTGCCTCTTTTAGGGTTTCATCATTTTTTGCAAAACATAAGCGGATAACTTTATCACCCGGTGGCGTTTGATAAAAAACACTTAAAGGTATTGCCGCAACACCTGCTTGCTCAACTAGCCAATGGCAAAATTCAACATCGTTTAAATCAGATACATCACTATAATCTAACAATAAAAAGTAGGTTCCTTGGCTTGGTAAAACTGTAAATCGACTGCCGAGTAAATGACGTATAAGTAAATCGCGCTTTTGTTGATAAAAATCACTGAGCGAATCTACATGCTCGCTTTGTTGTTCTAACATGTCGGCCAATGCATGCTGAGCAGGTGTGAAGCTAGAAAAGGTCACATATTGATGAATTTTTCTAAACTCGCTCGCTAAATGTTCAGGGGCAATGCAATAACCCATTTTCCAACCTGTACAATGAAATGTTTTACCAAAGCTCGAAACAACAAAACTTTGAGCTAACAGTTCTTTATCTCGTAATACACTTAAATGTGGTTGCCCATCAAATGCAATATGCTCATACACCTCATCGCTTACAATATATAGTTTGTAAGTACCAACCAACCTTTTAAGCTCTGTAATGTCTTGCTGAGTTATCACTTTAGCGGTTGGATTATGAGGCGTGTTTATAACAATAGCGCGGGTGTGCTTTGTAATTTTTTGCTCTACCGTACGCCAGTTAATCGTATAGTCGGGGGCCTTTAATGCAATATGTACGGACCTCCCGCCTGCAAGCTCAATCGCGGGTTTATAAGCGTCATAAGCTGGGTCAAATACGATGACTTCGTCGTTTGGGCGAACTATTGTTTGAATGGCAACAAAAAGAGCTTCGGTTGCTCCCGATGTGATGGTTATTTGCTTTGCAGCATTAAGCTCTGTAGCGTATTTTTTTTGTATCAAACTTGCAATTTGCTGCTGTAATTTAGGTACACCACTTGAAGGAGAATATTGATTAACACCATGTTGAACATAATGAGTAATCTGACTTTTTAAAAAGTTTGGTGTGTCGAACTCAGGAAACCCCTGCGAAAGGTTAATTGCAGAGAACTGATTCGCCAGCTCACTCATTTGGCTAAATATACTCACACCAACGTCAGGTAATTTACTATTGAACACACGCTTTCCTTACTTCATTTTTGGAACCACTCAAAATAAACACGCACCTATTACATCTGTTTATTTTAACCTACTTATAATTTTCGTAAATTTTATCTAATGGCTCCGAAAGGCCACTTTCTTGAACTATACGCACATGTTCGCGTTTAAGCTCTCGTGCACTTGTTACACCGCATGAGTGAGCAATAAGCCCCGCGCCATAGTGAATATACTTATTATAGTTAGCCACTCGCTGCGCTTTATCCGCAACGTTTAAACCGCGCTGCAAGCGTTCGTTATGAGTAGTAATACCGGTAGGGCAAGAATCTTTGTTACATTGCATTGCTTGAATACACCCTAATGCAAACATATGTCCGCGAGCCGACACAACAAAATCGGCCCCAAGCGCTAACGCCCAAGCAACCTTAGAAGGCACAATAAGCTTACCCGAAACAATGATTTTAACGCGATCACGCAGTCCGTGTTTTTCAAGCATATTGACTACTAGCGGTAAACTTTCACGAAGTGGTAATCCCACAGAATCCATTAAGGGCTGAGGAGCAGCGCCGGTTCCACCGTCAGCACTATCAATGGTAATAAAATCAGGAGCCGACTCAATACCACGGTGATTTATTTCAGCAAATAAGGTTTCTAACCAGCCATACGCACCAATAACAGCCTTAAAGCCAGTTGGTTTACCTGTGGTATTTCGTACCGTCGCAATCATATCGAGAATATCACTGGGGTTTTTAATTTCAGGGTGCCCATTGGGACTAATAGAATCTTCGCCCTCAGGAATACCGCGTATTTTTGCTATTTCAGCATTCACTTTGCGCCCAGGAAGCATGCCTCCCTTACCGGGTTTAGCACCTTGACTCATTTTAAGCTCAAACATTTTAACCTGCTCGTGTGCTGCAATCTGTTTGAGTTTTTCGATACTGAGCTGGCCATTTTCATCGCGTACCCCGTATTTCGCGGTCCCAATTTGAAAAACTAAATCTGCGCCACCTTCAAGATGATAAGGGCTCAAGCCCCCCTCCCCCGTGTTCATCCAACAGCCAGCGAGCTTTGCCCCTTTAGAAAGAGCACGCACAGCGGGCTTGGATAGCGCACCAAAGCTCATTCCCGATACGTTAAATAAAGAATTGGTTGAATAAGGTGTTTGGCAATAGGGACCAAGCGTTACTTCACTTGGCGCAAGCGCTTCTTCATCAAGCGTAGGGAAGGCGCAGTTCATAAACATTACTGTACCTGTGACCTCTAAACTTTGTGTAGATCCAAATGCCGCGGTACGGTCTACATTTTTTGCAGCGCGATAAACCCAACTACGTTCGGCACGATTAAAAGGCATTTCTTCCCTGTCGAGGGCAAAAAAGTATTGTCTAAAAAACTCGCCTTGACGTTCAAAAAAATACCTAAAGCGTCCAATTACAGGGTAATTTCGCCTAATTGCATGCTTTGTTTGTGTAACATCGCGGATATAAAAAACGGCCACAATTAAAACTAATAAGCCTAAAAAAACAATAAATAGACTCGCAAATACGTCAATACTAAACATTATAAAGTTGTTCATTGGTGATCCGCTGCTGTAAAAATAAAAAAGTGCTATATCCAAAATGACATAACACTTTTATGCATTCAAGAATTAACCATCTGTAAGTTAACTCTTCTGTTTGGCTAACTCTTCATTAATATATAAACGTACTTGCGCCTCTAAAACAGATAAAGGGACAGAGCCATGGCGTAATACCTGATGGTGGAACTCCCTAATATCAAAACTGTGCCCAAGTGCTTGCTCAGCCTCTTTACGTAAACGTTTAATCGTAAGCTCGCCAATTTTGTATGACAGTGCTTGGCCAGGCCAAGTTATATAGCGATCGGTTTCGGTTTTCACATTGTGTAACGACAACGCTGTATTTTCGCTCATAAACTGCATAGCGCGCTCTCTGCTCCAACCATACATGTGCATACCGGTGTCTACCACTAAACGAGCAGCTCGCCACATTTCGTAAGTTAAACGACCAAATCGGCTATATGGACTTTGATAAAAGCCCGCTTCAATGCCTAAGTACTCAGAGTAAAGCCCCCAACCTTCACCGAATGCCGATAAATACGCATCTCGACGATAACGTGGCAAGGTTTCTAATTCTGCATTTAATGATATTTGTAAATGATGACCCGGTACCGCTTCGTGCAAAGTGAGCGCTTCTAATACATACAGTGGGCGTTTATCAAGTGCGTACGTATTCACCCAATAATAGCCCGCCTCATCATCTCTATTTGACCCTGAGTAGCGACCCGTTGTGTATTTGGGCGCTATGCTCGCGGGTACCGGCGCAACACCATACGGTTTACGAGGCAAGGTATGAAAAAGCTTAGGCAGTTGTGCGTCCATTTTTTTTGCTATATATGCTGCCTCTTTAAGTAGCTCCTCCGGTGTGGTTGCATAAAATTGCGGATCGGTTCGTAAAAAGTGAATGAACTCTGCAAATGTTCCCTCAAACTCGACTTCTTTTATAATGGCTTCCATTTCGCCGCGAATGCGTGCAACTTCTTTTAACCCCAGCTCGTGTATCTCTTTAGGGGTCATCTCGGTAGTGGTGTAATATTTAGCTCTATTTTTATAAAACGATTCGCCGTTTGGCGTATTTGAAATACCTATCGAAGTGCGCGCACCGGGGCGATACTCCTGTGTAAAAAAAGCTAAATAATTTTTATATGATTCAATTACTTTATCTTTTATTACAGACTGCGCCTGCTGCTGAAGTGATTTAAATTCACCCTCTGGCAAGCCTGCGTTATTTTTTAAAAATGGTTTATAAAATTCAGACGTTGTAACATCCGCAACTATATAGGCTGATATTGATTCTTCGTACCCTTCAAGCACCGCTTTAGGTTGCGTTAAACCTGTTTCAAGACCTTTTTTCATCCAATAAATATTTTGTTCAAAAAAGCGAGGGACCTGAGCCAAACGTGCTAAATAGGTTTGATAATTTTGCAGTGTTTTATATTGGCTGCTGTTTACAATATACGATAAGCCAGAATGAAAACCGTACTCAGAAGTTAGCGGCATGTAATGAGCATTAAATACATATTCGTCAACGCTGTTTTGTACTTGAGCGCGAATAATACTAAAGTTTATTTGGTTTTCATCACTCAGGGACGCTGCATCTAAGGCGTCTAGCTCAGCCAAGAACTGAGTTTTTTTATTGTATTGCTGCTCTAAAAACTCAGGCGATAGATTCGCTAACAAATAACCATTAACACCCTCAATGTTGCCGTAAGGGCTGGAACTTTGTCGGTAATCAACAATGCTATCTGCAACCGCTGTAAACTGACTATCGGCGTTATAGTTTGTGGTTTGACAGGCACTTAAAGTACATAAAAGCGTCATGCTGATAAGTGTATTGCGGATTGGCTTAAGTAATAAATTATTCGTCATAATAAAATTTAGTCAGATAATGAATTTCACAAAGCTATCGCAGACTCAGTAAATAGCAAGTAAATGAGACAAGTATCTTAGATGGTAACGCCCTTCCAGGCTTAAAGCTTATTCAATAAAAGGGCACAAGCTATGGTAGCAGCATATAGTTATTACACTGCGCTATCAGGCTCATTTGCAATAGCCACACTTTATAACGTGCCTTTACCTTAATACTAAAACCACCACTGTAAGATGAAGTTTTAAATAAAAATCGACTCTAAAAGTACAGTTTTAAAAAGTATTTATTAGACGATAAATCATATTAAATGAGCTAAAAACAAGCCTAATTGATGAGAAAAACAGCTATTAAGCGACTAAAGTAAAATTTAAGTTCCCTTGGCCCTATTTTTGCTTTTTAATAGCAGTTATAACGAATACAGTAGTAAAAAATAATAAAAAAGCTTGGACGCACAATCGACTCATGGAATGAAATTATAAATTAAGCATTGATGCGTACTTAGTTGGTATTAAATAATGATGTTCCATGATTCCATGGCTATTGCTCAAGAGAAAATGACTCAAGTGTGTATGTTCTTAGAACGCTATGCATTGCCGCCAACGCCCCTGAACTTTCAAGTTGTTTACACCTACGTTAGCCAAGCAAATTTAAAATTAAATAAAACATTAGATCGCGCTATTTCTACCGATGAAAACATTGATGGCGTATTAATAGAGCAACTTTACTTTGAATTTTTAAATGTCGGACACAATACGCAAGTGTCGATGATTCAAAACGTAGACGGCGTTATTACTTCATTGTCTAACAATGCGCAAAATACAGAAAAACAAATCAGTCGCTTTGCAGATCAAGTGAGTGAATGTGTTCATTCGCTTGACGAAAACAATATAGAACAAAGCCGCCAAGCACTTAACAAACTTGATAAGCAAACTGCTGAGTTACTCGCTCAACATAAAAAGTTTAAACAAGAGCTAACGAGAGCAAAAAAACTACACGAAAGAACACAAAAACAGCTTTCTCAACTTCGTAAGCAACACATTATAGATAGTCAAACTGGCTTATTTAAACGCCATTACTTAACCCAACAAACTGAATTATGGGCGACTCAAGACAAGTCTATTTGTGCCATTGCCATTCAAATCGATAATTTAGCGCATTTTGTTGATAACTTTGGCGATATTATTGGTGAAGTGATTTTAAATAAAGTGGCTAAACAAGTTCAAAAGTATGTAATGCAAAGTGGTTTACCGGGGCGTACCGCTAAAGATCAGTTCACTGTTTTATTAGCTGATATTGACCCTGAAACAGCGATTCTCATTGCTGAAAAAGTTCGTAAAGGTGTAGAAAAACTGCGTTTTGTAAGCTCAAAAAGTGGCGCAAAACTGCCCAGCATTAACTTATCGCTTGGAATCGCTCAGCATCAGCAAAAAGAAGACTTTAACCAACTGGCTAAAAAGGCATCACACGCGGCATTTAAAGCCCGCTCTCTTGGCCAAAGTAGCTTTACCGCCGGCCAATAAAATACCTGATAAATCATATTCAAATTGCACCTTCGGTGCACAATAAAGTACACTAGTGCTTATTGCCACGATAGAGATTAATCATGAACGAGACCCCAGAAAAGACCACGCACTTTGGCTACAAAACCGTTGCTGAAAACGAAAAAGCATCAATGGTTGCAGATGTATTTCACTCTGTTGCGGCTAAGTACGATGTAATGAATGATTTAATGTCTTTTGGTGTCCACCGTTTATGGAAACGTCAAACTATAGCCAGTTCAGGCGTGCGTAAAGGCCATCATGTTCTTGACTTAGCCGGTGGTACAGGCGATTTAACTGCAAAATTTAGTCAACTGGTCGGTGAAACTGGCCAAGTGGTTTTGGGCGATATTAACTCATCTATGCTCAAAGTAGGTCGTGAAAAGCTTCATAATTTAGGCCTTGTAGGCAATATTGACTACGTACAAATGAATGCTGAAATGCTGCCATTTCCAGATAACAGCTTTGATGTGATCACCATCGCCTTCGGTTTACGTAATGTAACCGACAAAGACAAGGCGCTGCGCTCAATGTATCGCATACTAAAGCCAGGTGGTCGTCTGTTAGTATTAGAGTTTTCTAAGCCAAAACACGAAGCACTTAGCAAAGCGTATGATTTTTACTCGTTCAATTTACTGCCAACAATGGGCAAGCTAGTTGCTAACGACAGTGAATCTTATCAATATTTAGCAGAGTCAATTCGTATGCACCCAGACCAAGATACGCTTAAAGCTATGATGGATGAAGCTGGGTTTGAACAAACAACATATCAAAACCTAACAGGCGGAATTGTTGCCCTTCACCGTGGTTTTAAATATTAAGGCACAGAGTCATGGCGCTTGATCAAGCAACTGAAAAAAGCAGTGATAATACAAATACATCGACCTTTTTGATGCTACCTAACTTTGTACTTTCGCTTGTTGAGCGCATTTTAAATCAAGCACTTAAACTCGACCCTAACGTTGCCCAAAAGCTAAACACGGTAAAACAACAGCGTTTACTTGTTGAAGTTAGAGACTGGCAGCAAACCATACACGTTGTTTTTGCTGACGAAAAATTACACCTTTATGCCGCTAACAACAGCGATTATAGCGATTGCATGATCAGCGCCGATATAGACACGCTTGTTGCTCTTAAAAACCCAGCCATGCTTACACAGCTAATTCGTCAAGATAAACTCGATTTACAAGGCGACTTGAATATAGCGCAAGCATATAGCGGTGCATTTTCAGGGTTAGACATAGATTGGCCCGAACAGCTATCAAACTATATTGGCGATGCACCAGCTCAACAACTTTATTTGCATTTTATGTCGCTAAAGCGCCATGGTAGCAAAATTAACGCACAACTAAGCACCACGTTAACAAGCTTATTTCAAGACGAGCTAGCTGTTACAATTCACCCTTTAGAACTTGCACAATTTAAACAACAAAACCGAGAGCTAAAAGGCCAAGTTGCCGCCATAGAGCAGCGTATAAACACTTTATTAAGCGCCAAAACACGCTAAGGACTTTTTGTGTCTTCTTCACGATTGTATTACATCACTAAAACATTACTTAGCTATGGTTTAGACGAATTAGTGCCTAAAAGTAAAACACCTTGGTTTGCAAAAATTGCCAGGGGGTGTTTATTTTGGCTACGAAATCAGCATAAAGAAAAACCTGCAGGACTGCGCTTACGTTTAGCATTACAAGAGCTAGGACCTGTATGGATTAAATTTGGCCAAATGCTGTCAACACGTCGCGATCTACTTCCTCACGATATCGCGCAAGAGCTTGCCTTTTTGCAAGACCAAGTTCAGCCTTTTGAAGGTGAATTGGCGCAACAAATTATAGAAAATGCACTCGATATTAATGACATTAGCGAGCTGTTTAGTGAATTTTCACAAGCGCCATTGGCATCTGCATCAATAGCACAAGTGCATACTGCAACACTAGTTGACAACGATAATATTGAGCAAGATGTTGTTATTAAAGTAATTCGCCCAAACATCCATGAACAAATAAATGCAGACTTAGCATTAATGGAAAAGCTTGCTCAGGTGCTTGCTAATGTTCATAACGAATCAAAACGCTTGCGCCCTGTTGAAGTAGTAAAAGAGTATAAAAAAACACTGCTTGATGAATTAGACCTAATGCGTGAAGGTGCCAATGGCATTCAATTAAAACGTAACTTTGATGATTCAGATGCACTCTATATCCCTACTGTTTACAGTGATTACAGCCGAAGCAACGTGTTAGTGATGGAGCGTATTTACGGTATACCCGTGTCAGATACCGAGTCGTTAATAGCGCAAAATACAAATATGAAATTGCTTGCAGAACGTGGTGTAGAAGTTTTTTTTACACAAGTATTCAGGGATAGTTTTTTTCATGCAGACATGCATCCCGGTAATATTTTTGTATCTCGCGAGCATCCCGAAAACCCTAAATATATTGGTATTGATTGCGGTATTGTTGGTACCTTAAGCAAAGAAGATAAGCGCTATTTAGCAGAAAACTTTATCGCCTTTTTTAACCGCGACTATCGTCAAGTAGCCCAACTACATGTTGACTCTGGATGGGTTCCTGAAGATACCAGTATCGAAGAGTTTGAATTTGCTATTCGCACTGTTTGCGAACCTATTTTTAATAAGCCTCTTGCTGAAATATCATTTGGGCATGTACTGGTAAATTTATTTAACACCGCGCGTCGATTTAATATGCAGGTGCAACCACAATTGGTGCTACTTCAAAAAACATTACTCTATGTTGAAGGGCTGGGGAGACAGCTTTATCCTCAACTAGATTTATGGAAAACGGCTAAACCCTTCTTAGAGCAGTGGGTTAAAGAACAAGTAGGGCCGCTATCTGTCTTAAAACAAATGTATGCAAACCTACCATTTTGGGCTGAAAAAATGCCTGAGTTACCTGACTTGATTTATCAAAACTTAAAGCGCCCAGTGCGCACCCACGCAGTTGTAAAGCCAGCTTCTCATAAAGCGTTAGTGCTTAGCTTGTTGGGGAGTGCTACTTTGGTAGTGTCTGCACTGTGTTATTTGCAACATGATTTAATTGCTGCGGGCGTTACAGCAACCTGTTCCGCCGCGTGTTTTATTGCGGCATGGCGACACACATAAACAAAGTGCTATTTACGGTTTAGGGCGTATAATTAGTATTTAAAATATACATTTAATCATTTTATTATTTGGAGAGAACCATGGGATTGGGCGGCATTAGTATTTGGCAATTATTGATTGTTTTGGCAATCATTGTACTTCTTTTTGGTACTAAAAAATTACGCGGCATGGGGGGTGACTTAGGCGGTGCTGTTAAGGGGTTTAAAAAAGCAATGTCGGATGAAAAACCAACTGAAACAGACTCCCCTGAACAAATTCAAACGTCACAAAAAACGACGACTGATACTGAAAAAACAAAAGACACCGATAAGGCTTAATTAACATGGGCATGTGGGAGCTAGTTGTTGTTTTTATTGTAGGGCTTGTTGTATTAGGGCCTGAACGTTTACCCGTTGCAATAAGAACGGTTAGTCGCTGGATCAAAACTGTTAAATCTCTTGCTAACTCAGTTAAAGCTGAAGTGAGTGAAGAATTGCGCGTACACGAGCTCCACGAAAACCTAAAAAAAGCTGAGCAACAAAACCTACAAGACTTAAGCCCTGAATTACAAAGCTCATTAAGTGAGCTAAAACAGGCTGCAGAATCAGTGACTCACAGCTATAAAAAACAGCCACAAGAATCAGAACCTAACCAACAAATTGATGAAAAAAAGTGAATTTAATTTACCTTTCTATGGTCAACTTACTAAATGGTATAAATAAAAATGGTTGAGGAAGTAAAATCGGGGTTTGTAGCTCATTTAATAGAGCTGCGTGACAGGCTTATAAAATCACTGTTGAGTATTTTAGTTATTTTTATTGCAATAGTGTATTTTGCAAACGATATATACGCGTTTGTTGCACAGCCGTTAGTCTCTCATTTGCCAAGCACTGCAACCATGATTGCAACCGATGTCACTGCCCCCTTCTTTGCCCCATTTAAGCTGACTTTATTTGTTGCATTATTTGCGTCTATACCTTGGATATTGCATCAAATTTGGGGGTTCATAGCGCCGGGATTATATCAGCATGAAAAGAAAATGCTGATGCCTATTCTTGCTTCCAGTATTTTACTATTTTATGGCGGAATCGCATTTTGTTATTTTGTAGTGCTACCCATTATTTTAGGTTTTTTTACCAATACGGGGCCTGAAATGATGACCCTAGCGCCAGATATAAGTAGTTATTTAGGGTTTGTATTAAAGCTGTTTTTTGCGTTTGGCGTCGCATTTGAAATTCCAGTTGCTATTATGCTTTTGTGCTGGAGTGGTGCAACGACAACAACGAGCTTAAAAGAAAAGCGCCCTTATATTGTGGTGGGTGTTTTTGTTGTGGCGATGTTTTTAACGCCGCCCGATGTTTTATCGCAGACATTATTAGCATTTCCGATGTTGCTTTTGTTTGAATTAGGTTTAATTTTAGCGAAATTTTACACCGCTAAACCACGAGAAGAAGTTGAGGAATAAAATGAAAAAACAAATACTCTCACTACTGGTTATATTGAGCGCACCTGCATTTTCTGCGCAATCAGACATTAATACTCAAGCGCTAAAAGCGTGTAGCTTTATCGAAAATGACTTTAACCGCCTCTTGTGTTACGACAATACAATGGCGGGTAAACCACTTACACAATCAACAGTAACCCAAAAAGTTAAAGCGCCAACAACAGCCACCAATGTCCCTGTTGTTGCAGTTGAAGCGCCAAAGGATGACTTTGGTTTAGAGCACAAAAAAGACCGAGCAGAAAAAGACAGTGAAATAAAAGCAGCGGTAACATCTGTTGACAAAGCCCCCTATGGCGAGCTGATCATCACTTTGGATAACAACCAAAAATGGCGCCAAGTTGGTTCTGATAGCATGCGTTTGAAAAAGTCTGATGCTGTAACCATTACCCGCGGTGCATTTAACTCATTTTTATTACGAAAAGATGGTCAAAACCGTTCTATTCGCGTTAAACGAACTAAGTAATGCCTTACACACTGGTTGATGCTGGCGTTAACTTAGCAAACCATCAGTTTGATGGTGAGCATTCAGATATCATCTCCCGTGCTCAAAGCGCGGGTGTCGAAAAAATGCTGCTTATTGGTTGCGACATATCAACGAGTGAGCAATCTTTAGCACTTGCTAAAAGCTTTCACTTGTTTTCAACCGCCGGTATTCACCCACATGATGCCAAAACAGCAACTGATTCATTAGAAGACCAATTAACACTGCTTGCCACTCAACCTCAGGTTGTTGCTATTGGTGAATGCGGGCTTGATTATAACCGTGATTTTTCGCCTCGAAGTGTTCAACGTAGCGTATTGAGACGCCAACTTGCACTAGCCGAAAAGTTAAATTTACCGGTTTATTTGCATGAGCGTAATGCGAGTGATGACATGATCAATATTCTTACGGAGTTCAATGTTCGCGGTGTGCTTCACTGCTTTACAGGAGATGAAAGCGCACTCAAAAGTTATTTAGCATTAGGCCTATACATTGGTATCACAGGGTGGGTTTGTGATGAAAGACGCGGACAAGCATTGCAAGCTTTAGCCCCAAGCATTCCCTTAAACCGCTTACTTATAGAAACTGATGCGCCTTTTTTAATTCCACGCACAGTTAAACCAAAGCCTAAGTCGCGAAGAAATGAGCCAGCACTATTAACGTATGTCTGCCAAACACTTGCTGAGCTATATCAAATAGATGCCAAGAGTGTGGCGAAGCAAACAACAGATAACTTTTATGCTGTTTTTGGTTTAGAAGCCCGTTAATGAACAGTATAAAGGCTGCTATTTGCCTACTTATAATGCTTTTCACTTTTAAAAGCTTTGCGTCTACCGTAGTAATAAATTCAGATTTTTCATCCCATATCGTTACAAATCTCACTTATTCTTTTGAGCCTTCATCGATAGAAACAGCTTTACAACTTGAGCCTAATAAATGGCATTCGGTTAACACCAAACTGTTAAATTTTGGCCTAGAAAGCCGCCCTGTTTGGGTTACGTTTGAAATAAATAACACGTTAAATAATCGCTTTAGTCCATTAATTTTAATAGACAATCCATTTTTAAATGAAGTTCAGCTGTTTCACTTGAGAAATGCACAAATACTGTCAGAAATGCGGCTAGGTGATTCATTCTCACTTGACGAACGTACTATAAAGAGTGAGTTTTTGTTAACTAAATTAACGCTTCCAGCAAGCTCCTCCACTCGGGTTATTCTCAAAGTTAGTAACCCATCAGGTTTACGTATCCCTATCAGTTTATGGCAACAAGATGTTTATTTAACTCAAAAAGAGGGGTTTAACTTAGTTTATGGATTAATGGTCGGCTTTTTAGCAGCATTGGCATTAAGCTGTATATTTTTGTATGGATTTACTCGAAAGCGCTATTTTGCACTAGCGGGAGCGATCACTTTCACGCTAGGGCTTTTTCTAGCGTACCTTGGCGGCTTTGGATTTCGTTACTTGCACCCAAATATTCCCACAATCCAACAAGTAATAATGCCAATATTACTTATTTTAATCGCGCTGTTGTTTTTCCCACTTCAACAACAAATGTGCAAGCCTCACGCTCAAAAAATTATACGTGTGCAAAAATTAATAACAAAATTGCTTGCTGTCTCTCTATTATTTATTTGGCTACTTCCTAACTGGTTGGTCACTGCATATTGCCTAATATTAACCCCTCTTGTTTTAAGTCTGTACTTTTTAACAACCTACTTATCTACTCGCTCCCACCCTTCGAAATCTATAAATGCATTATTACTAGCTTTAGGCTTTTTTAATGCAGTAACGGTTTATTTTATTATAACCGTGATGGGATGGTACACCTTTGAAACGATGGGGTTGGTCATTATATCGGTGTTATTTTTTAGTTGTACATTTTGCTTGTGTTATGCAGTTATGAAGCAATTTATAACTGAACGAGATGAGCAGATAATCGAACAGCAAACTGTGATTGCAGAAAGTACGGCTCAAGACACACTGTTAAAAGAGCGGCTCGCACTTCAAGAAGAAGCTCAGTACGAACTTGAATCACAAGTAGATGAGCGCACGTTTGAACTACAAGTAACACTTAGAGAACTTGAAGAAAAAAACAGAGAGCTTGAACAGCTAAATACAGAAGATGCGCTAACAGGCGCTAAAAACCGCCGCTTTTTTGATAAGAAACTGGTAATGGAACTTCGTCGTTCACGAAGAGAACAAACACCGCTAAGTATTATTATGATTGATATCGATCACTTTAAAACAATTAACGATACCTACGGACACTTAAGCGGTGATAACGTTATAAAAGCAACTGCTGATATTATCAAACGCTTTTTGAAACGACCGCTGGATGAGGTCGCTCGCTATGGCGGTGAGGAGTTTGTAATTTTACTCCCTAACACTGCAAACCAAGGCGCTTTTGATATAGCAGAACAAATACGACTACATATATACCAAAACCCAGTCATCGTTGCAGGTGCTGAGGTTAAATTTACGATTAGTGCCGGTGTCTATACATTTATCGCTGATGATATAAATACCCCTGAGTTATTCACGGAATGCGCAGATAAAGCACTTTATAGCGCTAAACAACAAGGTCGTAACCAAGTTGTTAATTTTGAAACTATACAATAGGAGCATAGCAATATGGCCCAATCTGGACTAGACCTTTTCCCATATACTCGTATGCGCAGAATGCGCCGCGATGACTTTTCTCGTCGTCTAATGGCCGAAAACCACCTTAGCGTAAATGACCTTATTTACCCTGTTTTTGTACTAGAAGGTAAAAATCGCCGAGAAGTCATCGAATCTATGCCTGGAATTGAACGTTTATCGATTGATCTTTTGCTTGAAGAAGCGAAAGAGCTTGTAGATTTAGGTGTACCTGCCGTGGCTATTTTTCCGGTAACCCCTGGTGACAAAAAATCCCTGATGGCTGAAGAAGCCTACAGTGAAGATGGCTTAGCACAACGTACTGTACGCGCTTTAAAAGAAGCTTTTCCTGAGCTTGGGGTTATTACCGATGTAGCCCTTGATCCATTTACTACTCACGGTCAAGACGGCATTATTGATGATAAAGGTTATGTAATGAATGACATAACCACTGAAATTCTTGTTAAGCAGGCGCTTTCGCACGCCGAGGCAGGCGCAGATGTAGTTGCGCCATCTGACATGATGGATGGTCGTATTGGCGCTATTCGCGAAGCACTTGAAGCAGATGGCCATATTCATACACGTATTATGGCTTACTCAGCTAAATATGCGTCTAGCTACTACGGGCCTTTTAGAGATGCTGTAGGCTCTGCAGGTAACTTAAAAGGGGCCGATAAGAAAACCTATCAAATGGATCCTGCCAACTCAGATGAAGCAATTAGAGAAGTCGCGCTTGATTTACAAGAAGGTGCCGACATGGTGATGGTTAAACCCGGTATGCCCTACCTTGATATTGTGCGCCGCGTTAAAGACGAATTTGGTGTACCTACTTTCGCATATCAGGTTAGTGGAGAATACGCAATGCACAAAGCAGCGATTGATAACGGTTGGCTGAGCGAAGAAGCCACAATTATGGAGTCTTTACTCGCTTTTAAGCGCGCAGGGGCTGATGGCATATTAACCTATTTCGCTAAGCAAGCCGCGCAATACCTCACTAAAAAGTAAGTAATTGATAAAAAGGCGGTAAAACCGCCTTTTCGTTTACATTCATTAACATAATTGTATTATTTTTGTCATTTAGATTCTCTAAACTGGTGTCCCATTTTGGGATTTAAATACACGGGAATAATAAAAAATGTTAAAAACAAAAATAACGCCACTGGCGCTTGTACTAGCAGGTCTTAGTGCACCAGCGTCCGCTAACTTAATCATATCTGAGTATGTTGAAGGTAGTGGCTATAATAAAGCAATAGAGCTATATAACACATCATCATCGGAAATCTCTCTAGGTGATTACACATTGCAGCGCTATTCTAATGGCTCTAGCACTGTTTCTACTGAATTAACGTTAAGCGGTACTCTTGCTGCTAATAGCACTTATGTTATTGTTAATGCTGACTCAAGAGCTGATGCAGCCCTTATTGCAAAAGCAGATTTATCTGACTCCGTAGTAAACTTTAATGGTGATGATGCTTTAGTTTTAATGCAAGGAACAACAGTTGTTGATAGCTTCGGCCAACGTGGTGTAGATCCTGGCTCATCTTGGTCAGAAGGCGGGGTAGAAACTGCAAACAAAACATTAAGACGCAAAGATGGAATAGTAACAGGTCGTGTTACTCCTGATGCTAGCTTTAATCCTAGCGAAGAATGGGCGCAGTTCGATCAAAATGAATTTACTGGTCTCGGTTCTCACGCGGGTAATGGTGGCGGAACAGAGCCTGAACCAGATCCAATTGATCCAATCGTATGTGCTGCAGACAAAACGCTAATTAGTGCTATTCAAGGCGAAGGAAACGAAAGCCCACTCGTTGACACACTAGTAGAACTAGAAGGTATTGTTACTGCCGACTTCCAAGGCGATGATGAACTTAAAGGTTTCTTTGTAACCTCTCTTGCCGCTGATGAAGATACAAACCCACTAACTTCTGAAGGTGTATTTGTTTACTTTGCAGATACAGATGTAAACGTTGGCGATCACGTACGTGTTCAAGGTACAGTTGATGAATACTTCGATTCAACGCAAATTTCTGATGTTGTTCAAGTTGCGGTATGTGCAACGGGTCAATCAGTAAGTGCCACTAAAATTTCTTTACCTTTAGCAAGCCAAGATGATTTAGAAGCCTTTGAAGGCATGCTGGTTACTTTAGAACAAGAGTTAGTTGTAACAAATAACTTTGGTTTAGGCCGTTACGGTGAAGTTGAGCTTGCAACAGAACGTTTATACCAAGGCACACAAGTTGCTATGCCTGGCGATGCAGCTAACGCAGTTGAAGTAGAAAACTTAACTAAAAAAATCTTAGTTGATGACGGTTCAACTGTTCAAAACTCAGATCCTACTGCTTACCCGACCCCAGGTTTATCAGCAGAAAACACATTACGTACAGGCGATAGTGTGAACAGCGTAACAGGCGCATTAGCGTATAGCTTTAGCACATACCGTATTCACCCAACAGTTGCACCGCAGTTTATTGCAACTAATCCACGTGAAGACGCACCGGAACTAAATCCTGAAGCAGACTTACGTGTTGCAAGCTTTAACGTTTTAAACTACTTCAACGGTGACGGCCAAGGTGCTGGTTTCCCAACTAGCCGCGGTGCTGACTCACTTGAAGAGTTGGTTCGCCAAGAAGCTAAGTTAGTAAGTGCAATTAGCGCAATGCAAGCTGACGTTGTTGGTTTAATGGAAATTGAAAACGATGGCTTTGGTGAGTTTAGTGCAATTGCAAGTTTAGTAAACGCACTAAATGATGCTGACAGTGCTAACGAATATGCTTTTGTAGACTTTAACGTTAACCAAGTTGGTACTGATGCAATTACGACAGCACTTATTTACCGCGCAAACAAAGTTGAAGAAGTAGGGTCTGCTGCTATTACTACCGCAGCACCATTTGATTTCAGCAACCGTACACCTATCGCACAAAGCTTTAAATCGTTAGAGTCGCAAGAAGTATTTACTGTTGCTGTAGCGCACTTAAAATCAAAAGGCGGTTGTGGTAGTGCAAGTGGCGCTAATGAAGATCAAAACGATGGTCAAGCATGTTGGAATGAAATCCGTACAGAAGGTGCAAGCGCATTTGCTGATTGGTTAGACAGCAAACCAACAGGTGTAGACGACGAAGATATTATCTTAGTGGGTGATATGAACGCCTACGCGATGGAAGATCCAATTCGCAAATTTGACGAAAAAGGCTACAAAAATGTTGTTGCTGAGCTTGATGGTAATACATTAGCTTACTCTTACAGCTTCTCAGGCCGTGCTGGTAGCCTTGACCATGCAGTGGCGACTGAGTCTTTACTTAGTAAAGTAGTGGCTGCTAAAGATTGGCACATTAATGCCGATGAGCCTATCGTACTTGATTACAATGTAGAGTTTAAGAGCGAAGGGCATCAGTCTACTCTTTACTCAGAAAGTGCATACCGCGCGTCTGATCATGACCCTGTGATTGTTGATATCAAATCTGAAGTTGTGCTTACACCAGAAGAACAAACTCCTGTGGTTGCCCCAGATCAAGTATTCTCTATTGATGAAAACAGCGCTGTAGGTACTGTTATTGGCATGCTTGATTACTCAGATCCTAACCCTGAAGATTCACCTGTTGTTAAATTTATCGTGTCTGAAAACGATAGTGTGTCAATTAATGATCAAGGTCAGCTAATTGTTGCTGGTGAAATTGATTATGAATTTGAAAACCGCATTACGTTTACTGTACAAGTTGAAGATAGCGTTGGTAATGTATCAAAAGCTGAAAAAGTTGCTGTGAAGGTAAATAACTTGCGTTCAGATGATGATAACGATGCTGGCTCATTGCTTTGGTTATCTCTTCTTTTAGCACCACTTTCTATAGTGCGTCGTTTTAAAAAGAAATAATTAGCTTAAAGTAAGAAATAAAAAGCCGCATTCGCGGCTTTTTTTATTCCTCTGTAAAAATAATTCAGACAAGCTTCAGCTATCCCCCCTTAATATCTTTTGCGTTAGGTAGTTCATTTTTTATTAAATGTAACTTTACAAACCTCGTAACTTCAGTACTTAACATCAAATTCATAGATTAATTTAGGCTTACCCATTAAGTAAAAAAATCACTTTTAAATGTGACCTAGCCGTTTTCATA
Source organism: Pseudoalteromonas sp. 2CM32C (assembly GCF_023161925.1). Taxonomy (NCBI): domain Bacteria; kingdom Pseudomonadati; phylum Pseudomonadota; class Gammaproteobacteria; order Alteromonadales; family Pseudoalteromonadaceae; genus Pseudoalteromonas; species Pseudoalteromonas sp. 2CM32C. The sequence goes on along the minus strand of NZ_JALNTI010000013.1, from coordinate 39,522 downwards.
AAGGAAGAAAAAATGAAGCAACTTATCAAATTAACAACACGATGGCAGTCTCATACTAAATCGATTTTGGGTTTATTTATTGCACTTTCAACATTTGCAGTTAGTAACCAAGCATTAGCAAGTACCACCAAAGCCTCTATTTCACAAAGTAGTTTATTTGATGTTATCAGCGCACGTGCAAAAAAATTAGCCAGTGAAGACTATAAGGCGCCAAACAATATTGAACTTGATGCACTAAATAACATTAATTATCAGGATTACCGCTCCATTCGTTTTAAGCAAGATCAAGCTGTTTGGAAAGATGATGGTTTGTATGAATTACAGCTATTTCATCCTGGTTTTTTATACAAAACACCGGTGACAATAAATACTGTTGATAGCGACTCAAAACACAGCAGACTTCCCTTTAATACTGACTTTTATAATTACGATGGAACGGCTGCACCGCTAGAAGATGAGTTAACTAAAAGCACAACCAATACACAGCTTGGCCATGCAGGTTTTAGGCTTCACTACCCTTTAAATACTAATACTTATAAAGATGAGATTATGGTGTTTCAAGGTGCTTCTTATTTTCGTGTTGTAGGTCCAAACCAAGTTTATGGCCTTTCAGCTCGCGGATTAGCAATTGATACAGCGCTAGCATCTGGCGAAGAGTTCCCTATGTTTAAAGAGTTTTGGCTAGTAAAACCGACAGCAGAACAAACTAACATTGTACTGTTTGCATTACTTGATAGCCCATCAGTATCTGGCGCTTATAAATTTAATATTGACCCTACTACCAACACAACCGTTAAAATAGACATGCAAATATTTGCCCGTAAAGACGTGAAAAAGTTAGGCATCGCACCACTAACAAGCATGTTTTATCATGGTGAAAATAGCACAAAATTTTTTGATGATTATCGTCCCGAGGTGCATGACTCTGATGGTTTGTTAACTCAATCACAGGATGACAAGTGGGTATGGCGCCCACTGAATAATCCATCGCAACTAAGCGTTACGTCATTTGCGTACGAAAACCCGAAAGGTTTTGGGCTTGCGCAGCGCGACCGTGACTTTAATAACTATTTTGATATAGAAGCACATTACCATGATCGCCCAAGCCTGTGGATTGAACCTCAGGGTGAATGGGGCAATGGCCGTGTTGAGCTAGTAGAAATTCCAACAGATACCGAAACAAACGACAACATTGTTAGCTACTGGGTACCAGAAACCCCCTTCAAAGCAGGTGATTCATTAAAACTTAGCTACAAAATGAGTACGTTTAATAGCAGTTTAAACAAACATGAAAAAGCACATGTAGTTCGTACTCGTATCGGCAGCGCGGCATTGCCCGGTGAAGATAACCCGCCACCACAAAGTCATCGTCAATTCACTGTTGATTTTTCAGGCCCTGCTCTAAATGCTCTCTCTGAACAACTTAAGTTAAATGCAGATATTCAGCTTACTACGGGTGAAGTAAGTGATGTATCCGTTCAAAAGCTGCCTGAAGGGTACGGCTGGCGTGTTGCTTTTAAAATTGCACCACAAGACGACAACCCCGTCGATATGCGCTTATCGTTAAAACTACGTGACAAAGACATTAGTGAGGTATGGAGCTATGTTTGGTATCCAAATGACATCAAGTAAGCAAAAAAAGGGAACGACAATGCCATTTAAAACAGCTCGTGTATGGCTTTTTGCAATTGCCGCTATATTCATATCAGGCTATGGCATATCAATCATGTTCGACATACTTAACTCAAACGGCATGACGTTGCTTGAGTATGCACTGCTTGTCTTATTTTCTATTACATTTGCATGGATAGTGACGGCATTTTGTAGTGGCACAATAGGGTTTGTATTACAGCTATTTCGTATCGATCCACTTACCTTAAAGCGCATAAAACCAATCGCGATCCACGCCCAAGCTATTGCTAAGCAAAAAACAGCGGTTGTAATGCCTATTTACAACGAAGACACCCACCGTGTAATTGCTGGTTTTGAAGTAAGTCTAGCGTCGCTTAAAGAGACAGGACAGCTCGAACACTTTGATTTTTACTTACTAAGCGATACACAAGACCCGCAGATAGCCGAGAATGAACTCAATGCATGGCACGCAATGTGCGAGCGCTTAGGAGATACTGCCAAACATATTTTTTATCGCCGCCGTGAAGACAATAAACACCGCAAAGTAGGCAACCTAACGGATTTTTGTGAACGCTGGGGTAGTAAATACGATCATATGATTGTACTCGATGCAGACAGTATAATGACTGGCAAGTGTATGCTTGAGCTAACAACTAGCATGCTAAATAACCCACAAGCAGGTCTTATTCAGACAATCCCTATTCCGGTTCGCCAAGATACTTTTTTTGGTCGCTTTTTACAATTCGCATCGGTACTCTACAGCCCCATGCTAGCTACTGGCTCTGCTTTTTGGCAAACCGATCAAGCTAACTACTGGGGACATAACGCAATTATAAGGGTCGATGCCTTCATTAAATGTTGTGGCTTACCTACGTTAAAAGGGAATGCCCCCTTTGGTGGTGAAATTCTCAGCCACGACTTTGTTGAAGCTTCTTTACTTCACTCAGCAGATTGGGATGTATTGTTGTTATCTGAAATTGAAGGTAGCTATGAAGAAGTTCCAAGCAATATATTAGACTACGCAATTCGTGATAGGCGCTGGGTACAAGGCAATATTCAACACCTTGGTTTATTGTCATCAAATAAATTAAAGCTTATGAGTAAGTTTCATTTTTTACTGGGTGCAACAGCATATATATCGTCGCTTATTTGGCTATCAATGCTCGCATTAAGTACTATTGATGCCGTTACCCGCGCATTAAACAGTGATGTCTATTTTAATCGTGCTTATCAGTTATTTCCTACATGGCAAATAGCTAAAACAGATTTAATTGACTCATTACTTTATTTAACCATTATTATTTTATTAATGCCTAAGTTAATGGGGGTCATTGTTACCCTAGTCCACAGAAATAAGCGTTTTGGTGGGTCAATTAAACTCATAGCTGGTTCAATTATTGAAACTTTGTTTGCCGTTATTGTGGCACCGCTGATGATGGTTTTTCATGCTTACTTTGTAGTATGTGTATTTTTAGGTAAAAAAGTAACGTGGGATGCTCAACCGCGAGAAGGCCGCATGGTGTCGTGGAAAGAAGCCTTTGGCTATACACTATTTTCAACCGTAGTTGCAGTTGTTTGGGGCGGGGTTGCTTATTACTTTACCCCTGTATTTTTCTGGTGGTTATCACCTATTTTATTAGGGCTGATACTTGCAGCTCCCATTGTTCGTTACTCGAGTAGTATTAAGTTTGGTGTAGCGCTCAGAAAACTAGGTATATTTATATGCCCTAGTGAAGTCGATAACAGCAAAACACTCGCTGCACTTAAAGTACATTTACAAACAGTATCAGTACCAAGCAAAGGACAATACCCTGAAGCTTTGCCAGCACTACCAGCAGAGCAATTAACAACAATGCCAGTACAACGTTTTCATCGTGTTCGTAAGCTAAAAATCAAAAACCTCAAAGCAAAGTTAATTAGAAAGTTTAATTAACCGTGCATCACACTAAAAAGGAGCGCTTAGCGCTCCTTTTTTTATGCTTAAAATATATGCTAACTATAAATTACACAGAAGCTAGAAAAATTTTTAGCCAATAAAAAACCCGCAACATGTGCGGGTTTTTTTTAGAGTTTAAAAGGCTAATTACTTAGCAGCTTTTTTCTCTTTTTCTGCAGCGATTACCGTTTCAGATACGTTAGCTGGACATGGTGCGTAGTGTGAGAACTCCATAGAGAACTGACCACGACCTGATGTCATAGTACGTAGTGAACCGATGTAACCAAACATTTCTGATAACGGTACGTCAGCTTTAATGCGAACGCCAGTTAAACCAGCTTCTTGGTCGCTTAGCATACCACGACGACGGTTAAGGTCACCGATTACATCACCAACGTGATCTTCTGGCGTGAACACGTCAACTTTCATGATTGGCTCAAGAAGTTGTGCGCCCGCTTTAGGGATCGATTGACGGAAAGCGCCTTTAGCAGCGATTTCGAATGCAATTGCAGATGAATCCACGGCGTGGAAGCCACCGTCGAAAAGTTCTACTTCAACGTCAAGTACAGGGAAGCCAGCTAGCACACCCTCTTGCATCATTGATTTAAAGCCTTTCTCAACTGCAGGCCAGAATTCTTTAGGTACGTTACCACCAACAACTGATGATGTGAACGTGAAGCCTGAACCCACTTCGCCTGGCTTGATGCGGTAATCAATTTTACCGAACTGACCAGAACCACCAGATTGTTTCTTATGCGTGTAGCTATCTTCGATTTCACGAGTGATAGTTTCACGGTAAGCAACCTGTGGTTGACCAACAACAAGGTCTACACCGTAAGTACGCTTAAGGATATCTACTTTGATATCTAAGTGAAGCTCACCCATACCTTTAAGGATAGTTTCGCCTGAATCTTCATCAGTCTCAACTTGGAAAGATGGATCTTCTGCAACCATTTTACCGATAGCAACACCCATTTTCTCATTACCGCCTTTATCTTTAGGCTGTACAGCAATCGAGATTACTGGAGTTGGGAATACCATTGGTTCAAGTGTTACTGGGTGCTTAGGATCACAAAGAGTGTGACCAGTTTGCACGTTCTTCATACCAACGATAGCGATGATATCGCCCGCTTGCGCTGAAGTAAGCTCTTTACGCTCGTCAGCTTGCATTTCTACCATGCGGCCAACACGTTCTGTTTTACCAGTAAACGCATTAAGGATAGTGTCACCCTTGTTAAGCTTACCAGAGTAGATACGTACGAATGTTAATGCACCAAAGCGGTCATCCATGATTTTGAATGCAAGCGCTTTGAAAGGTTCGTCTGCAGAAACAATTGCAAACTCGCCGTTTTCATTACCTTCTTCATCCATAAGAGGTTGAGGATCAACTTCTGTAGGAGCCGGTAAGTAATCAACAACAGCATCAAGTACTAGTTGAACACCTTTGTTTTTAAATGCAGAGCCACAGAACGTTGGGAAGAACGCAAGGTCACGAGTACCTTTACGGATACAACGCTTAATATCTTCAACAGAAGGTACTTCACCTTCCATGTACGCTTCCATTAGATCATCGTCTTGCTCTACAGCAGTTTCGATAAGCATTTCATGGTATTCTTCAGTTTTTTCTACCATGTCTGCAGGAACATCTGTGATTTCGTAGTTTTCAGGAAGACCAGTGTCATCCCAAACGTATGCTTTTTTAGTAAGAACGTCTACAACACCAACAAAATCATCTTCAATACCGATTGGTAAAGTCATGATTAATGGTACAGCACCAAGTACTTTACGTACTTGCTCAGTTACACGGTAAAAATCAGCACCCATACGGTCTAATTTGTTTACGAAAATAATACGTGCAACTTCTGATTCGTTCGCGTAACGCCAGTTAGTTTCTGATTGTGGCTCAACACCACCAGAACCACAGAATACACCAACACCGCCATCTAATACTTTAAGTGAACGGTAAACTTCAACTGTGAAGTCAACGTGTCCAGGAGTATCGATAACGTTGAAACGGTGATCTTTCCAGAAACAGCTTACTGCCGCAGACTGGATAGTAATACCGCGCTCAGCTTCTTGATCCATGAAATCGGTAGTAGATTCACCATCATGAACCTCACCTGTTTTGTGGATAGTACCTGTAAGCTTCAGGATACGCTCAGTAGTCGTGGTTTTACCCGCATCAACGTGCGCGAAAATACCAATGTTTCTGTACTTCGATAAATCTGCCATTATTTTACTCTTAATAAAGTCGATAAATTATTCGGCGGGAGTATAGCATTACTTAAAGCGAACATCACCATAGAAGTCGCTTAAAATGCAATCAATTCACTATATTTTTTTTACAAAGAGAATATATTAACGGTACAACACGCTGTTTATTATATAAACCAATAAAAACGTTAGGCTTTATTTCATAAACACTGCATTTTAAATAATGCTTTTTAATTTTGTATCGGTAACTTAAAAGGCCTTATTGATATCGAGCATATTGTTATGTTTAATAATTTTTACTGCAGCTGCGCCCTTTAAGGTATAAATAAATAGTCATAAATTCTCCCATAAACACATTGAAGAAAGGTTTATTTAATTACAGTTAAAGCAGGCGAGTATTTAAAAATAACGCATTACTAAAGCTCTTCACGATTCAATCTGTATGATAATATCGATTAAAAATAGGCCACTATATAAACCTATAAGTGGTATGCATTAATAACAAATAATAAGAATTAAAAATGAAACGGACATTTCTTTACCCTCTTTATTGGCTACTAACATGTGTTTTATTTCTATGTAATGCACCAGCTTATGCTACGCAATATAAAATAGATGCACCTGGTAATTGGGTCACCCTACATGACGTAAAACAGCCCCAAAAAAGTGATATGGCAAAAGTGCGCGATGGCACACTTTACCTATTACTCGACAACCAGACTTATGTTCCTGAACGTCAAAAACAACAACGATACACACGCCTAGTAATGCAAGCACTTAATCAAAGTGGCGTTGACTATATAAGCCAGTTAAGCCTCGATTTTGACCCAAGCTATCAGACCCTAACATTGCACACACTCTCCATAATTAGAGATGGTAAGCACATAGATAAGCTTTCAACTGCAAGGTTATCTGTTATCCAGAGCGAGCCTGAATTAGCTGATAAAATTTATAACGGAAGGCTTTCTTTAAATATCATTGTTGACGATATGCGAAGCGGAGATATGCTCGATTATAGCTACAGTGTTACCGGCAGTAATCCTATCTATGCCAATAAATTTAGTACTCGGCGCACACTAAGGTGGTCAGTGCCCGTAGTGCAACAGTATATGCGTGTTTTATGGGGTAAAAAAACACCTCTTAATATAAAAACCATAAATGGCACTGCCGAAACAAAACAGACTGAAAACCAATACGGTACGGACTACTCTATATCAGAGTTCGAAGCCCCTTTACTCACGCAAGACTCTGAAACACCCACCTGGTACAACCCATACATGCAAGTTTATCTCTCTGAATATAATAGTTGGGACGAAGTTGTTAATTGGGCATTACCACTTTATGAGTCAGCAATCGAAACACCTAGTAGCATTAACGCCATAGCAGAATCTATACAGGCACAGCATACCAATACAGCCGATAGGATTGCCGCAGCATTACGCTTTAGCCAAGACGAAATACGCTACTTAGGTTTAGAAATGGGCACCAATTCTCATCAGCCAACACCTGCCTCAGAAACGCTATCTCTACGGTATGGTGACTGTAAAGATAAAACAACTCTACTCATTTCATTATTAAAAGCGATGAAAATAGAGGCATACCCTGCTCTTGTAGATACAGAAGAAACTAAGCGCTTAATAGAACTACCGGCCACAGCAAGCGTTTTTAACCACGTAATTGTAACTCTTGAGTACAAAGGCAAACGCTATTGGCTGGATCCAACCATTAGTTATCAACGAGGAACACTTCCCTATTTAGCGCAGCCGGATTACGGATATGCGCTTATTATAAAAAATGGCGAAAATACATTAACGCCTATGGCACAAACTCCTGTGCATATAAAGGTAACAGTAAACGATCAATTTTATATTCCTAAAACAGTAAAAGAACCGGTCCTATTTACTACCGAATATTCTTATGCCGAGTTTCAGGCTATTAATCGCAGAAGTAATTTAGCGCGCAACGGGCTAGACAGCGTTGCAAAATCATACCTTGAATACTACCAAGGTTTTTTTGACGAGCTCAAAATCGATAAACCCATGGCGGTAAGTGAGGACCAACAAACAGGTCAGTTTATCACTAGCGAGTCGTACCTTATTAGCCAATTTTGGGAAAAAACCAGTGACGGATATGAAGCTGATTTTTACGCCTCTGAAATACAAAACAGTGTTTACGAGCCAAAGCAAACTAATCGCAAAGACCCACTTTATTTTGAATACCCCAATATAATCGACACCAGCATAAAACTTCATTTTACTGAAAAAAACTGGGCGTTTGACAATAGCCAAGACGAGATTGATAACGACTACTTTTATTTAAAAACATCCGTTAGCTTTAATGATAATATTTTAACGCTAAGCTATCACTTTTACGCAAAGAAAGACCATATTCCCGCTGATAAAATCAGCGACTACCTAGGGCAACGAAACAAACTTATTTCAGCCACGCACTACTCAATTTTAAAGTATGCAAACACAACTGAGGCGCCTCAAACAACGGCCGACATACTCGATAACCTTGGAGGTAACTGGCTTAAATACGCACTTGCCGGTTACCTTTTATTATTTATTTTCTTTATTGCAGACTGGCGACTCGAGTCGGCAAAGCGCCCTACTTTTGAAAATAACCCATTTTACGCTGTATCGGTCAGCAAGTTTATTATTTACAGCATTTTAAGCTTAGGTATTTATATTAACTATTGGTGCTACCGTAACTTTAAAGCTATAAAGCAGCACAGCAATGCTAATATAATGCCTATTGCTCGCGGTATTTTCGCCATTTTATGGTATTACCCGCTTTATCAAGCACTGAAGCAACACAGTGAATTGCAATCAAGTAAAAGTAAAATAATCCCAAGCTGGGGGGCTGCTGTTTTATTTTTATTAGTACTTGCAACCACATTGGTTTACCGCATGGAAGAATACGCCACTATCGCATTGCTGGTTATGCCTTTTCTATGGCTTCCATTAGTGAGTTACATAGAGCACGCAAACACCAACCAAAAAGCTTTACATTACAACTCTTACTGGCGAGCCAGACAGTACTTTATGTCTCTGGCGCTTGCGCCAATATTACTCTTCGGTGTACTTCAAGAAGCTAATATTTTACCTGGTAGCGCTATAATAAAAGGCGAAAAGTTATGGGCTTATCAAACTCACTTTTTAAAACGTAACCGCCTAACACCAGAAAATGAAGACGTTCTCTATTTTTATAGTGATGCCATGTTTGACTATCGAGACGATGGAAACGGAATAACTGATAATTATATTTTTAGCTACTATAAAAACGATGCTGGAAAGCTTGAGTCAGACCTTAGTCACTTTAATGATATTGATAAAATAGAAACCTCATACGGTAAAACTGAACTAGATAACACCACTATTAAAGTAATAAAAACAGATGGAAGTGATTTTTTACTTATTGTTAGCAGGTTTAATAAGCTCGATGAAGTGCTAGTTGATAAAATAAATTTACGCTTAAGTGAAAATAAAAAAGAGTAGTTATTTAACGCTAACATACCGATTTAAAAGAGAATAAAAAACGCGCACCAAGATAATGATAATTATTTGCATTTGAGTGTTGACAGACACTTAGATCTAATTGATAATCACTATCAACAAGGCAGAACATACAGCTTTGTAACGGAATGAATAACTTGTTTCTCGACCCTGAAACAACGTGTGGCGCACGTTAACAGCTATGGTTACTTGTTATTAACCGCAACGCCCCTTGATGTTGATGATAAGTAACCGTCCTACTATTTTACTTGCTACATTGCTCATATCGGTGACGGTAGATATGAAACTAAAAAAGCCCTTACGGGCTTTTTTTATGTCTGTAAATTAGTGAGCAACATACTCACATAAGCTCACAATTTAACGGCGGTTTTTTCGTGCGCGTGCACGGCGCTGTTTTTTCTCTTCTTCTTTAGCAGCTTTTTTAGCTTCTGCAGCGGCGCGTAATCCGGCAACCATTATTTCTTCTTCTTCACGCATGGCTGGTGTTTCCATGGTAATGCGACCAATAATGCCATCTCGAAGTTCGTTAATGAGTATTTCAGACATTTTATACGTGTCTATTTGATTACCACCACGAATACAACCACGCTTTTTACCCGCCATTTCCACAAATTCCCAATCGCTTTCTGGCAATTCGTTTAACTTATAGCGCGCTTTTAGTAGTTCAGGATAAGCATGCAGTAGATATTCAGCGGTGTAACTAGCAACTTCTTCGTACTCAAGTGCAGTGTCGCGTATTGCACCCGTTGCACCTAAACGATAACCTGAATTCTCGTTCTCTACTTTTGGCCAAAGCATGCCTGGCGTATCGTATAGCATAATGCCGTCTTCAAGCTTAATGCGCTGCTGCGCCTTGGTAACCGCAGGTTCATTACCCGTTTTTGCCACTATACGACCAGCTAATACATTAATTAATGTAGATTTACCCACGTTTGGAATACCCATGATCATGGCTTTTATTTGCTTATCGGCACCCACTTTATGTGGCACTAACTTTTTACAAAGCTCATTAATACGGTGTACTTCAGCAGCTTTATCATGACCAAACGCAATGGCTTTAACACCACTTTCTTGCTCAAAGTAGTCTCTCCATACTTGAGTCATTTTAGGATCGGCTAAATCAGCCTTATTTAAAATTTTGATGACCGGTTTACCTTCACGAAGGGTTGTCACCATTGGATTTTCGCTACTATAAGGAATGCGTGCGTCAAGCACTTCAATGATCACATCCATTTGTGGCATTATTTCTTTAATTTCATTTCGGGCTTTATTCATGTGCCCAGGGAACCACTGGATAGCCATTTTTAACTCCTAACGTATATTTAAGCGCTATTTTAACTGGCAATTCATTTAATTGCGCTATACTGGCGAAAATATTTTTAGATTAGTTGTTATGGCTCTTAAATCAACCATTATGAAGGCACAATTATCGCTTAGCGATATGGATCGCCATGTTTATCAAGACACAAATTTAACTCTGGCTCAGCATCCATCGGAAACTGACCAGCGGTTAATGATTCGCCTGCTCGCGTTTGCACTTAACTATTGTGATGGTTTAGAGTTTACCAAAGGGCTAAGTGCTGATGACGAGCCAGAGCTTTGGCACGTAAATTACAGTGAAGAAATAGAGCTTTGGATTGAGCTAGGCTTACCTGACGAAAAGCGCCTTAAAAAAGCCTGCAATAAATCTAAAAAAGTTGTGCTTTATACCTACGGTGAAAACAACCAAGCTATATGGTGGCAAAAACACCAACCAAAATTGTACGAATTTAAAAATTTAAGTATTTTTAGTTTAGACTATGCAGCAACACAGGCACTTGCAGACCTAGTTGACCGCAACATACAGCTTACTGTCACCATTCAAGATGGTGAGGTATGGGTTAACACTGATAATACAAATATTGAGATAAAACCACAGCAATTAATGTAATTGCAGTTGCTTTAGGGATTATATGAAAGTTAAACACGTTATTGTTTTACATGGCTTGTATATGTCTGGCTTTGTTATGCGCCCCCTTTGCTCTAGGTTAGAGAGCTCAGGCGTTAACGTGTTAAACCTTACATACAATACTCTTGACCCAAATCGTGATGCTATTTTTAAACAAATAGATGAGTTTATTGGTAATGAGCCCACAGCCTTAGTATGCCACTCTATGGGTGGGTTAGTGGCTAGAGCTTACTTAGAAGCTAACTCAGACGCGAGCCAATTCGTTACAAAAGTAGTAACGCTTGGTACTCCCCATCAAGGCAGTCACATTGCACATAAAATGAAGCAAAAAGGGTTTGAAGCTTTTTTAAAAAATAGCGTTGAGTTTTTACTCACACAAAATGGTAACTGGCCATTTAAAGCAAAGCTTTATAGTATTGCTGGCGACCTACCAATCGGCTTAATGCCTCTTATTGTAAAGGGTAGCAAGTCAGACGGCACGGTTCTTCTTGATGAAACTAAACTAAAAGGTATGGCAGAACACAAAGTGTTTCACTTAAGCCATACCAGTATGATTTACTCACGTGAAGTGGTCGATTATATTTTAAAGTGTTTAGGCGAAGGCAGTTAATCTTCTGCTGCCTCAGCTATTTTATAACTTAGTATAACAATAACCCCGAGCACCAACGGGATTGGCGCAGCTATATAACCAAACACGTCTGAGTTAGCGATACTTGCACCCGCTAGATGAGCTACTAAACCAAGCACAAATGCCACCAGCGCAATACATACCACAATTAACTCTGCTTTATTTTGTTTGCCTGTTTTTGCATACATGTTCACTCTCCTAATTAATTCAGCATCATTATTATGCGCTTTCAAAAAGAGTGATTTTTGACCTAAATCAAAAAATAAAATAACAAATTTAATAACCCCGTCTAAGCTTGTTTTAGATCATATTTTACGCAACAAACCACTTTAAAAAAATGAGGTGAATTTTAATAATTAGACCCCATGTCTGTATAGAGCAAACAAAACTTATGCACCAGTCATTTAATAGGTTTTAACTATTAATTCTATAGATATAAACAATTTTACTAATCTAACTAAAAAAGTAATACTTTACTCAAGTTAACAAACAAACGGTTCTTAAGGAGCAAGTTATGTCACATGTAAATGCAATTGGTTTAAACAGCGCAAAAAGCGACGACATTGTAAAATCACTTAATACTCTACTGAGTAGCTACCAAATACAGTATATGAATGCTCGTGGTTTTCACTGGAACATCAAAGGCCGTAACTTTTTTGAATTACACGTTAAGTTTGAAGAAATTTATAACCTGTTACTTTTGAAAGTAGACGAGATTGCAGAGCGTATTTTAACGCTCGATGGCGCGCCGTTACATGCATTTTCAGATTACCTTGAAGTAAGTGAAATAAAAGAAGCAAAAGGCATAAGTGATGGTGTTACTGCCGTAGAAAATATATTAGCGGGCTACAGTACATTAATTAAAAAGCAACGTGAGATTTTAAACCAAGCGGGTGATGCAGGCGATGAAGGTACAGCATCATTAATGGGAGACTACATCTCTGAACAAGAAAAACTAGTTTGGATGCTAAAAGCTTATTTGGATTAAGCTAAACGTTATTCTTATTTTGAAAGCCTCAGCTACCACTGAGGCTTTTTTGTTTATTTAACAAAATGTATCATTCAACCAACGCAATAAAAAATGCCATTTCAAGTGCTTTTTCTTCCAAGCTTTTAAAGCGTCCAGATGCGCCGCCGTGACCTGCGTCCATATCGGTTTTAAATACCAATATATTATTATCTGTTTTGTATTCTCGCATTTTAGCAACCCACTTCATGGGCTCCCAGTACTGCACTTGCGAGTCATGTAGGCCGGTAGTGACTAATATATTAGGGTAATTTTGTGCGCTTATATTGTCATAAGGCGAATACGATTCTATTACATTATAAAACTGTGGATCGTTCGGGTTTCCCCATTCATCATACTCGTTGGTGGTCAGTGGAATACTCTCGTCCAACATAGTGGTGAGTACATCTAAAAATGGCACATGACACCCTACGCCACAATATAACTGTGGGGCTTGATTCAGCACGGCGCCCATAAGCAAGCCACCCGCACTGCCGCCTGATGCAAATACTTTGCTGCTATCACAGTATTTTTGTTCAACCAGCGCTTTTGTTACGTCGATAAAATCACTAAAACTATTTTGTTTATGTGTTTTTTTACCTTGCTCATACCAATTGCGGCCTAGCATTTCGGAACCACGCACATGTGCAATGACATAAACAAAACCACGGTCAAGTAAGCTGAGCGACGTGCTAGAGAAGCTCGGATCAATGGTGTAACCATAAGCCCCATACCCATATTGAAATAATGGGTTGGTGCCATCTTTTTTAAAACTATCTTTTCGGTATACAACGGAAGCAGGTATTTTGACGCCATCACGCGAAGTAATCATCAGCCGCTCAGACTTATAATCTGTGGCTTTAAAGTCACCTAATACCTTTTGCTGTTTAAGCAATGTTTTTTCACCCGTTATAAGGTCAACATCGTACAAAGAACCTGGAGTGGTTAAGCTTGAGTAATAAATGCGCGCCGTTTTAACATTGGGCTCTGGGTTCATTGCAACAGCAGCGTAATAGCAAGGATCGTCGAACTCAAGCGCCATACGCTTGCCTTCTTTATTTACTACAACAAAACGTGCTTGTCCTTGCTCTCGTTCGCTGAGGACTAAAAAATCATTAAAAAGCTCAACGCCTTCAAGTAATACATGTTCCCTGTGGGCTGTATGCTCTTGCCACTGAGTTTTATCTGCAATGGTCTGCTCGGTTGCAGTCATCAATCTAAAGTTTTTAGCTTGCCAGTTGGTGACAATATAAAATGTGTCACCTAACTTATCGACATCAAACTCATGACCCTCTTCTCTTTGCATGAGTGCGCTAAATTGACCTTGCGGATTATTGGCATCAAGCACCCATGTGTCGTTGGACTCAGTAGATGCCAAATCAATTATAATTAGCGCTTCATCTCGGCTTTTACCCAGTCCCATAAAAAAGCTGCTGTCTTGCTCTTCATACACCAACACATCTTGGCTTTGCGCACTTCCCAGCTCATGCCTAAATACTTGGTACCCTAATAAAGTTTGCAGATCTTTTTTAACATAAAAAACGGTTTTATTGTCGTTTGCCCAAACAACTTGCCCTTCTGTATTTTCAAGCTCATCAGTGAGCATTTCACCTGTTGATATATTTTTAAAACGAACGTTATAAATACGGCGACCCTCAGTATCTTGTGAATACGCCATAAGCTGCTCATTAGGGCTTAATGCAACTTCCCCAAGGTCAAAAAATTCAAAATCTTGTGCAAGTTCGTTTACATCTAGCAAAAGGGCTTTATTTTCAGCTTTAATACTTGTGCTACGATAATGACGCGCATATTCATCGTCACCGCGCACTTCAGAGTGATACCAGTATTTTCCATCTTTGACGGGCACGGAATTGTCGTCTTTTACAATACGCGCTTTTAACTCTTCGAATAAGGTATTTTGCAAGGGTTTAATACATGCTAATTGCTCATCGCAATAGTTATTTTCGGCTTGTAAATGTGCGAGTACTTTTTCATTTTTGCGCTCATCATCACGCATCCAATAGTAATGGTCGGTTCTTTTTTTATTATGTGTAGTTAATGTGTGGGGCTGCTTTTCAGCAACAGGGAAATGAGGCAACAAGCGTAAAGAGTAGTCTGAACTAGGCACAAATAAACCAAATTAAAGAAGTAATAATGCTCACAGTTTATCATAAAAATAAAAAAGCCCACTCAATAGTTGAGTGGGCTTAAAGGCAACCGATTTATTCCTAAACCTGTAATACCTATGGGAAGAAACATGTAATTAACTAATTTATAATTGCAGCCAAGCCATAGCCCAACTTTTACCTATCCCTGGTTCAAATATTGACTGTTTATCCTTTGCTTTTCGACAAAACTCGTTAAAAGGCCAAGGCCTACATTGATATATGCAACCATCTTTAGGCTGTAACACCTTAGTACCTGCGTTATAGCGTTCACTATGCTCAGGGTAAACATACTCATACAAGCTTTGAGTACTCACGTCATGATCGTCGCATTTTGCAATACAATGAAAATCAATATGCGCTTTGCATATACCGCTACTTTGCAATGCAAAGATTTTATTATTCCGATAAGCGACTACTAAACCGTGTTCAGTCATTTTTCCTGCACTAACCAAAGGAATGTGAACATTAATGTATTCTGCTATCAAACGCGGCCAAGCGTGAGGCTCCCCTTGTTCAAATGAAGTAATTTTAAAATCAAACGATAAGCTAATTAGCTCTCCTTGCATGTCATAAAAAGTTACTTTCACCACATCACCAATAAATAATTGAGTGTGATGATTTAAGCAACCAATTGTTGACCATTCCCCGCAGGCCAACGACGTATGCATAAACACGGCTACACCTTAAGAGTGACATAGTTTATTCACTATGAATAAACAACAAGCACCAATAACAAGTAATACTGCAAACCATTAACTTGCCAAGGAAGGGTTAATTATAAGTACCCACTCCCCAACAATCAAACAAAAGAATGTAACCGAGATTTACAACCAGTAATTAAGGACCAATTTAAAGCTAAATTTATCCAAATAAGTACTGTAAAGGCTCTTGCCCCCAAGTAAATGCGAGTATAAGCAGTAAGCCTGCAAATATAGCCCATGCGAGCCAAGGCGACTTAGTTACGGAGCTTTGTACACTGTTTGATTTTGATGCTTTTTCTCCAGTAATCATTGCTTTTACTAAAGGCTTACCTTTAATTTTGTAAACAACAATTGCCGCTATATGCAAGCCTATTGCATACAGTAATATGTCAAAATTGAGGTGATGCAGCCAATTAGCAAAATCGACCGTATCACTCGATACATATTCAACAAGCGGGCCGTCAGTTAAAATACCGTCGCTACTCATCAACCCGGTAATTAATTGCGTTAATATAAGCGTAAAGAAAGCAAGAACCATATAGCTACCAGGAGCAGAGTGCCCAATGGTGTCAATCGGTTTTTTAAGCCCCTGTAACACAGCCTTAGGTGAGTGAAACAAGCCACTTAACTTTGCTGTTCGGCTGCCAAAAATCCCCCATACTATTCGCGTAACAATGAGCGCTAAAGTAAAGAACCCAGCAACAAAATGCAGCTCAATCATGCCTTCTTCTACACTAAAATATAAAACAGCAATACTAATGACTAACAGCCAATGAAAACACCGTATAAACCCATCCCATACTTTTATCGTCGTCATTGTGTTTACCCTCTAAAAAACAGTATTATTAAAATGCTAATCAACCTCATAATAAGGTGTCGTTATCTGCCATTCTACAAGCCAGCAAGGTAAATGCTATGCAACCAGTTAAAAAAGCGATAATAAAAGGCTTTTTAGATATGCTTCCGCTTTGCTTAGCCGTTATTCCATGGGGAATACTCTGCGGCTCTTTAGCTATTCAAAATGGATTTACAGCTCTTGAAACACAAGCCATGTCGTTACTGGTTTTTGCAGGTTCAGCTCAACTTGTCGCTATTGAACTTATGGCGGGTAACACCCCCTTACTTACCATATTATTCACTACGTTTATAATTAGCTCTCGGCATTTTTTATATGGACTTGCTGTTAGACATAAAGTCATAGATCAACCAATGCGATGGCGCCTACCTGTTAGCTTTGTATTAACCGATGAATTATTTGCGTTTTCTCATCACCGTAAAGCTTATCGTACAAAAGTGCGTTTAGTTTATGCGCTTAGTGCAGGCTTTAGTTTTTACATCGCATGGAATATATGGACATTAATAGGCATTGTTGCAGGATCTATGCTTCCTGATTTAACTAACTTAGGGCTCGACTTTGCAATTGCAGCTACTTTTATCGCCTTGGTTATTCCCGGTATTAAAAATACCGCCTCTTTAGTGACTGTTATTGTGGCGGGTATTACTGCTACGTGGTTAAAAAGCACAGGGTTTGAATTATGGCTAGTGTGCTCCGCATTATTAGCAATGAGTGCAGGTTATACAACGGCAAGGCTAACAGCGAAAAAGGACACTAAAACATGATGACCACTATTTTACTCATGGCCTGCATTACGTTTTTTACGCGTTATTTATTTTTACACCGTGCATTGCCATTTAAAGTGGGCCCTAAAATGCAGCAATTTTTAAGCTTTAGTGCTCCGGCCGTACTTACCGCTATTTGGGTTCCTATTGTATTTTTGGGTGACGAAGGCATAAACCTGCATTGGCAAAACCCTTACTTAAGTGCCGCTATTGTAGCCATTATTGTAGCTTATAAAACACATAACATTTATTACACAACACTTGCCGGTATGGGTTTGTTTCTAATTTTAAATTAGGGTTTATTACCCTCTATAGTTAGGTTTTAGCAGCCTGAAGATTGTTTATTATTTTCACCTACAAGGATGTGAAATTAGGTATAAGCAATACACAAAATTTAGCTCAGGCTATACCAAGGCCGTTAGGTCACATGTCTCGCTCCACAAATAAACTTTATACTTTATGTAAAACCTTTACCGCGTTAAAGTATGCCTAACAACAATAATAAGAAGCCACCATGCAAAAATTTCATCAATTAAGCGCAACAAGTCTACAGGGCCAACCTATTAACTTTGATGGTTTTGAGGGAAAAGTTGTACTCATTGTTAATACTGCAAGTAAATGCGGATTTACCTACCAGTACGCATCTTTACAAGCGCTTCATGAAAAGTACGCCAGTCAAGGACTTGTGATTATAGGCTTTCCGTGCAATCAATTTGGCCAACAAGAACCTGGAAATGCGTCGCAAATAGAGCAAGGGTGCTTAATAAATTACGGAGTCAGTTTTTTAATAACAGACAAAGTTGATGTGAATGGAAAAAATGCACACCCTGTATTTCGCTTTTTAAAATCAGCTTTACCGGGGTTTTTAACTCGAAAAATAAAATGGAATTTCACTAAGTTTTTAATTGCAGCCGATGGCACACCAATTAAGCGCTATGCCCCTTTTACTAAGCCAGAAAAGATAGAGCTCACTATACAAAAAGCATTAAGTAAGGCTAAAAGCACACAGTAAAAAGTAATAAAGAGGCTATTAGCCTCTTTATTGCCAATGTAACAACTGCTTAAGCGTACTTGTCTGTGCACTTAGCTGCCGTTATTAATTGGTATTGTATTTATACTAGTGCAATTTAATCAATGTAATCGCTTAAGTCATCTTCGCCTAGATTTTTGCGCAAGCGTTTTTGCTCAAGGTAGTCTTCCAACTTTTTCTTAACCTTTTGCTTGTTTTTATCGTGTTGATTTCGACCGACCATTTCGTATTCGTCTTCAACAAAATCATCATCTAGCGCATCGTAACTAAATGTCTTACCCACAACCCACTCCATAAAGTGTTTGAGACCAATTACGCTTTAATTAATGTAATTGGTAAATTAAAAAATTTAACACCAATATGCTGTGCAAATTAGCATCAAAGTAAAGCCACAAAGCCATAGTAAATAGCCTTCATGTCATTAATGTGAATAAATAGCGCTAAATTGCAATTGTGGAAAGTGAGAGTTTTTTATCGTATCGATAAATTTTTTTTATAAATTTACATTCGTTGGTTAATTTCACTAAAATATAGTCTAATAATAAAAACAAAACAGACCTTTAAACCCAGCAAAAAACACAAGCCATTGCTTTTGTTGATAAAAAAATAGTGGCACCAAACTTGTTATTAGTTATTTGTTATCAACAAAAAATAGAGTCATCACATGAAAAAATTACTATTAGTTAGCGCATTAATCTGTACACCTGTTGCTATGGCACACAACGATAATGATTCAACACTTTCATTTAGCAACGATCAATGCGACGTAGAGTTTAAAAATGACGTTCGCATCAAGCCAAACGAACTAGAAATTTTTACAGCAAAAAACCAAGCTATGCAATTCAACAACAATGGCGATTTAATGGTAAACGGTGAGTTTGTAGCGCTTAATAACTCACAACGCCAAGCTCTTACTCAATACTCTGATAGCTTACGTATACAGCTACCCGAAGTCGCTAATATTGCATTAGACGGCGTAAAAATCGCCGGTGTTGCTTTAGAAGAAGTCGGTAATGCTTTTAACATTAATGGCTTAGACGATATGTCATCGTTAATGGACGATATACGCGTAGAAGTAGAAAACACGTTTTATCAAGAAGGCACCTTTGTTATGGGCCAGCAAAGTTTTAACCAATTTGGTGAAAACTTTGAGCATCAGTTTGAAAAACAGATAGAAACAGCCGTTGAATCAGCAGTCATGCAATCTATGGGTAGTATACTGGTCGCGCTTGGATCGGAGTTATTAGGTTCTGGCGGCGATATGGATGCATTCGAAGAACGCATGGAAAATATGGGCGCACAAATTGAAGAGAAAGTAGAGTTACACGCGAACAATTTAGAGCAACGAGCTAATTCGTTATGCGGTAATTTTGCTGAAATTGCAAAACAAGAAGAGCAGCTAGTAACGTTAGTTCCTGAGCTAGAAGGTTATCAATTATTTACCTTTAAACACGTTAAATAACCCGCAATTAACTCACTATATTTAACATCCCTTCAGCAGCATTTTATTTTATTGAATGCTGCTTTTTTGTATCTGTTCTGTCTCTTTTTTCTCGTTTATGTTGTTCGGCTCAAAATAAGGGTTATTGGTCTAGTTAGTACTTGCCTAAGTAAACAACTTTATGGCTTTATACAAACATAGACTGCGTTCGTTATTTATCGTTATAAATAATAAAGATAAAAGCAGCGTTTTATGGACATAAATTTAACTCATATGCCCCCCTGTTTTTGATAACACTAAAGATTTAATCATCCAATTTTTAGTGGCTAAGCAAGACTAAAATATTCAGCAAGTAATTTGCTTCAAAATTTATGCCCTTAGCAAAAAGCTGAGAGGCTCCATCCCCAGTTAGACACGTTTAAACGTAACTAACACTAAAGCGCCTGCCTCATAGCAGGCGCTTTTTATTTATTAGAGAAGCACACTATTAAAAAATCGTATTTTTAAGTCAATTACTATTTTAAATATCAAATTATTGACGATTCTTATTGCGCTAAACATAACTACTAGCTGCAATAAAAAACACTACAAACACAATGATTAAAAACCTAAATAAAATAATCTGAATAATTACCCATTTAAAACAATCGAATATGCATAAATAAAAAACAAAAATAGTAAAAATACATTTAAAACAACAAACTAAAAAACAACAGGGTGAAATAAAAATTAAAAAACAGAAAAAACACAATTAAACATTTGATTAACAATCACCATTTCAGATAAAAATAACTAATGTCTCACAGGTAATTTTTATCGTTTTATTTTTGTACGCTTTGCATGCAAAATGCGCATGTTTTCAACAGACCTAAACCGGAGCCAAGTGATGAACCCTATAAATACATTAAACCAAACAGCAAACACACAAATTGCAGTTAAACCAACCAACCGAAAAGCAAAAATGCTAGCTAGACTTAATACGCTTGGAAAAAAATTAGCACTTGGCGGCGCAGCGCAATATAAATAATCACCCAACCATGGTTATTTATTCGGTGCAGCAAACACCCAACCACTAAAAAGTCTCTTTTTTAGCTCCCACAGTTTGCTGCAACCTCTTTATTTTATTAATAATTGCCTTAATTTCCCCTAATTTGTAAAAAAAACACGTATTTACGTCTATTTTTTAGGCAAACAGACATTTTGCTATTTACACACCCCCATCACCTAAGTATTATTCTGCGTCACGGAGAGATGGCAGAGTGGTCGAATGCACCGGTCTTGAAAACCGGCATAGGTTTGTAGCCTATCTAGGGTTCAAATCCCTATCTCTCCACCATATTTTAGTTGGTGGTTTTTTATATCATCAATACAACCGGTTATGCGTTGGAGAGGTGTCCGAGTGGCCGAAGGAGCTCCCCTGCTAAGGGAGTATAGAGTTTGTAGCTCTATCGAGGGTTCGAATCCCTCCCTCTCCACCATATACTATATAAACCACTTAATTGTGGTTTTTTTGTGCCTAAAATTTATAAAAATTAAACAAATTGTAACCCGCTATGACTTAGTGCATTATTACTAAAACGATAGCCACTTTAGGTTTGCTATGAACAGGTTTATATTGTTAATTACATGCGCAGTGCTACCTTTTTTTTCTTTTTCGCAAAATACAACGGTATACAAGTGTGTAATTAAAGGCGTTCCTACCTTTAGCCAAACACCTTGCTCAAAAGATGCCGAACAGATCACACTAAAAGAAATCAATATAATTGAAGCCTATAAAAGCCCCACTCAATCAAATAATGTAATAGATAGTTCTGTAGACAATTTTTTAGAAGTTCAGCAAATAGAACGTGAAATAAGCAAGCTACAATTAACACTTAAACAAACAGAAAAAACTTACCAAGAGCAAGTAAAGCAAGCCAGCTATGTTACACAAGATCAGGCTAACCGGTTAGGCGCCTCTTCTATTGCTGACGCCATTGCTAAAAAAACAGCGCCAATTACCAGCGCATATGAATCAAAAGTTACGCGTACACAACAACAAATAGATGCTTTACGTCAACGAAAGCAGTTGCTTAGTCAAATTCCTTAAGCGCTTGCTTTATGGTGTTGATAAGCGCGTTTACATCTTTTTTCGTTGTGTAAATATGCGGTGAGACTCGTATTCCGTGTTTGCGCTCGTCAACACTCATGTTTGCTTTACCCAGCGCTGCTAATATTTGCTGCTGTTTATTCTTAAAAAACAAAATAACGGTACCACTACATTGATTGCTTTGTATTGGTGATACAACAAATTCACTTAAATGCTGATGAATATTCGAAATCATCGCGAGATTATGCTCTCTTACCTTTCTAACTGTCAGATCTGCAAAGTAATTTATACTATTCACAGCAATCACGTACGGGGCTATAGAAGGGGTGCCTCCCCAAAATCTCAGCGCGCTGTGATGATAACTAAAATGGTTAATATTAAACTCAAAGGGGTCTTCATGAGAAAACCACCCTACATCTTTTGGCTTACACTGCTCCAGCTGCTTTTGATTAACCCATAAGTAGGCTGCACCTGGCCCGCCGCACAACCATTTAACACTTGAGCCAATCATGAAATCGGCATCAAGCGTTGTTAAATCAATAGGCAACACTCCAGCAGATTGCGCCACATCAATTATTGAAAGGCTATTAGTCATCTTACTGCGTAGTACAATATCGCTTATCGGTGCTTGAACCCCCGTATTTGAATAAACATGGCTTACAAACACCATATCTATATCGGATGTTAAATAACGCTCCCATACAGTTATATCGCTTAGGTCTTCTTCTTCAGGAATAAACAGTATTTCTGCACAACGCGGTAACGCCTTTTGCATTACAAACCCCATACTTGGAAAGTCGCTTTGTGCCATAAGCACTTTGCAGCGTGCTTGTTGTAATTGAGGGTGCGACATAACTAACTTAGTTAAACCGCTTGATAAGTTAACTTGCGGGCAAAATTGTGAACTTGGCGAATTAAATAACTTACCTAGTGCAGAAGTAAACGCATCTATTTGAGGTAACCATTGTTGCCATGGCTCTTTATTTGAATCTTGCCATGGTGATAGATAGTGCTCTGTAAAGTACTGTTGAGAACTTTTTAGTGGCCTGCCGACGGAGTGGCTTAAAAAGTAGCAACCTTCAGATATACAAAAATCATTTTTAAGCATATTACTTCACCCACTCTTTTAATGAATTGAGATCATCAAACCGCGTTTTTATATCGTCCCTTTTTGCCGCTGCGCGTCTATCCCTCAACTTTTCTAACGAATCGAGTAATACATGAAGTGGCGGTCCACTTGCCGTTACTTTACTTAAATGTTGCTCGTGCATTTGCTTTGACGGTTGCGCAATAAATTTTTCTACTAATTGGTTATGATGTCCGATTGCTGTGTCACCATGTAACTTACATACTTGCATAAATAGCTTTCCATGTGATTTAAACCAGTTGCTATTTTTATATTGCTGCGCCTGTAAAAAATCGTCCATAAAGCTTTGTATTCGCATTGACTCTCTTAATATTTGCTGATCTTCTGGCATCATATACAAAAACTTATCCACCAGCATTTGTGAGTAGCTTGGCTCATTTGCACTACAAAGACCAAGCAACATATCAATTACGTTAATTCCGGCAAAATCGCCTGCGTTTGCACCTCGATAAATCTCTTTACCAACACGGTATGGTTTGTAGTAAGGGCGAACGCAGTTAAAAAAACGATCTGTATCTAATTGTGTGTAAAGTGCATTGTTAGATTCAATTACATTAATGAGCGCGTACTTTGCAGCCTTTAGTA
This sequence comes from Pseudoalteromonas sp. 2CM32C, assembly GCF_023161925.1. NCBI lineage: Bacteria > Pseudomonadati > Pseudomonadota > Gammaproteobacteria > Alteromonadales > Pseudoalteromonadaceae > Pseudoalteromonas > Pseudoalteromonas sp. 2CM32C. The sequence continues at coordinate 15,859 of NZ_JALNTI010000013.1, read as the reverse complement.
ATTCACCACACAAAGGGTGCGAAATACCCAGTGGTACTATCTTTAATAAGGCATCACTTGCTCGCTTGTAGGCTAAAATACCTTGAGTGTTATAATCTAAAAAAAGTTTTTCATCAGGTAAATTAGTAAAGCGCTTATAGGTGCCATTAACAGCTTTATTGTGGGTGGTTAAATGCGCGGTAGCAAACCGCGGTGTTACACCAATCGACGCACCAATATGCATTGCCAATGCCGATGCCTCTACCAAAGGTGAAGTAGTTTCTCTACTGGGCTCAGTTATTTCATGGCGGCGACATGCAGCCATGAATAATCCAACATTGCCTAATAAATCAAATGCACGATCAAACCCTTGATCGGTATTTCCTTCTGCTAACAAGTGTGAAATTAATACATTGCCTTGCCTTTTTAATTGTTGCTTTAATTTCTCACCAACACCTTCAACATTTGCTTTATCGAATTGCTGCCAATAAAGCAGCTCTAATTCAGTATTTATCTCTACAAACTCAGTGCGTATCCAATCATCAAATGTGGCCGTATGTGTATTCATTATTTTGCTCTATTATTTTTATATTTAAATGCTAACAGAGTAACGTGAGCGTAAATCATCAAAAAACAAAGTGAAAGTGTCTATAATTAGTGATAATCACTAAAAATTTAAAAATAGATAACAATAAATGTTAGATAAAAAAGATCAGCAAATACTCACAGCACTGCAAGAAAATGCCAGAATATCGGTTTCAGATTTAGCAAATACGATTAGCTTGTCTGATACGCCTTGCTTAAGGCGAATCAAAAAACTTGAAAAAGAGCATGTTATTACGGGCTACCACGCGTCAATTAATCCTAAAAAACTTGAACTGAACGTATTGGTATATGCTTTTATTAGGCTAAATCAAAATTCTGTTAGCGCGGCAGACTTATTTGAACAGTCGGTAGAAAAGCTACCTCATGTATTAGAGTGCAGTGTAATATCAGGTAGCTATGATTATTTACTAAAAATTATTGCTAACGATCTTGAAAGCTATGAACAATTTGTTAAACATCGGTTAGGTAGTTTGAGCTGCATAGCGAATATAGAGTCAACGGTGGTACTTAAGCAGTCGTTCACTAAAAAGCAGCTTCCGCTATAAAAGTACGGCAAATACAAAGTTGTTAGCTATACTGATATTTCTTAAACAGAAACATAGATATATGGATATTATGTGAAAATATTCGCCTCAACCTCTCAATCAATTATTTTCTACATATTATTCGCCCTCGCTTATTACTTACTGGGCGTTGGACTTACTGCGTTTGCATTTAACTCGCAAATAGTCCCTATTTGGCTACCGGCAGGTATTGCTTTAGTTGGTTGTTATATATGGTGGTGGCGTTTTATACCGCCTTTATTTGCAGCAGCAATTGCATTTAACTTAAATATATTCGATAACTCAGCTCATGAAATAATGTTGGTCGGCAATACGTTTACTCAGGCCATTTACATTGCCCTTGGCGTTATTATCCAAGCTATGGTCGGTGCCGCAATATTAAGGTATTGGTTGGGAAATCCGCTTTATTTTCGTAAACGAAAATACATTGCTTATTTTATTGCTGTAGTTGCTGTTTTAGTAAGCTTACTATCATCAAATATTGGTGTATTTGCGTTAAGTAACTTTAACCCACTTTATAGTATTGAGGACCATTGGCTTCATGTTATTTATTGGTGGTTAGGAGATATATTAGGGGTACTTATTGCCTCACCTTTTTTATTGTCGCTACTGCCCAAAGCACCTGGACAACGCAAAGTCTTAGCCTTTGAAACCATTGCAGTTTGCTCTATTTTATTTATATCTGTGGCGCTTACAGCACAAATTTACGAACGCGAAAACAGCAAAAATACAATTAAAATTGCAGAGCGAGAAGTTGAAGTTATTGAAAACAGTTTATACAGGTATATAAATCAAAGTATTATCGCCGTGCAAAGCTTAGCAAGCCAAGTACAATCATCACCTGAGTTTAATGAGCAAGACTTTTACGCTTCAGCAAATAAACTACTTGAAAAGCATTCATTTATTAAAGCATTGTCTTGGAATGTACAAATAACACAAGCGCAACGCCAAACACTCAGTAATACAATGTCAACAATTTATCGGCAAAATATAAACATTGTTGGTGATCCTCTCGAAGATGATGACCCTCTAGTGGTTGTTAAATATATAGCTCCTTTAGAAAGTAACCAAAAGGCGGTTGGCTTTAATGTATATTCAAACCCAGATCGAAAAGCATCTTTGCAAAATCCAGCTATCAAATATTTACCTATCAGCACTAAAATCATTCAATTAGTCCAAACAAAAACACCAACACCCGCCTATCTACTATTTGCGCCTGTTTATGGTCAAAATGAAAATATAAAGGGTTATGCCACCGGTGTATTTTTGGCCCATAAAATTATTGAACAAGCTATTACACAGCAGCAATCTGAAATGTTTTCTATTGATGTGTTTGAATTTGACAACGAACCCGCCTTTTACAGTAACGACTCTCAAAACTTTGAGCAAGCAACCCAAAGCCAGTTAATGTCATTCAATATTAACTTTGGAGGGCAGCAATGGGTAATAAAATTAGCACTTAAAGAAAACTACATTTCACAACAAAACATTGAAATGTCTTTATTTTTACTTATGCTACAAACCGCTGTGTGTTTACTTATTATTGTAGTGTTAATGCTATTTAACCAGCAGCAACTAGCGCTTAGCCGCCAAGTTGCAGAACGAACAAGCTCATTGGTAAAAGCCAAAAAACAGTCTGACTTAGCCAATAGCGCTAAAAGCCAATTTTTAGCCAATATGAGTCACGAAATACGCACCCCATTAAATGCCATTATTGGCCTATCGTCACTTGCGAAAAAAGGTGATGATGCTCAAAAGCTGTTCAGCTACATTAAAAAAATTTACTCCTCTTCAAACAGTCTATTAAACCTAATTAACGACGTTCTTGATATTTCAAAAATAGAGTCACAACATTTAATACTAGAGTCCATTGCGTTTGATCCAAAAGCACTTGTAACGCGCATTGACACAATGTTTGAGCAAAGTGCGAAAAATAAGAACATTGAATGGATTCTCAAATGTAACTTACCTGTAGATACCTGGTTTTTAGGCGATGCAATGCGCATAGAACAAATACTACTTAATTTATGTAGTAATGCGATTAAATTTACTAACGAAGGAAGCGTTACGCTCGATATAGATACAGAGTTTGTGTCTGCCAATAAGGTAAAACTAAGCATTGCAGTATCAGATACTGGCATAGGTATTGAAAAAAACCAACACAACACCTTATTTAACGCATTTACCCAAGCTGACAGTTCAACCTCTCGAAAATTTGGTGGCACTGGCCTTGGTTTAACAATAGCTAAAGAACTATGTTTGCTAATGGGAGCAACACTTAATTTAAAAAGCGAGCTGGGTGAAGGGTCAACCTTTACGTTTGCCGTTAACTTAACAACATCAGAGCCAGATATAGAGCCAGAAGCCATATCAAAAGATATTGATATTACGTCTTTAAATATTTTGGTCGCAGAAGACAATCCTGTGAATCAAATGGTAATAAAAGCGATGTTGGGATCTTTAGGTATCATTCCTCACTTGGTTGAAAATGGTGAAGAAGCTGTAAATATAATCAAAGAACAACATTTTGATTTGGTATTAATGGATTGCCAAATGCCTGTTATGGATGGCTATAAAGCAACAGAATTAATTCGAGCGTTTAAATCGCAACACACATTACCCATCATTGCGCTAACAGCTGATGCCATGCCAGAAGATAAAATTAAAGCTAAAAAAGCAGGCTTTACCGAACATTTAGCAAAACCCATAGAACTTGCAAAACTGACCGAGTGCTTGAGTCAGTTTGTAAAAACAGTTACTAAATAGCACCCAAAAAATTGTTATCATCACGCTACGTGACTGAGTTATTATGGTCACTCGTGGTGTTTAATAACACAATTAGCCTAATCGAATCGTAAAAAATCACTTTAATACGTGAGTATTAAAAGCTCTGAAAAAATAAATTGAAGCTTAGAAGTAAAATAAGTGCCAATAAAATTACAAATTAGAGCGCACAATTAAGCGCGCAATATTTACAAGGTCGGCATCATGAAAAGCTTTTCTCATCGATGGTTTAAAAATATTAATGAAATAGACCAAGCGCAATGGCATGCTTTTTTTGGTGATGAACCTTTTACTCAACATGCCTTTTTATACGCCTTAGAGCAAAGCCAATGTGTAACACAGCAAAGTGGCTGGCAGCCCTATCATTTAGCTGTATATGAAGGGAGTAACTTAATAGCGCTTGCACCTGGTTATGTAAAAAGCCATTCTTATGGTGAGTATGTATTTGACTGGGCATGGGCTGAAGCATACGAAAAAAATGGTTTGCATTACTATCCCAAATGGCTATCAGGCGTGCCATTTAGCCCAATTGAAGGTAAACGTATTGCCATTCATCACACAAACCACACCGTCGTATACAACTATATTACAGAGCAACTCTGCACACACAGCATTGAGCAAGGATGGTCTGGCTGGCATATAAACTTTTGCGACCAAACACAAGCAACGTTACTCACTAAGCAGCAAGCGATGCTCAGAGAGGGCGTTCAATTTCAATGGTTTAATAAAGGGTTTGATACTTTTGACGACTTTTTAACAACGCTAAACTCGCGTAAACGTAGATCGCTAAAAAAAGAACGCGCTAAAATAACACATCAAAATATTACTACTGAGTGGCTACAGGGTTCAGATATCACACCTGAAATAATGCAGCTGTTTTGCGAATTTTATCAGCGCACCTATTTAAAACGCTCAGGACATTTAGGCTATCTAAACAGTGAATTTTTTACCCTTTTGCATGCACTTATGGCATCGCAGCTGGTTATTATGCTTGCCAAAAAAGACGGTCAAGTCATCGCTGCAACACTCAGTTTAATTGGTGAAAACACACTTTACGGCAGGTACTGGGGGGCAAGCGAAAATATTGACGCACTTCACTTTGAGCTATGTTATTACCAAGGGATAGAATTTGCTATTAAACATAAACTCGACTGCTTTCATTCAGGTGCACAAGGGGAGCATAAAATAGCCAGAGGGTTTGAACCCGTTACTACTTTTTCAGCCCACCATATTGTTAACAATGACTTTAGCAGTGCAATTGAAGATTACCTGTTTCGAGAACGCCAGCATATTGCACTTTACAAAGCACAGTGCACATCGTTATTGCCGTTTAAAAACGAGTAACTGGTTATTAGCAGGCATAGCATGATCGCTCATAAGCGAAAGCCCTGCTTGCTTGGCCAATAATAAAACAGCTTCAAAGTCTCTTATACCACTTAAAGGATCTCGCTCAGTTAAAAAGGCGCAAAACTCTTGATTACTTTGGCTAGTGTATTCGCCTTTGTACTTAAAAGGACCATAAATACACACAATCCCCTCATCATTTAAGTGACGTTTAACCCCGTCAAAAAAACGTTCAACTAATAACCAACTTACAATATGAAATGTATTCGCAGTATATATAGCATCTACTTTTTCGATAGGCCATGGCTGGTTTAAATCAAGCTCAATAGGGGCATGTAAATTAGCTAAATTCACTTCACTATGCCATAGCCTAATACCTTCATGATTAATGACACGATCACTTGTATGCCATTGTAGATAAGGTAATTTTTCAGCAAAAAACACACTGTGCTGACCTGTTCCAGAACCAACTTCTAATACTGTTTTAACGTTTTTTAACGCGCAGTTTAAATGCTCTAAAATTGGCCCTTTATTGTTTTCACATGCTTGTGAAAATGGCTTTGTCATTGCGTGCACCAAAATTGTGGATGTTTGCACAATAGTAAAGCAAATTTGCAATATGTTGTCGTGACTAATTATGATTTATTTATTAAGTTAAATATAATCATGTAGTTAGATGTAGCTGGCTTGATTGGTATGTATTATGCAGCAACATAATTGACCCATTTAAGGGTTAATTAACTAATCACAAAAGGATAAAATTATGCATATGCCTCCCTATACCGCTGTTGATGCAGCAGTAGCTATAACCGAAAAAAGTACCGATGATCACAGTGAAACCCTTGATATGAGAGCAACAGTAATTGATTTACTTTCTCATCCAAAACATAATCAAAAGGCGATCACTAAACATGAAACAGACCAGATATTTATTCTCGGATATAATTAAAATACACGCCGTAAATAATTTTTATAATAACTATTTACACTGAAACCGATTAAATGTAATGATAACTATTATCATTAGTTGAGTCGGTTTTTTTATGTCTTCAAATCACGCCTTACATAACTATCAACATACTCTTGCATTTAATTGCAAAAGGCCAGGTCTGCATGCCCCAATGCTTGTCGCTCATTATATAGACGCAGCTCTCAACGTAGCTAAAAACTTTGAACAACTTGATAATCCGCTACTTGAGGAGTATTACCTAAGACGCACACACCATGAAATTATAAATAAAATGTGCGATCCTCTTACTCATAATGCAATTCGCAAACAATGCCTACACCAGCTACACAAACCATTACTTGCATTAAAGCGTTTCTACATAAGCCACAATAGCCGTGCTAAATTTTTATTACTTGAGCGTGAAGCTCGTATTCTTAGTCACGAATTCAACCCTTTTTAAGGAGCACATTAATGAGCAACTTTAGAATAGAATCAGACAGTATGGGCGAATTAAAAGTACCTGTTAACGCTTTATATCAAGCACAAACACAGCGCGCTGTTAATAACTTTGCTATTAGCGCCCTCACTATGCCAGCACAATTTATAAAGGCACTGGCATATATAAAACAAGCTGCAGCACAAAGTAACTGTGAGCTAGGGCTTATAAATAAAACCAAGGCAACTGCAATAGAGCATGCTTGCCAAGCGATTATTGATGGTAAGCATCATGATCAGTTTCCTGTTGATGTGTTTCAAACCGGTTCAGGAACTAGTTCTAATATGAACGCCAATGAAGTAATAGCAACACTTGCCAGTACTCAACTGGAGCTTGTACATCCTAATGATGATGTAAACATGGGCCAAAGCTCAAACGATGTAGTCCCTACGGCTATTGCACTAAGTAGTGCCCTAGCCGTTAAACAAGCATTACTGCCAGCTCTTGAAAACCTTTCGCAACATTTAGAAAATAAAAAGAGCGAGGTAGGCGCTATTGTTAAAACAGGTCGCACTCACTTAATGGACGCGATGCCTGTTACATTCGAGCAAACCCTTAATGCATGGCAATCGCAAGTAAACAAAGCAGCCTCAGGCATTCGCCATAGCTTAGAGCCAGTGTGTGAGCTTGCTCAAGGTGGTACAGCTGTTGGTACAGGTATTAATGCCGACCCAAAGTTTGCAGACTTATTTTGCACTAACCTAACTAAAAATGTGGGGATCCAGTTTTCGCCAAGCAAAAACTTTTTTTATAATATTGGTTCACAAGATGCCATTGTTGCACTGTCTGGGCAGTTAAAAGTACTCGCTGTAGCACAAATGAAAATAGCGAACGACTTACGCTGGATGAACTCAGGCCCTCTTGCAGGTTTAGGCGAAATAGAACTTGAAGCCCTACAACCTGGCTCATCTATTATGCCGGGTAAAGTAAACCCAGTCATTCCAGAAGCGGCTGCGATGGTTAGCGCACAAGTGATTGGTAACGACGCTACAATTACCGTTGCTGGTCAATCTGGTAACTTTGAACTAAATGTTATGCTGCCCGTTATTGCCTATAATATTTTGCAAAGCATAGAGCTACTAACAAACAGCGCCAAAGCTTTGGCAGAAAAAGCCATAGCCACATTTATCGTAAATCAAGCTAACATTGACCGCGCTCTTGCCAAAAACCCTATTTTAGTGACTGCACTTAATCCGGTGATCGGTTACGAAAAAGCAGCCAAAATAGCCAAGCAAGCCTATAAAGAAGCCCGCCCTATTATTGATGTTGCCGAACAAGAAACTGACTTACCACGTGAAGAGCTCGAAAAACTGCTCAACCCGACTAAGCTCACACAAGGTGGCTTGTAGTTTTTAAAAAGCCTTAAATACGGCTTTAATTACTTGATTATAGAGTTTTTATTGCCGTAAAAAATGCACCGTGTATGATAGTGATGAATTATTCATCACTATCAAGGTATCTTATGCGCCCTGTATTATTAGCTCTTGTTTTACCCCTTTGTTTAAGTGCGTGTTTAGATAAAACACCAGCAGAAAAAGAATCAGTAACCACTGCTGAAGTAATAAAACCACAACAACAAACACTAAAAGAAACCACTCAAACAAAAAGTGATGTTGAGGAACTTTCAAACTCAAGTGTTAAAGCGGTATCGGTTGAAGATATTACGACAGCTAAAACCCAATTAAACACGCTTATTGCTGACACCAGCTGCGATACAAGTATGCAATGTAAAGTTATTGCAGTAGGTAGTCGCGCCTGTGGTGGCCCTAGTAGCTTTGAAGTTTATTCAACCAAAACAGCAAAAGACGAGCAAGTAAAAACACTGAGCAAAACAATCACCGAGCTTGAAAGTAATTTTAATGCGCAAAAAGGAATGATGAGTATTTGCCAGCATTTAACAACACCAAGCACTCAGTGTGTTGAAAATAAATGTGTTAAACTTGAAGGCTCAGCGGTAAGTGTATTTTAAGGATAACAATATGAGTGGTTTGACATTGACAGTTAAATTATCAATTTTTAGTGTTGCTGCTAGCATTTTTTTACTCAGCGGTTGCTCAACAACAGCATCTGTAAATAGCGATCAAGGGCAGAGCTTGTCGGCTTTAAATAGCCAACTTGCCAATATTGTTGATAACAATGGCTGTACAGCAAGCTTTCAGTGTAAGGTACTTGAAGTAGGGGCGCGAGCATGTGGCGGGCCGAGCAAATATGCTGTTTATTCAACGCTAAATACCCCTCAAGAGCAAGCAGAAAGCATTGCAAAGCAAATCACCGAACAAGAAAAAAATCAAAATGAGCAACAATCACTAACCGATTGCTTACCGGTTATTGAAGTACAATCGCTGTGTATTAACCAGCAATGCCAATCAATAGATATTAAGTAATAAATAAAGTATTAAGTACTATTTCAGCGTTATTGACTTAAGTACGGAATAAGCGCTGAAATAACCACGACTAGCAGCACACATATCCCTGCTTTTAGTATGTACTTCATTGGCATGGTTTTTAGTACCCAGTATGCATATATAAAACGCACAAAATAACTTGCTGCAGTACCAAATAAAGCAAAAATAATTAGGTAAGTAATCAGTATAATATTCAAAGCAGTACTTCTTTATAGTTGTTACCTTTAGTGTAAGGGCTTAATACAAAGAACGCAAAAGCACTGCTTTTCAATTCATTAGCTTTTGATAAAAAATTTAAAAGTACATTGAAGTACCGATCCATTTAATCTTATTATTTAGCTAAAATAACTACTTAACATACTTTTATAAGCCAGGATTTAGGTCAACTACTTAGCTTTTTTAGTATGCGCAATTAAAAGCTCTGCTACTTGTTGCTTTACCGCGCGCTTATCTTCGCTTGGTACATCAAAGCGGCTCGCTAGTTGCGCTATCTCATCATCATTCAAATTGAACGATAAGCGCTGTCGAGTCTTTTTAGACTTAACATCTAAGCCAAGTATTTTGCGGATCATATCGGATGGCGTGAGCTCTTGGTCAATTGCTTGCTTTTTTATTTGCTTTTGAACATCGCTACTCAAATCAAATGCCATTTGTGTTGCACGTACAGCTTGCTCTTGGCGCAACCACTTATCTTTAGCATCACTCACTTCGCGTCTCCAGGAAATAAATCCACTATATCGGTAATTGGACGCGTAAGTGTTAATGACACTTCGGTTTCGCCGCCATCCCAAATTTCAATATTTAGACTATGCCCTTCATCAGGCGATTCTAAACATATCATTTCACAAGGCTCGCCACCGTCTTGCTCATAGCGAGGTAGGCTTTGACCACGAAAGTCTTTATTATGAAAATAACAAACAAACGGCGATTCAGTTTGTTGGTAACTTTTAGCCAAAAACTGCATAAAACGCTCAGGAGTATTTTTAACTGCAATATGCGTTAACGACTCTTCATCAAAAATACGAGCAAATTCATCTAATGTGAAAATATCGTCTACTTCATCTCGTTGAACTTTTATAGAAAAATTAGCCCATTGCTCGCCGTCTTCTTGTGCTATTTGTAAAAACACAACTTGACCACTGTTTGTCTCAAGCACAAACTCAGTATCACTACTGTGCTGATATTGATAAGTTTGCACATCAATAACACGCAATGTTTGTCCTTTTAACCACGACGGATAAGCAAACGAATCTATAACGGTAAACATGTCACCTTTTTTAAGCTCACTTGCATGGTTAAGCTGACGTTCTGGCTCTTTTTTAGATTTGAAAAAATTAAACATAATAAAGCATCCCTTAAGCAAAAAAGGTAACTAAGCGACGCTTAATTACCTTTTATTGTAAATGTACGAACTATTAGCCGTTTTGCTTGGCTTTAATGCGCGCTAAAATATCGGCACTTTTTGGACTTGTATCGCCAATGCCTGCTTCAGCCATTTTCGCTTTTAAATCGTCGCCATTAACTTCTGACTCAAGCTCTTTTGCAGCACCTAACTGATCGCTACGGTCTTGTTGACGCTGTTTAATACGCTCTAGTGATTGTCGAGCTGAGGTCATCGAAGAGCTATTCGTATTAAGCGTGCTGTTAACAGCCATTGTTGCTTGCTGTACGCTTTCTGTGGTTTTAACCATAGTAAGCTGACGTTGATTTTCTTTAATCGACTTTTCAGCGTCTTTAACTTGCTGCTTAAGCGTTACAATGTGGTTGCTAAAACCTGCTAATACTTGCTCGTTTTCAGCTTTTTCAGCTTCAAAGTCACCAATTTTTTCTGCAATTTCTAATGCTAAGGCTTCGTTACCTTTTTCAAGTGCTTGGCCTGCATACGCTTCGTGTTCAGCAATTGATGCATCTACAGCGCTAATTTTTCGCTTAGTTTGCATTTCTTTAGCCATTACTTCGGTCAGGCTTTTTTTAGCACGGTGAAGTGCATTTTGTGCATCAGCGATTTCTTGTTCAAAAATACGGATACCATTTGCATCTACAATTGCTTCGCCCGCTTCACGCGCGCCGCCACGTACTGCTGTAAATAATTTTTTTAAAATACTCATAATCTTAACTCCACTAACTAGTTACTAATCGTTTAAATACAAGGTCACGGCTTCTAGTGCATCAATCGCGTTGTCAGCTAATGTCACTAGTTCGTGGGTAACATCATCTAATGATGAGTTTACCGACAGTGCACCAAAAATCGCGTATTTATTATCGATTTTAGCAAATGCACTTAGTGGAATTGGCACGTTTAAACGTAACAATGTTTCGTTTAACTCGTTGCGTAATTCACTTTTCACTTCGTCTTCGCCAAACAAGTAGCTAATACATAACAACTGCTCTTGAGTTTGCGTAACAAAAATTGGAAGTTCATCATTTCCATCAACAATGACTTGTAAAACATCTTGCTCACCTGGATTGGCAATCAAGAAAGACTCAAAGTTAGCGCCTTCAGTTTCAAAAGAAGCTAATTTTATTGAAAGTTCGTTTAATTCCATGTCTCTGCCTTTTTGTTGTTTGACATATTATGTCTGAGTTAAGATTCGCACGGTAGACATATTATGTCAACCATGTTTTGTTAGTTTTTATACAATTCACTCTCTATTTGCCATGCTGAACGGTAATAATCATAAAGCTGCCCAGAACCTAACCTATTGACTTCAATATTATTTATTTGTTCAAAATACTGATTAGGGAATACAAAACTTGCTAGTAAATATTTTTTACTTATCCATCGTGACGATACCGGCATTTCGCCTATATTATTTATTCGTGCACTGGCTGGTTGACCCATTTTGGTAGCAATTGTCCACCCCCACTGACCAAACGATGGAATATTTTGTTGGTATTGCTCCACGTAATCAAACCCGGCAGCCTTAACAGTTTTAGCTATACTCAGAAACGCCTTTTTTGCATGATATGGCGACGTTGATTGCACAGCCATAGCCCCATCAGGAGCAAGTAATTGGCGTACATGATTATAAAAATAATCGCTGTATAACTTATTTAGATCAGGATGATTCGGATCAGGTAAATCAATAATAACAGTGTCAAACTGTTTGTTTTGATCGAGTAATTTCTCAACCTCTAAAAAAGCATCACCCACAATTATGTTAGCTTTGGGGTCTTTCATTGAGTCGTTATTGAGGTTTATTAATCGCTGCGTGATGGCTTTGGGCGGGCTAAACTTATCGTCTTCGTGGCCAAATAGGTTAAGTAACTGTCCGTCTAAATCAATTAAAGTGACTTCGTTTACCGACCACTTTAGTACATCCCTTAATGCTAAACCGTCACCCCCGCCAATAATTAGCACCTTATCATGGCGGTTAGAGGCAAGCATAGCCGGATAAACTAGCATTGAATGATATATTTGTTCATCAACACTTGAGAACTGTAAGCGGCCATTTAAGTATAGGTCGGTAATAGGTTGCGGTTGATTTTTGCTAAGTCGTTCTGTTAATACAACATGCTGATATTTAGTCGCTTGAGAATAAATAACTTTATCTTTATATAAGACGTTGCTTAGGCTGTTCATCCAACTGCTGCCGAGCACTAAAATAAAGCCAAACAGCACAAGTAGTAAAATATGGCAAACCAACAAAGCTTTAGCAAAGCGAACATGGGCATGGTAGCGCCATAAAAAAGCAAGCCCTGCAATAATATTAAATAAAGCGGTCCATGCAGCAGCTTGCATGATAGGCATAGCCAACATTATGCTTACCCAAATTGCTGCGCCAATACCTGCCCCAATGTAGTCTGCACCATAAATAGTTCCTGCATTGTTTTCTAAAAACCGCCCGTACACATGTTGGCGAATACGCGCTATAAGCGGTATTTCCATACCAATAAACAGTCCTAATACTAAGCCAAATACATAAGGTAAAAAGCGTGACCATTCTTGTAACTTTTGAAATACATAGCCATTAAGTACAACGTCAGGTGGCAGGTTAAAAATGCTCGAGAACAAATGAGGAAGCGAATAACTAACTGCAATCACGCTTGCTATGGCCAAAATACAGCCCATGCCAATCAAAGCTATAATGCTTTCTAGCCAAGCAAATGCAGTGAACGCATCTTTAAACCAACGCGCTAAAAAAGCCCCTAGCCCCATAGCTACTATCATGGTGCCAATCATGGCGTAAATAGCACTTTCAACAGAGCCTAGTACTCGGCCGGCATAGTGAGAGAGTAGGTACTCATAAATAAGGCCGCACCCAGCGAGCACAGCCATAACAGTGATAAGTAATATATCGTGCCCAAGTAAGCGAGACTTACTTGGGCTTTGAGTTGTTGATGACACGAATTATGCGCCTAATAAGGTTGCCATTGTGATGCCTACGGCAAACGATACAGCGGCAGAAATAGCTGCTACACCCACATTTTTTTGACGATTAACTTCATCAGAAATATCACAACCCGATAAAATTATTTTAATGGTCACTAAGTGTAAAATAATAAACGCAACTAGGCTCACTACTGCACTAACAGCCCAATATAATAGGCTAGCATTAATATTATCTGCAGCATACGGTGCAACACCTGTTGCCGCTGTGATTGCTAATGCACTACCCACTAAATAACCAGCGTAACGAATACCAACAGCTAAGTTATCATCAATAATAGCTTGTTGAAGACAGTCACCATTTTTATTTGTGCGTTTAAATAACATAACTCGGTACTGGCTCACAAATAACAGCACGATGCTACCAATAACAAAGGCAGCAATGACAATCGGTAAACCATGCCATCCCTCTGTAGCTACCCATAGCAGTGCTGAACGAATGACAATTGCCACACTCACTACATGGCCAAAATCAATGATAGAAGCAGTCACATTACCTTTAACAATTTCATCATGTAGGCTCACTTTACGCAGTGCAACTTTGTCTTGAAAAAAGTGACCAAGCTTAATTAACACAATGGCAAGCGCACCATAGCCAAGCATTTGCAGTGCTTCTTGCTGAAGCGTTGCAGCAAATGCACCACTGCTTACACCGGTTAATACGATAGCCAGCGCAACCAAACCAGCGGCAAAACTAATACCAAAGGCAAAATTATCACGCTCTGTTATTTCGTCATTGGCATGTAAATTTGAAACCCAGCCTTTTATATATTTAAGGCTAACAAATAGCAGCACAATTATTGCAAAGTCTATCGCTAAAGCTTGCAGCGACCACGTAGTTATTCCATTAAATTCATACATATTATTCTAACTCCAACTTTATTCTTTACTTACCACGGCTCACGCCACGAGAGGTTCTGCTTCCACTGTCACGAACTGAACCAGAGCTATTGCTATAGCTACTTGAACGTGAGTAACTGCTGCGACTCTTAGGCGGTGTATAGCTACTTCGACTTAACCCTGATGCACCAGTCTTTTTACTCGCATACGGGCTTGTGAACTGCTTACCTTGGCGTTGATATGTTTGACGTGTACGTGTCTCTAGCGCGCTTTGTGTTTTAATTTGTTTAGGGCTTGAGTAGCGATAACGACCATAATCGTTGTAATAGCTGTACTTACGGCGTTTACTCCAGCTTCCGTATTCAACCCTGTCAAATACATCCCCTAAAATACGGTACATGCCGTACCATTGCCAAAAACTGATGCCACTGCTATTTGTTTGCCAGTTACCGTAGTTGGGATTACCCACCATCTGGTTACCTACCCCTTCACCCTCGGCTTGTTGGCTAATAGCACCAACGCGAGCTAGGGATCCTTTTGACATATCAGCAAGCATATTGATTGGATCAGTTAAAGCGTCAGAGAACAGTGAAGGTTTTGCAGCTTCACGTAAAAGATCGATGCTGTGCAACGTATCTTCGTAAGGGGGGATTAAGTAAGTACTTTTAGTCTCTTTAAGTCGCTGTAATAAACCACTATAAAGTGCACCTTGGCGCGAAGCATCTAAAGTAATTACATCAACAACATTTGAAAGCTCTGGCTGTTGTTTTTTTAAAAGCGCACCATACTCTTTAAGTAACACAGCATTGCGTATACTGCCATTATCTAGCGCACTACCTAGCTGTGATAGCTCAGCATCCGCTTTTTTTATAGACTCTTGAATTGTTTGTTGTAGCTGCTCTTCTTTAGATTGACAACCCATAAGCACCGTAAACAAACAAAACAGGCTTATAAGTTTCCAAACTTTACTATTCGACATTCATGTCACCTGATTTACTAAATTAACACAGCTAGTCTTACACAGGTCACTTAGTAAGCCAAGAATGAAATTGCAACAAAATGAGAAGAGATGTAAAGAATAAAGTAGATCACAAAACTCAGTAGTCAAAGGTAAAAAGTTTATGATCTAGACACGGGATAGAATTGACTTAACCTTACGTTGGTTGGCATTTTTGATGGAGATGATATTAGTTTAGTTCTTTATTTTATCCAAGAAAGTAAAAAACCGTCACACTGCTGTAACAGGTCTCTATTATTTGAGCCTGTTAATGTCATGGTGCCCTCAGCGGTAGAGAGTCACAGTGAAATGTTACCTACCATAGGCCAGTGTATTGAATAGCCAAAACACTTTTCACAAAGAGGCGCTTTGCTTAAGAGACGCTACGCTTTAGAGAATGGAATGTGAATATTACTTTTCTGCAGACGTAAAAAAGCCGCTTCATTTCTGAAGCGGCTTTCTACAATTTGAAGCCTGGTAATGTCCTACTTTCACATAGCAAATGC
>NZ_JALNTI010000012.1:0-107779 GCF_023161925.1 Pseudoalteromonas sp. 2CM32C | reverse complement strand
TCGACTCACTAAGTGGTTTGCTTGCCTCGCTAAGCGTTGCCTGCTCTGCCGTCTCAGTGGGGTCGCATTATAGGGAGCCGCGAATTTAACGCAAGCCTTTTTTAGCTAAAAAAGTGATTTAAATTGCACCCCAAGCAAGCGCACACCCTAAACACAAGTTACTCACAAAACCCTGTGCATAACTTTACTTTTTAAGCTGATTTTCTCTGCTTTAACATCTAAGAGTCATCAATAAAAAAGCACCTTTAATAAAGGTGCTTTTATTTAGCCGAACTTATAATCAGCTTTTAATATAAAATACTGTATAGCTTTCTACGGTATTTAGCTGCGAGCGCATCGCCATCTGGTAGAGAAGCTATTATAGCTAAAAAGCTTGGTTTAGCTTCGTTATAGTTAAGGTCCTTTTGTAGTACTTTGAATAGCACTTCTAATGCCTCTTCTTTTCTTCCTGCTTCGTTTAATAAAGCACTGAGCTCTTCTTTAAGTTCTAAATCGTTCGGATACTTATCTACTTGCTGTTGCTTTTGTTGTATCTCTGGAGAATCTTTTGCATCTAAAGCAGCTTCGCATTTTGCTTTGATGTTATTGAAGTACGCATCTTGATCTTGCGAATCAATCGTTTCTATTAATGCTTGAGCTTCATCTAATTTGTGAATTTGAATACAAATATCTGCAAGCACTAATTTAATACGTACATTAGTATTATCTATTTCGTATGCTTGCTTTGCATAATTAAACGCTGCATTGAGGTCTGATTTAAGTAGAGCCTGCTTAGCTTGTTCTAATAGCAAATCCTGTTGAGCAGGTAAGTGCTTAGATAGGGCTTCCCGTATTTGTGACTCAGTTTGAGTACCTGCAAGCAAATCGACAGGGGCAGAGTCTTTTAATAGCACAAGCGTAGGCAGCGTTTGTAAGCCAACCTGTTGTGCTAATTGTGAAGCTAATGCTTGCTCTGCATCACAATCTAAATTCGCTATTACTATATGGCTTGTATATTCAGCTGCTATTTTATCTAAAATTGCAGCCTGCCCAATACAATCAGGACTTTGAGGTGAGAAAAAGTTAAGTAATACTAATTTTTGTTGTGATGTTTCCCCAAGGACCTGTTGAAGGTTTTGTGCATTAATACTTACTATATTACTCATTGAATTGATTGCCATACTTATCTATTTAGGGTTTTATATGGTGATTAACATAATAAATACAAGTCGTATAACTAAATCACTCGGCATACATTACCAATTAATGAGGCAAATCATGAAACTATCTTACCTTAGCGCTGCATTTTTATTTGCAGCTCCGCTTTTGCAAGCCAAAGGACTTGACCTAGACCTAAACAAAACAATGCCTAGTATTGAAAAGTTTTACCTCGATTTACATCAATCGCCAGAACTTTCATACAGCGAAAAAAAGACAGGTAAAAAAATAGCTAACCAACTTAATATGCTTGGATTCGAGGTTACAGATAATGTAGGTGGGTATGGTGTTGTTGGTATTTTTAAAAATGGCAATGGCCCAACAGTTATGATACGCACTGATACGGACGGTTTACCTATTACCGAGCAAACAGGTAAACCCTACGCTTCAACTGTAAAAGTTGTTGACGAGCATGGTGCAAAAGTTGGTGTTATGCATGGCTGTGGCCATGATATTCATATGAGCTCATTTATAGGCACTGCCGAGCAACTCATTACTCATAAAAATAAATGGAAAGGTACATTAATGATGGTTGCACAACCTGCAGAAGAGGTTGGAGGTGGAGCTAAAGCGATGTTAAATGAAGGTTTATTTAGTAAATACGCAAAGCCCGACCACGTTATTGCATTACATGTTAGTGCCAGTGTCCCTGCTGGTAAAGTAACTATGAAAAATGAATATACCATGGCAAGTGTGGATTCTGTTGATATTAATATAAAAGGTAAAGGTGGCCATGGCGCGTACCCTCATACCACTATTGACCCGGTAGTTATTGCTGCGCGCACAGTACTTGCTTTACAAACGATTACAAGTCGCGAACTTTCACCTTTAGAACCATCTGTTATAACAGTCGGTTCTATACATGGCGGCTCTAAACATAATGTTATTTCTGATGAAGTGAAACTGCAACTTACACTGCGTAGTTACAACCCAGATGTACGCAATGCGCAAATAGCTGCAATAAAACGCATAACCGCAGGTATTGCGCAAAGCGCTGGGCTTGATGAAAGTGATTACCCTGCTGTTATAGTCCATGAGGATGAATCAATTCCATCTACTTATAATAATCCTTCGCAGACTAATATAGTGCGAAGTGCTATTAAAAATGCGATAGGCGACACAAACGTACTTGAAACCCAAGCCGTAATGGCAGGTGAAGACTTTGGTCTTTATGGCCGTACCGACGAAAATATCCCAATTACATTATTTTGGTTAGGCGGAGTTAACCAACAACAATATGCAAAAGCGATGAAAAATAACGAAACACTTCCTTCATTGCACTCAAGTAAATTTGCACCAGATTACAAAGTAGCTTTACCTACTGGTATAAAAGCCATGAGTAATGCGGCAGTTGCATTATTTAATACAAAATAAATCCCACTTAAGGGCTCAGCCATTAAACTTTTGTTGAGCTCTTTTTATAATTAGATTTTTTAAATGGTGCTTTTTTACTGCGCTTGGCAAAACGATTTTTAGGCGGTGTTTGGGGCAGTTTTGAAAATACATGGCTATCGCAATTAGCTGCTTGCATTACAAAGCCTTCAAGCTCCACCAGCAGCGGTTGTAAAAATTGTTGGTAGCTCATTGCTTGTTGAGCAATGCTGCCTAAACTCGCCTCCCACTTTGCTGTTAAGTCAGGACTTGCTAAACCTTCAGGCAAAACACTAATTAATGCAAGGCCTGTTTCGGTGGCTTTAATTGTTTTGCCTTCACGCTTTAAAAAGCGCCGTTTAAATAACAACTCTATAATGCCTGCACGAGTAGCCTCGGTACCTAAACCATCAGTATCTTTTAATATTTTTTTGATATGTGGATCTTTTACATAACGACTAATCCCCGTCATAGCACCTAGTAAAGTTGCATCAGTAAAATGAGCGGGAGGTGAAGTAAGCTTTTCGACTACATCACCTTGTGTACATACCAGGTCCATCCCTTTTTCAAGGTAAGGTAAAGTAGCCTCTTCTTTTAATTCTGATTTACCCATTAATACCTTGAACCCCAAACTGACTTCTTGTTTAGCGTTGGCTTTAAATAACCCACCAGCAATTGTCACCTCTGCTTTAGTTTCGTTATAAATATAGTCTGGGTAAAACTGGATCAAATAGTGCCTACAAATAAGCTGATACACTTTTGCTTCATCCTTGGCTAAGCTAGCTGACTTTAATTGCTTTGCCGTAGGTACTATAGCGTGATGCGCAGCTACTTTTGCGTCATTAAAGCACTTACTGCGCTGCTTATCATTTGCACCATTTACTAACTCCACTTTTTGACCGTCATTAGTTGCAATTGCTTTTAAAATTGAAGGTGCATCTAAATGATGTTTTTTAGGCAAATATCGATTATCTGAGCGAGGATAAGTAATTAATTTATGGCGCTCATAAAGTGTTTGGCAAATATCAAGCACCTGTTGGGCAGCCATACCAAATGCCTTTGCTGCATCTATTTGTAGTGCTGATAGATTATAAGGTAGAGGTGCACTTTGCTTTTTTTGTTTTTGTTCAAGCGATGTCACCTCTCCTGTTTGATTAGTGATACGCGAAGCCACGTTTTCGGCCAATGCTTTATTTAGCACTCGCCCCTCTTCATCTTGATAAGGTTCGCAAGCTTTACTCGGTACCCACTTTGCTTTAAATACCTGCTTCTCAGGAGTAACTAAACTAGCTAGCACCTCATAAAATGGTTTTGATATAAAATTAGCTATTTCTGTGTCACGATTTACCACTAAGCCCAAAATTGGCGTTTGTACGCGCCCAACTGATAGTACATTACCAAACCCTGCTTTTTGTCCCGCTAAAGTATAAGCCCGAGTGAGGTTCATACCAAAAAGCCAATCAGCTCGTGAACGTGCAAGTGCTGATACACTTAGTGGAATAAATTCCCGATTAGAGTGCATACTACCAAGCGCTTTTTTAACTGCAGCTAAGTTTAAATCGCTTATAAGTAGACGCTGAATACCTTGCTTTTTAGCTTTGCTTATTTTGGCTTGTTCTATCACTTCATCTACAAGTAACTGCCCTTCACGGTCGGGATCGCCAGCATGAACTAACGTTGATGCCTGTTTGATTAGCTTTTTTAAAATAGTTAATTGCTTACGAGTTTTAGGTTTAGATTTTAACCGCCATTGCTCAGGTACTATAGGGAGATGTTCTAATTGCCATTTTTTATAGCGTTCATCGTAATCATCAGGTTCAGCTTGTTCTAACAAATGGCCAATACACCACGAAACACAATCACCATTTGCGACTTCAATGTAACCGTCGTGTTTTTTATGTGGTTTTGGGAGCGCATCTGCAATTGCACGTCCAAGTGATGGTTTTTCTGCGATGTAGAGTTTCATGCGCCGGCCTACAACTGGTTATATAAACAGTAGTTTAGCATAACTATTTTAAAGAGGGGGAGTTTTTGATTTATTGTCGGTTCAATAAATAGAGACTGGTAATAATTTGTAAAACTCAAAGCTGGGCTACTAATTAAGCCCAGCTTTATAATTTGAGCATTACCTCACATCAATAGGGTCAGACTCTTTTGCCTTACCTTGTAATATAGATATTTCAACTCGGCGATTCCGGCGCCGGTCTTCATTTGTCTCGTTAGGCACAAGCGGCCGAGTTTCTGCTCGCCCTACAACCATCATTCGTGTTTTATCAAACCCTTGAACTGTTTGCAATTCGCTAGCAACAGCCACTGCACGCTTAGACGACAAATCCCAGTTATTTACGTATAACTCGTTTGATACCTGAAAATCATCTGTATGCCCTGATACTGTAATTTCACCTGGTACGTCTTTTAAAAGTTCGCCAATGTCTTGAATAATCGGTTTAAACTTAGGTTGTAAAAAAGCACTGCCCGAAGGAAACGAGCCATTTTCTCTAATACGAATAATAATTTGCTGACCTAATGATTCAAGTTCTATTGCACCATCTATTATTTGCCTTTCTAACTGCTGTGCTATTTTTTTAACTAGCTCATTTGTTTGCTCTTGATCTGCAGCGGATATTGCTTGTTCTGATGATTGCTCTTGTGAGGTACTTCTAGATTCACCACCACGTTTATCGCCTCGCTGTTCTTGCCTGCCGCCCGCTGAACTTTCATCACCAGCCTGAAATTCTAGCATTTGTTGTGTCATTTCAACGGTTTGCTGTTGAATAGTTTCAATGGGTGTAGGCTCTGGTTTACCTGGGGTAAATTCCATAGCGATAACCGATGTCCCTTTTGGGATATCTTTAACTTCAATTTTATTTTGCACACCAAAAGCAAACTTCATAGAACCTGCAATTTGCTTGAATTTAAGTACATCCATTTCTGAGAATGCCAATAAGAGTACAAAAAAGCACATTAATAGCGACATTAAATCAGCAAATGTACCCATCCAAGCAGGCAAACCGGGGGGTGGGCATTTGCACTCTTCATCAGACATGGTTACTCCTCGGTATCAACTTTACGTTTAGACTCAGCCAAGTAGTTTTTCAAAATACCTTCAATAACTTTGGGGTTTTGACCATCTTGAATTCCTAAAATAGCATCAAGAATCAAACGCTGATTCATCGCTTCTTCGTCTTTACGCAGCTCAAGTTTTACCTGAATCGGAATTGCTACTACATTCGCCAAAAATGCACCATACAAAGTGGTCAATAGTGCCACAGCCATTGCAGGTCCAATAGCTTTGGGGTCGTCCATGTTTGATAACATGGCAACTAGGCCTATCAATGTACCAATCATTCCCATTGCTGGAGCTATGTCGGCAAGTGCTTTAAATAAGCCAGCGCCTAGTTCATGACGGGTGGTGGTTAGGGAAATATCTTTTTGAAGTGTAGCGCGCACAACATCTGCGTCATGACCGTCAACAAGCATGTCAACGCCTTTACGCATAAATGGGTTTGGGATTTCAGCTTCTTCGAGTGCTAAAAAGCCACCTTTACGAGCAGAATCCGCAAGCTCTACTGCTTTTTCTATTAACTCTTCGGGCGACTCAATTTTAAACATGAATGCCTTACCAACCACCTTACCTATCCCTAAAAACTGAGACATAGTGAAGTTTGATAAAACAATAAACAGCGAGCCACCAAATACAATTACACTTGAAGGCGCATCGGCAAACATGCCCATTTCACCGCTACTACTCATAAACATAGACATGACAATTAAGCCTATTGCGCCTAGGATCCCTATTATGGTTGCTAAATCCACATTTCCTCCAGAGATTTCATGTTTAAATGCCTTATCATAAACTTTTTATTATTAACTGCTTATCGGCAACATACTGAATTGCTTAAGTCATTTTTGTAAATAAACATAAAAGTTATATTTATTATTTTATATCAAGTTAGGCGCACTGCCTAATTATCGAGTTTTCCTGACTAATAACACTGATTAACACGCGATTAATCGCGCTAAATGTAAAAAACTCATATCATCCTTTGACCTAGTTTAGCATTCCCCCTAAAATTGGCTCCTAAATTTATCATGTAAGCTGAAATAAAGATGGCGACTAAAAAACCTGAAAACTTAAGTTTCGAAAAAGCACTAGAAGAATTATCAACAATTGTTAGTGAAATGGAACAAGGTGATTTATCGCTTGAACAATCATTAAAGCAGTTCGAGCGTGGTATTGCACTCGCTGGTGCGTCATCTGAAAAACTACAGCAAGCAGAACAAAAAGTATCTATTTTAATGGGCAATAGCGAAAAGTCAGCACTTACAAACTTTAATAATGATATGGAATAGTTGTGAGCATAAAAGACTATATTGAACGTGCTCAAATAGATGTAGCTACTACACTCAATAGCTACTTTGAACAACCGCTCGATAGCGATAAAACAATAAAAGAAGCCACTCATTACAGCTTATTTAATGGTGGAAAAAGGCTGCGCCCTTTTTTGGTGTACGCTGTTGGTGAAATGCTAGGCGCTAAAAAAAGTGACTTAGACATTTTGGCTGCAGCCATAGAATGCATTCATAGTTATTCATTAGTACATGACGACCTACCAGCTATGGATGATGACGATTTACGCCGCGGCTACCCCACTTGCCATATTGTGTATGGCGAAGCGCAAGCCATTTTAGCGGGTGATGCATTACAAACTCTCGCCTTTGAACTTATAGCCACACATAACTTTAATTGCTCAGCGCAATCACAAGTAAAAATGATTGCTGCACTTGCACATGCATCAGGTATTGAAGGGATGGTGGCAGGACAAGGTTTAGACATTGCCGCAACTGACAAAGTTGTTTCTGTACAAGAGCTTGAGCGCATCCATAAGTTAAAAACCGGTGCACTAATTAACTGTGCTATAACACTAGGTGCACTGTGCAGTGAAAAAGCAGATGAACAAACTTTAGAAAACTTGAGCGTTTTTGGGTATGCTATAGGGCTGGCATTTCAAGTACACGACGATATTTTAGACGTGGAAGGTGACACCTTTATACTAGGTAAACCACAAGGCTCAGATATAGAAGCGAATAAAGCGACATACCCGGCGTTATTAGGTATGCTAGGCGCTAAAGAAAAGGCGCAAAATTTAATAACACAAGCCCACGAAGCGTTAGCACTTATTGATGCAGATACTACGCTTCTTGCGTCGCTGGCAAATTACCTTATTGAACGTGACCACTAGTCACAGTTTAAGCGTATTGCAAATAGCACTGACATTATTACTTAACATTCGTTGTTCACTCCCATTTGAAAGCGAATGTGATCGAAGGATATAAAAAAGCCATGACACTTGATAGTAGCAAGTATCCATTACTTAACTTGGTTGACAAACCAGCTCAATTACGAGACTTAGCGCAAGATAAACTTCCCGAGTTTAGCAATGAGCTACGTGAGTATTTACTTAACTCTGTATCGCAAAGTAGCGGTCATTTAGCGTCTGGTTTAGGCACAGTTGAGCTTACAGTTGCACTTCATTATGTATATAACACACCAGAAGATCGTGTAGTGTGGGATGTTGGGCATCAAGCCTACCCGCATAAGATCTTAACGGGTCGCCGCGACCAAATGCATACTATTCGCCAAAAGGATGGTCTGCACCCATTCCCATTTAGAGATGAAAGTGACTACGACACATTCAGTGTTGGCCATTCTAGCACCTCAATTTCTGCAGCTTTGGGCATGTCAATTGCTGCGCAAAAAGAAGGCGCAGGGCGTAAAACGGTTGCAGTTATTGGTGATGGCGCTATTACTGCGGGTATGGCATTTGAGGCGATGAACCATTTAGGCGATGTAAAATCAGACATGCTTATTATTCTAAATGATAACGAGATGTCGATTTCAGAAAACGTTGGCGCACTAACCAACCACTTTGCGCGTATTCTATCTGGTAGCTTTTACACCAACATTCGCGAAGGAAGTAAAAAGTTACTGTCTGGCGTACCGCCTGTTAAAGAGCTTGCCAGCAGAATGGAAGAGCATCTTAAAGGCATGGTTATCCCTGGTACGTTTTTTGAAGAACTTGGCTTAAATTATATTGGCCCAATTGATGGGCACGATGTAAACATGCTGGTTGATACATTACGTAATATGCGTAATTTAAAAGGCCCACAACTTCTTCATATAAAAACGCAAAAAGGTAAGGGTTACAAGCCAGCTGAAGCCGACCCTATTGGTTACCACGGCGTTCCTAAGTTTGATCCAAACACATCTAGCTTGCCTAAATCAAAACCGGGCGCCCCTACTTTTTCAAAAGTATTTGGCGACTGGCTATGCGACATGGCGCAGCAAGATGATAAGTTAATGGCTATCACTCCTGCCATGCGTGAAGGCTCGGGCATGGTGCGCTTTTCAAAAGAACATGCTGATAAGTATTTTGACGTCGCAATTGCTGAACAACATGCTGTAACTCTAGCCGCAGGTTTTGCATGTGAAGGCTTAAAGCCTGTTGTTGCTATCTATTCAAGCTTTTTACAGCGCGCATACGATCAGCTCATTCACGATGTTGCATTACAAAACCTCCCTGTATTATTTGCCATTGACCGAGCAGGTATTGTTGGTGCCGATGGCGAAACACATCAAGGCGCATACGATCTCAGCTTTATGCGTTGTATTCCTAATATGGTTATTATGGCACCTAGCGATACTAATGAATGCCGCCAAATGTTATACACCGGTTACAAAGCTAATTGCCCGGTTGCTGTTCGTTACCCTCGCGGAAGCGCTGGTACGGCAGATATTCAGAGCGATATGCAACTTTTCGAAATTGGTAAAGCAAATACAATAAAAGAAGGTTCAAAGATTGCCATTTTGTCATTTGGTACACTGCTTGAAAACGCACAACTTGCTGCAACTGAACTTAATGCAACGCTTGTTAACATGCGCTTTATAAAGCCGCTTGATACTTCACTGTTAAACGACATTATTAAAAATCATGATGTCATTGTTACACTTGAAGATAATGCCATTGCCGGTGGCGCAGGCTCTGCGGTTAACGAATACTTAGCTAGCCAACAGGCCAATGTTAAAATACTTAACTTAGGTATTCCTGATGAGTTTATTAAGCACGGTACGCAAGACGAAATGCACGATGAAATGGGCTTAGGCGAGCAAGGTATTTTAAGTTCAATAAGGTCATTTACTGCTTAGTTAATTACTTTAACTGTTTAAAGAAAGGAGCCTGTTGGCTCCTTTTTCGTTTTTATTATTATTTTTTGCATCCAACTTAACTTTTAAGCCGTTATTGCTGTGAGGTTAACATGTAAATAATTAGTGCTGCTTAGTCTTTGCCTTATAAGCAAGTGCGTTATTTACCTAAATTTGATGGAATATATAAAAGGTAAAAATGATGAATAAAGCAAATTTAACAACTCATTCAGCACAAAAAAACACACTGAAACACACGCTTAGTTTTTCAGCGTTAACACTTGCAGTATTAATCGGGATTACAGGTTGTAGCTCAGACGATGGTAAAAACGGCGTAGATGGTATTGCAGGCACCGACGGACAAAATGGTACCGATGGAACAAATGGCAACCCAGGCTTTGCATCAGCCACATTTATTTTGGCAAACAATGGAGAAACCAACACGGGTACCATTGATTTAATTGACCAAAGCGCTTCTAAATTAAAAACTTTTAACACAACAGCCAACGAAGGCGTCGCTTTTGATAGCTTAGGTAATTTATTACAAGCAAGCGACAGCGAAAGTGGCAGTATTAAAACTATCTGTCAGCTTGCTAACCGTGCTGATGGCAGCAGCTATGATGCAAATACTGATCGCGAAATAACAGGTGCTAACACTACGCTCGTAAACCCTAAAGGAATTGCCGTAGCACAAAAAAGTGGCCTTATTTTTATTGCTGACTTTGGCGCGATGCAGATAACTACTTTTGGCGCTACAGCCGCGGGTAACGCAACGCCATTAGGCACAACCATAACAGAAGCTGCACCGTGGGATGTTGATTATGATGAAACAAATGACCGTCTTTATGTAGCACTTACAAATGGTGATGTAGCCGTTTACGATAATTTTGTTGGTGGTGAATTTGCCGCTATGCCGAGTCGTACAATTACCCCTAGCAATAATGATGGTACGCAAATATCTGTAAATATTCATGGCATTGTTTATGATTCAAATACTAATAAACTTATTTTATCTGATGTAGGCAGTGCCTCAGATGCAACCGATGGTTCGTTATTTGTAATCAATAATGCATCAACCGCAGATGGCTTAGTGAGCGTTGCACGCAGTATTGCCGGACCAGCAACAATGCTTGGTAACCCGGTTGATATTAGCCTTGAAGGGAGTGATTTGCGTGTAGCCGAAAAATCAAATGATGCTGTTCTTGTATTTAGCAATATTTTTTCAGGTGAAAGCGGCGATATTACTCCTGACTTAATCACTTCAACTATTAAACCTGAGTCAATTACTAAAGTGGGTATGCAAAATGTAATGGCTGACATTTCAGATAGCGATACCGCTAATGTGGCGCTTTTAGGAGTTGCCGTTAGCAGTAACCCAGGTACGACAGGTGAAACAACTGGGCAAATTAGTCGATTAAGTTCACAACTTAGCACAGAAATTGGCAACTATAATGCGGGTCAAACTATCGAGAGTATAACTTTTGATAAAGCAGGTAATAGCTATACAACGTTCGATAACAGTACAACTTCTATTGGCGGTATTGCTATTTCAAATAAGGTGGCAATAAACAGAGATGGACAAACGTATAATACAAACCAAGACAGTATTATTACTGGAACAAATACAGGCCTTATATCTCCTAAAGGTCTTGATGTAGCTTCTGATAGCGGTATGATTTTGGTTGCAGAAAATAACGCAGATACACCAAGTATCTCAATATTTTCAACGTGTACCACAGGAGATGCAAGCCCATTAATGACCCTTACTTTTGCTAACGGTGCGCGTCCTTGGGACGTTGATTACGATGTAAATACTGACCGTGCTTTTGTCGCACTCACAAATGGAACCGTTGCTGTATTCGACGAAGTCAAAAGCAAGCTTATGGCCGGAAATGCAAATATTGCTGTTGAAGATAGGCTTATAACACCTGCTAATGCTGGAACCGCGGTAGAAGCGCCAAGCAATATACATGGCATCGATTACGACTCGCTTAGTGGCTCGTTAATTCTCTCTGATGTGGGTAGCGCCGCGGTTGCTGACGATGGAAAAGTATATGTATTAAATAACGTGGCAATGGCATCGGGGTTGGTAAACATCAGCACCACGATTAGCGGCCCAAATACCCTACTGGGTAACCCTGTCGATATTATGTATACCGGGACAGATTTATACGTAGCTGAAAAATCAAATAATGTAGTTATGCGTTTTAATAATATTTTAAGTATTACCGGAGGCGACATTAGCGCCGATGCAAGCACTGCATTTACGGCACCTGAGTCAGTTGCAATATTACCAGCTTGGCTTAATCAATAGCGTTAACCTCACCATACCTGACCAATCACTTTGGTCAGGTATTATCGCATCCACACTTTTATATCGGCCAAACCATTTCTCTGTAGCATACCCAGTTGCTGCTCTACATTAGAGTTTTGTTCAAACTCAAATGCATCTAGCTGCTCGTCGAAAGTAATATGGGCTACACCGTCGCCACCGCGTTTTTTAACTTGATGAAGCGAAATATCAGCTAAATTAATAGAGGTTTCCCAACTAATTACTTGCCCACCAAGTAAGGGTAATGGGTAGAAAGACCAACCAATTGAGGCTGTTATATTTGTCATATTTCCGTTAGGTAATTGGAAAGAATACTCTGCAATCGCTTTACAAAGCTCTGAAGAGTAACTGTCTATTTTATTGCACTTAAAATCACGTAAAAGTAATAAAAACTCATCGCCACTCCAGCGCGCTACATAGTCAGAGCCCTGCGTACGCGAGTTTAATAGCGCAGCCATTTGCTGCAAACAGCTGTCACCAGCAATTGGACCAAAGGCATCATTTATACGGCTAAAGTTATCTAAATTAATAATAACCAGTACAAGTGATTTCCCTTGGGCCTGTAATGACTGTGAATTACGTTGAAAATGCTCAATATCTTTTGGTAATTGATCAAACAAGAAACGACGGCTACGCAATCCTGTAAGCTCATCGGAGTGGCTTACAAGTTTAAGTTGTGAGTTAACTTGCCCAAGCTTATCATTAGCTTGTCGAAGCTCTAACGTACGCTCTGTAATTAAACCTTCAAGCACTTCTTGTTTTCTGCGCTCTTGCGCTTTAAGCACCCAAAATACTAAGTAAAGAAGTAAAATAAAGCCACTGGTGATCAGTAATCTAAAGTAAATCGTTTCATCAAACCGCTCTGGCACAATAAACTCATACTCTACGTATTGCGCCTTTGACCAATCTTCACCTTGGCGTTTTGCCTCTAACTGAAATAAAAATGCCCCAGCTGGTAAGTTGGTATAAATAGCCTCGCGGCGCGTGTTTGCATAACGCCAATCATTGTCCAAACCACTTAACTGATACCTAAACTCAATACTGTTTGGCGCATAATAGTCTATCGCCGTATAGGTTAGTGTTATGTCTCGCTCGTCAGTTTCTAAAGTCGGCTTTTTACCTAGCGCAGCCGTTGTTAAATTACGCTCAGGAGTTGTAATTGTTTCAATAGTTGGTTTTAACGACAGCACCCCAAATAGCTCTACATTTTTAGGTATCTCAACAACACCTTGTAGGCTCGGATACCACATCGAGCTGCCCATATTGACAACTGCATCATGGCCTAAACCACTACAACACTGGCTAGCTTTGCCATCAAGCTGGCGATCGAATGACGAAATCACCTCTTCTACTTTTAAACTTTCTATGTTTGTTTTGAACTGCTCCGCTGGCATTCTGTAAACACCTTTCATGGTGCTAACCCACACGTTATTTAATTTTTCGTCGTACTCTAAGCTAAATATAGAGCCATACGGTAACCCATTTGCGGCATCAAGCTGTCTCCATTGGCCCTGCGTGCTTCGGTAAAATAATCCATCATTAAGCGAGCCTATTAAAATACCCACGCCATCAATATGCAAAACACTTGTAATATAAGCACTTTCAAGTGAAGTTTGATCCCCAACCTTTTCGATACCGCGATCAGTAAAGTAATACGCACCTTTACTGGTACCTATGACACCAAAGTTTCCTTTGTCTAGTACATAAGTTATAAATTTGCTGCCTAAAAATGCGTTATAAGCAAAGGGAGTTAAACCTGCAAAGTTGAGCCTGTAGAGCCCACGGCCGGTGCCAATCCAAAACCCACCTTTACTAGAGCGACTTATAGCAAAAACGGGATTATCACGCAGTGCACGCCCAGGCACACTAAAGAGTTTATCGTCTTCGTATACGAACAACCCTCGCCCTGTGGCGATGTATACGCGCTCTCCATCAAACTGTAAATCGTGTACTGAGGCACGCCCATACTGACTACTTGGAATTAAATTAATATAGCTTTTATTCAAGTCAAAATAACCAACACCACTTTTATTAGCGACCCATAATTTACCATCTGGAGCTTGGCTCAGCGCCATAACCGCTTCAGTCATTTGTGAAACAGCAGCGTGCCTTTCTACTCGTCCTTCGTGAGCAAGCCACAACCCTTCACTAAAGCTTGCTAACCAAATATTATTTTTATCATCTCTAAAAATATCAGCAAACCAAATACTTTGATCTAGCTGGCTCGGTTCAACCCATTGCCATTGGCTGGATTTATCTCTGAATAACAAGCGCCCATAGGTGGAAATCCATAAACCACCATCGCTGTCACTCATAAATTTATACACAGCAGAGTTATTCGCGTTGGGTAATGGAAAGGGCCTTAACTCGTCGTCTAAATCTAAAAAGTAAGCGCCTAGCTCCGAAGCTAAATATAAATTCCCATTTAAAAATGCAAGATCATGAACGATCGTTTGAGCTAAGCGCTCGGGTAACGATATTTTAGCAGTAAGCTCTAAACGTAGTTTGGCAAAATCGGAGGAGTTTTTAGTTAAGCGTAACAAGTGACGATCGTTTACAAGCCAAATACCTTCTGGCGAAAGCGCCATTTGACTCACTGAACCCACTATTTGAGTTATAACGGTTGCATTAGCCGTTGGTAAAATAGCTTTAGATTGACCGCGTAAGTTAACTTGACCACGACCAACGTAATATAACCCGTTTGCGGCTATCCAAGTGCCCCCTTTGGAGTCTTCTAGAATATCCCTGACAGGGCCTTTAATGTTAAATGCCTGCGCTGCAAAGGTCGCTGGATTAATAACCACTAAACCACTTCTAGTACCAACCCAAAGTAATCCATTCGAATCGATTAAAAGCTTATTAATACCATTGCTTGGTAAAAAAGCGCTATTTTGGGTATTGTAGTTTGTGAACGTAGTGCCATCAAAACGGCTCAAACCAAACTGTGTGCCTAGCCAAATGTAGCCTTGCTGATCTTGCACTACGCTTTTTAATGATTGTGACGGTAAGCCGTCTTTAATATTCCATTGTTTAACAACATAGTCAGTAATTGAAGCCCCACTTGGCATTGCGCACAACATCAGTACACACACCAGTAAAAATCGCATCATACGCTGCCACCTAGTTAAACTAATCAAATATAAACACTAAAAGGGTAGTAAACCTGCTTTTATTAATGCTTGCAAACAAATCAATGAAAAAATACCCGCTAACACGTCATCCGCCATAATACCAAAACCACCATGTACGCGTTTGTCTAACATACGAATCGGGCCTGGTTTTGCAATATCAAAAAAGCGAAAAAGTAAAAAGCCAACTAATAAAGTTTGCCAATTTAATGCTGCACCTATCATGGTGATGTAGTAGCCAGCGACTTCATCCCACACAATAGCAGGATGGTCATGCACACCCAGATCATCAGCTGTTTTACCGCATGCCCAAATACCAAATACACTGATCACAACTGCAAATACTATTTGTAACCAGATTGGATAATGCATTGTTATAAATATAAATGGCAATGCTGCAAATGTGCCAAATGTACCCGGCGCCTTTGGTGCAAGGCCAGTACCAAACCCTAAACCAAAAAACTGGTGTGGGCGTTTTAAGTTAAATAATCGGTTCTTATTCAAACCTGCTCCTTTGTAAAATGCTCAAAGCCCTGTTGCTCAAAGTTAAACATTTCACCATTTTGTAAAAGCTCAATCTTACCGTTACCACTTTTTATCTGCCCAATACAGGTAATATCCACACCATATTGGCTTAGCTTTAAATCAAGCATACCTTTATTGTTATCGGGAACAGTAAAAATTAATTCATAGTCATCGCCGTAGCTAAGAATAAACGGTAATTGCTTATTAAAATCTAAGCTTGCTTTCATTGCCTCTGATGTAGGAATACTCTCAACATTAATCTCTGCATTTACTTGGGACATTTCAAGAATATGTGTTAAATCGGCAAGTAATCCATCTGATACGTCAATAGCTGACGTTGCAAGCCCACGGATGACCTGACCCGCAGCAACGCGCGGTGTTGGGTAGTCAAATCGATTGTTTAAGTATTCTAAATGCGTAGGATCTATATTAATACCTTGCTTACGTGCTTCAATAGCAAGACCCGCGTCCCCTAAAGGACCCGTAACATAAATCCAATCACCTACTTTTGCACCACTTCTACGAAGTGCCTTACCTTCCGGCACGGTACCTTTTGCACAAATAGTAATGGTAAGTGGCCCTTGAGTGGTATCGCCACCAATAATTTGTACATTGAAGTATTCTGCAATTTCATGCATGCCTTCAGTAAATTCTGCAATCCACTGAGAATCTATTGTCGGTAACGTTAGTGCAACAGATACCCACGTAGGTTCAGCACCCATTGCAGCTAAATCACTTAAATTAACAGCAAGTGCTCTATGCCCCAATGCGCGAGGAGAAATATCTTCAAAAAAGTGCACGCCTTCAACCAAAGTATCGGTTGTGACTGCAAGTTGGCAGTTTTGTGGAACAGTGACAAGCGCGCAATCATCCCCTATACCTAGGTTAACATCACGACGAGAAATACCGCGACCTTTAAAGTAGCGGTTAATTAATTCAAATTCCTTCATACACAAAAAAGCCGACCTATGCCGGCTCTCCTTTTAACGGTTATATAAAGTAAATCTCTGAAAGCAAAGTCAGAGAAAAATACTATTACTTGCGTAAATGCTTTACAGCTTTATCAAGTACACCGTTTACAAATTTATGACTATCTTCTGCGCCAAATATTTTGGCAAGCTCAATACCTTCGTTGATAGCAACTTTATAAGGTACATCTTCACGGAACTTAAGTTCGTAGCTGCTTAAACGTAAAATTGCTCGCTCAACCATATCTAAGTCATCAAATGGACGCGTTAAATGAGGTGATACTGATTCATCAAGTAGCTTATAATTTACAGCTACGCCTGAGGCTAAATCTTTAAAGTATTCAACATCAATTTTAGTAACGTCGTTTTCGATCAACATTTGTTGCTCGATGTCGGCAATTGCATTACCGCTTAATTGCCAAGAATAAACGGCTTGAAGTGCTAAGATACGTGCTTTACGTCTTGCTGCTGGTTTCACAAAAATTCCTTAAACTTAAATTTTATCTAACACATTAACCATTTCAAGCGCACCCAAAGCAGCTTCGCCGCCTTTGTTACCCATTTTGGTACCTGCGCGCTCAATAGCTTGTTCAATGCTTTCAGTGGTTAATACGCCAAATGCAACCGGTATATCATACTCAAGTGATACTTGCGCAAGACCTTTGTTTGACTCGCCAGCAACTAGGTCAAAGTGTGGTGTTCCACCTCTGATCACTACGCCTAAAGCGATGATTGCATCATACTCTTTTTTTGCCGCAACGCGTTTTGCCGCTAAAGGTAATTCAACTGCACCCGGTACATAAATCACAGTAATGTCGTCATCAGATACACCACCGGTACGTTTTAGCTCGTCAACAGCACCTTCAAGTAGGCTGCTACCAATAAAGTCATTAAAACGAGAAATGACAATGGCAAATTTTTTGCCCGGTGCGTACTTATTACCTTCAATAATTTTCATTTGATAACCCTAAAAATAAGTTCAAGCGGTTGCGATTGCGCAAAAATTGCTGCGCATCATACCATAATAATAATAAAATAGCCTAGTTTAAGCGTTTGCCTATTGTGGCTCAATGTAATCAATAACTTCTAAATGAAAGCCCGAAAGTGCATGGTATTTTTTAGGGCGACTCATTAATCGCATTTGCTCAATTCCTAAATCTGCAAGAATTTGTGAGCCTACACCAACAGTACGAGAAGTACCTTGAAATTTACGCGGTATAACATTTTCACCAGCATCTGCAGCAGCAAATGCTTTAACTGTTGCTTCAAGCTCGTCAGTACTTTCTTGTTTACCTAAAATGACTAACACACCGTCATTTTTAGCTATATATGCCATTGCATCCGATAAGCCCCAGCTTCTGTCTGCGCTTCTATCAGAAAGTAAAATATCGTTAAATGTACTTTGTAAATGCACACGCACCAAGGTTGGTTCTTGCGCTTTAATTTCACCCTTAAGTAGTACGTAGTGTAACTGACCGTCAATCGTGTCTTTGTACGTGACTAAGTCAAATTCACCATGCTCCGTTGGCAGCTTACACTTAGCCACTTTTTCGATTGTGGTTTCGTTTAAATTGCGGTATTCAATTAAATCAGCAATTGTGCCAATTTTAATATCGTGCTCTTTAGCAAAAACTTCTAAATCAGGGCGGCGTGCCATGGTGCCATCAGCATTTAAAATTTCAACAATAACAGAAGACGCTTCAAGCCCTGCTAAGCGAGCTAAATCACAACCGGCTTCTGTATGCCCTGCACGTGTTAATACACCACCTGGCTGTGCCATAATCGGAAAAATATGACCCGGCTGTACAATATCGCTAGGAACAGCACCTTTAGCGATAGCTGCTTGTACCGTGCGTGCTCTATCTGCTGCTGATATACCTGTGGTTACGCCTTTTGATGCTTCTATCGACATAGTAAAGTTAGTTGAAAAAGCAGCGCCATTATTTTTAACCATTAAAGGCAAGTCTAGTTGCTCACAACGCTCTTGTGTCATCGTTAAACAAATTAAACCACGGCCATGAGTAGCCATAAAGTTAATTGCTTCTGCGCTAATATGTTCCGCAGCAATGATTAGATCACCTTCATTTTCTCTGTCTTCATCGTCCATTAAAATAACCATTTTACCGGCTTTAATGTCATCTATAATTTCTTGTGCGCTGTGTAAATTCATAAATTCGCTCGTGTAAGTTGTCAGTTTCGTTATTTAATAAAGCCCGCTTTTGCGAGTAAGCTCATTGATATATCTGCGCCGGTTGGCTGCTCTGCACCTTTGATAAGACGCTCTAAATAACGTGCAATTTGATCGACTTCTAAATTAACTTGAGTGCCTACTTTAAAGTCGGCAATCGTTGTTTGACCGCTGGTGTGCGGCACAATTGTTAATTTAAATTTATTACCTTCAACAGCGTTAACTGTCAGGCTTATACCATCAATACATACCGACCCTTTGTACGGTATGTATTTCATTAAATTTTCATCGGTTGTCAGCCAATATTCAGTAGCTCTTGCATTAGCTGTAATCGCCGTTATTGTTGCAATACCATCAACATGGCCAGACACTAAATGTCCACCTAAACGCGAAACCGGTTGCATTGCTTTTTCAAGGTTAACTGTTTGCCCTATTGAATAATGTGCAAAACCAGTTAAATGAATTGTTTCGTTAGATAAATCAGCGCTAAAACCATCAACATGTTTATCAACTACCGTTAAACACACGCCATTTGTTGCAATACTGTCACCCAACTTTACGTCACTCATATCAAGGTCGGCGCTTTGAATACGAATGGCTAAATCGCCTTGTTTTTTTTGTAATAAAGCAATTTTGCCTGTGGCTTCTATTATCCCAGTAAACATAGCGCTACTCTTCTTTGTTAAATGATTTTAATGCGTGCTTTTTTAACGCGTTGATACGTAAATCGTCACCAATGCGAACACACTCATTAAAAGATAAATCGATAGTATCTTGCATACTCGTCAGTTCAGGGAAGTTTACTAAACTTTTAGCATCATAACCCATCAGTTTTGGTGCGATATAAAAAACATACTCGTCAATTAAATCAAGCTCGGTCATTTTCCCCGCAAGGGTTGCCCCAGCTTCCAGCCATATATTATTAAACTGATGCTTTGCTAGTGTTTGTAATACATCGGTTAAATCAACCTTACCCTGTTGCTCGCGCACCGCTATGTGCCTAACAAAATGCGGCCACTGCATTGAATTATCAACCTTGGTAGTAAATATAATTACCGAGTGCGCTATTTTAAATAGCGCAAGGTCAGGTGTTAATCTGTTTTGCGAGTCTATTATAACACGCACCGGCTGACGTAGCGGTAAGTTGGTTGGTAATGAATACGGTAACTCACTTGCTCGAACATTAAGTTTTGCATTATCAACAAGAACCGTATCGGCCCCCGTCAAAATGGCACAGCTTTGAGCGCGGTATAGCTGCACATCTTTTCGTGCAGCAGGGCCTGTGATCCACTTACTTTTTCCGTTTTTTAGCGCTGTTTTACCGTCTATACTGGCTGCTAATTTACAAGTTACGTAAGGAAGCCCTTGCTCCATACGCTTAAAAAAACCAAAGTTTAATGCGCGAGCCTCTTGTTCAAGCAACCCATGAGCAACTTCTATTCCGGCGTCACTCAGTATTTTAAGGCCTTTACCTGCCACTTGCGGGTTGGTATCAACCATGGCTGCAATCACCTTTTTAATACCAGCAGCCTTGAGTCCTTCAGCACAGGGGGGCGTGCGCCCGTAATGGCTACAAGGTTCAAGTGTTACATAGGCAGTTGCACCTTTTGCTTTTTCGCCGGCTACAGCAAGTGCATTTACCTCTGCATGTCCTTGCCCTGCTAACTGATGAAACCCTTCACCTATTATTTGATTATCTTTTACAAGTACACAGCCAACATTAGGATTAGGCGTTGTGGTAAATCGACCTTTTTTAGCAAGCTCAATAGCACGCGCCATATATAGCTTATCGTGCTCGGTAAATGCTGATTGGCTGCTCATGCTTATTCCCCTAATCGGGCAATTTCTTCGCCAAACTCTCGTATATCCTCAAACGAGCGATATACTGACGCAAATCTTACATAAGCGACTTTATCTAGTTTTTTAAGCGCTTCCATAATGCATTCACCCACCAAATGGCTCGAAATTTCTCGCTCCCCCGTTGCGCGTAATTGCGACTTTATTATATTGACTACTTCATCAACCTGTTCTGTACTGACGGGACGCTTCTCAAGTGCACGATTTAAACCATTTAGTAACTTATCTTCGTTAAATGGTTCGCGACTTCCGTCTTGTTTTACAACACGCGGCATAACCAGCTCTGCCCCTTCAAACGTGGTGAAACGTTCATGGCAATCGTTACACTCACGACGACGGCGAACTTGATGGCCACCGCCAACAAGGCGGGAATCTATAACTTTGGTGTCTTTTGCTGTACAAAATGGGCAATGCATAACTAAAGGTATCCGTTTTAAAAACAAAAAAGCCGCTAAAAAGCGGCTTTTATAATAGCATGATTGCTTATGTGATCTAAATTACCGTTTTACTTTATTAAGCGTAAACAGGTAGTTTTGCACAAATTGCTTTCACTTTTTCTTTTACTTGTGCTTGAACAGACTCATCAGCAATGTTGTCTAGTACATCACAAATCCAGCCAGCAAGCTCTTTAGATTCAGCCTCTTTGAAACCACGGCGCGTGATTGCAGGAGAACCAATGCGTAAGCCAGACGTTACAAACGGAGAACGCGGATCATTAGGAACTGAGTTTTTGTTAACCGTAATGTTTGCATTACCTAATGCTGCATCAGCATCTTTACCCGTAATATCTTTATCGATTAAATCAAGTAAGAACAAGTGATTGTCTGTTTTACCAGAAACAACTTTGTAGCCACGCTCTTGTAATACGCTAACCATTGCTTGCGCATTTTTAACAACTTGTGTTTGGTATTCTTTAAACTCTGGTTGTAAAGCTTCTTTGAATGCCACTGCTTTTGCAGCAATAACGTGACATAAAGGACCACCTTGGCCACCAGGGAATACAGCACTGTTAAGCTTTTTGTAAATTGCTTCGTCGCCACATGCAGAAATAATTAAACCGCCACGAGGGCCCGCTAATGTTTTATGCGTTGTTGTAGTTACAACATGTGCAAATGGCACTGGGCTTGGGTAAACACCCGCAGCAATTAGACCTGCAACATGCGCCATATCAACAAACAAGTAAGCATCTACTTTGTCTGCAATTTCGCGAAACTTAGCCCAATCAACAATACCTGAATAAGCAGAAAAACCCGCGATAATCATTTTTGGCTTGTGCTCTAGTGCTAAGGCTTCAACTTGTGCGTAATCAATTTCGCCAGTCTCTTCGTTTAGGCCATACTGAATTGCGTTATATGTTTTACCTGAAAAGTTTACGTGTGAACCATGAGTTAAATGGCCACCGTGTGCTAGGCTCATGCCAAGTACTGTATCAAGCGGGCTTAATAAGGCTTGGAAAACAGCGGCATTGGCTTGCGAACCTGCATGCGGCTGAACGTTTGCGTAGTCAGTACCAAACAATTCGTTTGCGCGGTCAATAGCTAATTGCTCAACCACGTCTACGTGCTCACAGCCACCGTAGTAACGTTTGCCAGGGTAACCTTCCGCATATTTGTTAGTAAGTTGAGAACCCTGTGCTTCAAGTACGCGTGGGCTACAGTAGTTTTCAGATGCAATTAACTCAATGTGCTCTTCTTGACGTGATGTTTCTTTACTCATCGCGTCAAATAACTCTGGATCAAAGTCCGAAATATTCATGCTACGTTCTAACATTGGGGGCTCCTGGGCAACGTGTATGGTATTTTTTAGAGGCTATATTGTACGCTTAAAACCGCACTTTGCCTACGTTCTTAAGTTGAGGATATTTAATCAGGGATTGAAACTATTTCACACCCTTTTTAAGATGATATTTTTAAATAACTTACATAATTATTTTAAATGTTTTTTATTTATTACATTTAATTAGTTAATTAACAAAGCTATTTCACGGTTTAAAATGTGCAAAAAAGCGGCCATAGCCGCTTTCGTGTTTACTTAATATTTAAGCTAACTTAGCCAGTATTTCTGTACGCAAAGCGTCGTAATCGGCGTTTATGTCGCTTGCAAGGCATGGTTTAGCCAATGCGTCGCTCAATGGCTTTGGCATATCTAGTTCAATATTTAGTATACCTTCTACACTTTCTTTAAACTTAGCTGGATGTGCAGTTGCTAAAAAGATGCCCGCAGCACCCGGTGCTCGGTTATTAACTAAACCTTGATAGGCAATTGCTGTATGTGGCTCTGCAACATACCCTGTTTGATGAATATTTTTCATCACCGTTTGAGTGTTTTCTTCGTCAACACTAATTGAGTAAAAGTTGTCGTAACTAAACCAGTTGTTGTCCAACATAGTTTGCACACGTGGCCAGTTATTCGGCTTACTCACGTCCATCGCATTTGAAAGCGATTCAAGCGTTGCATTAGGCAACCAATTTTTATCAAGTATAAAACGAGGAACGGTGTCGTTTTGGTTTGTTGTTGCACTTAACTTTTCAACTGGCAACCCTATTACAGCGCCAATCATTGCGGCGCATACATTACCAAAGTTACCACTTGGTACAGAAATATGTGCTGTTGCACGCTTTTCTTTTGGCAGTTGTGCAATCGCTTCAAAGTAATAACATACCTGAGCGACTAAGCGGCTTATGTTTATCGAATTTGCTGAATTTAAGCCAAGTGTAGATTTAACTTCATCATCTAAAAACGACTTTTTTACAAGTTCTTGGCAATCGTCAAAACTGCCATCAACCGCGTAACAATGAATATTGCCACCTAAGGTAGTAAATAGCTTTTGCTGAGCAAGTGAAATTTTTCCTTTAGGATAAAGAATAACCACATCAATGTTTGGTTTATTGTAAAATGCATGCGCAACCGCTGCACCAGTATCACCTGATGTTGCTGTTAAAATAGTCACTTTTTCACCTTGGTTAAACTGCGCTAAGCATTCAGCCATAAAGCGCCCACCAAAATCTTTAAAGGCCAGCGTAGGACCATGAAATAACTCCAAACAATAGGTATTTTCTTCTACCTCGACTAACTTAACAGGAAAATTAAACGCATTTTTAACCATGTCGGCAACAGTGCTACTTGGCAACTCATCACCAATTAAATGTGATAAAATTTTGCTACTGCGCGTAACAAAATCCATATCAAGTAATGCGTCAACATCAGTCATAGGCGCTAACGATTTAGGAAAAAACACACCTTGGTTACGTCCAAGTCCTGTTTTTACTGCTTCAACAAACGACACTTTTTGTGAGTTATCTTTTAAATTATGTAATTGCATGACTTCTAATCCTATAAAACATTTAATTGACGCGTGCCGTCGTTATCTAACTTACAAATATGGCAAAAACCTTGCTCATTTATATAATTATCTTTTAACCATTTAGCGCATTGCTCGGCCGCTTCAAGTGTTTTACATACAGTAAATAAGGTAGGCCCTGCGCCTGAAATACTAACTACCTCAGCTCCAAGTGCGGGTAAACTTGCTTTCGCCTCGCTAAAACCAGTAATAAGCGGTGCACGGTAAGGTTCTGCTATTTCGTCTTTCATTATGCTTAATGCATCGTCAAAACGTGCTGTTAATAACAAGCTACTAAAAGAGGATAAACGCTGCGCAAACTCAACGCTTGCATGCATGCTAAGATCTTTTGGCAAAACAGAACGCGCTTTTGCTGTATTAAGCGAAAAGCCTGGAAACGCCGCAACGTAATACCAGTTTTCATCAACAGGTAGTTCTATAGATTTATTAGGAATTAAATCGCCAGTTAGCTGCAAACCGCCTAAATAACACGGCGTAATATTATCGTAATGGCGTCCGCCACTTACAACGGCTTCAAAATCCGCCATCAACTCAATTAGCTGTACTTGACTTAACTGTGTTTCTGCAAACTTATCAAGCGCTGCAAATGTAGCAACCACCGAACAAGCACTCGATCCTAATCCAGAACCAATTGGCAGGTTTTTTTTAAGCTCTAGCTTTACCGTTGGCATATCTGGTGCGACATGAGCTCTAAAGTGCACTAGACACTGATAAGCTAAGTTCTCTTTAGCATCGCTTGGTAATTTATGAGCATATTCGCCTGAACAAACAAACTCATCACAAGGGGCTGCGCTAACAAGTGCTACATCCCCCAATAAACTACCATCAATTGGCGCAAGAGCAGCACCTAGCGCATCAAATCCAACTGCAAAATTACCAATAGATGCAGGCGCATATACTTCAATCATTTTCGACTCCTAGCGCGATAATGTTTTTAAAACGTCTGCAAATACACCTGCAGCAGTTACTTCAGAGCCAGCGCCGTAACCACGAATAACAAAAGGACGTGGTTGGTAGTATTGACTTAAAATTGCAAGCGCATTTTCACCATCGCGAATAACATTAAGCGCATGTGATGAATCAACAGCCTCAATACCTACTTTACAGTGGCCTTCTTTAATTGTGCCAACGTAACGAAGAACTTTCCCTTCACTTGCCGCTTGCTCAATACGTGCGTTAAAGTCAGCGTCTAAGCTAGGTAATTTTGCCATAAACTCATCAATACTGTCTCCTTCGGCAAACCCTTGTGGTAATACCGACTCTACTTCAATGTCGGTTAGCTCTAATTTCATACCGGCTTCACGTGCAATAATTAACAACTTACGCGCAACATCAGTTCCCGATAAATCATCACGAGGATCTGGCTCTGTAAAACCACTTTCTTTTGCTTTAATGGTTGCCTCTGACAGTGATAAACCATCTTGCAAAGCACCGAACATGTATGACAATGAGCCCGATAAAATACCGCTAAATTCTAATAATTCATCTCCTGCACCAAATAAAGACTGCAAATTATCGATAACAGGAAGGCCTGCACCTACGTTTGTCTCGTATAAAAACTTGCGGTTATTTTTTTGTGTAGCAGCAATTAAATCTTGATAATACGTATATGAGCTAGTTGTTGCCTTTTTATTGGCTGCAACAACATGAAAACCCGCATTTAAAAAGTCAACATATTGCGCTGCAAGTGCATCAGACGATGTACAATCCACCAGCACAGGATTAACTAAATGGTTTTGCTTAACAAATTGCTCAATGAGTTTTAGGTCAAATGACTGCTCTGATACTGCTAATTTTTGCTGCCAATCACTAAAGGCGATACCCTCGCTATCAAGATGCAACTGACGAGAGTTAGCAACGCCGTACAAATTAAGTTTAATGTTACGCTTTTCAAGCCATGCTTGTTGGCGCTCTAATTGAGATATCAGTTCTTGCCCTACTAAGCCGCACCCTAGTAAAAACACATCAATTGAAGGCACATGCGTGAAAAAGTTCTCATGGCATATTTTCACTGCGTCGTTACATAACTCACCGTCAATCACAGCTGAAATAGCACTTTCAGTAGAATCCTGTGCAATCGCCACAATGTTTACTTGTGCTTGAGAAAGGGATGCAAAAAACTTAGCGGCTAAACCACGGTGTGCGCGCATGTTATCACCCACAAGCGTTACTATGGCTAAATTACGCTGTACTTGAACAGGCTCAATTAAACCTGCTTGAGATTCAAGCTCAAACGCTGTTTGTAAAGCGGTTAAAGCAAGGGCTAAGTCGCTTTCATGTACACAAAAGCTAATGCTAAATTCACATGACGATTGCGTGATCAACACAATAGATACGTTATCGTGAGCAAGCGCATTAAAAACTTTAGAGGCCATGCCTACTTTGCCTTTCATTCCTGGACCCGAGACAGTCAGCATAGCTAAATCTTGCAGGCTTGAAATTGCTTTTACAGGCTCGTCTGATGAATAATCATTTCCGATTAGCGACCCTTGGGCATCAGGGTTATGCGTATTTTTTATTTCACACGGCACGCCCGCTTTGGCACAAGGCAAAATAGTTTTTGGGTGAAGTACTTTAGCACCAAAGTAAGAAAGTTCCATTGCCTCTTTGTATGACAAAAAGTCAACTTTAGTGGCTTTTTTAATATAACGAGGATCTGCGCTATAAACACCATCAACATCAGTCCAAATTTGGCAAACATCTGCCTCTAAACACGCCGCTGCAATAGCCGCTGAGTAATCAGACCCATTGCGCCCTAGTGTTGTAAGCTCGCCTTTATCGTTGCTTGCTGTAAAACCGGGCATAATATAAATCGTGGCTGGCTTTTCTTTTAATGCCGCTTGAAAATGCGCTTTACTTGCAACTAAATCAACTTCAGCATCAATAAAACCACCTGTTGATGCAACGCAACTTGTCGCCTCTAAATAAACCGCCTTATGTGAGTTTAATAAGCGCTGCATAAGCGACACACTCACTCGTTCGCCAAAGCTTATAACAAACGCACGCACTTGATCGGGGCAGCACTTAATTAAAGATACACCATCAAGCTTATTTTTTAGTTCTTCAAAATTTGGCCAGTGGTCA
Organism: Pseudoalteromonas sp. 2CM32C; assembly: GCF_023161925.1. Lineage (NCBI taxonomy): Bacteria > Pseudomonadati > Pseudomonadota > Gammaproteobacteria > Alteromonadales > Pseudoalteromonadaceae > Pseudoalteromonas > Pseudoalteromonas sp. 2CM32C. The sequence continues at coordinate 80,564 of NZ_JALNTI010000012.1, read as the reverse complement.
ATTGGGCCATGCCCCTTTTCTACGGCTGCTTTTAGCTCGTTACAACGACTCGTTAAAGCCTCCCATAAAGAGCTAAAGTCTTGGCCTTGTTCTGCCGAACTCGCTAGAGCAACTAGTGAGTCGGTCATTCCACCGGGCGCCGATAATACCAAAAGCATTTCATCTTTTAATTGTGCTTTAACTAATTGAGCTACCTGCTCAAGGCAGGCAAAGTCGGCAAGTGATGATCCACCAAATTTTAAAACGCGCATTGTTTATGTTCCTCATCCCATAAAACGAAAAAAGGCCTGTGCTCTAAGTGAACACAGGCCTTTAAATTTGTTGCACCGACCTATGCCACTATCCAGAAAGAATGGTGGTTGTAATAATAATGGTCAGTACGCGATTAATTGTTTTCATGGGGTAAGACTGCCTTAACAAAGGCTATGCTGTCAAGTGCAAATTAAAAGATAAAACAGCCTTTTTCGATATAAAAAAACCTAATGAATGCCAAATTTATGCAAAATATTGTCCATTCTTGTTTTATCTATTGGTTTATTAATAAAATCGATAGCACCTAACTGAGCTACACGTAATTTCATTTTCTCTTGTATATCAGCAGAAATCACAAGTACAAAACACTCAATCTTGTTTGTTTTTATGTATTCAAGAACGCCAACGCCGTCAATCTCAGGCATAGTTAAATCCAAGCATAGCAAATCAAAGCGGTTAGTTTTCAGTAATTCAATAGCTTGTGCGCCATTTGTAGCTTGCTGAATATCTGCATCTATACACTGTTGCAAACATCTGATTACTTGTTTTCGTGCAACTGTTGAGTCATCACACACTAAAATAGAAAAATTCATATTATAAAACTACTAAATAAGCATAATTAATGTCGTTAAGGGCGGCTGTCGTTGGTAAGCTCATATCTCGGGTAATAGTACCTATATTTACAACATAATACCTGGGCTTTTTGTCCACATTTTGTAACAATCTATTATTGAATAAACTTAACAAGCCAAAAGGGATAGTTTATTATTACTTAAAAGTATAAAAAACAAACAAAAACCAGTTAATCAATAATATACAAACACTCTTAAGCAGTTAGTATGTGGCAAATAAAAGCAAAAATCAGCCCTTATTTATCATAAAATAAATCATTTATTATTTGTTTTTAAGCATTTATTGACTAAATTTTAAATAGTAGTGTAAATACTTAATTATATCTCAAGGAATTGTTGACCTCTCATGCTACAGAAAAGCCTTTCTAAAAGATTACTGACCAGTGTGTTATCGGTCTATTTTTTGCTTACCTTTGTAGTGACATGCGGACAGGTGCTTGCTGAGTATTTAAACACTAAAGATTACATAAAAGATGAATTAGCAACCTTACAAAAAACCTTCAGCCGTAGCTTAACACGAGCTATTTGGGAGCTTAATACAAAACAAACAATCACCACCGCAGAAGGGCTACTCGCTATCCCCATGATAGAAGGGATCATAGTGCGTGATGACAGTGGTGAAGTTATTTCGCAACTTGGTCGCTCTTTAGATATTCATAAACTCTATAGCCAGCAACTTGTCCAAGAAGAAGCCATGCTAGAAGACTCTAAATCAGGCTTGTTTGGGTATACATTCCCACTCATATTCGAATTTTCAGGACGAGCCACACAAGTCGGTGATGTTACGTTATTTTCAAGTCGAGAAGTTGTATTAAGTAGAATAATGGTATCAATCTACTTTTTGATTGGTAATGCCATGATTAAGACTACATTTTTAATTATCTTATTTTTAATGGCCTTTAGAAAGCTACTTACCGACCCGCTTTATCAGCTCACCGAACAAATTGAAAACCTGCAACTCGATGAGCTAGAAGGGCAACACATCGAAATTGAGACCGAAGAACACAATGAGCTTAAGGTAATGGAACACTCGTTTAATAACTTAATCGATAAGGTGGTTCAGTACAGAAAAGAGCTTGAACGAACTCAAAATAAATTAATTGTTAGCAACGAGAAGTTAGACCAACATAACATACAATTAGAGCAGGATGTTGCGCGTAAAACGTCTAACTTAAGTCAAGCAATGATGGAATTACAACAGCAAAAATATGAATTAGAAAAACAAAAAATAGTATTAACAGATGAGGTAGACCTTCGCCGCAGTACCGAAAAAGAACTGATCACCAAACAAGCGGAATCTCAACGCTATATTGATGAATTAAAACTGGCTCAAGAGCGACTCGTTGGTACAGAAAAAATGGCGGCATTAGGCGGCCTCGTTGCAGGTATTACACACGACATAAACACGCCTATTGGCATCGGCGTTACTGCAGTATCATTTTTAGAAGAGCGTTTAAATAAGTTAGAAAGTGCCTATGCTGAAAAAACACTTTCCCCTAAGGCGTTGGAAGAGTTTATTAACGAAGCCAAACAAAGCACAAGCTTGCTTACAACAAATTTAGATAGAGCCTCTGACCTTATTGCAAGTTTTAAGCAAATTGCTGTAGACCAAGCCAGTGAAGCTGTGCGTACCATAAACTTTAAAGATTATGTAAATGAAGTAATTCGATCGCTTCACCCTAAATTGAAAAAAACATCGCACACTATTAATCTACAATGCCCTGATGACCTAGTATTAAATTTGCCAGCCGGCGCCATAAGCCAAATATTTACTAATCTCATCGTTAATTCGCTTATTCATGGTTTTGAAGGTAAAGACAATGGTGTTATGGACATTAACATCACAAGTGACGAAACCAACCTAACCATTTACTACAAAGACAACGGCAACGGAGTCACCGCTGAGCAGCTTGAAAAATTATTCAATCCGTTTTTCACCACCAAGCGAGATGAAGGTGGTAGTGGTTTGGGCACTCACATAATGTTTAATTTAGTTAAACAGACATTAAGCGGCTCAATTGAAGCGACAAGCGAACCTGGCCAAGGATTGCACTATTTTATACAATTTCCTAAAAACATGGCTAAGCCTCTGTCTATATTCAATCAAAGCTAATTTAAATAGTCGTTAATCAGTCATTTCGAGGAGCGACTTTTATTGTTATGATTGAGCAAATTTTCAGATGGATTATCTCCCCTATGTGGTTTAGTAACCTTATTTGTTACCGCTTTAAACAAGATGTTTCGTACACACAAGAAGACTTTGATAAAGCATTAGAACAAGATCTATTTCGCCCTTGCACAGGTCAAGAGCTCTCTACGTTTGGCTGGACGAAAGCATTTGGAAAGCATAGCGAAGCACTTTCTCACTTCTCTCAAAAAAGTATTTTAGTGTGTGCTAAACGCGAAGAAAAAGTATTACCGGCATCAGTCATCAACGAATTAGTTGCCGAAAAAGTTGATCAAATTGAAGCTGAAGAAAACCGACCCGTTAAAAAGAAAGAAAAAGACGAACTTAAAGAAAATATTCTTCACACCCTACTTCCGCAAGCATTTAAAAAGTCGAGCTTACAATTTGCATTTATTGACCAAGAAAACGGTTGGGTTGTGGTTAATAGTGCAAGCTTTAATAAAGCTGAAGAGCTGTTAGCACTGTTACGTAAATCGTTAGGTACTCTTCCAGTTGTGCCTGCATTTGCAAATTATGACCTTGATGTATTTTTAACTGATTGGCTAACTAACTTCAGCACACCTGAAGGCTTTGCAATTGGTTCTGACGCTGAGCTTGAAGAAGCTGATGACAGTGGCGCGCAAGTTAAATTAAAAGGCCATGACTTGTCATGTGATGAAGTTAAATCACATCTTGAAAGTGGTAAACGCGTTACTAAGCTTGCACTTGATTGGCAAGAACGTGTTAAATTCATGCTTCAAAATGATGGATCAATTAAACGTCTAAGTTATTCAGATACACTGAAAGAAGAAAACGCTGACATACCTAAAGAAGATATGGCAGTAAAACTTGATGCTGACTTCATTTTAGCATCAGAAGAAATTAAACAATTGCTAGAAGAGCTAACTCAAGGTTTAGGTGATGCAGATGATTTAGCCAATCCATAACCGACAGTTTAATAGCAATAAAAAAGCACGATTAAATCGTGCTTTTTTATTGCGCTAAATTTAAGGCTTAATTAGCTAAACATGTCTTTTACATCTGCAAGCATTTCATTGTATTCATCGCTTGAGAACAGCTGCATAGATGAAATAACACCTTTATCTATATACGTTTGTAAAGCAGCTGATTTATCAGATACCTGTAAAGTCCCCTCTAAAATAGCCCCAATTCGAATAAAATCTACATAACTTATTTGTTCTGGTTTATAGCTTGGATCTGCCCAACTTAGTGCTACATCGGAGAACTCTGCAGGAAATTCCCACGCATCCATGATTGATGAGCCAATTTTACCACTTAGTTTTTGAATGGCATGTGCCAAGAAGCTAGGATTTGCAAACACTTCAGGGTGACGCTCAGCCTCAGTTAAGATAGGCAGCACACCAATATTATAAACTAAGGCAGCTAAGGTAATTGAGTCGCGATTTAACGAGGTACGTTTATTATTTTGTAAGTAAAACTCCATTAGCGTAATGGAATGGCTCGCCACAGTTAATGTTTTTTGCCACGCCTTACCCATATAGCCTTTAATAAGGTCGTTGTTAGAAACAAATAGTTGTTCCATTGCCATCGCTGTCGCTATATTTTTAATTTGGCGCAATCCAATACGGGTGACTGCTTGATGTAAGGTAGATACCTTAACCGCACGTCCCATGATTGCACTATTAGCCACTTTGATCATTCGAGCAGATAACGAAGGGTCTTGTGAAATAACTTCCGACATTTGCATCAAATTAACTTCAGGATCGTCTGCAGCTTGGCGAACTTTAATCGCAACCTCAGGGAGTGTAGGTAATACAAGCGTATCGTTATTTATTCTATCAACTAATATTGTTAATAATGCATTCTCTGTAGACATAAAGCAGTCATCCTTTTTAGTTGTAATATTACTACACGCTACAACAGTTAATTTTTATAATAATGAACTTACAATCAGTATTGCCTAACTTACCGTTAAAGTTAAGAAAATTTTATAACTTTATTTCTGTCTCTCATTTTCAACGACACTATTGCCCATACACCGCCTAATACTTGCTATTTACTGTTTAGGTTTGCTTTAATGCTGGCACAATATAGTAGCGTGCCGTCAACGAGCCTCCCAACAAGCATCTACTTATCATTAAATTAACTTTTAAATAGGCAAAATAATGATCTTAAATAAAATTAGCCAAGCCATTTTACTCTCTGGTGTTGTTTTTCTGAGTGCGTGTTCAGATAAACCTTCGTCACCTGCCGAGACCACATCGCAAACACCCGTAAAAGTAATGGGGCCTGAGCTTATTAATGTTGATGAACAACGCTTAAATATATACACCGACTTTAGCTTACAAAGCGATTTATCACACTTAAGTGACAATCAAAAAGCAATGATTGCCATCCTTATAGATGCGTCAAAAATAATGGATGCCTTATTTTGGAAACAAGCATTTGGTGAAGATAAAGAGACATTTTTAGCAAAGCTAACCGATCAACAAATTCGCAAATTTGCTGACATAAACTACGGCCCGTGGGATCGTTTAAATGGCGATGAAACGTTTCTTTCAGGCTATAAAGAAAAGCCACTAGGTGCACAGTTTTACCCAGCGGATATAACTAAAGAAGAGCTTAATAACGCGGACGTAGAAGATAAAACAGGCCTATACTCAATTATCAAACGCGACGAACAAGGCAAGCTTTACAGTGTCCCTTATTCAAAAGAGTACGCAACAGAACTTGCAAAGGCAGCCGACCTTCTTCGCCAAGCCAGCAAACTTGCCGACAATAAAGAATTTGCAAATTACTTAAATCTTCGTGCGGACGCGCTGCAAAAAGATGACTTTCAGGTTTCTGATTTTGCCTGGATGGACATGAAAAACAACCCCATTGATGTTGTTATTGGACCAATTGAAACGTACGAAGATCAACTATTTGGGTATCGTACTGCCTATGAATCTTATGTATTAATCAAAGATTTAAAGTGGAGTGAACGTCTTGCCAAGTTTGCAGCCTTTTTGCCTGAACTTCAAAAAGGTTTACCTGTTGATGACAAATACAAACACGAAGTACCTGGTTCAGATGCTGACTTAAATGCCTACGACGTTGTTTATTATGCAGGTCATTCAAATGCAGGCAGCAAAACCATTGCAATCAACTTACCTAACGATGAACAGGTACAGTTAGAAAAAGGCACGCGCCGCCTACAACTTAAAAATGCTATGCGCGCTAAATTTGATAAAATTTTAGTGCCTATTTCAGAGCAGTTAATCGTGCCTGAACAACGAAAGCACATTACCTTTGATGCTTTTTTTGCAAACACCATGTTCCATGAAGTAGCGCATGGTTTAGGCATTAAAAATACGATTACGGGTAAAGGAACGGTTCGCCAATCATTACAAGAGCACGCAAGCGCACTTGAAGAAGGTAAAGCCGACATTTTAGGCTTATACATGGTTGAGCAATTATTAAATAAAGGCGAGATCAGCGAAGGAACCATTGAAGATTACTACATTACTTTTATGGCCGGTATTTTCCGCTCAGTGCGCTTTGGCGCGTCAAGTGCACACGGTAAAGCGAATATGATTCGCTTTGACTTTTTTGCACAAGAAGGGGCATTTTCTAAAAATGAAGAAGGCTTCTACCGCGTCAATATGGAAAAAATGAGTATTGCTATGGCGAAGCTTTCTCGTCTAATTTTAACTTTGCAAGGTGACGGCGATTACCAAAAAGTCGACCAACTGATTGCAACCCATGGTGATATTAAAGAGTCTCTAACCAAAGATTTAGAAAAACTAAGCCAAGCAAACATCCCTGTAGATGTGACCTTTAAACAAGGTAAAGACGAAGATATTTACATTGCTCGCGCTAAATGGTTAAAAGACAGCAAAACACTTTCTTACCAATGGCAAAACCGTTCGCAACAAACACTCGAACTTCGCTTTTATGACTCTGAGTCTAAAAAGCAAAAAGTAGCCCTAACCGAAAACAGCGATACATGGATCAACCTACATTTTGACCTCGTTTTTTTAAAAGACAAAAAACACTTTGTGTGGGCTTCTGAGCGTGATGGGTTTAAGCACCTTTATCTTTACCGCACAAATGGACAGTTAGTTCGTCAAATTACATCGGGTGACTGGGCTGTTGATAGCCTAAAAGGCATTGATGAGAAAAAAGGCATTGTGTACTTTGCTGGCAGAAAAGACACACCACTTGAAAGCCACTTATACAGCGCACCTTTATTTAAAAAAGGTGACTCTAAACGAATTACTGAAGAAGGCCAGTACCACAACGTAGTGCTAGCAAAAGATAATAAAACCTTTATTGACACAAGTTCTTCTGTTAATAAGCCTAAGTCGGCAGCACTGCGTAAAGTTAACGGCGAATTTATTACTTGGCTTGAAGAAAACAAGCTAGATAACAGCCACCCACTTACACCTTATTTGAGCAATTTAGCAACACCTGAGTACGGCACGTTAAAAGCCGACGATGGACAAATAATGCATTACCGCTTATTCAAACCAACCAATATGAGTGCGGGTAAAAAGCACCCAGTCATTGTTAACGTATACGGCGGCCCGCATGCTCAACGCGTTACAAACAGCTGGCGCAGTAAAAATTTATACTTTCAATATATGGCGCAGCAAGGTTATGTAATTTTTCAACTTGATAACCGTGGTTCGTACAACCGTGGTAAAAAGTTTGAAGACGCGATATACAAAAACCTAGGTGACGTTGAAGTAAGCGACCAAATTAAAGGCGTTGAATTCTTACGTACACTTGACTACGTAGATGCTAAACGCATTGGTATTTACGGCCATAGCTACGGTGGCTATATGGCGCTTATGACCATGTTTAAAGCTGGTGACTACTTTACTGCCGGTGTATCAGGTGCTCCGGTAACTGATTGGGCATTATACGACACTCATTACACAGAGCGTTATTTAGGTCACCCTGATACGAATGCAAAAGGTTATGAAGCTAGCGCAGTATTTCCATATACCGATGGTCTTAAGGGACCACTAATGATTTATCACGGTATGGCAGACGACAATGTATTGTTTACTCATGCAACTAAACTATTTAAACAACTACAAGACAGTGAAAAACAGTTTGAAATGATGACCTACCCAGGTTCAAAACATAGCTTGCGCGGTAAGCAAGTTCAAACTCATTTACACCAAACTATTACAAATTTCTTTAACCGTCATTTTGATGTTAAATAACAAACAGTAACTAACTTATTGAGGCTGATTTTTAATCAGCCTTTTTTATTTAAAAAGAGTCTTAAACTCAGCCTTAGTTAAATGCCTCAAATACAGCTTTAAATTTAACCTCGAAATATAAACTAGCCCTAGATTAAACGCATATTTTTACTAAACTTATTTGGTGCACTTTTTTGTGCAAATAATTAAAGGATACGCACATGCTTAATCTTCGACGTTTTAGTATTTTTCAGCGTTTTGCTATGTTGGTTGGCATTGTTATTTTTGGCTTGATTGTATTGAGTGTTTCTAGCTTAAACAACCAATATAAAGCCCTTAAATACGAACAATACCTAAAAACACAAAATGTAGTGGAAACCGCTTATAGTATTATTGAACACTTTCACACACTTGAACAAAACAACACACTCACACAGCAGCAGGCACAAACGCAAGCAATGAATGCAATTCGTGCTTTACGCTATGACAAAACTAATTATTTTTGGATAAACAACTACCAACCAGAAATGGTAATGCACCCAATAAAACCCGCCCTTGAAGGTAAAGATTTAACTAACAATAAAGATCCAGACGGTAAAGCGTTGTTTGTTGAAATGGTTAATATTACTAAAAAAGATGGCGAAGGCTTTATTCCTTACAAGTGGCCAAAACCCGGTGAAGAACAACCCGTTGATAAAGTTGCCTTTGTAAAAGGGTTTAACCAATGGCAGTGGATAATTGGCTCAGGTGTATATTTAGATACCATAGATGCTGCTTTTTCGTCTCAACGTAACCTTATTATTTTAAACGCCGTAGTGATGATCATAGCTGTTATTGTGTTTAGTTACTTTATAGGACGTAGTGTATTACTACCAACGCGACTTGCCGCCAACATGATGAAAGATATTTCGCAGGGTGAAGGCGACTTAACCCGCACTTTAAATGAAGAAGGTAACGATGAAATTTCGAAGCTATCACATTCATTTAATTTATTTGTTTCAAAAATGCGTGAATCGTTGGTACATGTATCGCAAAGCGCAAACGATGTTAACGAACACGCCCATACCGTTGATGACTCAACAAAAACTAGCCAATCATTCATAGAGCTACAAAACGACAGCTCGACACAAGTTGCAGCGGCAATGGAGCAAATGACCCATCAAATACATGATGTGAGCAGCAACGCAGAAGCCGCAGAGCAAGCCGCTAATGATGCGGCACATAACGCATCAACGGGTAAACACGTAGTCGCAGAAACAATAACCGCCATAGAAACACTCTCGGCAAACATCGAGACAGTAAGTCGTGTAACAGAAGACTTAGCAAATGAAAGTCAGAACATAGGCTCTGTACTGGATGTAATTAGAAGTATTTCTGAACAAACAAACCTACTCGCGCTTAATGCTGCGATTGAAGCCGCACGTGCTGGTGAGCATGGTCGGGGCTTTGCAGTCGTTGCCGATGAAGTACGTACGCTTGCCAGTAGAACAGGACAAAGCACTGACGAAATTCAATCAATGATCAGTAAACTACAAGAAGGCACCCGAGCGGCTGTAGACGCAGTTAAAGCCAGCCAAACGCTTTCTGTATCAACCGTTGAACAGGCATCCTCTGCAAATAACTCACTCAATGAAATTGAACGACTCGTATCTGTTATCACTGAAATGAACAGCCAAATTGCACGTGCAACAGAGCAGCAAACTCAAGCTGCAGATGAGGTGAACCTGCGCATAAACGATTTATCTCAATCAACTGAGCAATCGTTAGATAATACCAAGCAACTCAATAGCGCCAGTGACAAGCTCAAACAAAGTAGTACAGAGCTTTCATCTATTGTTAATCGATTCAAATTAAATTAAGTATAAAAAAAGCCCTGTTAAACAGGGCTTTTTCATTTAAGTAGTTAACTGTTTATAAGCAGTAACAGGCAAATAAACTAGCAACAGATGCGGCTGTTGGTTTGCCATGTTGCCAATCACCACCTTCAACACCACTACCGGCAATATCCATATGCACGTATGGCAAAGGCTGTGTAGAGTCTGTTCCGTGCTTGTCTAACCCGCCAACAACAGCTAAAAACGCCATAGGGAATTGGTGACCACGTGCCGTTACTGCAGAAGCTGCGTTGTTACTTGAAAGCACATCATCCGCCAACGTACGTGGCTTTATAAAGTCGTAATCTTCACGGCGCGATCGCGATACTTCTGCACCATCAGCCCATAAATCGCCAAAATCAGCAATTTGGCGCGAAACTTTAGCAAGCCTTGCTGGGCCATTTTCTACATAGGCACCATAAGGACCCATTGCTCTTGCGGCATGACCTGTAAGCGTTGCAACGGTAAATAATGTAGGGTTAACCTCTGTTTTAGCTAAATCTTTCATTTCGCTTAGTAGATCACCCATTGCCAAGCGCCCTTCAGCATCCGTATTACCAATACGTACGCGCACACCTTCACGGCTTGTAATTATCTCATCAGGTACAAAACAGTCAGACCCAATTGAATTACGCACAACCGCTAGGTAAGCAATAACCTTCACACCTTCTGGTTGGTAGTCAGCCACGGCTTTCATAAACCCTGCAACAGAGGCAGCACCGCCTTTGTCACGGCTCATACCCGCCATATAACCACCCACTTTTAGATCTGCACCGCCGGTATCGTAAACTAGGCCTTTACCAACAAACATAAGAGTACGGGTAACTTCGCCCTCAGGCACATACTCAAGCTTAACAACTCGTGGATGATGACGCTCAACCGCATAAGATGCACGCGCAACCGTACTTAACATGGGGTAATGTTTATCAATAGCCGTAATATCATCTATTACATCAACGGCTATATTTGTGCCTTTAAATAAATCAACACAATAATCAGCAAAGCGAGGTGGCGCCATGCGCTCAGGCTCGGTACCACATAAATCGCGAGCAGCGTACTGGCCAGCCGCAATAGCATTAACAGCTTTGACTGTTTGTGAACTGGCATTAATTAGCCCAATAGTGGCTATCGGCTCAATCTTTTCGCCGTGGTACTCACGCGCTTCTAAAGGCTGCCAAAGTGCTTGGCACATACCTAAAAATGAAACTTCTAACGCATGCTGATAACGGCTATCGCCTGACAAACTTGGTAAAAACAAGGCTGGATTAACACTACCTGATAACTTGGCTTCATTGATTGCCAGTTTAGCGGCATCAAAATAACGACGAACATCGTCGTAGTCTCTATTTAGCGGCCCCGTTGGCGCTAAAATTACACGCTTATTTTCAATAACAAGTAAGGTTACCTGCTTGCCAATGCGCGCATCAATTTTTGACTGAGCTAAAACGGCATCGCGAAGAGAATTATTAGGTAATTTAGAAAAGTCATCACTTATGATGATCAGTGCGTCATGTGATGCACATTCAAGACTAGCGCTTGTTAATTGGGCTAACACAGCTTTAGGGTATGCCATAAATACAGATCCTGTTAAAAACATAGACCTTTATTATCGTCGATTTGTATATTGAAGACCAGTAAGATGCGATAAGCGTTTAATTTATCTAAAACGCTTTGTAAAAGCGTCACGCATCAATCCAAAATACTCAATTGTAAATTATGCTCAGGCTGGCTTTTAATACCAACGCCAATGCCTAATAACCTAACAGGTTGCTGCAAACCACGTTGATACGCTTTAGTAAGTAACTGAACAAAAATTTCGGTATTTAATTGATGATAAGCCTGATCGGCTGAGGTCACCACAAAATTAGCAAACTTCACTTTCACACTTAATTTATTTATACGACTTTGTAATTGTTGCTTATCAAGCCTACGCGTTAATTCATCTATTAAGCTAGGGATCTGATCCAAGCATTCTTGCAGACTGGTTTTATTGTATTCGTAGGTATGCTCAACACTTAAAGACTTACGTATTCGCTCGGTTGAAACGCTACCAATGTATTCTCCCGCACATTTTTGATAAAGCGACACACCAAAATTACCAACGTGTTGCTGCATCCAGTTCACCCCTTTTTCACGCACATCTTTCCCTGTATAAAGCCCTTTAAGATTTAATCTCTCTAATGTGACTTTACCCACACCGGGAATTTTTCCTAGCGGCAGCTGTTCTAAAAATGGGTCAACCTCATCAGGCAGTACAACAAATTGGCCATTTGGCTTATTTTCGTCACTGGCTATTTTGGCAATAAATTTAACTGGGGCCACACCTGCAGAAGCGGTTAGCCCTGTTGCGTTGTATATATCAGCTCTTATTTGCTGAGCAATGAGTGTCGCACTGCCTTTACATGCTTGGCTGTCAGTAACATCAAGGTAGGCTTCGTCAAGAGAAAGTGGTTCTACAAGGTGGGTGTAACGACTAAACACTTCGCGTATTTGGCTCGATATTTCTTTATAAACAGCCATACGTCCGGGCACAATAACCAAATCGGGACATAATTGCTTAGCATGGTAATTAGACATCGCAGAGCGCACGCCAAACTCTCTGGCTATATAGTTGGCGGTAGATAGCACGCCACGCCGACTGTTGCCGCCAATAGCAAGCGGTACATTTGCGAGCTTTGGGTTGTCTCGCATTTCTACCGCCGCATAAAAGCAGTCCATATCTATGTGTATAAACTTTTTCATCACCACAATAAAGACTGTTTATTTATACAGTCATTATTATGTAATCCCTATTTATAATCAAGCTCAGTGGCAATTAAAAAAGACGTTTAGTGCTTTCTTGCTCTTTCATACTTCGTAGCCAAAGCAAAACCTCAAAAAAGAACCCCGCCAAAATAAGAATAATAGCACCAGAGGCGTTACCCATTGCATAACAGGTAAACGACGCTATAAAAACTAAACTAGCTAATAACCAATTAATTATATTTTGCATGTGTGTGCTCCTGTGTGTGTTTTTTAACTGTATACCAAAATCAATTGGTTACAAAGTTTTTTAAAACCACCTAATTATAAATTCCCTTGAGCTCACTAGTTCATATTGATAATCTAAGTGCTTTAAAGTTAAGAGCTATAAGTACATGCAAAGGTTCAAAGATAATCACCCTATTCATACCGACATCACTGTAGCATGGGCCGACATGGATGCCCTTCAGCACGTTAACAACGTGGTATACCTGCGTTATTTTGAAATAGCCCGAATAGACTTTTTAAATAAACTAAACTTATTCGACACCATTAAACCCGGTGGAGTTGGCCCTGTTATAAGTGAAAATACTATTCGCTATAAGCGCCCCGTTACATTTCCCGACACTCTAACTGTTGGGGTCACTATTTCAGATATTAAAACCGACCGGTTTGTAATGAATTACAGTGTATTTAGTCACGCACAAAGTGCGATAACCACCACGGGCACATCAAAAGTAGTGATGTTTGATTTTAAAACGGGTGCAAAAGCCCCCATTACAGAACCACTTTTATCAGCCTTACTAAAATACGCACAAGACGAGTCATAAGGAATTCCTATGCAATACAGCCCACTTGGTAGCAGCGGGGTTAACGTTTCAAGAGTCTGTCTAGGCAGTATGACTTGGGGCGTTCAAAACACTCAACGCGACGCAGACGATCAAATAGCCTATGCATTAGAGCGTGGCGTAAATTTTATTGATACAGCTGAAATGTATGCCGTACCTCCCTCGCCTGAAACCTACGGTAAAACAGAGCAAATTATTGGCGACTGGCTTTCTCGTAATCAACAAAAACGAAGCGACATAGTACTGGCAACAAAAGTAGCGGGTAATGGCCTATCGTGGGTACGAGAGGGTGGCGATATAACCCGCCAAGCAGTTATAGAGGCGGTTGATAATTCCCTTAAGCGCTTGCAAACCGATTATATTGATTTGTACCAATTACATTGGCCTAATCGTTCAACACCGCATTTTGCAAGACAGTGGCCAGGAATACTTAAATTTAGTGATGTAGATACACAAGCTCACCAAGCTGGCATGCTTGATATTTTAGAAGGCCTTAACGACTGTGTTAAAGCGGGCAAAATTAAACATTGCGGACTTTCTGATGATACACCTTGGGGGATCAGCCAATTTGTAAGTTTGGCAAAAGAGCACAACTTGCCACGCATGGTGTCGATTCAAAATGAATTTAGCTTAGCTCATGCTAAAGATTGGCCTTATTTGATTGAGCAATGTGTACATGAAGATATTGCTTACCTGCCTTGGTCGCCTTTAGCAGCCGGTTTGCTAACAGGTAAATACCTAGAGGGTGCTCGTCCTAAAGGCTCGCGGTGGAGCTTCGCACAACGTAATGGTATTTTTAGAGATACCCCTAATGCCCAACAAGCAACCAAGTTATATGCAGAGCTTGCACATGCAAACAATATGACGCCAGCACAACTTGCTCTTGCGTGGTGTAATCAGGTGGATGGAGTAACGTCTTCTATAATTGGCGCCACGACTATGGCGCAGTTAAAAGAGGACATAGACGCTTTTAATATCACTTTAAACGACGAAACCTTAACGAGCATAGGGACTATTTTCAAAAACTATCCTATGCCTTACTAACTTTAGTTTTTTAAAAGGTATAAAAGCAGGTAAATCACTACCTGCTTTTTTAACTAATAAAAAATGATTGTTTATTATTGTTAATTACTATCTATACTAAAAAGTATTACTTTTTAAAGAAAGTTTATGCAATGGTAAAACGCGTATTAATAATTAGTTTGTTATTTTCATCGTTCACAACACTCGGTAATACTAAGCAAGCTGAGCCCATTAAAGAAATAATTTGGCTACAAAGTTACACACCTCCTTTTCACATAACTAAAAGCGATAAAGCGCCACAAGGTGGGCTTTGTGACAACCTAACAGAGCAACTAATTAATACAATTACTGATGTAAAGCATACACGGCTTGTTGTGCCACAGCAGCGTATAAATAAATATTTAAATGAAGGTAAAAATGTATGCTTTCCATGTGTTATCTACAAAGAAAAAAGTAGTGATATATTCAAGTTTTCAAAGCCTACAACGGTATACCCGCCATTTTCTATATTAACAACCACAGAATTAGCCCCTAAATTGACCAAAAAACACGGCTCACCTATTAGCTTAATGAATTTATTAGCTGATCAGCATTACGTTTATGGCCAAGCCGCGGCGCGTAAATTTTCAAATAGAATTGACACACTTATAAAAAATATCATGCATGATAATAGCTCGTCATTTAGTTGGAGTAGCGAAAACGAAAGCCAAGCAGTGATTGCGCGCTTAAGCCGTGGCTTTTTAGACTACTCTATTGATTACCCATTTATGGCTGACTACTTTAATAAACAAGGAAGGTTTAACAACATAACCAGTATCCCTTTGGCTGAAGAGGAGACTGGCTTTATACGTGGTGCCATAGGCTGTGCTGTAAAAGCAAAAAATAACTTTGCAACCCAAGCAATAAAAAAGATTAACAATGCATTAAAAACAACCATTTTACAGTCACCTGAGTACATAAAAAGTCAGCATACTTTTTTAAACTCTAGTTTTGCTGACTTCAACAAACACTATCAACAGCAGGTTATTAACTTTAAGCTACCTGCCACTGATGCTCAATCAAACACTGTTCATTAGCGTACAGAGCAACAGAAAAAGTACTGTTTTCAGCCACTTCACCAACACCTGAAGGCGTACCAGTCATGACTACGTCACCATCGTCTAAGCTCATAAACTCGCTGATTTCTTGTAAAATAGCATCGGGTTTACTTAGCATAAAGTGAGTATCGCCTTGCTGAATAACGGCGCCGTTAATTTTTAACTCAAATTTAAAGTCATGTACGCTGCCACTTAATGCAACAAATTCACTAAAAACAACAGAGCCATCAAACGCCTTTGCGCGCTCCCATGGTAATCCTTTATTTTTTAGTTTACTTTGTACGGTGCGTTTTGTTAAATCAAGCCCAAGACCA
Source organism: Pseudoalteromonas sp. 2CM32C (assembly GCF_023161925.1). Classification (NCBI taxonomy): domain Bacteria; kingdom Pseudomonadati; phylum Pseudomonadota; class Gammaproteobacteria; order Alteromonadales; family Pseudoalteromonadaceae; genus Pseudoalteromonas; species Pseudoalteromonas sp. 2CM32C. Next base: position 64,438 of record NZ_JALNTI010000012.1, on the reverse strand, counting down.
ACACCTACAAATTTTCTGTTTTTTACTACAAAGCATAACTCTGTCTCGTAGTGCAAAACATCGCCATTATGCTGAGCTCTTAGCGTGTGTGTAATTGCGCTGTTAGGTTTATTAAATAACACCATTTCATCGGGAGTTTCGTTATTTAACTCTGCAATGTGGGCCGTATAATTCCTGCCAACGCAGACGACTTTTGAAGGCGTTAATCTTTCAGAGTCTAGTGTTATAAACTGCATATAATTTAAACCTCACGCTTTAACTTATAAGTGTTTCTAATAAACCTAAATTAATAGGTTTTAATAAAACACGATCAATATTTAAATCTTTTATCTCTGTAGGATCCGGTTCCGCACCACTTACAATAACTAATCGCAGCTCAGGGTATCGTTCGTTAACCTGCTCACCTAAGTCAATTCCGCTGCCATCTGGTAAATGCATATCTAACAATACTTTATCAAATTGCTGATCGTGGTTAAGTATTTGCAAACACTGCGCACAGCTTGACGCTATAACCGTCTCTACTCCTAAGCTTTCTAAAAGCAACTGGGTTATTTGTGCAGCATCGTCATCATCTTCTACCAATAAAAAGCGCTGCCTTTTTTCACTTAGCGCTTTGACTTGAATATCTTTTGCCTGAGGCGCATTTTCAGGCGAAACTAAGTAATCCTGAAGGCATTGATATAGTGCACTGCTGTCAACTGGTTTTGGTATTACGTCATTAAAACCAAGTGCTGCAAGCTCTTCATGTATGCCTTTCATTGTGGCAGCTGTAAGCGCAATTATTGGTCCTTTGTAGCCCATTTTTCTAAGCTCAATGGTTGCTTCTTTACCACCCATTATTGGCATATGAATATCAATAAAAATAATATCGTATGGCGCTTTATAGGCGTCGGCTATACGCACTTTTTCAAGTGCTTGCTGGCCATGCTCTGCGTAGTCTACTCGCGCACCGCAGCTACTGATCATATGCCCTACCAGCATTCGTAAATCGCGCAAATCATCAACAACCAGTACTCGCCCGTGTACTTTAGTGGGTGTTAATTTACTTTGTAACTGTGGGGCACTGCTAAAGTTGAGCACTTGTCGCTCAACATCACTTATGTCACCTGGGTATACCGAAATAGTAAAGGTCGACCCTTTGCCTATTTCTGAATGCAAACTTATATTGCCCTGCATACGAGACAATAGCTCGGCACATATTGCCAAGCCCAAACCTGCACCGCCAACTGAACGCGACTCTACATCGGCTATTTGTTCAAATGGTTTAAAAATAAGTTGCTGCTTTTCGGGTGCAATCCCCATGCCTGAATCTTTAATGCTAAAAAAGAGCATCTCTGTGCCGTCAACATGCTGCGTCCAAGCCTTAACAACTATCTCGCCTTTATCTGTAAACTTAACGGCGTTATTAATTAAATTTATTAGTATTTGACGAACACGCGTCGCATCAAGGCGGGCAACTAGCGGGAGCGCTTGGTCTGATTCAAACTTAAGTGCTAACCCTTTATCAAGCACCGATACACGCATTAGCGTGTATACATCTGCAAGCATGCTATCGAGGTTTACTTCACTAGGTGTGAGCTCTAGTTTATCTGCGGCTATTTTCGATAAGTCTAATACGTCATTAAGGAGGCTAAGTAAGTGTTTACCATTTCGGTAAATCACCCCTAGCTCGTTTTCGGCTTGTTGACTAAAGTCGCTTTGCATTAACAATTCTGTGTAACCTAAAATTGATGAAAGCGGTGTACGTAACTCGTGGCTTAAATGTGCTAAAAAACGGTCTTTTGAGCGGTTTTCAGCTTCCGCTTTTAAGCGCTCTACGCGCTCCCCCTCTACATCTTTTCGGGCAAGGGCGTAACGAATTGCACGGGCAAAACGGCTTGAGCTCATTTCTCCTTTAATCAAGTAATCAACAGCTCCAGCGTCAAGTGCCGCAGAATCTAGTTCATCATCCGATTGCCCCGTAAGCATAATAATAGGCCCGCTAAAGCCATTAGCTATCGCTTCTTTTAAAACATCGAGCCCATTAGATGCCCCAAGGCGGTAATCAAGCAAACAAATGTCGTGCTCGTTTTTACTTAGCGTTTCTATTGCTTGCTCTGGAGAGCTTACCCATTGAACGTTAAACGTATGTGAGTCTAATTGCTCCAAATAGTCGCAGGTGAGTATGTAATCATCTTCATCGTCTTCTACAAGTAGCAACTGAGTCACTTTATCTAACATACTATCTCCATTAATCGTTAAACGTACTTGGCAACTCTACAAACTCAACCCAATATTTCCCAAGGGTTTTCATCAAATCAACTAAGCCATCAAAAGTAACAGGCTTGGTAATGTAAGAAGCTGCACCTAAGTTATACCCTTTAACCATATCTTCTTCTTGTTTCGATGTGGTTAAAATAACAACTGGAATCCCTTTTAAATTTGGGTTTGCTTTAATCGCCTCTAACGCCTCGCGGCCATCCATTCTTGGCATGTTCAAATCAAGTAAAATTAGCCCAGGACGCGGCGATACTTCTTTATCAGCAAACTTTCCTTTGCGCTCCAAATACTCAAGTAATTCAACACCATCTTCTACAAAGTGCAGCTCGTTAAGTACTCGGCTTTCAGCAAGTGCATCTTGCGTTAATAAACGATCATCTTCGTCGTCATCTGCCATTAAAATAGTAATTGGTTTAACTTTTGTGTAGGGCATTTAAGCCTCTCCTTGCAAAGTGAAAAGCGCAGCTTCCACTGGTAGTTTTATAATGAAGGTTGCACCTTCACCGTCTTTACTTTGAGCTGTAATAGTACCGCCATGGCGCTCTGCAATCCGTCTGCACACAGAAAGACCAATACCTGTCCCTTTATATTGTGAGCGACCATGCAAACGCTGAAACGGTACAAATATTTTATCAGCATAGTCTTGAGAGAACCCTATGCCATTATCCTTTATGGTAATTACTTGAAAACTTAATTCCGCATTATGATCTTCATTAAAAATAGCCTCATGTTCGTAACTAATTTTTATATGCGGACTCACATCTGGGCGTCTAAACTTAACCGCATTCGAGAGTAAGTTTAAAAAAAGTTGCTGCATTTGGCTTTTATCTGCTTGAATAACAGGCAACTCTGCCACTTCAATTTGTGCATCTGACTCTTTTATTGCAATCTCTAAGTCGCTAAGAATATCGTCAACTACTTCATTTAAGTTAGTATCATCAAAGTCTTTACCACGCGTAGTAACACGCGAAAACTCTAATAAGTCGTTAATTAAGTTCGACATTCGCTGTGCGGCGTTTTTCATACGGCCAATATAATCTAAGCCTTTTTCGCCTAAATCATCTTTGAACATGGTTTCTAACCGGTCACTAAATGCTTGAATTTTACGAAGAGGTTCCTGCAAATCATGGCTTGCCACAAAAGCAAACTCTTCCAACTCCCGGTTACTTCTGCTTAACTCGTCTGAATACAAGGTTAGCTCTTGCGTGCGTTCAGATACTTTACTAGCCAATGTTTCGTTTTGTTTCTCAAGGTCAAATCGATATTGAGCGGCATTTCTGAGGTTTAAGCGTGTCATTACAAACATGCCTATAATCAGTATTGCACTAGTAATAGCGGTAATCGCAAACGTAATTTTGGCCTCGTTTTTGATTTGAGCAAGCTTTGAAAAATGGCTCACTTTAAACAGTAGTTCGCGGTCTTGAATATCATTAACGCGTTCACGAATTTGCTTGTAAAGCTCTCGGCCGTTGTGGGTATTTAAAATAGCTAAAGCACGGCGCTCTTTGTCATCAAGCGCTAAGTTAACTGTTTTTTTAAGCTCTTTAATTTTACTTTGTACTAAAACAAGCAGCTGGGCTATTCGTTCAGACTGACCATCAATTTCCGAATGCAGTGATTTAACATGGTCTGTTTGTGCTTCTAACTGGCCAATTGCATCGAAGTAAGGTGTAAGGTAATCATCTTCTTCCGTTAATAAATAGCCACGCTGCCCAGACTCGGCCTGTACAATAGATAAATGCAATTGCTCTATTGCCGAACTTAGCATGCTAGTGTTGTCTAAGCTTTTTTGTGTTTGGGTTAACCCTTGAATTGTATTTAATGCCAAAAATGCATTACCCACAATAATAGATAACACCACAACTATAAAAGCCGCCCACGTAACATTCGCTTTACCTTGTTGTTTTTGCATGCTTATTTAGTTTCCTGTTTGCGCATAAAACACGCTTTCATCATTGTGAATCAACAATTTTTTGTAAGCTTTCACTGCATTGTTGGCAATTGCTAATAATTTTATTTAGTGCCTCGAGTGCCTTTTCTTTTGGCATATCGTTTTCAAGTACTAACTTAATTAATTCAGCATTCATTGAAATACGATTTAAAGGGGCTCTTGCGTCATGAACTAGTTTATTAAGCGGCTCCGGTTGATTGTTCTGTGTCATGTTACCTCTCAACTTATTTGTACTCGCCAATACCACCGTAAGCATTAAGGCGGTTATAAAGTGTTTTAGTGCTAATTCCTAGCATTTGTGCGGCAAGTGTTTTATTCCCTTGTACCTTGTCGAGCGTTGCATGAATGAGCTCTTTTTCAACTTCTTCTATGGTTTGTCCAGCCGACACTGCGTTATCAGCACTTTGATTATTTACACGTGAAAATGGCGACTCTAGATTATCTGGCAGTGTCACTTCGCCTGATTTAGGGTCACTCATGATAAAGGCACGGTGAATAGCATGTCGAATTTCACGCACATTGCCCGGCCACTCATAACTTTGCAGCTCTTTAAGCTGTGCAGCAGTCCAACTAAATGCGGTGCCATTCTCATCGTTTAGCTGATCTAAAAATGCTTTTGCTAACAATGGAATATCGTCTTTTCGATCTCTTAAAGGCGGAATATCAATAGGAAACACTGCGAGTCTAAAGTAAATATCTTCACGAATAACGTTGTTTTGGGCCAAGTCTTCTAACGTTCGGTTAGTTGCAGAGATTACTCGACAATTGGTTGGAATTTCTTTATTGCCCCCTACACGCGTTACTTTTTTAGTCTCAAGAACTCGTAATAAATTAGGCTGCATATCAATTGGCATTTCGGTTACTTCATCTAAAAACAAAGTACCGTCGTTTGATTGCTCAAATACCCCTTCTTTACGCGCAATTGCACCTGTAAATGCGCCTTTTTCATGGCCAAATAATTCACTGCCAATCAGCTCTTTCGAAAGTGCACCACAGTTACTAGCCACTAATGGGCCTTCGCACTGGCTTGCATTGTGTATTGCCTGAGCCACAACTTCTTTACCTGCGCCACTTTCGCCCATTAACATGACATTGGCATTTGTTTTGGCTACTCGCTCAATCATATTGTACAGTTTGTGCATTGGCTCTGACTCGCCAATTAAGCTGCCAAAATGACGCGTAATACCACTGGTTTTTGCCTTTTTAACGGCTACTTTTTTAGGGCCGTTTAAAACAAGCTCTAAATCTTCGCGTTGAAGGGGTTTTAGAAGGTGCCCAATATTAGGCTCACACATATCAGCCAATATTCCCTTCACTGAAGGGTGGCCTGATATGAGTGTAATTTTTGGAGACTGGCCAATTATTTTTAAATGGTCAAGCAAATGAAGTCCGCTTCCATCAGGTAACATGAAATCAAGTAACACATGATCAAAGGTATTATTTTCAAACCATTGGTGTGCTTCTTTTAAACTGGTTGCGGTGCTTATATTGTGGCCGAGGAATTCGACTATGTGGCAAACAACGTCACTAAATTCAACGTCATCATCTACTAAAAGTATGTTTAACATGATAAATCCCTGTTCTTTTTTTTTATTCTACGCACCCTAAGAACTAATTTAAAGGTGCGTATTGAGCTAATCTTTTAAAATAACTTAAATGATTTATTGCCCTATTATATCAACACTCTATTTACGTAAGCTGAAAGCATAACGATCACAATAAAAACAATTTTTATTTGCAAGTAACACTTATACAGCTGATATACTCGTATGTTAATAAAAGGAGATGAAATGCAGCAATTAAAAACCTTAATCCACTCTGGTATTAATATAAACCAAGGCACTCATTTCACACGTATTACCGCTCGTGCCATTGTAATAAAAAACAATAAAATATTACTTATGTACACAAATCGTTATGAAGATTATAGCTTACCTGGCGGTGGTGTAGATGAGGGCGAAAGCATTGAACAAGGCTTAATTCGCGAGTTGAGCGAAGAAACCGGCGCTAAAAATATTACTGTGGTTAAAGATTTTGGTCTCTACGAAGAGTATCGCCCTTGGTATAAAAACGACTTTGATATTATTCACATTAAATCGTATTGCTACGTGTGCAATATTGCCGATGAATTTGGCAAAGCAAAATTAGAGCACTACGAACAGCAAAATGGCATGACCGCAAAGTGGGTTAATATAAACGATGCAATTGCTCATAACGAACGCACATTAGCTAATAGTGAAAAACAAGGCCTTTCTATTTTACGAGAAACCTACCTGCTTAAACAAATTGCACAAACGCTATTTTAAAGCCAAGCATGATTTATTAATCAGTTTGTAAATTTTGCACTGACCAGTACTTTTTACTTTATTTAATTTAAAAAATTATAAATTAAAAAAGTAAAACAAGACTTTAAAAACAAAATAATCAATAATAATCAAATGGTTAAAGGAAATTTATTTTTGCGATTATATTGGCCTTTGATTTGCAGCTATCTGCTTACATAAATTGTAAGGAGATAGGAATGAGCAATACAGTTAAAACGATTAATCCGGCAACTGAGCAAACCATCGATACCTACACGCTACTTTCTCAACATGAGGCTGAGCAAGTAATCGAAAAATCTCACGAAACATATTTAAAGTGGCGTTTAACGTCATTTAGCGACCGCGCAAAACATTTAAATGCCCTCGCAACACTTTTTGAAGAACAAAAAGAAGCCATTGCTAAATTAATGACCGAAGAAATGGGTAAAGTTTACGAGCAAGGCTTTCAAGAAGTTGAACTATGTGCCGGAATTTGTCGTTATACCGCTGAAAACGGCCCACAAGTTTTAGCGGACGAAGAACGAGACATGGACGGTGGCCGCGCCATTATTAGTTACCAACCTACGGGCGTTTTATTAGGCATTCAACCTTGGAACTTCCCGCTTTATCAAGTTATTCGCTACAGCGTAGCTAACATTATGGCCGGTAACACGACCGTGCTTAAGCACGCAGGTAACGTTTTTGGCATGGCTGAAAAAATCGAAGCCCTATTTAAACAAGCCGGTTTCCCGGAGCATTGCTTTAGCAATTTACTTATTGATGGTAAAACAGCAAGCAGCCTAATTGCCCACAAAGCAATTAGCGGTGTAACCTTTACAGGCAGTGATGGTACGGGTAAAAAAGTAGCCGAAGAAGCCGGTAAACACGTTAAAAAAACAGTACTGGAGCTTGGCAGTAACGATGCTTACTTAGTACTGGATGATGCCGATTTAGAACTTGCCGTTAAAACCTGTGTAACAGGACGTATGATCAACAACGGTGAAACCTGTGTATCAGCAAAACGTTTTGTTGTAGTTGAGTCACTTTACGATGACTTTAAAGCACAAATTAAAGAACAATTTGAAGCGTTAAAAATGGGCGACCCCATGGCCGATGACACAGACCTTGGCCCAATGGCACGTGAAGATTTACGCGACGGTATTCATGACCAAGTCATGCAATCGGTTAAAGCAGGTGCAAATATTGTAACGGGTGGTGAAATTCCATCGCAAACGGGTTACTACTACCCACCTACAATTCTCGATAACTTATCGCCGGGTATGCCCGCATACGACGACGAATTATTTGGCCCTGTCGCTTCACTTATTAAAGCAAAAGACAACGACGATGCTATGCGCATTGCCAACGACTCTCGCTATGGTTTAGGCGGTGGTATTTTTTCAAAGGATGAGAAAAAAGCCATCGAACTGGCTAAAAAGCACTTTGACACCGGTATGATCAACATTAACGGTTACGGGCTTGCACAGCCTAATCTACCGTTTGGCGGTGTTAAAGAAAGTGGCTACGGCCGAGAGCACGGTGGCTTTGGTATGCGCGAATTTGTGAATATTAAAAGTATTATGATTGCCAACGCATAATACAATGCAACATACCTGTTATTGAATAAAATAGCAGCAATAAATATTAAGCCTAAAAGCGAACTGCCGCTTTTAGGCTTTTTTATGCTTAACAAATAAAAGCTCGCTAAGCGCTAATAATCAAAAATAGTTTAGCAAACATACACTGTTACAAATTTAGGGTTTTAAGCCAGCTTAATGGCTGCTAACTTATTTACTACTTATTAAATATTTCATAAAAAGCTGAGTGCCTTAATAGCAAAAGTCTCAATTAAGTAGAGCAGCATAAAGGATTAAATATGAATAAAACGATAAAAAAATTAGTCGTTATTGCAGCGGTTGCATTATCAGCAGGCGCTTTAGCACAAACCTACAATGCATATAACCACAAAAAAATGGCTGCCATTGAATGCGGTGGTGAACAAAACATAAAAAGCGTTACAAGTAAAAAATTTGAATGCATTGAGCAAGCTAGAAAAACACTATAAATGCGACAAAATCTAAGCTTAAAAATCAGATAAAAACCCGAAGGTGACCAAAAAGGCAACGATGAATTCACAATGCAAAGCAGCCTTTACCAAGGTGAGCGCTAGTTTGGGAATAATAAGAGGAAACTTTCCTTTTTTCTACATGCTTAAATAACCTAAATTAAGCATAATATTTATAGATGGCAATAAGTTACACTATTTACTAATAGTAAAAACTCACGAAATGAGGACCTTTTTACGCAAATATGATGAAATTGTCCTTTGATTAAATTGTTATAACTCTAGGAAAGTTTAGTGATGCTGTCATCTATTGTGGATTCATTCGAAAAGCTGACAAGTGTGCAGTCGTATAGTTTTCGAGAGCTGCCTGATGATGTGTCAGCAATAAAGCTACAATTCGGAACTTTCACCTGTGTTTTCAAAGTTGTTGAAGATACTGATGAAGTAGAGATTTTAAATGACGTGGACTTGAGCGAATTTGTAATCAATAAAGACGAAAATGTATTCAGTCGATGTCTAGGGTTAAAGCTATGTTGGGCATGGGAAATGCGAAATAATCAAGGGTATTTTGATAGCGTGAGATTAGAATTTGAAAACGAACAGATAGTTGAAATTGTTGTTGCAGCCAGCTCATTTAGGCAGTATTTAGTAAACGAGTTATAACAAAATTATGAAGACGGATTTGCCACAAAAACGGTGCCAAACCGCTTATCGAAAGCGTTATTTACCCTAGGAGAGTTATGAGGTTTATTCTTTTATTGCTTGCTATATTTCCGTTATTAGCAAGTGCACAAAATGTTGAAACTGAGCATTTTTTAATTCATCTGCCCGATGAATTAAAAGTTCAAAATGATAACTTAAGAAGAATTCTTGCTTTTGGGCCAAATCAGATGCCATTTGTAAGTATTGAATATGGCGCGGGTATAGCAGAGCAGTTTGGAAGGATATCTGAAGAAATAAATCAAAAACTAGTAGGATTTGACTCTGAATTAGTTCAAGGGGAATGTGGCGTCGACTGTATCAGCATGACCGGAGCTGCAGTGGTAAATACGGATGAAGACGACATTTATCTACATTACTATTTAGCAAAATCCAAGACGATTAACTTTGTAATATCGATCGCGTCAACTACTCAGATAGAGGGTGGAGAACTAGATGTTAGTAATATCGCTATACAGATGTTGTCGGGTAAATAACAAACGCTTGAAGCGGACAAAAATGAAGAACAATTTTCGCCGCTTAAGCGGGTGTTAGATGCAAGGAGCATGAATGAAGCCTTTTATCAAATTTGAACAAGTATGGTGTGATGACGATATTACTGAGCTAAGAGTTACGGTTAATAACGGCTACTCTATTTTTTCAAATAAAGTTTATCTTGCAGCTACTGAGTTGGCAGAGCTACATGAAAGCCTATTAAGTTTTCGGACACACTATTATGGTGGCTTAAAAGATATTGACTTTGGCGCTTTCGGTTCTGAATATGCTAATGGTGCTTTTAGTGCTCGGCTTCATTTCCCTAAGCCCGGAAACCTTCATATTTCAACAATGCAACAATCTGAGTTTTTCGACTTTAAAGGCAAAGAGGTAGCAAGCGAGGCTAAAATGTATCTAATTACTGAGCCAGCGCTACTGGATAACTTTATCAACGAGTTAAAAAGTTTAAGTACAATGTCGTGTAAAGAAGCAGAGTTAGTTTGCACCTAACAGGGTAAAAAACAGTTGGTTTTGCTCCTGCGTCGCTAATTTTATCCAACTGATTTTTGTCCGTTATTAGGGCGTTATGTTTACAGGGAGGTTTTATGGAAGCACCATGGAAAGGTGAGAAAGTTACTCCGTTTATTAGAATTTTGGCAATAATATTTATTATTTGTGGACTTTTTGCCTTTTGTAGCTTGTTATATGCATTTTTTGAACGTGGTAATGTTAGTTCTGACAACCTAGATTTTAGGGCTTTATTCGGTATGTTATCAGCTCCTTATTGCTTCCTATTATTTTTAAAAGTTGCGGTAACAGGTCATGCACCAAAATCATGGATTCCATGGAAGTAGTGTAAACATAAAACGGCGTTATGTGTTTAGGATTATTCACAGTAAATTCACGGATTAGGAGTCCAAAATGAAATTTAATAATAAACTCAATCGATCACAACTTGGTGCTTTAACCTTATGTTTAGGTACTTCACTTGGTATGTCTATTTTTGTTGGCAGTTCATCGCCATTCATAGGGTTAATGCTTGGTACAATTACCATCGGTGTTTATGTCATGATTGTCACTGGAAAGTGGAGTGCAAAAAACACATAACGAGCAAATTAACAGGACAAAAAACAGTTGATTTTGCTCCTGCGTCGCTATTTTAACCAACTATTTTTTGCCCGTTATTTGGGCGTTAACTTCATCGGCCTATAGGTGAATTGTTCAATCTAAAAAAGGAATTAGTAATGAAAAAAGTTATATATGGGGCTGCGGCTATTTTATTGCCTACAATCTGTGGTGTTTTAGTTGCTGGAATTGTAAGTGAAAAAAATGGTTTTATAGAAAGCTTTCAAGCATACGGTTTTATTTGTCTACCTATTGCAGCTGTAACATACTTTGCAGGTTTACGGGCAAATAAAAATAAAGTTAATAACTAAAGATAAAGTTAACAAAAATTTAAAGCGGGACTGTGCTGCTAGCAGTTTGCTCGGTTTCGTTTCGCTACACAATATAAGCAAACAATTATTAGCCCCTTAAATGGGCATTATATTTCAGACGAATTGGAGCATTAAATGAATTCAGAAGTTAAGATCGATATATTATTTGCTGGGCTATTATTGATTCCAGTATTGATCCTTGCAATTCCTTATATTAAAAATAAGCTAGTGATCCTTTCACGTGGTAAAGCTTTTTCAATTATCTCATTACCAATATCAGCATATTTAATTTATGACATATCAATTGAAAGCAATGTTTTCGGCTTAGTCGGTTTGTGTGTGGCGTATATCGCTTTCTTTTCTACTTATGCCGCTTCAATATCACTATTGGCTGTTTCAACCAAAAAAGAAGACTTGGCGCAATAAAAATATAACAATGCACTCAAAAGGGTAATCACTCCTCACCCGTTTTAGTAGACACCTCCTCATTACTTTGAGGAGGCTAAAATGCCCAGATATACCCAATCTAGAAAGACATGTTTACCCCGTTAATTTCAAAATCAAAGCAGTCGAACTAAGCTAACGAGACGATGTCATGTCAAAGGACGTTGCCGAGGCGCTAGATATTCATCCTTTAATGCTTAGTCGTTGGCGCTTCGCTTATCCGACCTACACAACCTAATAACAATTACTATTTTTCAAACCTGGGGACTTTTCGCTTATCGGCTTTGCTCATGGTAAGTTCTGCTACTTCTTCTTGCTTTAACTCGTCGGGTTTGTCCTCTAATGACTGCTGACTGGCATTTTCATAAGAAAGCTCGGTAAGCAGCGCAAAGTGGTCTGAGCCATATTTAGCTAAGCGCTCAATACGCTTAACCTTAAAACCCTGGCTATGAAATAGGTGGTCGAGCGGCCAGCGCATAAAAAAGTAACCCGCGTGGAATGTGTTATAAAAGCCGCGACCTTTACGGGGATCTAAAAAGCCACTTATTTGCATAAATAATCGCGTACTGCGCGACCATGCTACATCGTTTAAATCGCCCGCTACGATTGTTGGACGAGTTGGGTTTTTAACTGCTTCGGCAACCATTATTAGTTCTGAGTCGCGTGGGCGCGATGAATCTTCTTCAGTTGGGCTTGGTGGTGCTGGGTGAATAAAGTGCCCTTGCATTTCAAGGCCTTCGTCGTTTTCAAATAAAATATGAATTGAAGGAATATCATCTTCAATGAGCTCACATATTTGCGCATCGAGTAATTTAAATTTGCTGTATAAGTGCATGCCATAGCGATTGTCTTTAGGGCATTCAATATAATGAGGGTAGTTTTTTTTAAGCACCGATAGCTTTTCTTCCCACCAGCTATCGCTTTCAAGTGTAATAAGTAAGTCAGGTTTATGCTGATTCACCAACGCTATTAGTTGCTCACTATTGTGGTTTGACATAAGCACATTAGCCGACATAATTCTTATACTGTGCTCGCTGTTTTTGCTCGCGCTTTGTACTTCTTTTTTTGCAAGCCAAGTATAAGGAAAGATCCACTTACCTTGTAAAACCATAATAATTACAGATGCGAGCGTAATATAAATATAGTGCGTATCACTATTTAGCCATAACAAAAATAGTGAACTAGCAAATATAAAACCAGCAATATATAACACTTGCAAGCGAACAAAATCGCAACTTCTAACCAAGTAGTGCTGGCTGTATGACATGGGTAGTAAAGTTACCAGTAAAAAAAAGCCAGTAGTTACAGCCAACAATGTAAGCATTACTTAAATCCCTTTAAATTAATTTAGCGACTCAAAATTGATAAGATTTCTCGTGTATCGTGTACTAAGTGGATAATTTTACGGTCGATTTCGATACTTACAGTACCATTATTTCTCGAACGTTCAACAACCCTACCACGTTTGTATATATCAACCTCTAAAATATCACCAGTATGGTAACGCTTATTTTTACCTGGCGGAGTCCACCCTGCACGAAGTAGCTGCTTTTTCTCTTTTTTAGAAAGAGAGTTATGATCATGATGCTTGTGCTTTTTATGGCCAACCTTTTTACCTTGGTGCTGGCCATGATTGTCTTTGTTTGGGTTAGCTTGTGCCCCAACAGATGACAGCGCAAGTGTGATGAGTGTGATATAAATAGCTGCTTTCATAAGTATCTCCAGTGCTAAAAGTCATCTAAGACTAACAAGCTAGCATGAACACCAAATGAAATAGCGCTTAAATTTACGGTGTTAACGGTGTTTGTACTGAGTTTTACAATGACTGCGCATAATAGCGGGATCGCGTAACTTTAAGTGCTTAGTTTTACGCCCTGCGTGGCGCTTACGCCACACTTTAAAGCTCCCTTTAGAGATGTGCTCTCGCATAAAAACGACGAGCTGAGGGTATTTTAATCCGTATAGTTGTTCAATAGCCTCGAATGGCGTTCTATCTTCCCACGCCATTTCTATAATGCGTGATTGCTGCTCTGCGTTAAACATGGTGTGTTCCAAAAATTAAATTTATACGCGACTTAAAAGCGCGTAGATCATCAATTTCATCACTCACTTTAAAATTTAAAAATAGCTTATATACTTAAAAGAAAATGGATTTGCTAGTCATGCGTTTTATTTTATTAATCTTCGCTTTAATGGCGTCATCGTTAGCAGTTGCCGAGTCAGGTAAAACATTACGCTGCGTTACAACTCACTACCCGCCTTATACTATTTTTGATGAGCAAAAAAACATTTTTACCGGATCAGACATTGAACTGATAAATTACTTAAATCAAAGCTTAGGCTTAAACATTAAAGTAATACACTTACCTTGGGCACGCGTAAAAAAAGAAATGACCCTTAACTATTACGACTGTTATTTCTCTTTAGCAACAAACACCCTACGTGAAAAGCATTTAGAGTTTACTCAGCACCCTACACATGTGACCAAATTTGGATTATTTGCTTTAGATAAAAGTACCCTAAATAACAAAGACTTTTCTAGCACTAGAATAGCTATGCTCCGAGGCGTTGCCTTACCTAATGAAATAGCTGATAAATACAATATATTGCCTAAAAATATAATGCATACACTTTCAACGTCAGATTCTTTCAAGTTATTAGAAAAAAAGCGTGTTGATTTTATAATCACTAATTATCAAGCTGGGCTTTGGTTTGCAAAAAACAGTGTCGGCATTCACGCTCGTCAGTTCCATGAATCCAGCTTACCTGTTTATATTGCATTTAAGCCGGGTGTAGTCGATATAAATTTAATTGATAAGCAAATAAAGCAATATTACGAACAATAATTTACGGTTATACATGCACTTTAACGCAACAAGTTTAAAAGCCTATAAAAACCACATATCATTTAACCAAGCTATTTCCCCAAACGTTTTAGGTATGTATGAAATATTATTGTTTGCCGCTCATTTTGCCGTTTAGCCAAGCTGTTGTTGCTGATCAGAAAAGTACAGACTCAATTGAAGTTATTACCACCACAGCATCGAGGGTCGAAGCGCTTTCTACACCCCTTCCATTGTCTATTTCTACCCTAACCGAGGCGCAACTTAAGAGCATTGCACCCACTCACATTGAAGAAGCCCTGCAACGCGTTGCTGGTGCTAATGTACAGCGCGGCAATGGACAAGAATATTTGCCTGCGCTTCGCTCGCCAGTTTTGTCTGGGGCTGGCGCATGTGGTGGTGTGCTAACTTTAGAAGATGGTATTCCTCTTCGCGCTGCGGGCTTTTGTAATATTAACGAGCTATTTGAATCGCATAGTGAGATGGCCCAACGTATTGAGGTGTTAAAAGGGCCGGGTTCAGCTTTATACGGCTCAAATGCTGTGCACGGTGTTATTAATGTAATAACACCCGACACAACTCAAGGCGGCGGTTTATTGGGCGTAGATTATGGCTCATATGGCTATGCACGCGTAAAATTACGTGCAGGGCAAGACTATGGGAACAGCGGAATTGGCATAAACGCCAGTATTACTAACGATACAGGGTACCGTGATGATGAAAGTGTTAAACAACAAAAAGTAAATATACGCCATCGTCTAGAGCGCGATAATCTATTGCTCACATCGGGTATAACTTATACACATTTAGATCAGCAAACAGCTGGTTTTATTACTGGGTTTGAAAGCTATAAAAATGAAGATATAGCACAGCAAAACTTCGATCCTGATGCATTTAGAAAGGCAACATCTTTGCGAGCGTGGAGCAATGCAACATGGCAATTAGCCAATAACGATGTACTTTCTACCACTGTGTATATGCGCGATCAAAGTATGGACTTTTTTAAGCACTTTTTACCAGGTACACCGCTTGAAAAAAACAGTCAAACAGGTATTGGTGTTCAATCGCTTTATAAGCACAGTATAAATAACAATGTAACTCTGAACTTAGGCTTAGATGGCGAGTACACCCAAGCCGACTTTTTACAAAGTCAAAACGAGGCAACGCAAGGTTCGGCATTTTTAGTGGCTACCGTGCCACAGGGTAAACATTACGATTACAACGTCAATGCCACACTTTATGCACCATTTGCATCCGTGAATTGGCAATTAAATAAATGGCTATTAACAGCCGGGGTTCGTTACGAGCACATGCAGTACGACTTCACAAATAATATGCTTGCGGGCAGAACAAAAGAAGATGGTAGCGAGTGCGGGTTTGGTGGGTGCCGATACAGTCGTCCTGCTAGCACTAAAAATAGCTTTAGTAATGCCTCACCTAAACTTGGAATAAGTTACCAGTACAACAGTAATAATACGTTTTACGCTAACTTTTCTCGCGGTTACCGAGCGCCACAAGCTGCTGAGTTATATCAATTACAACGCGAGCAAACCACCGCTAATTTAAACCCAGAAATAGCTAACAACGCTGAGTTTGGTATAAAAGGATTATACAGTACATTTAATTATGGCTTATCTGTATATGCTATGAGTAAACACAATACTATTTATCGTGATAGCGACTTTTTCACTGTAAATGATGGCAGCTCTCGCCATCGAGGTGTGGAACTTGAGCTTAATTATCAATTACCCAATAACGTGTCGGTTAACTTTGCAGGTACACATGCCAAACATAGTTACACTAACAACCAAGTTATTAACGGCCTAAACATAAATGGCAACGACATAGATACCGCACCACGCAACATTGCTAATATTGATATTACGTGGCAAGCACGTAACAACACCCAATTTGCACTTCAATGGCATCATGTTGGCCATTACTACACAGACCCTGAGAACTTAAATGAATACGAAGGCCATTCGGTTCTTAGCTTACGCGCCCAGTGGCAAGCAACAAAAAATCTTGAAGTTATGGCTCGTATTATAAATGTGACCAATAAAGCGTATGCAGAGCGAGCTGATTACACCAGTTTTACAGGCGATAGATATTTTCCGGGTAAACCACGCAATGCAATGATTTCAGCATCTTACTCTTGGTAAGCAACTATAAATAGAATGTGGGTTAATGTTAGTTAACCCATTGCTGCAACCACGAAAAAAAACCTTTTGATGACTTAATTTGCGGGTGCTTTTGAGCGTAACGGGAATTAGCAAGCTCCCGTTGCTCTCTGCGTTCTTGTGCTAAGTTAGCCTTTGCTGCAAAGCGTATACGTTGCTCTTGGGTAAGCTCGTCATTGAAATGAATAGCTGAATTTTTTACTGTTCGACTACTTTTTGGTGAACTGCACATGGTTGTATCTCAATAATGTTACTAATTATATGACACGTAATTAGCGACAAAACTTTCAACCTATTCCTAAATTGCGCCAATACATTCAACTTCTACTAAAGAATCAAGCGCTAACGCTTTTACTGCAAATGCACTACGCGCTGGATACGGCGCACTAAAATATTGCGTATAAATAGCGTTAAACGCTTTAAAGTCGTTAATATTGGTAAGCATAACGGTGCACTTTACAATATTGCTCATGCTATAGTTATGCTGCTCTAAAGTGCGTTTAATATTTTCAAGTGTTTGTTTAGCTTCACCTTCAAAACCACCCGCTGCTAACTTACCGGTTTCAGGAATAATTCCTATTTGTCCCGACATATAAAGCGTATTACCGGCTTTTACTATTTGCGAAAATGGTAAGTTTGGAGCCACTTTGGTGGTATTTAAAAACTCAACATTGCTTGAACTAGCATGGGCACTCATGCACATGAATGCGCTTATATATAAAGTGATTAAAGAAGTAGGTTTCATAGTAACTTAACCTTATGGTGTGGTGTCATAAGCAGGAATTTTATGTAAATCGGCCAACCACGTAAGTGCTGACTTTGACCAAATTTGTGCTGAAGGCTTAAATTGCTCTCGCTGATCAACAGCACCTAAACGCAACCCATATATACGATCGATAGGTGACTCATTAGTTGCATAAAGTGATGTACCACAATTGGCACAAAAACCTTGCGCTCGCTTATTGCCACTTTGCGCTGTTTTTACATACTCTTTCGGTTGTCCTTTTGTAAAATCAACCGAATTGGGATCTGCAATTACAACGGCTCTAAATGGTCCACTCGACATCCGTTGGCAATCACTGCAATGACATACTACTACGTTATTATTTTGTGTGGTGGCCTCATAAGTTATATCGCCACAAAAACAGCTTCCTGTGATTTTCATATAATAATCCTCTAACATAGGCCTATAGAGCCTTCATACATCTTTACGTACTACGCTTAAAATACATTGAGTTAGCTTATGACTTTTACTAACTCAATTGTTAGCAGCCTACTTTTTACTATCTAAGTAATCTACAGCGAGCTGGCTTAATGCCTTAGTCCCTACTTTAAACGATGATTCGTCAGCATAAAAATAAGGTGAATGATTACTTGGTACCGTTTTTAAATCTTGGCTACTTGGCGTACCACCTAAAAATACAAAGACACTTGGGATTTCTAATGCATAAAACGAAAAGTCTTCTGCACCTGTAATCTTATTCATTTCCACTACGTTATTTATACCCGCCGCTTTTGCGAGGGTTGGCAGCATTTGCGCAGTAAGCTCAGGGTTATTCACCGTTACTGGGTAACCTTCATGAATATGCACATCGGCAGTTGCTCCCGACGACTTAGCAATATGTGTAGCCGTTGTTTTTATTTTTTCAAAAATCTGTGCTCTATTATTCATATCAAAATTGCGAATTGTACCTACCATTTCAACTTTTTCAGGAATTATATTATTGCGCACTCCACCTGCTATTTTGCCAAACGACACAATTGCGGGCTCTTTGGTTATATTTACTTGGCGGCTCACAATATGATTAACACCCGTTACAATTTGTGCAGCCGCTGCAATAGGGTCAACCCCAGTCCACGGTGCTGAACCATGTGCTTGACGACCATTAACAGTAATTTCAAACCTATCAGAACTGGCCATAGCAGGGCCGCTTCTGTAACCAATTTTGCCGCTGTGTAAGCTCGATGTTATGTGAAGACCAAATGCCACGTCGGGTTTATATTTGGTAAATATCCCCTCTTTGAGCATCAATTCTGCACCGCCTTCCTCGCCAATAGGTGCGCCCTCTTCTGCTGGCTGAAACACAAACATAATATTACCGTGCAGCTCGCTTTTCATATCAGCCAATACTTGTGCTGCGCCCATCAACATGGCTACATGCGTGTCGTGCCCACAGGCATGCATTACACCCACATCTACACCGCGGAAATTTGTGGTTTTGGTTGATTTAAATGGCACATCTGTTTTTTCTGTTACCGGTAGTGCATCCATATCGGCGCGTAGCATTACCGTAGGACCAGGCTTTGCGCCTTTTAAAATACCCACAACACCGGTGTAAGCAATATCGGTTTGTACTTGCATACCTAACGACTTTAAGTGTTTAGCCACAATGCCTGCGGTACGTGTTTCGCGATTACCAAGCTCAGGGTTTTGGTGAAAGTCACGTCGCCATTCAATTACCTGCTGCTCTACATTTTTAACGTGTTGATCAAGGTTTGCCTGCGCGTTAAACGTACCAAGTGCAGCAAAACCTAATGCCACTGAAAGTAGTGATTTTTTCATCCTGTTTTCCTTTATTATTTTAATGAAGCCCAACAACCGATTTAGTATTATAGAAAAGTGCTGTTGAGTTATAGCCTACACCATTTTTAAATACAGTTTCCATATTACGGATAGCCGACACATTTTCTGCAATATTGTCATTTATAATTACTAACCCAGCTTGTTTACCTACTTCAATACTGCCTACTCTATTTCGCTTATTTAAATACAAAAGCCAGCTTAGCAGCTGGCTTTTACTTAACCTAAACCCTTAATTATTTAGCAATATACACGCTATAACTAAGCCCTTTTAAAGTGACCGTTAACTTGCCATTTTGTTGCTCAAGTTGCTCGGCAGCTACAAGGGGGGACAAGTGTTTATAGGGGCTATTAAACTCTATTGTTTGTGGCGTTTTTTCGCTATTAAACACAATAATATATGCCTGATCTGCGCCTTTTACTGTGCGTGAAAACGCAAACATGCCAGTGTTTTCAGCAAAAAATAAGTCGTTGTATTCACCGCGGCGAAGCCCTTCGTGATTTTTTCGTAACTTACTTAATTGAGCAATAGCTTTAAATAATGGGTGCTGCTGATTAAAGTTATCATCAGCCGTTGTTTGGGTAGTGCCTATAAGGTTATTGTCGTTATAGCTTGCAACCTTTGATGCAAACATATCTTCGCGTGCATCAATATCGTGGCCATCGCCTGTAAAACCTTGTTCATCGCCATAGTAAATAACTGGTATACCGCGCGATAAAAACATAAACGCATGCGCTAATTGGCTGCGCTTTAATTTAAGCTCGTCACCTTCTTGATCAAATGTTTGGTTTATAAATAAGCCAGGTCTGCCCATGTCGTGGTTACCTAAAAAGGTCATAAGTAAATCGGCTTGGCTGTCTTCATCTTTGTATAGTGAGTCTTGTGCAAACAGCTCGCTAATGGCGCTTGGGTTCTCTCCTTTAAAAAACACATCGGCCGCTATTTTTTGAAATGCAAAATCAAGCACTGATGGAATTTTACCTTCTGTAGTAAATACACTTAGGTTTTTAGGATTTGGGTCGTAAACCTCACCAAACACATGAAAATTTGGAATGCCTTGCGCCTCAGCGTAATCAATAATAGCGGGTGTAAATGTTTGCCAAAACTCGAGATTTACATGGCGTACGGTATCGATTCTGAAGCCGTCGGGCTTAAACTCTTTTATTAAATTTTGATAAATATCGACCATGCCGCTCACCACCTGCGGATGCTCTGTTTTTAAATCGTCTAGGCCGTTAAAATCACCATTAAGTGAGCTTTCGCCACTAAAGGTGCTGTCGCCTTGATTATGATAATAATCGACATTATTTAGCCACTGTGGGTACTTAACATTTTTTAAGTGCTCTGGAATAAATGGGTTATATGGCTTAGGGTTATTTAGCGCTTTATATTCACAATGCGTTAAACCCGTTTTAAATTGACCGTCTGGCATGTGGCATTCATCGTAACGAATAATATCAGCAGTGTGGTTAGTAATTATGTCAAAAAATACTTTAATGCCTTTTTTATGAGCCGCATCAATTAGTTTTTTTAAAGAAGCATTACCACCAAAGTGCGGGTCAATTTCGCTAAAATCGACAATCCAATAACCATGGTGCGCAACACCCCCGAATTGAATCGCTTGATTGCGTAATAATGGCGTCATCCAAATGGCTGTAACCCCTAGTGCTTCTAGGTAGTCTAGCTTTTGTTCAATACCTGTTATATCGCCACCATGAAAACCACTGGTGGTTGTTAAATTTAACCCACCAGCCGAAATAGCATGCTCTTTGCTACCATTATCGTTTTGCGGATCGCCATTATAAAAACGATCTGGTAATACAAAATAAAATATATCGTCGCGTACATCGCGCTGTAAATAATTATTAGCACTTGCCGTGTTTGCGTTATCGGCCGGTGGTGGCTGATTACTTTTACAAGCCGTTAATACCACGACTGTGCTTAGTAAAAATGTTGTTAGTGTGTTTTTTATCATTTTAGTGCTCCTTTACTAAACTATGGCAGCTCGCAACCTTTTACACTTTCGTAAAGTGCATACCAATGAGCGGCCGTTAACTGTATTTTGCTTACTTGTGCACACGCTTTAATACGCGCTGTGTTAGTAGTCCCTATCACAGGTTGTATGTTTGAAGGATGCCTATTTAACCATGCCAGTACAATGGCTTCTGCACTTGTGCCGTACTGCGCAGCTAAGCTTTGTACTAATTGGTAGGTGTTTTTGATATGGGTTTCAGCGCCGGTTATATCAGCACCCGAAAACAACCCTTGGCTTAAACTTCCCCACGCCTGCAGCTGTATATTTTTGTGCTGGCAAAACTCTATTAAGCCTGGCGTAAAGTTAATATTTGCGCCTTGCACGTTACCAGCATATATCCCCTCTTCAACCCAGTCATTTTTTAATAAGCTCATTTCTACTTGATTCAAAATAAGTGGCTCTGAAAGGGCTTGTTGAATGGCTTTTATTTGATGTTGCTGCATATTAGACACCCCTAAAAAACGTACCTTGCCTTGGCTTTTTAGTTTTTTATAAGTGCTAGCAATTTCCTGTGGGCACATGAGTGGGTCAGGTCTGTGCAAAATAAGTACGTCTAAGTAATCGGTTTTTAGCTGCGCTAAACTATTATTTAAACTGTGTTCTATCCACTGCCCTGAAAGGTCATAACGCTTAGGGCCATGTTCATCTTCAAAGCGAATACCGCATTTAGATTGAATAATTAACTTATCACGGTCGGTACGCGTTTTTAAAACTTCACCAAATACCTGCTCTGCTTTACCAAAAGTATAAATATCGGCATGGTCAAAGTAGTTAATGTTATTTTCAAGCGCAGCCTCTACCACTGTGTGTGCTTGGTGTATGTCGGCTTTGGTTATTGGGTTGTTATTCCAGCCGCCACCCAGGCCCATACAGCCATAAATAAGTTCGCTAGCATTGGGTATAAATTGAGAAATCGGTTTATTGGTCATGAGTAATCGGTATTAAAAAAGAGTGACTTGTAGTTTACCGATTAAATTATTCAACTAAATACTAAAAATAAAACTCATTATTTGTTATAACAAACAATAAAAACACAGTGCTCATTTAAATGCTTAGAGAACATAAAAAATTTGAACGGTTATTTTTATTTAACGAAGTAGCCAAACACTTAAGCTTTTCAAAGGCAGCTTTAGCGCTTGGGATATCCCGGGGGTATTTGTCTGAGCAAATAAAAGCGCTCGAAAAAGAATACCAAAGAGCCCTACTTATTCGTACAACCCGCAGTGTAAAGCTCACCCAACAGGGAGAGCATGTGCTTAGCTGTATGGGAAATATTAAAAGTACATTATTAGAGCTAGAACGCACATTAGCCCATGAACACGAGGCTATTGCTGGCAATATTAGAATTACCGCGCCGAGCCAATTTACCAATAGATACCTGCTCACTATTTGCGAACAATTTAACCAAGAGTACCCTGATGTTAAGTTTAATATAGACTGCAGCTACACCCCTCACGACTTGATACAAAGCAATTACGATATTGCATTTAGATCAACCCTTAATCCACCACAAAACATGATTGCCAAAAAGCTATTTAGTTATAAACAGGTGTGCTGCGCAGCCCCAAGCTATATCGCTAAAAATGGTGAGCCAGGCAGTGTTGAAGATTTATTAAAGCATAGCTGTTTAACCAGCACGCAATTTAGCCTTTGGCACTTTTCCGATAGGGCTATTGAGCTTGAGGGAAAACTAAGTATTAATGATAACCACATGCTTAAAAACCTCGCACTGCAAGGTCAGGGAATTATATACACCCCCGAGTATTTAGTAGATTTAGAAATTAACGCACACACTTTAAAACCGGTATTAACGCAGTTACAGTATCCGCAATCTGATGTGTATTTAATTCACCCTCAGCTAATTAACGAATCTGCACGTATTAGCCGTTTTATTAAATTCACCACCAACTGGTTTAGAAACTAGCTTACCAATTACTTTTATATTGAGATAAATGGTTTACTAAATAATCTACTCAAGCTTTAACTGTTGGGCTTAACAAACGTTGAGACGGATAAAGTAAATCAATAGGTTGTGGGCTTGGCGCGTATTCATTCAATACCTTTACCAGCTGTCCGCTTTTGAGTGCTGAGTTAACGTAAGGTAATTGCGCTATACCCCGGACTGCTGGAGCAAACTCCTTTAAACTTTGTAAGTCTTTAACCTCTATAATCTCCAAGAATTTTACCTTCAGGATTAACTCCAGCACCGCGTGTTAGCTTTAACTGTGTTTAGAGGACAATTAAATTTTTTAAATGTACCCATCTTAATAAAGGTTAGAGTCATAAAGCTATTTGAATTGATAAAAGGGAGGGTTAAACAAGCTCACTAATTTGGTACCAGAAAGGCTAGTTTTTTTACCATTGTGGGAGTAATTCCAGTTTGTTACATGAACGATTAAACCGCTCATGTAGCAATGTTTGCTTATTTTTTAATGCGCCAATTAAACTTAACTTTAGCTAAGCTTTATAAGCGTTTGCATTTTTAATGCTGTTAAAATCATTAAACCGTACATTATGCTGGCGCATTACGTCGAGTATTTTTTTGCTTAACATTTGGCGTAAATAAAAAGGTTGGTTTGGTACAAAGTGATGAATAGTGTGCGTTTTACCAAAATTGAAGCAAAAAAGGTGAAACGGCATAAATAACCGGCTTGTAATTACGTGTGTTTGCTCAAGCATATTATTTACGCCACCGTAATAGTGCATGCTTGATGTGACAAAATTAAGCGAGCTTGAACGCACTATATTAGGCACAATTAAAACAATCATTAAAAATTCAAACACATTTAAAACCTCTAACGCTAGAGCCGGAGTGCTTGCTTCAATGGGTACAAAAAAGTTAACTGTGTGAAATATAATTACGCTATACAAAATAATGAAGTATGTTGTTGTTATCGGAAAGCCCGCATTAAATACGCTAAAAAAACTAAACCCTTTTATTTCTTTACTAAAACGTTTGGCATTAATAACTAAACCAAGCAAACCGTCTACAATAACAAGCACACGCATAAATGGGTTTTTAATACCATTGCCCACTAAGCGTTCTTCGAGATCTTGCTTTGTACCTGATGTTTTATGATGATGTAAATGCATTTTGCGTCTATACCAAGGGCTAATGGTGTTTGGCCTCATTAACCAAACAGTTAACATCATAAAATTATGAATTATAGGCTGATTGCTAAAATACTGTTTATGAATTAGATCGTGTTCAAGTTCATGCGAAATCGAAGCCGCCATAGCTGCCAAAACAATGCAGGCCCAAGCAGGAATAATGGCAAGGTAATACAACACCCCAACACCAATTAAAGCACTTAACGAAAGCAATAATATAACAAGACCAATGGTATTTTGATGAGCAAGCAAAGGGTATTTTTGGCGTAGTACTGCCTCTTCTGCTTTTATGGCTTTAACAATTGCTTGAATATTTTGTTTGGCACTTAGCTGAGTCATATGAACGTTCTTAAAACCGTGTTGTAAACATGATACTTAATTACATTATACGCTAAAACATTTAAGTTGGATTTCATTGTATTTAAGCAAAAAATCAATTTTTAAATGTTAAGCCTAATTTCCTATCTAAAAGGGTTAAATACTTAATATATAAAGTGGTAAGCACTTCAAAAGAGCGTTAATTAAACGTAACAAATGTGGATTTACCTGCATTTACCCTATAATCTATATTATTAATAACATAGCTGTGCGGGAAAGCCTTTAAATTATGAACACTTTTCAATCTATTTATAAAGAAGGCAAATGGCAATCGTCGCTACCTAAAAAATCTGATGCTGCATTAGTATTTGCTTTTGGTGACAGACATGCCATGGCAACATCACACATGTTGTCTCAATTAAAATCATCTTTCCCTGAGGCTGAAATTGTAGGGTGCTCTACCAGCGGAGAAATTCAAGGTAGTGAAATACACGACGAAAGCATAGCGCTGACCGCCGTCCACTTTGAGAAAAGTCATGTTGTTGCCAAGTCAGATAACATTAGTAACTATGCCGACTCAAGCTCTTTGGGCACCGCACTTGTAAATCAATTAGATCATAATGGCTTACGTTATGTGTTTGTTGTTTCTGATGGACAGCTTATAAATGGCAGCGAGCTCATTGAGAGTATTACTGGCGCATTACCTAAAAACGTACTTGTAACTGGTGGCTTAGCGGGTGATCAGGCTCGCTTTAAAGAAACCATAGTATGGCACAATGATAACGTAACTAAAGGCTTGGTAGTTCTTGTTGGGTTTTATGGCGAAAAGTTAAATATTAGCCATGGCACCATGGGCGGGTGGAAACCATTTGGCCCTATACGCGAAATTACCAAATCAACTAAAAATACCCTTTATGAAATAGACCATAGTCCTTCACTGGAATTGTACAAAACGATGCTAGGTGAATACGCTGACGGGCTGCCAAGCTCTGCTTTATTATTCCCGCTATCTATGCAAGAAGTTGGTGAAGAACAATCCGTAGTCAGAACCATTTTAAGTATTGATGAAGATAAAAAAAGCATGACCTTTGCAGGTAATCTTCCTGAAGGGGCTAAATGCCAACTAATGCGCGCAAACTACGAAAATCTAATTGATGGAGCACAACAAGCGGGTGAAGCCGCCATACAAATGATGGGCAGTAACCAGCCTAGCCTTGCGCTTTTAGTGAGCTGTGTTGGTCGACGAATGATACTTGACCAATTAATTGAAGAAGAACTTGAAACAATCGCAGACTTACTTCCCGAGAACTGCACTAGAACCGGGTTTTACTCTTACGGCGAGTTATCGCCTCATGTTCCTTTTGGCCCGTGTCATTTACATAATCAAACCATGACCCTGACCTTATTAACTGAAGACTAAGAGGTTTACAAGTTGCACAAACTGCTAGCACGCCAGTTAAAACGTAGTAAGGTTGATGAAAGCTTTGTTCAAGAGTATACCGATATTATATCGCGGGTATCTGATGCTTATGAACTGAATGAGCGCGAAATTAATATTTTAGAGCGGTCATTATTTATTACGTCTAACGAATTAAACGAACGCAATGATTTACTTAAAAACCAGCTCAATGAGCTTTCAGATACACAGCAACAATTAGAACATTCAATTAGTGTGCTTAACGCAACATTTGACGCTATAGGCGAACAAGTTACTGTGCTAGACCTAAAAGGTAACGTTGTGAGCGCCAATATAATGGCCAGAGAGTTCTTCGAGCGCTTTAATTTAGACGCATATAATTACTTTAGCCAAATAGATAAAGTAATAAAAAAAGGCAACAAAAGCGCCGATATTATCGCGCAATTAAAAGCAGACTCAAAACAGGCATTGAGTGGCGAGTTTGAATCTATCGACGACAAACATTATAGTTACCGCTCACTCCCTCAGCTTAAAAATGGCCAACTTATTGGTCGTGTATTTTGTATTCGTGATATCAGCGTTGAAAAAGAACATGAAGAAATCATTCATTTTCAAGCCTACCATGACGCCCTGACTGGTTTAGCAAACCGTCAATTATTTATGGACCGTCTTGAGCATTCACTAACACTCGCAAGACGCGATGATTCGATGACCGCAGTGCTCTTTTTAGACCTAGACAACTTTAAGCGAGTTAACGACACTGAAGGCCACAAAGGCGGCGACGAACTACTAATCAAAATGGTAGAGCGTATTAACCACCGTTTAAGAGAGCAAGACACACTTGCCCGAATAGGTGGTGATGAGTTTGTAATTCTTGTTGAGCTTGTTAAGTCAAAAAATAATATTGAAAACTTGTGCGAGGCGTTGTTAGAGACAATAAGTAAAGAATTTATTATAAATGGTCGACCTCAATATGTATCATCAAGCATTGGAATT
Source organism: Pseudoalteromonas sp. 2CM32C (assembly GCF_023161925.1). Taxonomy (NCBI): domain Bacteria; kingdom Pseudomonadati; phylum Pseudomonadota; class Gammaproteobacteria; order Alteromonadales; family Pseudoalteromonadaceae; genus Pseudoalteromonas; species Pseudoalteromonas sp. 2CM32C. The sequence goes on along the minus strand of NZ_JALNTI010000012.1, from coordinate 37,304 downwards.
GCGTTATATCCACAAGATGGTATTACGCCCGACTCCTTGCTTAGTAATGCCGACATGGCGATGTATGACGCCAAAAATAATGGCAAAAATGCCTACCGTTTTTATCATAGGAAATTAGAAGCTCATGCCCGTGAACAAATGGATATTGAGCGCGAACTTCGCAAAGCAATAAACAACCAAGAATTAGAAATATACCTACAGCCAAAAATAGGTTTAGACTGCAATCAGATTTTGGGAGCTGAAGTATTGATGCGCTGGTTTACGGCTAGCGGAGAGTCTATACCGCCCGATTTATTTATTCCTATTGCTGAATCAACTGGGCTAATAAAAAAAATAGGTGAGTTTGCTATTAGCTCGGCTATATCGCTATTAGAGCAATGGCAACTAGAGGGCATCGCGCCTTTAAAGCTTGCGGTCAACCTATCAATTATTGAATTTCAGGACGAACATTTTATTGATTACATTATTGAAAGTATTTCAAACTCATCAATTAGTGGCGATCAATTAATTATTGAGTTAACTGAATCTATTTTTATGGAAAATAAAGAGAAGATGAGTAAAACCATGCATAAGCTCAAGCACTATGGTGTTGCGTTTGCATTGGATGACTTTGGTAAAGGTTATTCGTCGTTTAGTTATTTACAGTTATTGCCTATCGATTACTTAAAAATAGACAAATCGTTCTTACAAAATGTCATTACTGATGAACAAAGCGCTGCCATTGCCAAGTGTATTATCGATATTGGTCATAACTTAGATTTAGCTATTATTGCAGAGGGAATAGAGGATCAAGAAACGCTTGATTACGTATCAAAGACTCACTGCGAAATGGCGCAAGGATTTTTTATGTACCGCCCTATGCCCTCTGATTCATTTACAAAGCTAATACGAAAAAACAGCCACGCAAAGTGATATGACTATTTAGAATATCACCTTGAGTGCCGCTCGAGCCTATTAGTAAAACCCCCATTATAGAGTAATTAATTCGTCCATGAAGCTACATCCATCGTTCATCCATGAACTCACTTCGAATAACTGCGAAACTTCGTTTCGGTTTACTCTCACCCAGCGGCCGGGCTTTAACTTATAGCAGCGCACTTGAGTGCCACTCGAGTCCGTCATCACAAATTTTAGACATAAAAAAACCTCTGCTAAATCTAGCAGAGGTTATAAAAAGTGGTACCAGCGGCCGGACTTTAACTTATAGCAGCGCACTTGAGTGCCGCTCGAGTCCGTCATCATAAATTTTAGACATAAAAAAACCTCTGCTAAATCTAGCAGAGGTTATAAAAAGTGGTACCAGCGGCCGGACTCGAACCGGCACTCCTTTCGGAAGGGGATTTTGAATCCCCCATGTCTACCAATTTCATCACGCTGGCATCATTTTTCTTTAACCTTCTAAACACGAGAAGATAAAGAAAAACCACTTTAGAGCTTAGGATTATTTATGTGCCTTCGTCTCTATGCCAAGCATTATACAAACAATAGGGTTAGCAGCAAGCCTTTTATTACATAAGCATGATCAACCGCTTAACATTTAGGCAACTCTTAACATTTAAAAAAATTAAAGCGTCATGTAAATAAAGCACTTTAAAAATACAGATATTATTTAAACCAATAGTTAAATGATACCAACATACTATAGCGCTTAGTATTTTTGCGCTTTTTTGCTAAACTAGCCACACATTAACAGTGAGAGTATTTTTATGTCGGGTGAGTTTCCACGTGCTGGTTTTTGGCGCCGTTTTGCGTCGCTAATATACGACTCTTTAGTCGTCATTTCATTATCTATGCTAACCGCTATTTTGTACTTTGCTGCAATTCAAGTTTTAATTTCTACGGGCCTTATTGAGCAAACCGAAGGTCAAGACCCTGCTGCATTTATAGAGAATTCACCTTTACTAGATGGCATTCGCAGTGCGTTGTTTGTGGGCGTTAATGTTATATTTTTTAGTTACTTTTGGACCAAAAGCGGTCAAACAATTGGTATGCGAGCATGGCGATTAAGAGTACAAACTAACGATGGCAATTTAATTAGTTGGTCGCAATCAGTTATTCGCTGCATGGGCGCGTTACTTGGTTTAGGTAACTTAGTTGTGTTAGTTGATTTTAAAAACAAAAAAGCGTTACAAGATTACTTATCTAAAACAGAGGTTGTTGCTCTTTCAAAAGAAGAGAACAAACGTATATACCGCGAGCTCGATTAATGTATACACACTAATAAAACCTCTAAAAACAAAATAGGGTGACTTACTAGTCACCCTTTTTTGTTTTTAGATATAATCGCTTATACCCGTTTATTCATTAAGTAGGTCGCAAAGCCTATAAAAATAACACTAGGCAGCACGGCGCCAATTATGGCAGGTATTTGGTAAACCATTACCACGGGACCAAATATCTCGTTTGTTAAATGAAATACAATGCCTGTTACAACACCCATAATTATTCGTGCGCCCATAGTTACAGTGCGTAATGGACCAAATATAAAAGAAAGCGCAACCAATAACATAACCGCAACCGACACGGGTTGCATGAACTTTCGCCAAAGAGCAAGATCATAAGTACTGGTATCTTGCTCATTTTGCTCTAAGTAGCTTAAGTACGACCATAGCCCTGTAAACGAAAGCGATTCAGGCTTTACAGATACAACGCCTAACTTTTCAGCGGTTAGTTGCGATGGGTAAAACTCTTCTGGGTGTAGTTCAGTAGTAATTAACTCATCCGTAATAATTACTTTGTTTACATCACGTAAAAGCCATCCATCTTTTCGGCTAATTGCCTCTTTAGCTTTAGTAATTTGAGTAAGTTCAAGTGAGCTATCAAAATAGTACATGTGCAAACCGTTAAGCTTACCGCTTTCATCCACATCTTCTATATTTATGAAGTTATTTCCATCTTTCGCCCAAACCCCTTTTTGTGCGCTAAACACATCTCCGCCATGTATAGCTTGGTTTCGCATTTCTTTTGCACGTAACTGTGCCTCTGGTGCTCCCCATTCGCCAAGCGCCATCATACAAATGGCCATAAACATGGCGGTTTTCATCACCGAACCAATAATTTGCAACCGCGACATACCCGCTGCTTGCATAACCACTAATTCACTATTTGAAGCAAGCGCACCAAGCCCTGTTAAGCCCCCAATGAGCGCAGCCATAGGGAAAAACACCACTAAATCACCAGGAATACTGTACAGCGTATACAGCATGGCGGTAATCAAATCGTAACTACCACGCCCTACCGATTTTAACTGTTCAATAAATTTAATTAGGGTACTGATGCCAACTAAAACCAACAAAGCAAAGCCTGTTGTTTGTAAAATACTGCGGCCTAAATACCAGTCGAGTGTTTTCATCATGAGCTTAACTCCCGCTTAGTGACAACAGCTTTAAGCAAAGCGCCTATTGGGCGGCCTTTAATAATTAATAAGCCACCAATAAATAAGGCACTCAAGTGAATCCACCAAAGCCCAATTGACGCCGGTATTTTGCCATCTTCTATCGCGAATTTTGCGGCATTTAATAAAATAAAATACCCAAGATACAAACTTATAGCGGGTACCAATTTAGCAAATTTACCTTGGCGAGGATTAACCACACTTAACGGCACTGCTAGTAAAGTAAGCAGCGGAATAGAAAGAGGAATAGCGATACGCCACTGCCATTGAGCAATAGACTCAGGCGTATTAATAGCAAGCAACTGATTAGTCGGCACAGCTTCTAACTTACGGCGTTGGTGTTCTATTTCTTGTTCACGAATTTGCACACTGTAGCCATCAAACTCAGTAAGGTTTAATGCTGGTGTTGTTGCGTCGGTTTCGTACCGTTTCCCATCGGTTAACACTAACTGTTGCTCACCGTTTTGCGCTTCAATTACCACGCCTTGCTCTGCGTATACTAGTCGAGCTAATTCATCGTTATCACTATTTGGTAGCTGTGCAACAAACACTTTGTTCAGCTCTTTGCCACCATTTTCAATATTATGAATAAACACCACGGCTTTTTCGTTCCCTGTTTCTTGAAAACGACCGGCTCTTAATGCTGACAGCCCTGCGTCAGCTTTAGCTTGTTCTTTTAATTGATACTCTTGCTCACTGGCCCACGGTGCTAGGTACATAGTTAATGCGCCAGCCAAAAGCGCCAAGCCTGCGCTTGATATTAAAGTTACACGCACTACATACCATTCGCTCACACCACACGCTTTTAATACCGTCATTTCGCTGTCGGCGTAAATACGGCTGTACGCTAAAATAATGCCTAAAAATATACTCAATGGAAGAATTAACGAGGCAAGTTGTGGTAACTTTAACGCAATCATCGACAGCACTAATTGAGCAGGAATGCCTCCCTCTGATGCGTCACCTAAAATAACCACCAGCTTTTGTGATAAAAAAATGGTCATTAAAGTTAAAAATACGGCGACCTGCGATTTTAAAACCTCAGCGGTCAAATAACGAAAAATAAGCAATGCTCGCCCCTGTTAAACTTAGTATTTCACTACAATAGTGAGTGTCGAATAGTTAAATAGCTATTTTGCACAGTTTATACCGACAAATAGGCTATTATTATAAGCCATCAAAATTAATTATCCTACCTAAGTGCAAGATATAATGTTGCATTAGTAGCCCTTAAGCATATAAAGTTCAATTACACAGTAAGAGTCGGTAAAAATCAGCTAAAATGAGTATTATCTCTACATAAGCTTAGCTACTAAGACTAGAAAATATTATTTTTGGCCTTATTTATTAGCTTAAATGACTCACAACCAGGAGCAACAATGGAATTTAGCGTAAAAAGTGGTAGCCCAGAAAAACAACGCAGCGCATGTATTGTCGTTGGCGTGTACGAACCACGCAGGTTATCCCCCATTGGTGAACAACTCGATAAAATCAGTGATGGTTATATTTCAAACTTACTTCGCCGTGGCGACCTAGAGGGTAAACCTGGCCAAGTTTTATTATTGCACCATGTCCCTAACGTGTTAAGCGAGCGTATTTTGCTTGTAGGTTGCGGTAAAGAGCGCGAGCTTGATGACAAGCAATACAAACAAATTATCTCTAAAACAATAAATACCTTAAACGATACAGGCTCAATGGAAGCGGTATGCTTTTTAACAGAGCAACACGTAAAAGGCCGAGATACTTATTGGAAAGTACGCCAAGCCGTAGAAACAACGCAAGATTGCTTATACACGTTTAATCAACTTAAAAGTAAAAAAGTAGACCCGCGTCGCCCACTTCGTAAAATTGTATTTAACGTACCCACGCGCCGCGAACTCACCATTGGTGAAAGTGCGATTGAGCACGGTTTAGCTATCGCTGCTGGCAGCAAGTTGTGTAAAGACGTTGCCAACATGCCACCCAATATTTGCAACCCTGCGTATTTAGGCGAACAAGCGCAAGAGCTAGCTACCAATTTTGATAACATCACCGTTGATATTATTGGCGAAGATAAAATGGCAGAGCTGGGTATGAACTCGTACTTAGCGGTTGGCCGTGGTAGTGATAACGAATCTGTTATGTCGGTTATTAACTACAAAGGTGCAAGCGACGAGCAAGCGCCAATTGTGTTAGTTGGTAAAGGTTTAACCTTTGACTCAGGCGGTATTTCAATTAAACCTGGCGAAGCCATGGATGAAATGAAGTACGATATGGGCGGTGCTGCAGGTGTTATAGGTGCAATGCGCGCTTTAGCACAAATGCAATTACCTATAAACGTAATAGGTATTTTAGCTGGTTGTGAAAACATGCCAAGTTCAAATGCTTACCGACCAGGTGATATTTTAACGACGATGTCGGGGCAAACGGTTGAAGTACTTAATACCGATGCTGAAGGTCGTTTAGTATTATGTGATGCGTTAACCTACGTGGAGCGTTTTGACCCAGATACCGTTATAGATGTAGCCACCCTTACAGGCGCATGTATTGTAGCATTAGGTGCTCATGCAACAGGTTTGCTTGCAAACCATAACCCCCTTGCCCACGACTTATTGAAAGCGTCTGAGCAAAGTGGCGACCGTGCATGGCAGCTACCACTGTGGGACGATTATCAAGACCAACTAGAAAGCCCATTTGCTGATTTTACTAACTTAGGTGGGCGCGCGGCAGGAACAATTACCGCAGCGTGTTTTTTATCTAAGTTCACCAAAAAATATAATTGGGCGCATTTAGATGTAGCGGGTACTGCATGGCGAAGTGGTGCAAATAAAGGCGCAACAGGACGCCCTGTTCCTATGCTAACTCAGTATTTATTGAACAGAGCGGGTGTAAGCGAAGCAGCACACGATTAATTACCTGTTTAGTTCAAAGTAAGGCGCCACTAGGCGCCTTATTTATTTGTGTATTAATTGAAGCAAACCCCGTTATATGGCAAAATCTGCCTCTTAATTTATGTGTATTAATCTAGTGCACATTCAATGCCATGGGAAAGCCCGATACAATGAACATGAACGCTAAATTTTTCGTTCTAAAGCAACAAGATGAGTCTAAAGCCCAGGCTGATGATCATTTTGCTTTGGCTGCACAAATAGCGGCCGATCAGTATCGTAATGGGCAACGTGTATTTATTTGTGTAAACGATAACGATACAGCCTGTGCCATTGATGAAATTATTTGGGCATTCGACCCAGACAGTTTTGTACCACACAATTTACAAGGTGAAGGCCCTAAAGGCGGAGCCCCTGTTGAAATTGGTATTACGCCACCTGTTGGCAACCGAAAAGTTTTAATAAACTTGGCCACTCAGCTACCTGATTACATTCGCCGATTTAACCAAGTTTTTGATTTTGTCCCCGTAGAACCTGTTGCTAAACAAGCAGCCCGCGAGCGTTTTAAAAAGCTACGCCAACTCGGTGCCAATCTCACCACGCAAGATATTAATAGCTAGCCACTCAGGCAAACTAACCAACTAATTTAAGTACTTATTTAAGGTTCTGTGTAATGGATAAAACCTACAATCCGCAAGATATTGAACAGTCTCTATATCAAGACTGGGAACAAAAAGGCTACTTTAAGCCATCTGGCCAAGGCGTACCGTATTCTATTATGATCCCGCCGCCAAATGTCACGGGTAGCTTACACATGGGCCACGCTTTCCAAGATACAATAATGGATACCCTTACGCGTTTTAAGCGTATGCAAGGTAACAACACATTATGGCAAGTAGGTACTGACCACGCAGGTATTGCAACGCAAATGTTGGTTGAGCGTAAACTGCACGCTGAAGAAGGTAAAACTCGCCACGACTTAGGCCGTGAAGATTTTATTCATAAAATCTGGGAATGGAAAAACGAATCGGGCGGCACAATTACTAAGCAGCTTCGTCGCCTTGGCGCATCAGTTGATTGGGACCGTGAACGCTTTACGATGGACGATGGTTTATCTGAAGCGGTTAAAGAGGTATTTGTTCGCCTTCATAAAGAAAACCTAATTTACCGTGGTAAACGCCTAGTAAACTGGGATCCAAAATTACACACTGCTATTTCTGATCTTGAAGTTGAAAACAAAGACAAACAAGGCCACATGTGGAACTTACGTTACCCACTAGCCGATGGCGTTAAAACACAAGACGGTAAAGACTACATTGTAGTCGCAACTACGCGCCCAGAAACTATGCTAGGCGACTCAGGTGTTGCAGTAAACCCAGATGACGAACGCTACACAGATTTAATTGGTAAAGACATTTTATTACCTATCGTTAACCGTCGTATCACCATTGTTGCTGATGAACACGCCGATAAAGATAAAGGCACAGGTTGTGTAAAAATAACCCCAGCTCACGACTTTAACGATAACGAAGTTGGCAAGCGTCACAAAATGCCAATGATCAATATTTTCGATAAAGACGCCGCTATTTTAACTCAAGGTGAAACATACACCTTTGACGGTAAAGAGCTTGAGCTTGATGCGCCTATTCCAGCGCGTTTTCATGGGCTTGATCGTTTTGCTGCGCGTAAAGCGATTATCGCTGAATTTGAAGAACTAGGCCTACTTGAAAAAATTGAAGACCACGGCCTAACTGTTCCTTACGGCGACCGCTCAGGTGTGGTTATTGAGCCACTACTTACAGACCAATGGTATGTACGTGTTGCGCCACTTGCAGAACCTGCTAAAGATGCAGTTAAAAACGGCGACATTCAATTTGTGCCTAAGCAATACGAAAATATGTACTTTTCGTGGATGAACGACGTACAAGATTGGTGTATATCACGTCAGCTTTGGTGGGGTCACCGTATTCCAGCTTGGTACGACAGCGAAGGCAACGTTTACGTTGGCCGCGATGAAGCTGAAGTACGCCGCGACAACAACATTGCCGATGATGTTACGCTAAGCCAAGACGAAGACGTACTTGATACATGGTTCTCGTCAGCGCTTTGGACGTTCTCAACGCAAGGTTGGCCAGAGAACACGGATGATTTAAAAACCTTCCACCCATCTGACGTGTTAGTAACGGGTTTTGACATTATCTTTTTCTGGGTTGCGCGAATGATCATGATGACGCTGCACTTTATTAAAGATGAAAACGGTAAACCACAAGTGCCGTTTAAAACAGTGTATGTTACTGGCCTAATACGTGACGACAACGGCGATAAAATGTCTAAGTCAAAAGGTAACGTACTTGATCCGCTAGACATGATTGACGGCATTGAGCTTGAAGACTTAGTGCAAAAGCGTACTGGCAACATGATGCAGCCAAAACTTGCCGCTAAAATTGAAAAAGACACGCGCAAAGTATTTGCAAATGGTATTGAAGCACACGGTACCGATGCGCTTCGCTTTACCCTTGCAGCAATGGCATCTACCGGTCGTGATATCAACTGGGATATGAACCGCCTTGAAGGTTACCGTAACTTCTGTAATAAACTATGGAACGCGAGCCGTTACGTATTAATGAACACAGAAGAGCAAGACTGTGGTTTTGCAAACGATGCACAAAAAGAGTACTCGCTAGCAGATCGTTGGATTTTAGGCCAATATGAAGCCACCGTTAAAACGTACACTGAGCACCTTGATAACTACCGCTTTGATTTAGCTGCTAATACACTTTACGAATTCACTTGGAACCAGTTCTGTGATTGGTACTTAGAGCTAACTAAGCCCGTATTATTTAAAGGCAATGAAGCACAACAACGCGGTACACGTAATACACTCATTACGGTACTAGAAAGCCTACTACGTTTAATGCACCCAATGATGCCATACATCACAGAAACGATTTGGCAACGCGTTGCACCTCTTGCAGGGCTTGAAACAGCGGGCACTAGCATTATGGTACAAGGCTTCCCTGTTTATAATGAAGCAAGCGTTGATGCAAAAGCAATGGACGACTTAGAGTGGGTTAAGCAATTCATTTTAGCGATTCGTAATATTCGTGGTGAAATGGATATTAGTCCAAGCAAGCCACTGAGCGTATTACTTGCCAATGCATCGAGCGAAGATGTGCGCCGTATTGAAGAAAATAAATCGTTCTTGGCATCATTGGCTAAGCTTGAAGAGTTTACAATGCTTGAAAACAAAGACGACGCACCAGCGTGTGCAACCTCTTATGTTGGCAACCTTGAAATTATGATCCCAATGGCGGGCTTAATTGATGTTGAAGCAGAGCTTGCACGTATCAACAAGCAACTCGAAAAAGCAGAAAAAGGCCTAGCGCAAGTGCAAAACAAACTCGCTAACGAAAAGTTTGTAAACAATGCACCAGAAGCTGTTCTTGCAAAAGAAAACGCTAAGTTAGCTGAATTCACCGATGCTAAAACTAAGCTGCTTGAGCAAAAAACGAAGATTGAAAGCTTATAATTTTAGTCACATACCTGCTAAAGCAATTTAGCAGGCATTAAAAAGCCGCTCACTTTAATTAAAGTGAGCGGCTTTTTTTGTACCTAATGATTAAGCTAAAGGCACTTTTACATTAAAACGTGTAGTTGTACTGCGCGCCAATAAGCGTAGCATGACCTTTAGATTCAAAAGACCACTGCGAGCCTAAGTTATCTTTTTCAGTGTAGTTTTGTGTTTTACCACGAATAATACTCACGCCTAAATCAACGTTTGAGTTTTTATCGATGATGTAGTTACCACCAAAAGAGAACCAAAAGCGGTCAGTGTCTGGAATCGAGATTGATAAATGCTGTTGTGATACAGGCGACTCGTCAAACGCAATACCTGCACGTAACAATAGGTTTTCGTTGTACTGGTAGTCAGTACCTACTGAGTAACGAAGTGCATCAGAGAAATCTTCTGTTTTTTCAAATGCGCTAAACTTATCACCCGTTGGTGCTGTTACTTGTGCTTCTAATGAATCAAAGCTGCTCCAGCCAGTCCACAATACACTGTAATGTAAGCCTAATTTTTCGTCTAACTGATGTGAACCAGAAAACTCAGCAATAGCAGGTAGCGTTATTTCAACCGAACCTGGAAGTTCAAGTTGCCCGTCTAATCCACCAGGAATAAATGCAGAAGGAAGCTCGTTTGAGTATTCACCTTCAAACGTGATGTCAGTTTCTGTACGGTAGTTAAAACCAAAACGGCTGTTTTCGTCTAATTGGTACATTAAACCAACATTTAAGCCGTAACCAATATCATCACCTTCAAGGTTTACTGCATCTGTTGAAGCGGGGATTGGTAAAGCTGAAGCACCAAACTTACGAATAATTTTAGCTTCTGCATAAATTGCATTTAAGCCAATACCAAAGCTGAACTGCTCGCTTACTTTATAGGCAACGCTTGCGTTCATATTTACGGTTACAATTTCTGTTTCGCCCGCAATTTGACCTGCCGCGTAGTCGTCATCAAATTTTGTTGCTAAACCAAAGTTAGCAAATGCGCCAAAACCAACCGATACTCTGTCGTTTACTGGCATAGTGAAATAAGTTGCTGGAATAACGGCGCTAGGCGCAATGCTGTCGTCATCTAATTCATTCGGGTCGATGCCATTGTTTGTACCAGTGCCTTCAAGGCTAACATCTGGAACAACGGCTATAGCAGCAACACTTAGTTGCTTATCTTTAAATAAAGTCATTAAAGCAGGGTTACGTGCAACAACAGACGCGTCGTCTGCGATAGATGCTTCACCAGCATAAGCACGGCCTAAACCTGATGCGTTTTGCTCAGCTAATTGAAACGCAGCTGCAAAAGAGTCAGCTGAAACAAATGCAAGCGAGGCTGCGATAAGCGTTTTAGAAAATTTCATTGTTGTGTCCTTAACCAAACTCACTGTTTGGGTAGCTATGTGTGTTGTTACTTATATTCAAAACCCGGCTACACTACATTAATTTTTAGAAAAAAACTTCATGATCACACCAAAAACACCTAAAAAACACGTTTTTTAACTACATTTTAACAACTATTTAAAACTCATCGGACAAGAAATATGTTATTAGAGCAATTACTCTAAATGTAATTAATTATCATTTAGATTGACATGAATTACGCCGCATTTTAAACTCTTTTTAAAATAACCAACGGGTTAAAACTGTGCTGATTGTTCTAATTATGGTGGGTCTCATTTTTTGTGGAGCCAGTGTATTTTTCTTTTATAAGGCAAATTACTGCGCGTGCACACAGGCCGGACAATGCGACAACCCTGTTAATAGTTACTGGCTAGGCGCTATGTTAAATGCTGTTGTATCGCTCATATTTTGCTGCACAGCTTTACATGTAGAGCTTGGCACTTTGTTGTGGTTGGTACTAATGGGAAGTTGCTTTTTAGGCGCGTTTATATCAGCTCAGGCAAACCAAAAGCGCCGATGTATTAAGGCTAAACGAGCAGATGATCTTTTAACAAACGAGATAAGTTAATTTGATAATCCATGGGCTTTACACTCGCTAAAATTTTAAGCTCTTGGTTGTCGGTACTCAAATCTATATCTTTAGGCGTTACGTGATGATTATGCTTTGCATTATAAAATAATTTAACTTTTGGCTTAATAGGGTTTTGGGTATTTCCCTCTAACACGATTGCTAAACGCTCGTTAGTTAATTTAACAATACTTCCCACAGGGTGGACACCTAAACACTTTATAAAGCGCTGCACTAACTCAGCATCAAATAACTTGTTGCTAGCCAATAAGTAACGTAATGCATTAATAGGCTCATCGCCTTCTTTGTATAGCTTATCAGCGGTCATCGCATCATATACATCAACAATAGCCATAATACGCGCAGCACGACTGAGCTTTTGATCAGTTACACCTCTGGGGTAACCTGAGCCATCTAATCGCTCATGATGATTTACTATCATGTCTAACATGAGTGGCGTTACACCCTCTTCCTCTTTTGCTAATATCAGCCCTTGAGATACATGCTTTTTTACCGCACTCATTTCAATATCGGTCAGCTTAGAGGGTTTTGACAGTATACCTTGTGGTATTTTAGCTTGGCCTAAATCATGGAGTAATGCGCCCATTGCCAATTGTTGAACAACCCCTTGCTTGTAACCTAAATACTTAGCAAACACGGCGGTAAAAATGGCACAATTGATCATATGTCGCCAGTTATAATTATGCTTGTCTTTTACGCGCGTAAGTATGGTCATAGCGTTGGTATTTCGAAAAACGGAGCTAACTATCTCACCGGCTATTTCATCAAGTACTTTTACATTAACCGCCATGCCTGCGGTTATATCTCCATATAGCGACTTTAATTTTTTACTATGGCGCTCGTAACCTTCACTGGCTGCAGCAAACTCTTGCTCAAGCGTTATACTTGCAGGTGTATTTACGAGTTTTGATTTATCCTTGGCAGGCTTTGCCTTTGTTTGATCACTTAGTTTTGTAGACGCTAAATTTTTATTTTTTTCAGGGGACTTGGAAGTTGGCTTGTACTTAGCGGGGATGGCTACATCGCCTTTAGTAAAATCAATTAATAGCTCAAGCACGCCTTCTGTAGCTAAACGTTTTATAATCGATTTTTCACGAACCAAACCACTGGTTTTAATTTTTATTCCATTAACACCTTCATGTTGCTTAGTTACGCTATCGACATACATGCCGGGAACAAGTTCAGTGATAGGTAGAGTAATAAGCATAAAGGTATTTAAAATAGGTAATTAAACACCATTGATAGCATTTTACACCTGTACAAGTCTAACATTTGTTTCATTTACGTTAATAAATGACTATAAAGGATTGCTTATCACTCACTTAAAAAAGTACATTTAAATAAATTTACCACGCTATTAATTAGGTGGCTTTAATCTAGTTGCTCGAAGCTAATTATTTTAATAGTTCCTCTATTGGCTGTGGTTTATGTACAGCATAACCCTGCGCGTAATCTACACCCATTTCTAATAGAGTTTGCTTAATTCGTGAAGTTTCGACAAACTCAGCAATAGTTTTCATACCCATAACGTGGCCAATCTCATTTATTGATTTCACCATTGCATAATCAATCGGATCAACCTCAATATCTTTTACAAAAATCCCATCTATTTTAAGATAATCAACTTTGAGGTTCTTCAAATATCCAAATGATGATAAACCACTTCCAAAGTCATCAAGTGCAAAACAGCACCCTAGCACCTTTAGTTGGGAAATAAACTTACTGGCAAGTTCTAGGTTTGAAATGGCGGCTGTTTCGGTTATTTCAAAACAGATCTTTTCACTATGCTCACCCAAAAGGGTAAGTTGCTCTGTAACAAATATTAAAAAGTCCTCATTAGTAAGTGACTGTCCTGAAAGGTTAATAGACAAGAAGTTAACCCCTTTGAGAAAGTTAGGGTTATTTAGAATCATCTTAAATGCGTTTTCAATCATCCAACTATCTACTTTAACAATCAGTTGATAGCGCTCTGCAGGAGGTAAGAAAGCACCCGGAGGAATTATACCTCCCTGATCATCGACCATGCGCAATAGCAATTCATAATGTTTATTTTTATCGCAAGCGAGTGGCTCAATTAATTGTGCGTATATTTTAAAGCGGTTTTCATCTATTGCATCTTGAACTCTATTTACCCACTGCATCTCGCCTTGGCGCACTGCGAGCTCTTCGTCATCATCATAATGAACATGGATTCTATTTCGTCCCTTCTCCTTTGCTATATAACAAGCAACATCAGCTAGCTTAAGCACCTCTGTAAAATCCACATATTTATCGGTAATTTGGATCAACCCCATGCTTACACCTATACGAAAGCTGCGACCTTCCCAAACAAATCTATAATCCTCAATTTCTTTTTGAATTAGGCTAGTTACACGATGGGCGTTATCAAATGAGCAGTTTTCCATCAATACAGCAAACTCATCCCCCCCGAGGCGTGCTACCACATCTGTTTTTCTTACTACTTTTTGCAATAAAGAACCGAGCTGACGAAGTAATTCATCGCCAGCTAAATGACCACAGGTGTCATTCACTACTTTAAATTGATCAAGGTCCATATAACATAAAGCATGATCAACTCGTTTTTCAGCAGCTACTGACAATAAAAGCTCAACGCGACGCTTAAACTCTCTTCTATTTGCTAAACCAGTGAGTGAATCATGAGATGATTGGTAGCTGAGTTTTTCTTCTGATTTTTTTCTTGCTGTAATATCTACATGAGTGCCCACTAAACGAGTAATTTCACCTTCCTCACTTTCAACAACAAAAGCACGAGACAAAATATTTACATAGCTACCATTTTTATGGCGCATTCTAAACTCAGCTTCATAGTGCTTAGTTTTAGATTCCATAAACGAATGGATTTTAGCAACTGCTGGAGCTAGATCGTCAGGGTGAACAAGCCTTTCCCATGTAGCAAAACTATTTGTAAGCTCGTCTTCTTTATACCCCAACATCGATTTCCATCGCGGTGAGTAATACATTTTTTCGTTAGCAATATCCCAATCCCAAAGTCCATCATTAGCGCCCTTCATGGCTAAACTTAACCGCTCTGTGTTTACTGAGGCTTTTTGTTTTTCGAGTATGAGATCGTTTTTTTGCTGTTCTAAAGAAAGGGTTAATTCAGTAATGATATTAGATAGCTCACCTATTTGGCCATTTTCATACTCAAGTTCAGTAATATCATAAAAAATATTTAATGTAATACTGGCATCCCCATTTTTTAAAGGAACGGCACTGCCAAGTACAGTACGTTTACACCCGTCTTTGCACTGTATAGTTAGCTGCATTGGCACAAAGCGAGTATTCATTTTTTTTGCATCGTTTAATTTTTTGTGCCACAAGTTCATCACACAGTCGCGATAATGGCTATTAGGAAGTACTATGCCCCACCATTCATCTAATGTGGGTATATCGCTTGCTCTATAACCAAACATATTAACGAACGTATCATTAGCATGGACAATAGTGTTATGAGCGTCATTCAATACAAATGGGACAGGGAAAGAGTTAAATATATGTATAAATAAATCATTACAACAGGCGTTTTTTTCTAGCTCAGATATTTTGGCATCTGCCTTTGCCAGATCAAATTTAAGCTGCTCAATACTATCCATTCACTGTGTTTCCCAAAAGTACGAATGTATTAATACACCTTTGTTCTATTGATGTATTTGAGTAACACAAACACAACGCACCAATGGCATAATTAGATATCTATCATAATCAAAACAATAGGCAGTAAAGTCTATTTAAGCAAGGTGGTTAATAATTAGAAAGGGAGTAAAACACAGGTAAGTTTTTGGCCTAGTTAAATCAAATGGCGCTCTCGGTAGGGATCGAACCTACAACTCAGCCTCCGGAGGGCCACGTGATATCCATTTCACCACGAGAGCACATTTGCTGCCGCCACATCAACTCGCGATATCAATGTCTTAGCATGCGCTAATGATAAAGCCATCTTTACACAAATGCTAGCGACATTAGTTTATATGATTACTAATTAGGCACTTTTGAATAAAACATGTGACTATTTTATAAAAACGCGTTATTTATTAATATTCGATAAAAATAGTTACGCTTTAGCAACATTTTAACTATCATTGTCACAGTAATGAAAATATTTAATAAGAGGAATTAATAATGAGTTTGATGTCTACGGAGCAAGTTGCAGAATTTTTAGGTGTAAAAGAAGAGCGCGTAAAACGTCTTGCACGTGAAAGTTTATTAATCGCTAAGTCAGAAGATGAAAACGGCGAACCGCAGTTTGATGCAGATGAAGTAGCAAAATATAAAGAGTTAGCAGCGCGTTTTGGTGGCCTTTAAAAGCCACATGCTGCAATAAGTTTTAGCAGCTGCGCGCGTAATTTTTTTGCTGGAGCTCTTATGTCGCGCTGCTCATACCAACCAATACTTAAAACCAAAAATAACAGCTTATAACAATTAAGCTTATCGGTTGATGTTACAAACCCTACCTGTTTATCTTTATATTTAGCGTAACTATTTAATAACGCATCATCATTATTTTTATTTAGCTCAAAGCTAACACTTAGCGCCGCTAAATCAAAATACACGTCGTTAGTTTTAGCGTACTCAAAATCAATTAAGTAGCTGCCTGACTCATTCACTATTAAATTATCTTTAATTAAATCGTTGTGGCAAAAACCAAGCTCGATAGGCATGCCCGTAATAAAGTTAACCGCTGCACTAATTAGCTGCTGATGCTCCAAATACACTGGTGAACATTTATAACTGCTTAGCTCTTGGGCTATGTTCATTGGCTCAGTGCTAACTGAGTAAGCATGGACAGTGGCAAGTTTTTTAATCACGTCGTCGATTGATAGACTATTTGCGGTACTACCGTCAAAGTAATTAAACACAGCCAGTTGATTTTGTTTATCAAGCCATACGGGGGAAGGACATATATTTGACGCACTCAGGCGACGCTGTGCCTCTAAGGCGTATTCTGGCCAATGGTCTTTGTAACGCTTTAATAAATACTTCTCTTGAGTCGTATTTATTAACACATTTTCGTTACTTAAACCTTGTGATAAAGGCACGCATGAAATAACGCTACTTGGTGCTATAAACGCACGGCATTTGTTTATAAGTGCATTGTAATCACTCATAAATTAAAGCTGTGCGAGTGGCTTAGCTTGGCTTTGCTCGTATTCTTCATACCAGGTTTTAAATCCCCACCCTGCCATAATGGTGTAAAATACAAAAAGCGCTAATGTTGGGTAGTAGCCTTTTTCGTAATATAAATACATAGACGCTGCGTCTATGACTATCCAATACAACCAGTTTTCAAGGATTTTTTTGGCAACTAAGTAAGTCGTCACAACGGCAAAACAGGTTGTAAAGCTATCGAGGTAGGCAAAATCAGCATGTGTATAGTTAGTCATAAAATACCCAATGCCTGTTGCCGCAATAGAGGTAAGTATGATTAAAAGCGCATGACGTTCCATAGACCAAGAACTAATACTCAGGTTGTTATTATTAGCTTTGCCTTTTCGCCACACAACCCAGCCAAATACAGCCATATACATGTAATAAAAGTTGAGTAATGACTCCATTAGCAATGCGCCATTCCAATACATAATAGTATAAATTAGCGTACTAAAAAACGCAGCAGGCCAGCACCACAGGCTTTCTTTTATCGCCAACAATAAATAAGCAATTGATAACACAACCGCAATATATTCCCAGTGCGACATGGCAGTAAAACCGCTTAACGTTTTTGTTATAAATTCCATAGTGTGCTGTTACCGTTAAATTGTGGCGAAAAAACTACTGAGGCGATAAATCGCCAGACAAAAACTTACACACAAAAATAGCTTTGCCAAACTCTTCGTATGAACGTTTAATTTCGGTATTGAGTACTTGCATCACTAAATCATAATCGCCAAAAATTTGTGTCGATAGTGTATTAGTAATCACTTTTAAACCATCGTATTCGTTTAATCGATCAATAAAGCCTTTGATAAAAGGAATGTAATCTTGGTGAAGTGGGTACTTACTAATCTCTACTGATAATTTCATTATTAACCCTATGGTTTGAGTGCCTAGTTATATCGTGTCATTCAATGCTAGAGCCGCTACTAAATACAGTGTAAAATCGCTTTAATACTCAATTACAATGAGCGTAATATGGCACGCAGAATAACCTATAAATTTAAAAACCAACCACGCGAAATAAATTTTGCTAAAGATAAATACCACGACATGTATCAAGCAATTGCTGCTGCCGAAGGCATTGATTTAACGAATTACTTAAGCATGGTACAGCAAATAGAAATGACCTCTAAAGGGTCAGCTTCTGTTCGTAACTTTCGTGATCAAGAATTTGCCCGCATGGGCTTTAGTGATATTTACTTTATTAAAGAGTAATTACCACTATTTAATTATGGCTGATACTCATAACTTACGCGCGGTGTAATATTACACAAAAGCTCGTAAGGAATGGTATCGGCGCACTGTGCTATTTCTTCTACTGGTAGCTCTGGGCCCCACATTGTGACTCTGTCGCCTACTTTTATGTTGTGCTCGTTTTGGCCTATGTCTACGCTAATCATATCCATTGCCACACTACCCACAATACCATAGCGCTGCTTGCCAATAACCACTGGTGTACCCTCTTTTGCATGTCGCGGGTAACCGTCACCATATCCCATAGCAACCACAGCTAACTTAGTCGCTTTATGGCTTTTCCAACGCCCACCATATCCTACGGCCTCGTTAGCTGGAACATGGCGCACTGCTATAACACGTGTCGTTAAACGCATAACGGGTTTAAGCTGATGCTGCTCACCTAATGCGTTTGCCATAGGTGATACCCCATATAGCATTAAACCAGGACGCACCCAATCGCCATGAGCATTCGGCCAAGCAATAATGCCTGCCGAGTTAGATAAGCAATGTGCTTGGTTAATATTATTTACTAGGCAGTCAAACTGTGAAATTTGCTGTGCTGTCTTGGTGTTATTGATATCGTCCGCGCATGCAAAGTGGGTCATTAAATTAACGGTGTTATTGGCATTGGGTGTTTTTTGCAGGCGCTTATAAAATTCATCAAACTGCTCTGGGGCAATACCCAGGCGATGCATGCCAGTATTTACTTTAAGCCAGCACAATAAAGGCGCTTCAAGCTCAGCCTCTTCCAAAGCGGCAAGCTGATACTCATCATGAATAATAGTTTGAAAGTTATTGGCCAATAAAATAGGTAAATCGTCTTTATTAAAAAAGCCTTCAAGTAACACAATCGGTTTTGTTAATCCGCCAGCACGAAGTGCTAAAGCTTCATCTATACGTGCTACTGCAAATGCGTCTGCATCATTTAAATGTTGTGCAATTTTAACCAAACCATGGCCATAAGCATTGGCTTTTAATACCGCCATAACTTTACTGTTTGGTGCAAAACGCTTTACCTGCGCTAAATTATGCGCAAGTGCCGTTAAATTAATTTCAGCAGTAGCTAAGCGCATTAATACTCGTCATCCATCGCAGGACCTGCGTAGTTATCAAAGCGAGAAAACTGCCCTTGGAACGTCAAGCGCACTTTACCAATTGGACCGTTACGCTGTTTACCTATGATTATTTCGGCGATGCCTTTTTCAGTACTGTCTTCGTTGTAGACTTCATCACGGTATATAAACATGATTAAATCGGCATCCTGCTCTATCGAACCAGATTCACGTAAATCTGAGTTAATTGGGCGTTTATCAGCACGTTGCTCAAGCGTACGGTTTAGCTGCGAAAGCGCAACAACCGGACATTTTAATTCTTTTGCTAGTGACTTAAGAGAGCGTGAAATTTCTGCAATTTCAAGGGTTCTGTTATCCGATAAGCTCGGCACACGCATAAGCTGAAGGTAATCAACCATGATCATACTGATACCACCATGATCGCGCGCAATACGACGTGCACGTGAGCGAACATCGGTAGGTGTTAACCCTGATGCATCATCAACATACATTTTACCTTTTTCCATCAACAAGCCCATGGTTGATGAAAGACGCGCCCAATCATCATCGTCTAGCTGACCAGTACGTACCTTAGTTTGGTTAATACGACCAAGTGATGCCAGCATCCTCATCATGATTTGCTCAGAGGGCATCTCTAATGAGTAAATAAGCACAGGCTTGTCTTGTGTCATTGCCGCATGCTCTGCAAGGTTCATCGCAAAGGTAGTTTTACCCATTGAAGGACGCGCGGCTACAATAATTAAATCAGAAGGCTGTAAACCTGTGGTCATTTTATCTAAGTCAGCATAGCCGGTACTTACGCCTGTTACACCATCTTGCGGAGATTGGTATAGCTCTTCTATTTTATCAACGGTTTTTTCGAGTATGTTGTGTATGCTTTGCGGGCCTTCGGTGCTTTTTGAACGCTGCTCAGCAATTTTAAATACTTTACTCTCGGCAAAATCTAATAAGTCATGGCTTGTGCGCCCTTCGGTATTAAAACCAGCCTCGGCTATTTCATTTGCTACACCAATCATTTCACGCACAACCGCACGCTCTCGCACAATATTAGCGTATGCATCGATATTAGCGGCACTCGGTGTATTTTTGGCTATTTCGGCTAAGTAAGCAAAACCACCAATTCCTGCCAGTTTATTATTTTTTTCAAGGCTTTCAGAAATCGTAATTAAATCGATTGGATCACCCAACTCTGCAAGCTCTGTCATTGCTTCAAAAATCAGCTTGTGCGTGCGAGTATAAAAATCTTGAGATACAACAAGTTCGGCTACGCGGTCATATGCTTGGTTATCAAGCATTAAGCCACCTAAAACAGATTGTTCAGCTTCTATTGAATGGGGAGGAACTTTAAGGGTATCGACTTGCTTATCTGGTTTGGCCATAACTTCACAGTACTAAAATTGAATGGCTCTATTCTATCGACTTGCCGGGGTTGTGCAAATAGCAAAGCAGGAAATCTTTTCCTGCTTTTTGTAACTCAAAAGTTTACGATTTACTTTTTAAGCTCAATACGGCCACTTATAGTATCCATTTCAACGTCTGCATTGCCGCCATTAATAACAAACTCAAGCTCACTGGCTGGGCCATATTTGGCTTTTTTTACTTTGTCATTGCTAAGCTCATTAATAATTTTGCCATTGGCATGGGCTTCAATCTCAAATTTAGCCGATACATTAGTAGGGAAGAAAAATTCTGCATCGCCACTTACCGATTCGAAACGTACATCTGCACTGTCTAGCAACTCACCAATACGAACTTCAGCTTCACCATTTACAGTGTTTATACGTAGGTTTTTGATGCTAGCCAGCTTAAAGTTTATGTCACCGTTCACATTTTCAAGACGAACATCGCTCGCGCTTGATGACGACTTAATATCACCATTCACAGCGCTAAAGCGCAACTCACCATTAGACTGTTCATCATTTATTTCGCCATTTACCGTTTCAAATTGAATATTACCGCTCAGGCTTTGTGCATTCACATCACCGTTAACGCTGGTTAGCTTAATATTACCTGCTAAATTTTGTGCGGTAATTTCACCATTAACCACATTTACTTCTGCACCATTTTTAAGTGCTTTAGCTATTACCGATACATTAACACCACGAAAGTCTAATGCGCTGCTATGCGGCATAAAAATAGTTAGTTTAGAGCCATCGCCATTACTGCCCCAGCCCATTTTACGTGGCATTTTCACAACAAAATATGTATTGTCGCCTCTTGTTTCAAGCTCAAAACCTTCTGCCTTATCGTCAAGCTCGCCCACTACTTTAAACTCGCTTTTATCCCAACCAGCAATACTTACATCACCACGCTGATTCTCAATAAAAACAGTACCCTCTTTTGGCACCTCTATTTGTTTATCAATTTTTTCCCCTGCAAGTACAGCAAGTGGAAATAAGCTTAATCCTAGTAAAATTGCTTTCATGTTTTTCTCCTAAATACTTTGCCAACGAGGTGCATGCACCTTATTAATCAAATCAAGTTGTTGTTGATAAATCTGCGCTAACATTGTTAGCAATGCCTGGTTTTGGGGTTCGTTTTTAAGTGCTTGCTTAATGGCATACTCTGCCTCCTCAAGCTCTTGTAATTGTGTTTGCCAATTATCGGTTAGGGCGTCTTGATTTTTATACTGCACCAGTAAGCTTTGCTTTTGCTGCGCAAAATAGTCACTTATGGCCACAACCGGTTGTGGTTTAGGGTTGATTACAAACATATTGAGCGCCACTAGTGCAGCAACGGTACATGCCGCAATTGCGCTTAACTTTGGCCATAAAGTAACGGCTGATTGCTCAGGCTCATTGGTATTTACAATGGCTCTTTCTATGCCTGCCCACAGATCTTTTTGTGGCGTTATCTCTTTATCAAGCGTGTTTAATGATTTATCTAAAAAGTCGTCAAAGTTTGGTTTATTCATTTTCATACCACTCTTGTAATAACTGCCTTGCTCGATGATATTGTGATTTGCTTGATCCAACGGCAATACCCAACTGCTCTGCTATTTCTTCATGTCGATAACCTTCTACTGCAAACAATACAAACACCATGCGTGCGCGCTCAGGTAACCTAACAATTAGCTTATCTAAGCCGTTTAAGCCTTTACAGTCTTTAGCCGATTGCTCATCCATACCGTCTTGTTCAATGCTAACGACTTTTTGTACCCAGTTTTTTTGTTTACGTAAGTAGTTAATCGCAATATTACTCGCCACACTGTATAACCAAGTAGAAAACTGCGAACGACCATCAAACATTGCTATTTTGTGCCACACCTGAACAAATACTTCTTGCGCAGCATCTTCAGCGTGCGACTGATCAGCTAATAAGCGCAAGCACAAACCGTAAACGCGTTTAATATGCAATTGGTAAAGTATTGTGTATGCACTTTGATCACCCGACTTTACGCGCTCAATCAATGCATTTTCGCATTCAGCGGGTTGATCAGGGTTAACGTGTAACATCCGTGATATCACCTTTTAATTATTATGGTATTGGTACCATTTCAAGTGTATTGATAAGTTAGACGCAATAACAGCGGTAAAAGGTTTGAATGAAATGAAAATAAATTTAAAGAATTTAATTCTAAATAAGAAGAGTATTAGGAGGCTTTACCACATTAATAATATAAACACTGAATTTTAGGCACAAAAAAGCCGTGCTAAAAGCACGGCTTTTGTCGCTTAATTAAAAATTAAGCTTCAGCGATTACGATTACTTTGATAGTAGCCGTTACGTCTGTGTGAACAGAAATTGATACGTCAAATTCACCAGTCTCACGGATAGTACCTAGAGGCAAACGAACTTCTGACTTAGCAACTTCAACACCAACAGCTGAGATAGCGTCAGCGATGTCACGAGTACCGATTGAACCGAATAACTTACCTTCGTCACCAGCTTTAGATACTAAAGTAACTTCTGCTAATGCTTCTAGTTTTTCAGCGCGTGCTTGTGCAGCAACTAACTGTTCAGCGATTTTCGCTTCAAGTTCTGCACGACGAGCGTCAAACGTTTCAATGTTAGCTTTAGTCGCAGGAACTGCCTTACCTTGAGGGAAAAGGAAGTTACGTGCGAAACCAGATTTAACTACAACCTGTTCACCTAGGCTACCTAGGTTAGCGATCTTATCTAGTAGAATAACTTGCATGTTTCTACACCTTTTAAAAACTGTTAATCCGCTGCTTACTTATGTAAGTCAGTGTATGGAAGAAGGGCTAAGTAGCGAGCACGCTTAATAGCAGTTGCTAGCTGGCGCTGGAATTTAGCGCTAGTACCTGTAATACGGCTAGGTACGATTTTGCCACTTTCTGTAACATAGTTTCTAAGAGTAGCTAGATCTTTGTAATCGATTTGTTGTACGCCTTCCGCTTTAAAGCGGCAGAACTTACGACGTCTGAAATAACGTGCCATGAGATTAATTCCTCAAATAATTCTTTCTATATGCTGAGCATGCAAAACCAATTGGCTAAGGCCGTTACGACCTTCGTGGCGATTTAAAAAACCACTCACTTGCAATGCCTGCCCAACGTGCAAATGTTGAGTCTGTTGTTGCATTTGCTTTCCACTGGCAACAACCTGAAGCTTTACATAACTATTACGGTTAAGGTCTGCTTCGGTTTGCATCGATTTATGTTCTAAAACAAAAATGCAATGCGGGATGCCAGCAGGGCTTTGGCTTAACTTGGGTGTTTTACAAACTACCCCAGATAAAACCAGCTGATTCATAAAAGGGCTAACCATTTATATTTACCGCCAGTTAAACGCCATGCTTGGACTCAAAACAATTAAGCAGCTGGTGCTTCTTTCTTCTCTTCTCTTGCAAGAGGAGACGCTTCAGTTACTGCAGATTTAGTGCGGATAACTAAGTTACGAAGCACTGCATCGTTGTAGCGGAAAGTAGTTTCTAGCTCGCTGATTACTTCAGTAGGTGCTTCAACGTTCATAAGAACATAATGAGCTTTATGAAGCTTGTTAATTGGGTAAGCCAATTGACGACGGCCCCAATCTTCAAGACGGTGGATTGAACCACCAGCTTCAGTGATAGAACCAGTATAACGTTCGATCATACCAGCAACTTGCTCACTCTGATCTGGGTGAACCATGAATACGATTTCGTAATGACGCATGGATATTCCTTACGGTTAATAGAGCCTTCTACCGTTTCGGCCGGTCGGTTTAAGGCAAGGAATTAATAGTTTAAAAGCCGAAATGAGCGCGCATTTTACGCTTAGTAGGATAATTAAGCAAGCAGGTTTTTTAAGCTTTAATAGATAAGTGTTAAAGCTATTGGGTGATGGTACTCGATGCCCCGCTATCAATAAGTAAATTGAAAGTAAGTGCCTTCGTTTTTTTGGAAGTCGCTGAGCTTGCTCGCACAAAAAAATCAAAGCTTTTAATTAATAAAGCCCTGTATGTGCTCCTAAAATATAAACGTTTACTCAAGCCTAAAGCCGTGCAATTATTAAGCAACACATTATTAAATAAGGATATTTATGAAGCTCTTATTATCGCTTGCCTTGATACTTACTTTTAGCACCTCTTTTTTTAGCTATTCAAACACCGCTACAACCGACATAACCGTTGGTAAAAAAGTTATTCTACAATCAAAAATACTTAACGAAGATAGGCCAATCAGCATCTTCAGACCTGACACTGTAAAAGACGACCAGCCGCTTTATGTTATTTATTTACTTGATGGTGTTGAGCACTTTCATACGGTGTCTGGCGTTATAAAATCCCTTGTTGATTACGAGCAAATACCTAATGCCATGCTTGTAGCTATTGATACAACTAACCGAGTTCGTGATTACTTACCTAAAGTAGAGGGTGAGCCTAAAACGGAGTTTCAAACCTTTGTTAAAAATAAATGGCCTGACGCTGGGCAAACCGACAAATTTTTAAAGTTTGTGTCTGATGAACTCATGCCATACATAAGCAATAATTACTCAACTAACGGCTACAACACTTTAATTGGTCACTCTAACGCTGGTACATTAGCGCTTTATACTTTAGTTAATCAGCCTGAATTGTTTAACAACTACATAGCTATTAGCCCAAATAGTTGGTGGAGTGACGAAGAGTTAAAAAATAATATTATTAAATACACTAAAAACCCTAAAGGTGCTCAAGAGTTATTTATTAGTGTAGCGAGTGAAGGCGCACGTTTTTATACAGGCGCATTAAATACGTTAGTAAATTTAGAACAACAAATGCCCACACAGCTAAAGTGGGAATATAAGCATTACCCTACTTTTAGTCATATGGGCACCATACTTCCAGCAATTAGCGATAGCCTGATTCACTTGTTTAGCGACCTAATATTTAAAGTAACAGACGAGCATGGAAAATTTGCTGATGTATCGCTTATTACCGGTTACTACCAAGCACTGAGCGATAAGTACGGATTTGAGCTTAAAATTCCACAAGATGTGTACGTAGAATTTGCCCATAGCCAGCAAAAATTTGGCAATACTAAAAAAGCGATAACGACGCTTAAACACTTTACTCGCGATTACCCAAATGCAGCCTACTCCCACATGCGATTATCACAAGGGTACACAGCTGACAAACAATTTAAAGAAGCTGTTACCAGTATGAAACACGCACTAAAACTTGCTAAACAAAACTCGCGCGACCCACTGTTAATTGATGCACTACAAGATATGGTGAATGAAGCCCAAGCCAATTTGTAACTAATTTTACGCAAAGCGCTTTTTAACTAACGATAGTAATTACGAGCTATGCTCCTCGCGCCGCCAAGCTGCACGCCTACAGGTAAAATTAAGCTTAGTGTTAAACTTTGCATGAAGACGCAGAGCTTGCTCGCGTAAAAAAGAGCAGCTTTTAATCTGTATAAAGCCACTTAAAATAAAAAACCGATGTTTAAACTAAACATCGGTTTTTCTTTGCTAAAAACTGACAGCTAAAAAACTAACCGCTTGTCTTTATCACTTCCCTATCGCTTCTTTGGCGAATAGGTGTTTTATTGGGCCTAGGTTATCAACGAGTGACAGCCCGACTCCACGTATTAGCTTTTTAACTGGGTTAGCACCTTCAAATAACTCTTTTAGCCCTTGCATCATGGCTATGTGCTTTTGCGCGTCGAGCTTGCGTGTACGCTCGTAATCACGAAGTGTGCGCGTGCTGGCAAATTCTTTACTATCACTTGTGAGTAACTCAATTAAATACGCGGCGTCTTTTAGGCCTAGGTTCATACCCAGCCCTGCCAATGGGTGAATGGTGTGCGCTGCATCGCCCATTAATACCACTTTGCCGCTTACCCATTGCTGGGCGTAACGCATTTTAAGTGGAAATGCTACGCGTTTACTTTGCACTTCACACAAGCCGCATTGACCGTCTATGGCAGCCATTACGGCTTTATTAAAGTCGTTGTCGTCCATTGCCAGTAATTCATCGCAATGGTTAGGGCTGGTAGACCACACAATAGAATGAGTATTGTCATCGCTTAGTGGTAAAAATGCCAATGGCCCCGTAGGTAAAAACACTTGTCGCGCAGTATTTGCGTGTGGCTCTTTTGTTTTTACTGTAGCAACCAATGCATGGTGATCGTAATCTTTAAAGGTCAGCGCCATATTAAATTGTTTACGAATAGCTGAATTTGCGCCATCAGCCGCCACCAGCAGCTTAGCAATAATAGGCTCGCCGCTTTTAAGGGTTACAAATACGTCTGATTCACTTTGGTGTATTTGCTGGTATTCGGTATCAAACATTAGCGTAGCATTGCTTTGCTGCTCTAACTGTTTAATAAGTGCAAAGCGAATAATATCGTTTTCAACTATATGACCTAAATGGTCGAGCTCAAGTTGTTTGTTATTAAAGGTTATTTTACCAAAGCTGTCGGCATCGCGAACATCCATATGGGTATATGCACATGCACGCTGAGCAATAATTTCAGGCCAAACGTTTAATTGCTCTAATAACGTTTGGCTTGCAATACTAAGTGCACTTACACGTAAACCGTATTCATCAGTTGGAGGGGCTTGTGTTGATGCTGCATCGAGTACCACGACACTAATATTAGCCTTAGCTAGGCCAAGGGCTAACGTTAGCCCCACGCAACCACCACCAACAATACACACCTGTGTTTGCTTCATAAACGTGAACCTTGTTTAACTTGCCCCATTAGTTGTTTTGCTAACGGAGCTTTTAATGCGGGGAATAAATCCATTGAAAACAAGCCAATGCTTCGCCCAAGCGCTAATACTCGAGATGAATTTGAAAACAACCTTACTAAGGTATCTGTTAAGGTCATCACTGTTTTTATATCTTGGCAGCGTAACTGACCATACTCGCGTGTAAACGCATAGCTCCCTAACTCATTAGGGCTATTGGCAATTAAATCACTCAGTACTTGTACATCACGCAGGCCTAAATTAAAGCCTTGCCCTGCAATGGGATGAATAGCATGAGCAGCATTACCAATAACCACCGTTCGATGAGCTATTAACGATTCGGCTTGTCCATATACCAGCGGGTAGCTTGCGCGCATACCCACTTTAACAAATTGCCCTGCGCGGTAACCAAAGGCTGATTGTAATGCACTTAAAAACTCGATTTCATTTAAGTCCATGTATGAATTAATTTGCTCTTTTTCCATACACCACACCAATGAATAGCGGTTATTGCTCATCGGTAATAGTGCCATAGGGCCATGCTGAGTAAAACGTTCAAAGGCATGGTTATTATGCCCTTCGGCTACTTCTATATTGGCAATAATAGCGCCTTGCTCATAAGGCTGAGTATTAAAATTAAGGCCCAGCAATTGGCGTGTAGGAGATTGCACGCCATCGGCTACAATAATTAGCTTGGCATTAAGTTGTTCGCCACTTTGCAAAGTCAGTGCGTTGCTATGTAACGTTTGTTTTATTTCGATTACGCTATCAGGGCAAAATAAGCGAATGCTTGATTGCACTAACCGCTGATGAAGCGCGCGCCCAAATGGATTAACTTCAACTACATACCCTAAAGAAGGTTTTGCAAATTCAGTGCTTTGAATATGGGTTTTACCAAAATGACCTCTATCAGACACGCTCACTTTTTTAATAGCAGAGGTGTAAGGAGCATTTTGATCAAATAAATTAAGTGTTTGTAAATACTCTACTGATTGCTGAGCAAGCGCAATACTTCTGTCGTCAAAGCTTGGATGGTATTCATCGGTTACTTGGCTTGCTTCTACCACGGCAATGTTTATTGAGGGGTTTATTTTAGCAATACTAAGTGCGCAACTTGCGCCAACTAAACCACCACCAATTACTACAACATCAAACTGCTTAGCCATTGTGCTCTCCACCCGTTATGCGCTTGTAGTTTGTTGCATAAGTGCTTGAATATCGCTAATGCTTTTAGGCACGCTTAAAGTAAGGTTTTCATGGCCTGACTCGGTAACGAGTAAATTATCTTCTATACGAATACCAATACCTTTGTACTTTTGTGGCGCGTTTGAGTCTTCGCTTATATAAAGTCCTGGCTCTATGGTTAAAACCATACCAGGCTCAAATGCTCGCTCAACGTTATTTATTTTATAATCACCGACATCATGCACGTCTAACCCCAGCCAATGCCCAAGGCCGTGCATGTAATATTCTTTACAGGCTTGTTGCGCCATTAGTTCAGTAAAGTCGCCAGTTAAAATACCTAAGTCAAGTAAGCCTTGCGTTAGTACTTCCATTGCTAATTTATTAGCGTGGGACAGGTAACCACCGGGTTTAATTTCTTCAAAGGCAGCCAGTTGTGCGTTAAGAACAATATTATAAAGCGCGGCTTGTTCTTCACTAAACTGGCCATTTACCGGAAATGTACGCGTTATATCGGCTGCGTAGCCTTGTAGCTCACAACCTGAATCAATAAGTACTAGATCGCCATTTTTAAGCACATCACTATTTTGCGTGTAATGCAGAATATTAGCGTTATCGCCGCTACCTACAATTGTGCCGTAAGCCGGATGAGGTGCGCCGTTCATTGCGTAATGATGATGAAGCTCTGCTTCTAATTGAAACTCAGTTGCCCCTGCATGTGAAAAACGCATAGCTCGCATGTGGCCACGGGCGCTAATTTCACAGCCTTTGCGCATTACCTCTATTTCGCTTGGCGATTTAAACAAACGCATTTCATGGATAAGGCCGCGAATTTCTTTTAACGTACTCGGTGCTTTAAGGCCTTTGCGAGCCCCGCTACGAAGTGTACCTAAAAGCGTAAACACTTTACTATCAAATGAATCATAAGCGCCTTGTGCAAAATAAATCGCATTTTTACCATTTAGTAGCTCAAGCAGTTGCTCTTCTAAATCACTTAATGGGTAAGCCTCGTCAAATAAGTAGTCGCTTTTGGCTTTATCAAAACCAACACGTCGGCCATGCCAAATTTCGGCTAATTTGTCTTTATCAAGGCAAAATAGGGTGCTGGGTGTATCGCTGTTGTTACAAAGCACCAATACAGCATCGGGTTCGTTAAAACCGGTTAAATAAAAAAAGTCGCTGTCTTGTCTAAAAGCATAGTCAGTATCACGGCTTCGCGTTACTTCGCTAGCAGCCGGAATAAGCGCAATGCTGTTATCGTCCATTTGTGCAAGTAAGCGTTCTCTGCGTGCTTTAAACTCTGACTTTTTTATTTCAACCATTATTAGCTAACCCGTTGTACTTTTTAATTAAGTTTAATGAAGCGTTTTTTTATCACTTTGGCTGCTTTGCTCTTTACCTAGCTCAGCAAAACAAAGTAGTGCCGATACACGTACATATTCAATAACTTCGTGAAGTGCGTTAGCATCTTCTTCGGTTTCTTCGAAAGTGGTATCTAGGCGTGTTATTTCGCTAAAGTCGCTAATTACTTCTTTCACGTCAGCCGACAGCTTACCGTAATCTTTTTGCTTTAAACCAAAACCAAGCATAAATCCCGATACCCATGATACGAGGCCATTAGCCTGATCGATGAGTGTCTCGTCATCACTTGGTAAAAATAAGTCAAACTGAAACTCTTCATCATTAAAGCTTGCAACAACTTGCTTATAAATAGTACCAAAAAATGCTTTTAAACCATTACCGAACGATTCACCATCGTTGAATACATCGCTTAAAAGGCCTAGGTACTCCTTGTCGTCAATACTTAGTCCACATGCTAATAAACCACTAATAACACCATGCGCTTCGGCAGGAGAAACAAATATTTCGTTTTTTTCTAAAAGTAGTTGAGCTTTTTCGTAATCTGGTAAATCGTTCATAATCAAGCCTTCGCTTTGCTAGTTAAAGCAATGCTACCACTCGATAAAAAGCAACTCCAATTAATTGTATGATCACGCTCAAAAACTACGCAATAAAGTAAACAGCGAGTTAAAGGTGTGGGAAAACTAAGCGAACGACTTAATTTTTTACGTTTTGGGTTTAAGGATTGGCATATGTCTTATATACTTAATTTGTTCCCTGGGGTACTGGAGCTGGGTTAAGTCCCTGAGCCGATAAATTTTATACCAGGGTTTCTGTTCGTTTACTATTGTGCAAGCTTGGCATGTACCGAGAAGCCTACGGTAAACCGCAGATTCCCGCCCTGAAACCTTCTGGTTTCAGGACTGAAACCGAGTACCGTATCTTGGGGAACACCATTATCTACTCGCGTTTTAACACGCACACTCAAACCTCTTTATATATCCACGTATATCCATCTAACGCCTTAAATAACTTTCAATTTTGCATAGCTAAAAACAAAAAAGCTGCAGGCAATTAAATACCTACAGCTTTTGTATCAACACGTTTTTGTATTATTTAAACCAGCCTTGAAATCGTTCCATCAACATATAATTGACTGGTACTAGTAATAAAGTAATAAAGGTCGCAAAAATAATCCCAAACCCTAAACTTACCGCCATAGGTATTAAAAACTGCGCTTGTGTGGCTTTTTCAAACAGCAGCGGCATTAAACCTATAAAAGTGGTTAAACTGGTGAGCATAACTGGTCGAAAGCGCGATGCACCAGCAAGTTTAACTGCCTCTATTAAATCGCCACCTTCGCTACGTTTTTTATTAATAAAGTCAACCAGCACAAGCGAATCGTTCACTACGACGCCTATTAACGCAAGCATGCCTAGTAGGCTCATAATGGTTAAATCCATACCCATTATCCAGTGCCCTACTACTGCGCCAATCATGCCAAATGGAATAACACTCATAACAATAATTGGTTGCATGTATGACTTAAACGGAATAGCTAATAGCGCATAAATTATAAAAAATACAAACACTAGCGCCCAAGCCAGTGAGCCAAACGACTCTCTTTGCTCTTTAGCTTCACCTTCAAGTTTATAATCAACCCCTGGGTATTGCTGCATTAGCTCGTCTAAGTATTGTGCGAGGTCGGCTTGAAGCACCGTCATGTTAGTGTTGTTTTTTTCTATATCAGCCGTCACGTTTAGTGTGCGGTAACGATCAATACGGTTTATGGTCGATGGGCTTTGCCCTGCCGTAAGCGTTGCCACATGCGACAATGGTACAGAACCGCCATCGGGAGTATTTATTAGTATATTTTGTAAATCAGCTATCGAGCGGCGCTCATCAATAGGTAAACGAACCATTACACGCACGTCGTCTCGTCCGCGTTGAATACGCTGAACCTGCGAGCCAAAAAACGAATTTCGCACTTGCCCTGCCACATTTACACGGTTTAAACCAAGCGCCAAACCTTGTTGTGTAAGCTCTATACGTAATTCTTCTTTACCATCAGACATACTATCGGCAATATCAAACACCGTTGGGTACGTTGCTAAACGGTTTTTAATATTATCAGCCACATCTTGCAGTATTGTTAGCGAGGTGCCACTTAATTGAACGTCTATTGGGTCTGAACTTCGACCAATTTCAGCTCTAAATGTTAAGCTTTCAGCGCCAGGGATCACACCTATTAAATCGCGCCACTCACTTGCAAGCTCGCGTGAACCTATGTCTGATTCACGCTTTTCTGCAGGTGTAATTTCAAAGCGTACCGCCCCAGAGTTGGATACACCACCGCGTCCGCCTGTAGTGGCGAGTATGTTTAAAATAACGCTTTCGCCAGTGTCAGGGTCGCGATATTTATCTTGTAATTGCTGGGCCTTTTCAGACATATCAATCACGTATTTATTGGTTACTTCAAACGGTGTACCCGTTGGCAGTGTTAGGTTTACCCGTACGGTTTCGCTCGGAATTCGTGGGAAAAAGATAAACTTAGTCCAACCGCTGGTGATCATGGTCAAAATTATAAAAAATACCCCAACAAATAAACTTACCGTTGCTAATTTATGGCGTAAAGCAGTGTTTAAGATAGGTTGATAATACTTTAAAATTGCACTTTCAAAGCCATCTGCAAAGCGTTGTTGAATTGCTTCAAGCTTCGATGGTTCACCTTTTTGGTGGCGTAATTTTATGTATTTTAAATGTGCAGGCAACACAAATTTAGATTCAATTAGCGAGAACAATAACACTGGAATAACGACTACCGGAATTTGCGCAAATAAGGCGCCGCGTGCCCCTTCAATAAATGCTAAAGGTAAAAAGGCAGCAACCGTAGTCAGCACACCAAAGGTAACAGGAGTAGCCACTTCTTGAGTACCCAATATAGCAGCCTGCTCACCCGATTTTGCCGTTTTTAAATGGGTATACACGTTTTCGCCGGTTACTATGGCGTCATCTACTACAATACCGAGCACTAAGATAAAGCCAAATAAGCTCATTATATTTAGCGTTACACCAAATATCGGCATCGCGATAAATGCGCCCATAAATGATACTGGAATACCAATAAATACCCAAAATGCAATTGCTGGGCGCAAAAATAGCGTGAGCAGTGCCAAAACTAAAATGCCACCTTGTAGAGCATTACTGGTTAAGGTTGCGATACGGCTTTTAACTAACTCTGAATCGTCATCCCAATAGCTTAGTTTAAAACCTTGTGGTAGTGTGGCCTGCTGTTCTTCAATGTAGTTTTTAACATCGTCTGCCACGGTTATTGCGCTTTGCGGGCCAATTCGGTAAACGTCTATAAACGCAGCTTGCTTACCATTAAAACGGGTACGCACTGGCGTTTCTTCAAAGTCGTCTTTTATTGTAGCAATATCACCTAGGCGAATAATTGTTCCGTCGGCTTGGTTTTTAACTACTATGCTAGCAAATTCGTCTTTGCGGTAAGCCTGCCCTTTTGAGCTGATCAGTACATCGCCACCTTCTGTTTTTAAGTTACCGGCAGAAATATCAGAACTAGAATTAGCAATCGCACTCGATATTTGCGCAAGGCTCAGGTTATATTGGCGAAGTGTGTCTTGGCTAACTTCAATGGCTAGCTCGTAGTCTCGTACACCACTTAGCTCTACCTGAGTTACGTTAGGCAAACGCAGTATTTGATCTCGTACTGTTTCTGCGTATTCACGCGTTTCTTTTTCGCCGTAATCACTTGATACAGTAACAGCTATTACTTCTCTTTTGCGCTCAGCCAGCGCAACAATTGGTTTTTCGGCATCGCCAGGAAACGTATTAATCGCATCCACTCGGCTTTTAATGTCAGCCAACAGTTCACGAGGATCGTAACCACTTTCAACCTCAATGGTTACAGAGCCTGAGCCCTCTGACGAGCGGCTAAATATTTGTTTAATACCCTCTAGGTCTTGTACCGCTTCTTCTATACGAATTGTTACGCCCTGCTCTACATCTTCAGGGGTTGCACCTCGTAGGCTAACACCAACGCTTATCATGTCTGTTTCGAAAGACGGAAACACCTCAAGTGGTATTTTACTCGATAAACTAAATAGCCCCGACAACAACAAAGTTACTAACAATAGATTGGCAGCAACATGGTTTTTGGTAAACCAAGCAATCATGCTTTATCTCCTTGCTTGGCTGCGCGACGTTTTTTTATTAACTCTTCAACACTGATACCAAGCTCTTTTGCTTTTTGCTCAAGTTGCTCTCGCGACGGGCGCATACCTTTAGGTTTTTTTTCCTTTGGCTCTTCACCTAAAGTACTCACTTTAGTGCCCGAACTCACTTGACCAAGTGGCGTGATAACCAACTTGTCGTTTGCTTTTAATCCTGTCTTGATCATTGCTTGGTTTGCGTTTTGCCATGCAAAAGTAACGTCTTTACGTTTTAGTACATCACCTTCAACTACGTACACATAGGTGCCTTGATAAATTGTACTGTTGGGAATGATCAACGCATTTTGTACCGTTTTACCTGCAATTTGTGCCTTAATGTATTGGCCTATTTTAATTGGGTATTGATTACTCTCGGTTGATTTATATGGGTCGTCTATTTTTGCTACCACGTAAAGTTGCTGCGCGTTTTCGTCAATTGCGCCTTCAGTGCGTGCAAGTTGGCCTTGCCATGTTTGCTCGCCCACTAAATCAGAGCTAAATTTGACTAACGAACCGGCCTGGTTTTTAACACCATCACGGTATTGTTCTGGCAGGTTTACAAACGAAAGGTCTTTATTTTTTATTGGTAAACGAATTTCTACGCTATCAATAGCGTAAATAGTGGCAAGTTGGGTATTGTTACTCACTACTTGGCCTAAATCGACACTGCGACTCAGTATGCGCCCAGCATAAGGTGCAGCAACCTTTGTACGCTCTAAATCAAGCTCTGCTTTTTCAAGAGTAGCTTGAGCCGATAGCACTTGTGCCTGCGCAGCTGCTAATTGCGGCTCACGTAATACCAAGCTGCTGGCTTGGCTTGAACCACCTAGGCGCTTCCAATCAGTCAGTGCTTGTTGCCCGCGGGCTTTTTCTTCTAGCAAGCTTTGTTCTGCTGTGAGTAAGTTAGCTTGTGCAGATTTAACCTCCGCCTGATGATCTCTATCATCAAGCTTTAGTAACACATCGCCTTTTTCAAAAAAACCACCTTCTCTAAACTCATCACTCACGTCGATGATTTGCCCTGATGCTTGAGCAACAAGTAAGCTTTGTGTACGAGGCTTTACTGTACCGTAACTGTCTATCATTACTTGATAGCTTTGAGGCACAATTTCTAATACCGACACGCTAATAGCTGCTTTTGGTGCAGAGCCAAAACGCCTCGCTTCTGGCGGGTTACTTTTGATAAAAAACACAATTAAAAGAGCGGTAACAACAACCGCGGCAGGAATAATAATTTTAGCTGTTTTAGTTTTCATCGTTGTTACTCTTTAGGTCGCTTGATGGTTTTTCAAAATCACCACCAAGGGCAACATGTAGGTTGATTCTATTTGCAATTAATTGATTCTTAATTTGTATTAATGAACTTTGCGCATCGAATGAGCGATCTTGTGCATCCAATACTGTGGTGTAAGTGACTAAGCCACTTTGATATTGCTCAAACGATAACTGCTCGGCAGCAAGTGCATTTTTTTGCGCTTCAAGTGTGCTTGTATATTGAGCCTTTAAAGATTGCTGCTGCGAAATCGCGTTTTCTACATCGCCAAATGCATCGTACAGAGTTTGCAGATATTGCTGTTCTTGCTTTTGTGTATTTAGGCGTGCAATTTCCTCATTAGCTTGTAAACGACCACCCTCAAAAATAGGTGCCGAAATACTTCCTAGCAAAGACCATGCAAGGCTTGAAGGAGAAAACAAATCACTCACCCTGTCTGTGCTATCACTTAAGCTAGCAGTTAAGTTTAAACTCGGAAAGCGTTGCTTATGTGCGTAAGCCAGTGACGCATCACTAGCCAATAGCTCGTACCAACTAGCAAGTAATGCAGGCTTTCGGGTAATAAGTTCAGATGGAATTCCTAGTGGAATTTCTGTGTTAATAACCGGTAAATCATTACTTGCAGAAATTGCTCCTTTTGGGTACTCGCCTAATAAACGCTCCAGTAGTCTTGCAGCACTGGATAAGCTTGCTGATTGAGTAGCTATGCGTGAACGTTCGTTATTTAGCTCATTGCGGGCTAAATAAACATCGAGCGCTTCGTTTATACCTTGGCGGTAACCCGATTCAATTATATCGAGATTTTGCTTAGCATTTTCTTCACGGCGTTTATATAAATCGAGTAGCTGCTGTGCAGACACAACATCAAACCATCCTTGAACAACATCCGAAACAAGCTGCTGTTTAGCCTGTTCAAAACGCGCTTTTTGAGCTAAATATGAAAGGTTAGCTTCACGTCTTGAATCTGACAGTTTGCCCCATAAGTCAACTTCATAATTTAAGTTTAAGCTTACGGAGCTAGCATTATTATAACTAACAGGCCGATTATCTTTACTTCGGCTAATACGCGTAGATAAATCTAAGCTAGGCCAAAGGTCTGCCCCCGACGCAATAAGTTGCTGCTTAGTAATGGCAACATCGTAGCTGGTTTGTAATAGTTGCTGATTGTTTTTAAGTGCTTGGTTAACATATTTTTTCAGCAATGGCGTGTTTAGTTGCGTTAACCATTCATCATCCACTTGCAAAACTGAACTTGCTGCTTGTTGTTGCCACTGCTTAGGAACATTACTGGGTGCTTGTTGGCGCTCCTGTGGATTTATATTACTCGCACAGCCACTGAGCAGAATCACACTAAGTGCCAATAACGTTGGCTTGTATTGCCAAATCATAATTTAACCTGAATTACTGCTATTTATGAATGTAATTCAAGCACCTTGGCTAATTTTGCTCAACTTACTTTACATAACATTACATAGCTAGCGATGAGTGAACTAATAAGTGAGTTATACGGCAGGTATAGTTAAATGATCAGCAACTTTGTAAATATAAACACTATCAGATCACAACATTATTTATGTAGATTAAAATTAATTTATCAGGAAAAAATAAAGTGCTGTAAACGAGGTAGTGCAGCCTAACCAAATCGAATGGGTAACTTATACAGACTACTGATTCAGTGTTTTGATAATAGAAATAAGTTGATAAATGGTGCCGACTAACCGGGTCGAACGGGTAACTTGTACAGACTACTGATTTAGTGTTTTGATAATTGAAGTAAGTTGATAAATGGTGCCGACTAACCGAGTCGAACGGTTGACCTACTGATTACAAGTCAGTTGCTCTACCAGCTGAGCTAAGTCGGCA
>NZ_JALNTI010000011.1:0-120560 GCF_023161925.1 Pseudoalteromonas sp. 2CM32C | reverse complement strand
GTTTTGCTATCCGTGAAGGTGGCCGTACTGTAGGTGCTGGTGTTGTAGCAACTATCGTAGAGTAATAATTAACGTTTTAGTTAATTGTTAGAAAAAGGTCACTTAGGTGGCCTTTTTTAATGCCTGCAATTTGCCTCACGTGAAGGTGACGCTCTTACCTCAGGCGTAGGTGCTTTGTAGCAACGTTCAATGAGTGATAGTTAATGTTTAACTAAATTAATACTAAAAAACTCGAGCTTAGCCTCGGGTTTTTTAATGCCTAAAGAAAAGTGTTTCGTTTTCAGCTATTAGTAGCTTGGTGTTAAATTATACTTAACACATAAAAAAGCACGACTTTAAGCCGTGCTATTAATTAAACTTTTTGATAACTGACAAATTTTACAGCTTAGTGTTTTTTGGCATATGCTTCAGCTTGCTTCCATACTCTTAGTGTATTGCCACTTAGTATTTTTTTTATGTCGCCATCGCTGTAGCCTCTATCCATAAGGCCTTGTACTAAATTTGGATAACTAGATACATCCTTCAAGCCAATCGGTAACGAATCGCCAACACCGTCGTAATCAGAGCCAATGCCAACATAATCAATGCCAATCAACTCTACAACGTGATCAATATGATCAAGCACTTGTTCAAGGCTGGCAAAAGGGTACGGATTTTTAGCGCGATAAGCCGCATCAAAATCATTACTTAACTTAGTGCCTTGTTCTTTAGCAGACTCTTTTGTACTTTTTAGTTGCTTACCCCATGCACCTGCTTTTGCTGTAACAAAGCTTGAACCAAAGTTAATTTGAATCACACCACCGTTCTTTTTAAGGGCTAATAGCATATCGTCATTCATATTACGCTCAAAACCCGGAGTGTATTTACGAAGCGATGAATGTGAGGCAATAACAGGAGTTTTAGACAATTCCATTACCTGATAAAACGCATCATCTGAGATATGCGACACATCTATTAACATACCCATATTATTCATTGCAGTGACCAGCTCTTTACCAAAGGGGCTTAAGCCTTTCCATTTACGGCGAATATCGTAAGATGAGTCAGAAATATGATTACTTTGTGAGTGTGCAAGAGTGATGTAACGTACGCCACGGTCAAAAAAGTGCTGAAGGTTTTTTAAGTCACCTTCAATAGGGGAGCCGTTTTCCATTCCCATAGCAATAGACAATTTGCCATCTTTAAATTGTTGCTCTATGTCGTTTGTAGAGCTTGCCATTGCAAATTTAGCGGGCGCACGTTGTGCAATCGCTTCCATTCCATCAATTAACTGATTAGCTAACTGATAGCTTTTGCCTTTACCTTCAAACTCTAAATGGGCAGGAATATATATCGACATAAATGGCGCGTTTAAGCCACCTTTTACTGCGCGAGGGTAATCAAAATCGCCATCCTGAGTCGCTTTAGTTACATCAGCCCACGTATCGTGAATACGGTAAGGTACATCAATGTGAGTGTCGATTAAAATAGTGTCTTTGGCAAGTTTAACCGCTTTGTCTGACGCGCTAACAGGTTGCTCTGCAAAGGCTTGGTTTGTTAAAGCTAGTGATACGGCTACCACTAGAGTGCTGAGTTTTATCATGTTTTGGCTCTTTGGGTAAAAAGCCATTGTGTACGCTCAGCTAAAAAGTTACAAGTATTACACTCTAATCATACGACGCTTGTTGGTGCTCTTCACTTTGCAGTGCTTTAAATTCACTCTTTGAGATGATAGTGACCGATTCGTGCAGCTCTGAAAAAAACACCATGGCTTCGCCGCTTTTTAATTGTTGATTTACCTGCGCAACTTTACTTCCAATACTGAACTCTTGCTCGCCATAATCAGTGCCTTCACGCAGTACATAGCTTTCTATTAAATTGTATAGTGTGTCTTTATCAAGTTGTTCAAAAGGGATAATCATTACTGCTTGTTACTCGTTTTGTTTATTATGTGTTGGCCAAAATAGCTGGGTACGGCTTTTTCTAACCAAAAAATGGGTTTAAACGGATTACTTCCGCTAATAAATCCAACGTGCCCACCTTTTTCAGAGACGCACAGGGTAACATCTTCACTCACATCTTGCTTGCTAGGCACTGCTTTAATCGACAGCATTGGGTCGTCTTTCGCATGAATGATTAAGGTAGGTACAGCAATATGTTTTAAGTAGGGCATAGCACTGGCTTGACGATAATAATCATGTGCATTCTCAAAGCCATGCAAAGGGGCTGTTATATGATTATCAAATTCTAATAAATCATTAATGTCCATTAATTCATCAGTTGTAATGGGTATTTGCTGCTTAATTTGAGGCAACTTGCGCTGCATCGATTTTTTCATACGATCGAGCAAATACTTTTGATAAATTTTACCCAAGCTTTTGCGTATTACATCACTTGATGATGATAAATCATACGGTGCTGATATAACGGCTGCTGCATTTAATGGGCATCGCTGGGCTTGCTCACCTAAATATTTTGCTAAAACATTACCACCTAACGAAAAGCCAACCGCAAATAAAGGCCTGTTTGGAAATTGTAGTTTTAAGTGATTAATAAAAAAGGCTAAGTCGTCTGTGTCACCACTGTGGTACGCACGGGGAAGACGGTTTACCTCTGTTGAGCAGTTTCTAAAGTGCATGAGTACAACGGCATACCCTTGCTTTTTTAGCGCTTTCATCATGCCTTTGGCATAGAAGCTATTAATATTGCCTTCAAGGCCATGCAATACAATGGCAAGTGGAGCGTTTTCGTTATGCGGAAGTGACCATGCAAGCTCAATAAAATCACCGTCGGGTGTATCAAGCTGTTCTAATTCGTAGCGAGTATTATGAAAAGGGCGGAAAAAACGCGGCATTATGGTTTGAACGTGACGATTGGTCATCCACCATGCGGGTTTAAACTTATGAGTCATGTTTATACTACACACTTTGCAAAAACGAAGCGTTAGTGTATCAAAAAGAATAAAAAGCGCCTAATTAATAACTAATTAGGCGCTTTGTGCGTCGTGCTTAATTTTTTAATGTTGTTCTTTCAGATCAGCGTCGTGTACTTTTTTCATGAAAAAATACACAAAAAATAGGCATAAACTAATAACGACGCCTAAAAAGCCAAATGATAAAAATAACACTGGGTCGCTAAAAAAATCTCTAAAGAATACGTCCATAATTGCCTCCTGATGTCTATGGGGTAATCATAGGTCTATTTTTGCAGCTCTGAACTGATCCAGATCAAGCTATTTTCCTGATTATTAAAAGAGTCGTAAAGAAGTTGATTTGGATCAAATAGGTTGGCTAGAGCATAGCGAAACCCAACGAGAATTAATGATAAAAAGCAGTTTCAAGGTAATGAATTACTGTAGGTCGTCATTTATGGCGATAATTTTTATTGTAAGTTTGCTGAGCTAAATCACGGCTTTGTTTTTCTCTTAAAGCGAAGCGCCTCTATGCCTCATTGTGAGTCAGTTATTTAAATAGTTTTTTGCACAAAGAGAGAATGAGAAGTAAATGAGGGGAATGCAAAATTTATTCGCAGCTAAAGCTGGTTCCTACAAGCTTAGTAGCAATAACATCTGCTTGGGCTTATAATTTTCCTTTATAGCTTTATTTTTATACCTAGTAATAATGGTGGTAGGCATTGAACATTACACGGATAGTTAAATACACTTTAGTGATTATGCTGCTGCAAATTGCCTTATCGACATTACTTAATACTGTTGTTGGTTTTGAGCGCTATGCATCATCGAGGCTTGGCGATTACATTCTTATTGCAATCATGCCTTCTAGTGTTTTATCTTTTTTACTATACGGTGTAATGGCATATCGCAGTGATAATTATGCTTGGCGATATACATTTTATGTTTACTTTTTAGGCTCTTTGCTTGGTACAGTAACTGTCTCATTGATATTGCAAGAGTTTTACTTTTTTAGTGAAACTTCCATTATAGAGTTGCCTGTTTCATTGTTAGTTATTACTTTAGCAACCCTAACAGGGTTGCAGTTGCAGCAAAAAACGAATGCTTAAAGCTCTCCAACATATAGCATTACATTAGTGGTCCTCGAATCAGGCTCTAATGTTAAAGTATTCACTTTTTCTACTAACATCTGTTGTTGTTGTTTCTCGAGCTTGAGCTCAGTACTGAGCAGCTCTTTACGAATTACAGCGTAATCTGCAATCTCGGTTTGATTTGCTTTTAGATAGGCGCGTGTAGCACGAAGGGGCTTCAATACCTGCTGGTCAAATTCACAAATTGATTGTTCAAGCTTGTTTAGCTGAGTTTGACTAACTGCTAGCTTGAGAGAGTCTAGGTAATACAGTAACAAACACAGGTTTACATTTTTACCTTGCTGGTTTTGATAATCCAACAGACGCGTTTGCATGTCACCTTTGCTATAAAGGTCACATGCAAATTGCCAAAAGTCATCGCAGTTAAGCAAGTTCATCGGCAAAGGCTTGTTCTTTTTCTTCCATTTCTTCAAGCGCCATAAGTAACTCTTCTTCAATATCGTTAAGTTTAGGCGTAAGCGTGGCTTGCTTAGCAATTAACTCTTTTA
Source organism: Pseudoalteromonas sp. 2CM32C (assembly GCF_023161925.1). Taxonomy (NCBI): domain Bacteria; kingdom Pseudomonadati; phylum Pseudomonadota; class Gammaproteobacteria; order Alteromonadales; family Pseudoalteromonadaceae; genus Pseudoalteromonas; species Pseudoalteromonas sp. 2CM32C. The sequence goes on along the minus strand of NZ_JALNTI010000011.1, from coordinate 116,031 downwards.
ACCGGGCTTTGTTGTCATCGTTGTAGAGCTCGTTATCGCCAAGTGCAACTTCCACTTCGCTGAGCTCTGCGGCGTGTTTGTCGAGCTGCTTTTCAAGTTTCTCAATTTGCTTTTTAAGCGGTTGAATGGCTTTTCTAAATTCAGCCTCTAGGCGCTTTTGCTCTTTTCTATTAACCCCTGAGTTTGCTTTTGGCTCTTCGGCTTGCTCCGATTTAGTAGCCGCTTTATTCGCATTAAGAAGCCATTGGTAATAATCGTCAAGTTCGTAGCCAAATTGAGTTACTTCGCCGCTGTCTACAAGGTAAAACTCATCGGCGGTGTTTTTCAGCATGTGGCGGTCATGCGACACGGTAACCATAGCGCCTTCAAATCCTTGTAGAGCCATAACAAGAGCATGGCGCATTTCTAAGTCAAGGTGGTTGGTAGGCTCATCGAGTAGCAGTAAATTTGGTTTTTGATATACCAACATAGCCAGCACTAAACGGGCTTTTTCTCCACCTGAAAACGGTGCTACAGGCTCAAGCGCTTTATCGCCAATAAAGGCAAAACCGCCTAAAAAGTCACGTAGCGATTGTTCGCTAGCCTTAGGATTTAAACGTTGTAAATGTGTAATTGCGCTGGCTTTTAAGTCAAGGGATTCAAGCTGGTGCTGTGCAAAGTAGCCAATATTAAGGCCTTGGTGCTGAAATACATCTCCTGCTTGTGGTTTTAAGTCGCCGGCAAGTAATTTAATTAATGTGGATTTACCTGCGCCATTTCTACCAAGCAGTGCAATACGGCTGCCAGGTACTAAGTTCAGCTTAATACTATTTAAAATAGTTACGTCGCCATACCCGGCTTGAGCTTTGTCGAGCGTCATGAGTGGGTTTGGTAGCGCTAATGGCTCTGCAAACTCAAAATTAAATGGTGAGTCAGCATGTGCAGGGGCAAGCTTTTCCATACGTTCAAGAGCTTTAACACGGCTTTGCGCCTGTTTAGCTTTACTGGCTTTTGCTTTAAAGCGAGTAATAAACTGTTCTAGGTGGGCAATTTGCTCTTGCTGTTTTTCGAACATGGCTTGCTGTTGTAATAAACGCTCTGCTTTTTGGCGTTCGAACTGCGAGTAGTTACCTTTGTATACATTGATAAGTTGTTTATCTATGTGCCAAATTTGATCAACCACGGCATCTAAAAACTCACGGTCGTGCGATATAAGTACCAATGTGCCTGTGTAGGCACGCAAAAAGCGCTCAAGCCAATATACGGCATCTAAATCAAGGTGGTTTGTCGGCTCATCGAGCAATAGTAAATCAGCGTTTCGAATAAGTGCTTGGGCAAGGTTTAAACGCATGCGCCACCCCCCCGAAAACGCACTAACAGGGTTTTCTATTTGGTTATTAGCAAATCCTAACCCATGCAACAGCTCGCCAGCTTGCGATTCAATGCTGTAGCCTTTCATGTTTTCTAGCTGAATATGCACTTTGGCTTGAGTATCGCCATCGTTATTTTGTTCTGCTTCTCTCAGCGCAATACGCAGCGCGTAGTATTCAGGGTGTCCTTGCAATACATAATCAATGGCGCTTATTTCGAGGGCAGGGGTTTCTTGTTTAACCGAAGCAATAGACCAATCTTTAGGAATACTGCAATTACCAGCATCAAGTTGCAATTCAGATTTTAGTAAACCAAATAAGGTTGATTTTCCACAGCCATTGGCGCCCACAAGGCCTACTTTGTGCTCTGGAAATAACGTAGCTGATGCATTTTTTAATAAGGCTGTTCCGCCACGAAGGAGTTCTATTTCTGATATTTGGATCATGAATGCGTTACTTTACTGTACCCTTGTTAAGTTGGCGCTATCATACCATAGAACTTAATGCGCTTATCAAGCGTATCAACAAGTGATGTTATACGATAAAATAGTTGTAGTTCAAACCACAGGAAAAATGTTGTGAGACAAAAGAAGCGATTTATTGCTGGTGCATCGTGCCCTGACTGCAAAGCCATGGATACAATGATGCTTTACAGAGAACATGATGTTGAAAAAGTAGAGTGTGTTGAGTGTGGGCATAAAATGTCACAACCAGAGAACGCTGTTCAGGCATCTACTCGCCAATTTGAGCAAGTAATTGGTGTTTTTAAACCGGGCGACTAACCCGGTTTTTATTGCCTAAGTACACACCTTTTAGTAATGCGGAGGCGGTGGCTCTGGCATATTAGACATCATAGAAGGCGAGGTTTGCGCTTCTTTAATTTTTTCTGCCAGCAGTTCTGTTTGGCGTTTCATTTTAGCTAGCATTTGCTGGTGCACTTTGATCTCATCGTTTAAGATTTCAATCGTTTCATCTTGAAAAGCCACTTTGGCTTCAAGTTCCATTACGCGGTGTTCAATTGTGTTCATTAGTGTCTCGTATAATAAATCGCTCTGCGATACCGCTGGAGCTTTCGGTTAACAACGACTTATCGTTATCTATAAATGCCACATCAAGCACAACGGCCGATTTTGGTTTACTGCCTTCTCGCGGCGTAACTTGCCACGTTTGAATTTTTTCACCGCTTGATATTTGCCATAAATCAACTCGCTTATTTGGCGAACCCGTTGCCAGCAATGTGCCTTGCTCGTTAAAGCGCACGGCGGTAAAAATTTTCTGACGCGCAATATACGCCAGTTTACTCACAAGATCACCTGTAGTCAGTTTCCATACATGTGCTTGTGCCATACTGTCGGCGGTAAATGCAAAGCGACCTTGTGGATCAAGGGTTACTTGAGTAACACGAGTTGGGTGGCTAAAGCGATGAATAACTTGGCCTGTATTGGTATCCCAAAAATAGGCAACATAGTCGTTAGATCCGCTTAAGGCGTAGCGCCCATTAGGCGCCAAATCAACGGTGTTAACTTTATCTTGATGGCCTAAAAACTCAATGCGACGTCCGGTTTCAAGGTTTAAAAATACAACCACGCCATCGCTGCGGCCATATAATACACTACGACCTTGGTTACTAATGGCAATATCTCGAATCGTGGCTTTTTGTATTTTGTAATAGCCTTTGTTTTCGCCAGTGCTGATATCCCACACTGCGAAAGTTGTTTTTTCTGCGGTAACCGCCACGCTGTTATCAAAGGCAATGGCAAGGCTGTAAACTAAGTTGTCTTGAGATTGCTGCTGAAACCATTGGTATTTTAAAACGTGCTGTTGATTATCCCACAGCGCGACCCCATGGTTGATAGAAGAGATTAAACTGTACTTTCCATCGTGAGAGAGAGCTGACGAAAATGCACCTTGTGCGGTATGCTCAAAGCTTTCTACCGATTGATTTTTTTTATCGGTACAGGCAATGGCTAAAAAACAGCTAAAAACGATTAAAAAAGTACGAAATATCGACATCTTACAGGTATTTCCTCTTAACTCTTAGTGACTGAGAGGTTAGACTAGGTGCGTTAAATGCCTAGGTTGTTTGTCTAATCACTGGATATATATTTCTAAGTTTAGCTAACAATACAGACTTTAGTTATTAAACAAACAGCCTACCATGTAGGGCGTTAATCTTTAACTAGTAATATTACAATAAATGACAACTGCAAAGTATGTCGGAGATTTAAAATGAAAAAGACGATTAGATTGTCATTGATTGCAGCGTCGGTTTTAGCGCTTACAGCTTGTAATCAAGAAGCAAAAAAAGAGCAAGCTGAAGTAACATTAGACACTGTAGAGCAACAACAAGCATACGGTATTGGTGCTTCTGTAGGTAACTTTTTAAATAAAGACCTAGCAGACAAATCTGAAATTGGCATTGAGCTAGACCAAGCGCTATTAATTCGTGGTTTTGAAGATGCACTTGCTGGCAATGCAAAAATTGACGAAGAAAAAATTCGTGAAGTGTTAACCGCTTTAGATACCTCAGTACGCACTAAGCAAGAAGAAAAAGCGAAAGTTGAGTCTGAAAAAAGCAAAGCGGCAGGTGTTCAATACCTAGCTGATAACGCTAAAAAAGAAGGCGTAACAGTAACTGAGTCTGGTCTACAATACGAAGTATTAAGCGAAGGCGAAGGCGAAAAGCCAGCAGCAACAGACGTTGTTAAAGTACATTACAAAGGTACTTTATTAGACGGCACTGAGTTTGATAGCTCATACGCACGTAACGAACCAACTACATTCCCACTTAATCGCGTAATTGCTGGTTGGACGGAAGGTTTACAACTTATGCCTGTAGGGTCTAAGTACAAGTTTACTATTCCTTCAGAGCTTGCTTACGGCGATCGTGACCTTGGTAAAATTCCAGCTAATTCAACACTTGTTTTTGAAGTTGAATTACTAGAAATTCAAAATGCAGAAGCACCTGCAGAATAAGCCAAGCTTAAAACGTAAAAAGGGACCTTAGGGTCCCTTTTTTAATTCGTGTAACTTAATTAAATCTTAATTTAATCAGTATGATTAGAAAACAGGTTATCAATCAGTTCATCTTCAAGCTCAAAACGAAGCTCTAATGACTCACCAATAACTGAAAGGTCGTTATCAAACCCTTCTAATAAGTCTTCTTTATTTACTTCAGCGTACTTGTCATTGAAATCAAGTGCGACATCGGTGGTGCCTGAAATACGCGGATAAATTGAGTTTGCAAGCTTTTGGCTCTCTAAGCCCTTTTTTTCACAGGCTTTAGCAATATCATCGTACACTTCAAAATGCCCTGCAGAGAGGTAATCCATAAGCAGTTGGCAAAAAGACTGTATTTGTTCAGGCTCTGGTAGCGCGTGATCTTTTTTATCATAAGGCGCAAACCCTGCAATCTTGCAATACAGTACAATAAGTTCTTGGCGTTCATTAAGCCAGTTATCGATTACTGTATGGCTACCACCCCATTTCTGTTGAGCTTTTTCTACACGCGTCAGCATAACTGTTCTCCTAAGCTGGGTTGGTTTTTAGTTACATTCGTTTTTATGTACATCAAGATATATTTAATTTGCGTGTATATCAACAAGTAATGCAGATGTTGTAAAAGTGCAGAAGAATTATTTATTGAAAGGCTAAATATTTTATTGCAGACAAGAAAAAACCACCGGTTAAGGTGGTCTAATTTCTTCAAGTGGCTTGTTATAACAAGCTTTCTTATTTTTATTAAATGATTTTTATTGTTATTATTTAAAACTTTTTATTTTTATTGTTTTAATAATTTATTATTGTTTTTGTTAACGCGGGAAAGACAATACCAAGGTTTTTGTTATGTTGCAAACATATTAACAAAAAGTTTTAAATGTTAGTATTTTTTGCCTAATTTATAATCAAAACGGATTAAAACCGTCAATATTATTGATCTGCTTCTATGTAAGGGCGTTTTCGTCTTTAAGAAATAGAGAGGCGATGAATATGGTGGTACAATCTTGCACAATTTCTATAAGCATTAGGATCATTTACGCCATGAGCGAATTAAAAAACGACCGTTATTTACGTGCACTTGCAAAACAACCCGTTGATGTAACGCCTGTATGGATGATGCGTCAAGCTGGACGTTATTTACCAGAGTACCGTGCTACACGTGCGCAAGCGGGCGATTTTATGAGCCTGTGCCGTAATGCTGAGCTTGCTTGTGAGGTAACACTTCAGCCACTGCGTCGTTACCCATTAGACGCGGCCATTTTGTTCAGCGATATTTTAACGATTCCTGATGCAATGGGTTTAGGTTTGTACTTCGAAACAGGTGAAGGCCCTAAGTTTGAACGTCCTATATCGTCGCTTGCAGATGTTAAAAAAATACCTAAGCTCGATCCAACTGACGAGCTTGGTTATGTAATGAATGCAGTAAGTACTATCCGCCGTGAACTTAAAGGCGAAGTACCACTTATTGGCTTTTCTGGTTCACCATGGACACTTGCTACATACATGGTTGAAGGCGGTAGCAGCAAAGTATTTGGTAAAATTAAAAAAATGGCGTTTGCAGAGCCGCAAACACTTCATTTATTACTAGATAAACTTGCTGATTCAGTAATCGACTACTTAAACGCACAAGTAAAAGCCGGCGCGCAGTCGTTAATGGTATTTGATTCGTGGGGCGGTGTATTAAGCCCGCGCGACTACAACGAGTTTTCACTGCAATACATGCACAAAATTGTTGATGGCCTGATTCGTGAGTACGATGGTCGCAAAGTGCCTGTAACGTTATTTACTAAAAATGGTGGCCAGTGGATAGAAGCCATTGCAGCCACAGGTTGTGATGCAGTAGGCCTAGATTGGACCATTAATATTGGCGATGCTAAACGCCGCGTAGGCGATAAAGTGGCCTTGCAAGGTAACATGGACCCGTCAATGCTACATGGTACGCCAGATCGTATACGCCAAGAAGTAGGCACTATTTTAGAAGACTTTGGTACAGGCAATGGCCATGTGTTTAACTTAGGTCACGGCATCACGCCGGATGTTGACCCAGAAAATGCCGGTGTATTTATTAATGCCGTGCACGAGCTTAGCGGCCAGTACCACAAATAATTAATGTGTTTTATGCATTAATACTAAAAAGCCCGCTTAACAGCGGGCTTTTTGTTTATACGCTTTAAAGTGCTTACTTAAACAAGCGATTTAAACCATTTAATGCTGCAACCCGATAGGCTTCTGCCATGGTTGGGTAGTTAAATGTGGTATTAACGAAGTAGTCGATATTATTGCCACCATTTTTTTGCTCCATAATGGCTTGGCCAATGTGAACAATTTCAGAGGCACGTTCGCCAAAGCAATGTACCCCAAGTACTTCTTTGGTTTCGGTGTGGAACAATATTTTCAAACTACCTACTTCAGTACCTGCAATCTGCGCGCGTGCAAGGTGTTTAAACTGAGCACGGCCTACTTCGTAAGGTACTTTAGCAGCGGTTAGTTCTTGCTCTGTTTTCCCCACTGAGCTCATTTCTGGAATGGTATAAATACCCGCTGGGATATCAATAATTAACTTATCATCACAGTTACCACAGGCTATTGCATCAGCTGCAATACGGCCTTGGTCAAACGCAGCACTAGCTAGGCTTGGGTAGCCAATTACATCGCCTACCGCATAAACGTTTTCAACCTCAGTTTGGTAGGTTTCGTTTACTTTTATTTGCCCACGGCCGTCGGCTTTTAAGCCAATGGCTTCAAGGTTTAGTGTGTCAGTGTTACCTGTGCGGCCATTCGCAAATAAAATACAGTCAGCTTTCACACGCTTGCCCGATTTTAAATGCATAACAACGCAATCGTCGCGCGTTTCTACACGGTCAAACTCTTCGTTATGACGAATAACAATGCCGCTATTCCAAAAGTGGTAGCTAAGTGCATCAGATATTTCAGCATCCATAAAGGCAAGTAAACGGTCGCGAGTATTCACTAAATCAACTTTAGCGCCTAAACCTTTAAAAATAGAAGCATACTCACAGCCAATAACCCCTGCGCCGTATATAAGTACGCGCTGAGGGTCGTGCTCAAGGCCTAAAATAGTATCGCTCTCGTAAATACGAGAATGGCTAAAATCAACTTCAGGTGGGCGGTAAGGGCGAGAGCCCGTAGCAATAACAATTGTTTTTGCAGTAATACGCTCGGTTGAACCGTCAAGACGTTTTACTTCAACCGTGTGTTTATCAACAAAGCTCGCATCACCTTGAAACATATGAATACGATTACGATCGTAAAAGCTGCTACGTAAATTAGACTGCTTAGAAATAACCGAACTTGCGTGACGTAAAATATCAGGAAATGTTAAACGACTCGGGCGTTCACCAATATTAAACAACGGGTTGGCTTTGTATTCAATGTAGCGGCTAACCGAGTGACGCAATGCCTTAGAAGGGATTGTTCCCCAATGTACACAACCGCCGCCGACTGTTTCTTGGCGCTCTATAACCGCTACTTTTTTGTTGTTTTTCGAAAGGTTCATGGCGGTGCCTTCACCGCCAGGGCCCGTACCAATAATTATTGCGTCATATTGGAAACTTACGGGTGCTTTTTTCTGTTCTGGTTGTTTGGCCACAGCCACTCCTAAATTAATTAAAAGAGGCTTTTAATAACCTCGCATTAAGTGCTAGCCATGCCTGTTTTTGATTTTCCCAGGCGGCTTCCAGCTCGTGATATTGTGCCATTAAAGCTGAACGTTCACACTGCTTTGCCATATTATTTTTTTTAACTTCTAAAACTTGTTTTTGAAGTGAACAATAAGTCTGCAGTTTTTTCAGCAATAAATCGTATTCTTGTTGTAATAATGTAAGCCTATCTTGCGCTAAAGGCAATTTTGCAAGGCGTGTTTGCGTTTTGCTCATAAGCGTATCGGCTTTAGCTTTTTCTATGCGCTCAACAGGGGTACGCTTTAATTTACTGGCTAAACCAACAGCAGCTAAAGAGCGAATCATCCATTTAGTGGGGTCATAATGAAACCACTTAATCCCATTACGGTAATCACTTGCAAAAATATGATGAAAGTTATGGTAACCCTCGCCATAAGTAAATAACGCTAAAAAGCCATTATCGCGCGCGGTATTTTTTTCAGTGTATGGGCGCGAACCCCATATGTGAGCCACCGAGTTAATAAAAAAGGTAAAGTGTTGGCTTAATACTAAACGCAGTAAACCCGCTAAAATAAGCATACCCCACACGTCGCCCACCAATAAACCAAGTACCAATGGTAGGCCAACATTCATCGCAATAACTAGTTTTAGGTAGTGCTTGTGTTGCCACATAACGATTTTATTACGCTGTAAATCACGACAATTACTGTAATCACCGTAGCTATCGCCTTGGTAGTCACGTAACATCCAGCCAATGTGGCTGTACCAAAAGCCATTGGTTGCGGCGTAAGGGTCTTTTATTGGGTCGTCAACTTGGCCATGGTGTATACGGTGATCGCTACTCCAGTGCAGAGCGCTGTTTTGCAACGCAAACGCACCGCCAAGGGCAAAAATAAATTCAACAGCAGGATGAGCATTATACGTTTTATGTGCCCATAAACGGTGGTAACCGGCTGTGATAGATAGGCCCGCAAAAAACATACAGGCTACAAAAGCAATCCAATGTGCGCTGGTAAATCCGTAGCTAATGCCATACCAAGGAACAAGTGTGATAGCCGCTAAAAAGGTAAGGCTAAAAAATAGGACGTTTGTCCAAATAATCGGTGGTTTATTCATCATTCTCAATCTCAGCGTACAACTGTAAGCTAAAATAGTATTTCAAACTCTCGCCGTCAAGTATTAGACTGGGGAATTGAGCTATTATCACTAAATATTAATATAAAATTATTCAGGGAGTTGTTGATGTCGGGTGTTAGAGCGCAACAGAAACAAAAAACACGACAAGCCTTAATTCAGGCGGCATTTAATCAGCTAAGTGCAGAACACAGCTTTTCGAATTTAAGTTTACGCGAAGTAGCCCGCGAAGCCGGCATTGCGCCCACCTCGTTTTATCGCCATTTTAAAGACATGAACGAGCTAGGTTTAACCATGGTAGACGAAGCCGGTTTAACCCTTCGCCAGCTAATGCGCCAAGCCCGAAGACGCATAGCAAACGACGGTGGCAGTGTAATCAACACCTCGGTTGTTACGTTTATGGAATTTATAGACAGCTCAAGCAACCAATTTAGGTTATTACTGCGTGAGCGCTCTGGCACATCTAAGGCATTTAGAGCCGCAGTCGCACGCGAAATCAAACACTTTATTTTAGAGCTTGCCCACTATTTAGAAAGCGAAACCAAGTGCGACGCCATGCACGCCTACATTCAATCAGAAGCCATGGTAACACTGGTGTTTAATGCCGGCGCAGAGGCGCTAGATATAGAAGGCCAACAACTTGACGAACTTGTTGAGCGTGTTATTTGGCAGCTGCGTTACATAACGCGTGGTGCAACCCATTATGTAAGAGAAACAAATTAAGTAACTTAGCCTAAAAAATAGTAAAAAGTTAATATAAGCAGAGCAGCTTGTTGAGATTATAAATTTAAGCGTGACTTAGCTTTTTTTTGATTTTAAAATCCCTTTTTCAGTATTTTTTTGAATAATAAAATCTAAAATTGTATGGTGCGAAGTTGTTTTGTGAAATTTTTATGCTTGCTTCGATCTCTCTGTAATGTTAAAAATAGGCCTCACTGAACACACACACAAGAAACAAGATGCAAAATATTCGTTTAATTACACTAAAACTTAACCTCTTACTGCTATGGCAAGTAAGCGGGGATTAGTGTGTTTGCATTGAGTTGAACATTAAAAACCCCGCAATTGCGGGGTTTTTTTTATCTCGCGGCTGGGATAAATTGAAATTTGGGTAACATAGGAATGAGGGGCAGTTATGCAAGACAAAGATAAAGTATGGATTTTTGATACCACTTTACGTGATGGCGAGCAGGCACTTAAGGCAAGCCTTACTGAAGATGATAAAATTCAGTTAGCGCATACTATTAGCCGTTTGAATGTTGATGTGATGGAAGTGGGTTTTCCGGTATCCAGCCCTGCTGACTTTCGCTCGGTGCAACGAATTGCAACTGAAGTAAAAGGTCCAATTATTTGTGGGTTAGCACGTTCAGTAGCAAAAGATATTGAAGCCTGTGGTGAGGCACTTCGCACAGCACAGCAAAGCCGTATTCATACTTTTATTGCCACAAGCCCTTTGCACCTTGAACATAAATTACGTATGAGCCTAGATGACGCTACGGCCATGGCGGTTAAATCAATTAAATTAGCGCGCAACTACACAGACGATGTGGAGTTTTCGTGTGAAGATGCAGGGCGCACGCCGCACTGGGATTTATGTAAAATTGTTGAGCAGGCCATTAACGCAGGTGCCTCTACTATTAATTTACCCGACACCGTTGGCTTTGTAACGCCAGATGAATACGCCGCAATGATCCGCCATTTAATGAATAATGTGCCGAACATAGATAAAGCGCGTTTAAGCGTGCATTGTCATAATGATTTAGGTTTAGCTGTTGCTAACTCGGTCGCTGCGGTACAAGCCGGTGCTCGCCAAATTGAATGTACAATAAATGGTATTGGTGAGCGTGCGGGTAACTGCTCGCTTGAAGAAGTGGCGATGATCATGAAAATGCGCAAAGACCACTTAAAAGTTCACACCGATATTAAAAGCGAAGAAATTTATCGCGCATCTCGCCAAGTGGCAAAAATTTGTAATATGCCAGTGCAGCCAAATAAAGCCATTGTGGGCGAAAACGCCTTTGCACATAGCTCGGGCATTCACCAAGATGGCGTATTAAAAGCACAAAATACGTACGAAATAATGTCGCCAGAAAGCGTAGGCGTACCAAACAACCAATTAAATATGACTTCGCGTTCGGGCCGTCATGTTATTGAGCATCGCTTAGAAGAGTTAGGGTATCAAAAAGCGGACTACGATATGGACAGCCTATACGAAAGCTTTTTAGCGTTAGCTGATCAAAAAGGCACGGTGTACGACTACGACCTTGAAGCCATGATTTACCTAAATCAAATTAACGACAAAGATGAAAAATACCAGTTAGAGTTTGTTAACTCAGCGTCTAACTCGCAATCGGTAGCCAGCTCTACTATTGGTATGGTGATTGATGGCGAAGTTAAACAAGAAGCCGCAACAGGTAATGGCCCAGTAGAGGCGTCGTTTGCAGCTATTGAGCGCTTAACCGGTATGAGCGTTGAAATGATTGAATACAACTTAGAAGCGACAGGCCAAGGCGCAAGCTCGCTAGGCCAAGTAAACATTATTGCTAAATACGATGGTCGCCCTTATCACGGTGCGGGTATTGCTGCGGATGTGGTAGAAGCGTCGGTACGCGCCATGATCCGTGTTTACAACTTAATTTATCGTGCACAAAAAGTGTCTGATTTAAAACAACAAAGGAAAGCAGGATGAGTAAAACAAACTACAGCGTTGCCGTATTAGCAGGCGACGGTATTGGCCCAGAAGTAATGGCAGCAGCAGAGCAAGTACTTGATGCTGTGAGCAATAAGTTTGGTTTTACTCTAAACCGCGAGCATCATGCTATTGGTGGTGCAGCCATTGATGAATTTGGTGAAGCATTACCACCAAAAACACTGAGCGCATGCGAAAACGCTGATGCTATTTTATTTGGCTCAGTAGGTGGCCCTAAGTGGGAAAACCTTCCACCAAATGAGCAGCCTGAGCGTGCATCGCTTTTACCGCTTCGTAAGCACTTTGGTTTGTTTTGTAACTTACGCCCAGCACAGCTTTTACCGGCGCTTAGCGCAGCATCGCCATTACGTGCCGATATTAGCGAAAAAGGCTTTGATATTTTATGTGTACGCGAGCTTACCGGCGGCATTTACTTTGGTGAAAAAGGGCGAGGTGGCGAAGGCGAAGAGGAGTTTGCCTTTGATACGCAAAACTACTCGCGTAAAGAAATCGAACGCATTGCCCGCTTTGCTTTTGAAGCAGCAAAATTACGTAGTAACCATGTTACCTCGGTAGATAAAGCCAACGTACTTGCATCAAGCGTATTATGGCGCGAAGTAGTCACCGAAGTAAGTAAAGACTACCCAGAAGTCAGCCTAGATTATATATACGTAGATAACGCAGCTATGCAGTTAGTTAAACAGCCTAGCCAGTTTGACGTGCTACTTTGCGATAACTTGTTTGGTGATATTTTGTCAGATGAGTGTGCGATGATCACAGGCTCAATGGGCTTATTACCATCGGCAAGCTTAAATCAATCGGGCTTTGGTTTGTACGAACCTGCTGGTGGCTCCGCGCCAGATATTGCAGGTAAAGGCGTTGCAAACCCAATAGCACAAATTTTAAGTGCCGCACTGATGCTACGTTACTCATTAGGGCAAGACGAAGCAGCACGCACCATTGAAAAAGCCGTAGCCGAAGCCGTAGAAGCAGGCGTTGGCACGCCAGATATCTACCCACAAGGTGGATACAGCACAAGCGATGTGGCAGCTGCCATCGTTTCACGTATTTAATATATAAATCGCAGCACCGTTATGCTGCGACTTAACAAAGTAGGGAATTAGCAAGTGGCCCAAACGTTATACGACAAAATTTGGCAAGCACACACCGTTGCCAGCATAAACGAGCAAACTGATTTACTTTATATTGACCGCCATTTAGTACACGAGGTGACATCACCACAGGCTTTTGCAGGCTTACGTGAAAAAAACCGTAAGGTGCGTTGCCCAGAAAAAACCTTTGCAACGATGGATCATAATGTATCGACTAAAAGCCGATCACTTGATGCCGCAAGCGAAGTCTCTAAAAACCAGTTAATGGCGCTAGATGCGAACTGTAAAGAGTTTGGCATTGTACTTTACGATTTAAACTCAATTAACCAAGGTATTGTGCATGTAATGGGCCCAGAGCAAGGTATTACGCTGCCAGGCACTACCATTGTATGTGGTGATAGCCATACTTCTACGCATGGTGCGTTTGGCGCATTAGCACATGGTATTGGTACCTCTGAGGTTGAGCATGTATTAGCAACGCAAACGCTACAGCAAAAAAAGGCAAAATCGTTAAAAATTCAAATTAACGGTGTGCTTCGCCCAACGGTAACTTCTAAAGATTTAATTATGGCGGTTATAGGCAAGTTAGGTACCGCTGGTGGCACAGGTTATGTTGCTGAATTTTGCGGTGAAGGCATTGAAGCACTTTCAATGGAAGCCCGTATGACGCTATGTAACATGAGCATAGAAATGGGTGCTAAAGCGGGTTTAATAGCACCAGATAAAATTACGTATGATTACTTAAAAGGTCGTCCGTTTGCACCAAAAGGCGCTGACTTTGACGCAGCAGTTGAATATTGGGAAACATTAAAAACAGATGAAGGTGCACACTTTGATTTAGTTGTTGAGCTTGAAGCTGACGACATTCAGCCACAAATTACCTGGGGTACAAGCCCAGAGCAAGTAATTGGTGTTGATGAATGCATACCAGATCCAGACCAAGAGCCAGATTTAATTAAAGCCGACGCTATTCGCAGCGCACTTAGATACATGGATTTAAAAGCGGGCGATAAATTATCAAGCGCGAAAGTAGATACAGTCTTTATTGGCTCATGTACAAATAGCCGTATTGAAGATTTACGTGCCGCGGCAAAAATTGTTGAAGGCAAGCAAGTAGTAGCTGGCATAGAGGCATTAATTGTACCGGGCTCTGGTCTTGTTAAAAAGCAAGCCGAAGACGAAGGCTTAGCCGATATTTTTAAAGCGGCAGGTTTTGAGTGGCGCGAGCCGGGCTGTTCAATGTGTTTAGCAATGAACGACGACCGCTTAGAGGCGGGCAAACGCTGTGCATCTACGTCTAACCGTAACTTTGAAGGTCGCCAAGGTCGTGGCGGACGTACACATTTAGTAAGCCCTGCAATGGCGGCAGCCGCTGCAATACATGGTCACTTTGTTGATATAAGAGGAGAAGCCTAATGAGCGTATTTTTTAGTGGCTTAATGGCCCCACTTGATAAAAACAATGTAGATACAGACCAAATTATTCCTAAGCAGTTTTTAACATCAACTAGCCGTGATGGTTTTGATGCAGCACTGTTTTACGATTGGCGTTACCTAGAAAACGGCGAACCAAATCCTGATTTTATTTTAAACCGCCCATGCTACCAAGGTGCGCAAATATTATTAACGCGTGACAACTTTGGTTGTGGCTCATCACGTGAGCATGCACCGTGGGCGCTTAAGCAATATGGTTTTGAAGTAATTTTAGCGGAAAGCTTTGCCGATATTTTCTTTAATAACTGTGGCAACAACCAAATGCTAGCCATTGCGCTTCCGGCTGATACGCTTGAGCAATTGTTTGTACTTAGTGAGCAACACGACGATATAAACATTCAAATCGATCTTGAAAACCAAACACTATCAAGCGATAAGTTTGCGCCAATTAGTTTTGATATTCGTAAAGACGTAAAAGAGCGTTTATTAAGTGGCTTAGATTTTATAGGTGTGACCGAAACGCTAAATCCACAAATTGATGCGTTTGAAAAACAACTTGCTGCTGAGCGCCCTTGGCAGTAACAAAAAGCAATTAATTACATATGAAAACAAAGCGCGGCTGAGTATATAAGCCGCGCTTTTTTATGTTTAAGTTTTCTAATTATTAATGTCTAAAATCTGCCATTAGCGCGGGTATGCCTGGCAGCATACCAACAATAGCCATTACCGTAGTTAAAACTACAAACATAATGAGCGGGATAACCCAGCGGCTCATTTTAGTTAAGTTAGCACTGCGTTCTTTACAGCCAATTAAGCCTAAGTTATCAAGCAGCATAGTCAGTGACCAACCAAAAGCAGGGTTAACCAAGCTAGAGGCAAATACCACAATAGCGGCCGACTGCGTTGTTTTACCTTCGCGTGTCATTTCCATACCCGCCTCTAGCAGCGGAATAAATACACCTACAATAAGCGCAACGCAAAGCACGGGTTGCCAAATTGCTAAATCCATTGGGTAGCCCCATAAACCCGCAACAATACAAAATACGGCTGTTAAAATGGCGCCTGCCGGAATAGGGCGTTTAGCAATAGCGGCAGGGACAATGTAAGTCCCCCACGATGAGGTAAAGTTAGCACCACCGGCTAGCGAGCCAAAGGTTTGTCTAATCGATGCGCTTAGCATGGTGTCGTCTATGTTCATTTGTACTTTTTCAGTACGTTGCGGGTAACTAATTTTTTGAAATACTTGATGCCCTAAAAAATCCGGTGACCACATAGCCACAGCTAATACCGCAAACGGCAGCACAACCACAAAGCTTTCAAGCGTAGGTAAGCCCAGCATCCAACCTGTGTTTTCGCCCCACCAATAAGCTGGGTTCATATTTGGTAAGCCCGGTGCGGTATTAAATTCAAACGGCGCATCGAGTGCAAATGCAACCACACCGCCAATAAGGCAGCTAAGCGGCACAGCTAACCAGCGCTTTTTAAAGTGCTCAAGTAACGCATACAATAAAATGGTCGCCAAAATAACAATAAACGCAATGTGCGCCATATCAATGGCCTCAGCCCATGCAAACAGTTTTTTAACCTGCGAAATTGTGCCAATAAAGCCTAAATATATAAGTAAGCCCCCGCACACGCCTTTACTCGTTAAGCGTGCCAGCAAGCTCCCTCCTTTGGTTATGGCTAAAATAAAGCCAAAGGCACCAATCAGTAAGCCAAACGCCATAGGATGGCCGCCAGCGGCAACCACAATAGGAATAAGTGGAATAAGTGGGCCATGAGTACCCGCTAAGTTAGCGGTAGGTAAAATAAAGCCCGAAAACAAAATAATAAAAATAGAAACAATCAGTAATTCATAGCGTACGTTCTCTAAAACAAACGCATCACTTAAACCTAGTGGCGCTGCAAAAGTAGCGGCAATAGCCCCCACCATAACTACTTTACCAATGGTGCCCGCCATAGCTGGAATCGTGTCTTCAAATTCAAAGCGGTAGTCTCTAAATGGTAAATTAGGCCGCCAGCGCTTAGGCTGCATAATTTGCAGCTCGTGCTCTAAATATTCGTCACGGGTATTAAACTCTGAACTTGGTTTATACTTATTTTGATAGCTGTTGGCATCATCTACGTGCGATGCGCTTGTTTTTTCTGGCTCGTTACCCTTTGGGGTTACTGACATAGTCCCTCCTGTTACTCGTTGCTTATTTATTAATACGGCTTTTGTTAAAGCAAATGAATAGTAAAGGAGCAGGGTAGAACAGCTTTTACTCAGGAATGTATAGGCAAAAGGTCGTGTATGGCTTTATTTAACGCTAAACCTGCGAGTTGGTAGTTTTATTTATAAAATGAATTTAATTTTATTTGATTATAAATCAGATGCTTATGTGTTTTTTTACTTGTTATAAGTAGATAAAACATTATAAAAGCAGAGCTGTTATCCTTTAGTCTAAGTAGTGGTCTGTGTATTTTAATTGAACTGAAATAGTGCATCTGCTAGGTTCAATGGTTACTAAAATAATAAGAAATATAATGCAAATTCAATCCCCTAAATCAATTGGTATTTTACTCGGTACGCTTTACGGCATATTTATGCGGCTGTTTGTAGAGCTATTAGATACTTATAATTTAAGTAGCCTTGTGTCTATTTCCTTTATGTTTTTAGTGCCTGTTGCAATTGGCTATATTCGTATTCACTTTGAATTTAAAAGCTCAAAAACATTAACTAAAAGGCAAATGGTGACAATTGCTTGGCAGCCAATTTTTGTTTTTTTACTTGTAAGCGTTATTACACTGCTGGAAGGCAGTATTTGTGTGGCAATGGCTTTGCCTGCCTTTATGCTCTTTGCAAGTATGGGTGGTTTACTGGCAGGCTTTATTAAACAACGTCAGACAAAAAACGCTAACCGGCCTTTACTTTCAATAGCTTTACTTCCTGTATTGCTCTCACCTATTGAGGTAAATTATTTACACTTATCAAAAACGTACGAAGTCACCAACTCTATAGTTATTGAAGCGCCTATAAACCGTGTGTGGCAGCAGCTTGCAAATGTAAGCACCATAGAGCCACAAGAATTGCCATTTTCGCTTACCCAATTAATAGGTGTACCTAAACCTTTAGAGGCAAATATGAATGCTACGGGTGTTGGGGCTGTTAGAACGAGTAAATGGCAAAAAGGAGTTGCATTTAAAGAAGTGATTACGGATTGGCAGCCAAATAAACAGATGCTTTATAGATTTGAGATAGACCCTGATGCTATTCCCGATGATGCACTCGATAAACATGTAAAACTAGGCGGCGAATACTTTTCACCTCTTTACGGTGGGTATGCGTTAAGTGAAGATAAAAGCGGCAATACGATTTTAACTTTAAAAACGACTGTGCAAGATAATACAAATTTTGGTGTTTATTCGCGAATATGGGGTGAGGTGATTTTTCAAGACTTCCATTATTCACTTTTAACATTAATGAAAAATAGATCAGAAAAGCCACTTGTCGCAGCTATTTCCCATTTTTAGCTTAAACCGCTATGGTATTAAAAAACTATTATAAGAGTACTTTATGAAATTATTAACGGTAGCAACGTTATTACTTGCCTCATCAGCGGCTATCGCGCGCCCAGCGCCCTTGGTATCTATACCAACACATGATGCGTTTTTTAATAATATTGCCGCGCATTGTGGTAAAGCGTTTGAGGGCAAAGTCAGCGTAGATAACGCAAAAGGCCCAAGCTCATTTGATAATAAAAAACTAATCATGCATGTACGCAAATGTACTGATAGCGAGCTGCAAGTGCCATTTCATGTAGGTGATGATGCATCACGTACGTGGATCATTACTAAAACAGGTAGTGGTTTGAGTTTAAAGCACGATCATCGCCATGAAGATGGTAGCGATGATGTCTCAACTATGTATGGCGGTCATACACTTGATGCGGGTTTTGCACAAATGCAGTCGTTTCCAGCTGATCAATATTCTAAAGAATTATTTGTAGCACAAGGTATTGCACAGTCGGCAGGTAATACATGGCAAATGTATATTTATCCTGAGGTATTTACTTATAGGCTAATTCGCCAAGGACGTGAGTTTAAGGTGGATTTTGATTTAACTAAACCAATTACGCCACCCGCTGCACCATGGGGATACGAAGAGTAAGCGTATTATTCAGGCTCTTCGCATTGCAATAAAACCGTTAAAGGTGGTTGATAAGCGCGTGGTTTAGTAGGAAAACGTTCGTACTCTTGCACGCCTTCAAGCACTTTTAACATAAAAGTGTTACCACGGCATAACCTGTCTGCATGGCGCAGTAAAAACATACTTTGATTAGCAAAGTGTTTGTAATCGTCTGATTGTATTTCTATTTTATAATTGCTGTTGTCAATTTTGGTTTGATAATAATGAACTTTGTTATCAAAGTCGTATGATTTTTCTTTTTCGACGGTGTCGGCCAGTGCAGTGCCTGTATTCGAAAGGCCCACCAGTACGCAACTAATGATAAAGCGCGGTGAATATAACCCTTTCATAAAATGTATCCTTTAATTTGCGAACTTAATACCCATTAAATACTCATACAAGTTCGGTTTATGTACGTTAAGTCTAACACCCAAAAGAGATAATGTGATGTTCAAACAAATAAAACAGCTTTTTACAGCATTCGATGATCCAGCGCCAAGTATAGAGCCACACGATTTAAAAACGGCTGTAGCA
Source organism: Pseudoalteromonas sp. 2CM32C (assembly GCF_023161925.1). Taxonomy (NCBI): domain Bacteria; kingdom Pseudomonadati; phylum Pseudomonadota; class Gammaproteobacteria; order Alteromonadales; family Pseudoalteromonadaceae; genus Pseudoalteromonas; species Pseudoalteromonas sp. 2CM32C. The sequence continues at coordinate 96,971 of NZ_JALNTI010000011.1, read as the reverse complement.
GCGTTGTTAATTGAAGTAATGCGTGCAGATACCAAGCTTGACCATGATGAACAACACACCCTGACTGTAACCTTAAAAAAATACTTTAATTTAACTGATTCTGAAGTTGAAGAACTCACTACCAATGCAGCAAGTAGTTTAGATGGTGCAATTGATTACTTTCAGTTTTCAAAGCAGATTAATGAGCATTGCAGTGCGGCAGAGCGAATAGAGATAATAGAATTGCTGTGGCGTTTAGCCTACGCAGACGGTGAAATAGACCCACAAGAAGAGTATGTAATACGTAAAATAGCGGGTCTATTATATGTAACGCATGTTGATTTTATCGCCGCAAAAATAGCGGCGACAAAGCAAAAGTAAAGCGTATAAGGTTACTTTAATTTGCTTGCAACACTGACTAATTGATGAGCAAGCGAAGATACTTTATCGGCTACTTCTGGGTCGCTAATTTGGCCATTGTCATCAAAAACAGAAAACGCAGACGGTACAGCAAGTTGGTCGGCAAGCACTAACGAACCAATGCCGCTTAAAATATCACGTACGTGGTTTAAACCGCGTAAACCTCCTAATCCACCTGGTGAAGTAGCAAATAAGGCCACAACTTTATTACGAAACGCCGGTACTGCACCTTGCTCAGTGCGTGACGCCCAATCTATAGCGTTTTTCAATGGCGCAGTGATCGAGCCGTTATACTCTGGGCTTGCCAGTAAAATACCATCTGCAGAGCGAAGTTTGTCTTTTAAACGTTGTGCATCAGCGGGTGTGCCTTGTGCTTCAATATCTTCGTTAAATAGTGGAATATCTAACTCGTTTAACTGAATAACTTCTACTTCAGCACCTGTTTGCAGAGCAAAACGTGCTGCTTCATTAATAAGTTTTTGATTAAAGCTTTCTTTACGTAAGCTGCCCGCAAGCGCGATAATTTTTGGTGCTGACATGAGTTTGGCCTTTTTATGTTTTAAGTTACATACCTAATGTAGCAAACTTTTACTTGTAGAAAACCCAAATAAACGCAACACTTATGTGCATATATGCACACAAGTTAAAGGCAGAGCGCATGGCAATTAAATTTGATGACTGGCAAGACGTAAAAGTGGCCTTTGAAGTGGCGCGGCTTGGCACACTTACAGCTGCAGCAGAGGCACTTAATGTGCACCACAGCACTGTGTTAAGACGAATTAACAGCCTTGAAAAAAACCTAGATACCCGCTTGTTTCATCGCCATGCTCGTGGTTACAAGGTAACTGAAATTGGCGCTAAATTATTTACGACAGCGCAAACTATAGATACCTCGCTTGAACAGCTACATAACGATATTGCCGCTGCCGACAGTACTTTACGCGGAAGTTTATTACTTACTACGGTGAGTGGGTTTATTGATGTTATGGGTGATGTATGTGAGCAATTTCAGGCATTACACCCACAAGTGCAGCTTGAAGTTATTTTGGAGCAAAAACGCTTGCGGCTCGATCACGGGCAAGCACATATTGCGCTTCGTGCAGGCCCTAAACCTGATGAGGGTGACTACATTGCTCAGCACTTAGCAAAGCTTACATCGGGTTTATATGCTAACAAACGCTACATTACAAGGCATGGCATGCCTAAATCACTAGGTGATTTATTGCAGCATAATTTTGTATCAGGAGTGGCGGGATATAATGCACGCGTACCTTATTTTGCTTGGGCAGACGAAAACATTCCTGCATCGCAAATCAAATTACGTGTATCAGAAACTGCCGAGGCCACGCGCGCGATTATTAAAGGCTTAGGCATTGGTGGTTTACAACATGATGTAGCAGCGCAATATAGCGATTTGGTCCCTGTGCTACATAGTGAATTAAATTGGCCCACAGATGTGTGGTTAGTGACCCACCATTTAGTGCATCGCACCGCGAAAGTACAAGCTTTTGCAGGCTTATTAAAGGCGCATTTTAATAAACTTGCTAAGTAAAAAAATTGAAGGGCTCCCGATCGAGTTATTTTTTGGCAATTAGCATTTAAACAGTTTTACAATGAAAAGGCGTACAACAACAAGTTGTACGCCTTTTTAGTTTTTAAATTACTGTGCTTTACAACTTACGTTTTTAAGCTCAATAGTGAGATCTTTTTTAGGGTAATACAGCACGCATTGCTCGCCAATAATTTGCAAAACAAACTTTTCTGACTTGATATTATGCGCGCCCATAATGGGCATACCATTGGGATCTTTACTTGTACTATGGCTTAGTAAAAGCTCACTGCGTTTGGTAAAAACGGTGTCGGCCAGTGTAACAAGCGTACCGCCTTTAGCTTTTATTATCGCCTGTTGCAGCACAGTTATAACGCCTGGGTTAACCTCTGTTAATAGCGCAGGCTTTGCAACGGCATTACTCATACTATTACACCCTCCTATACTTATTAATACAGTGAGTACCGCCAGTAACTTTACCATTATTGCTCCTTAGACAACGTAGGCCATGTAAGGTCCATGTTACCGCGGGTAAGATCATTTGGTGCGTTTAAAGGCTGCAGTTTTTCGCTCGTAGCAGCAAAGTTTGGTACATCTACTTTACTATTAGCGACTGTTGTTGTAATTGGGCATGCGCCGTTATTATCTATATGAAAAAGTGCTGTAGATAGTAACCTTTCGTTGCTATCACCAAGTTGATTATCAAAGTCATCACTAACAACACACCCTTGTACATCGGCATTAAATTGTGGTGTTGGTGTTGGGGTAAAGCCTGCGGCATATTCGCCAAAGCCTTTACTGTTAACGCCACTAAATTGAATGGTGTAGTAGGTTGTTCCACAGTTGTGTGTAGGCGTAAATCCGTATGGTTTACCACAGGTTGTGTCGCCAATAAGTACCACCTCTGCATCTATTCCCTTTAAGCCATTAATAAATGCTTCAGAGGCTGAACAGGTACCTGATGTACTTAGTACATACACTTTAGATAAGTTCAAATCAGGTAATTTATCGCCAGTACTAAAAAACGTTGAGTAATCTATTTCTTCGTCAATAAACGGAAATGGAGAATCGACAGGCTGTTTATCATTTTGTTGTGTTTGATAGTAAAAGCGGTTTTGTACATTGGCACTTCCTGCCACCATATACGCTAGCTGCGCAGACAGCGCTAATAAACCACCGCCGTTGTATCTAAAATCAATAACGAGTTCGTCTACGTTATCGGTTCTAAATTTATTTACTGCATCAATTAGGCCCTCTTGGGCAATACCTATATGACTATTAAACTGCATATAACCAACGCGCGTGTTATTGCTTGTTACAATCGTTTTTACATTTTGAACAGGCGTTTGCTCAATGTTACCCGCTGTGACGTTAAATGTTTTTTCCGTGCCGTCGTTACTGCGAACAACAATTGTATGCGAATCACTGTTGGTTGGGCTAAATAAGCCTTCGTTTAAAGTATCAATCCCGGCTTGGGTATTGGTATTAATACTTACGCCATCCACTTCAAGTACGGTATCGCCTCGTTGAAAGCCAATTTGGCTTGCTGGTGAGTCATCTTCAAGGTAAGCAACACGTAAAATTCTATCGGCTGAATCACCAATAAATGCCCAGTTAATACCATAACCAGAGGTAACGCCCGATTGTGCTTCTTGGAAGTAATCTTCAGAGGGTTCTGAAAAATGAAAGTTATCTTTTTTAGCGCCTGAATCGGTTAGCTCTTCGGTTTTTAGTTGAGCAAAATAGTCAGCGACAGTATCAAACGATTCAGGGTCGTTATCGGCTATTTCGTCATACCACAGGTATGTTTCGTCGCTCCATGAGCGAAGCCATAGTTTTTCGTATAAGGCTGAGCCAGCTTGGTCAGGGTAAGGCTCATTATTATTAAACGGGTCGTTACCTGTACGCGGTGTTTCACAAAAGTTTTTAAGTTCGTCTGAAGGTTCAAATACACCGGCAGTCCATGTCGGTGTGCTACTTGTAGGTGGCGTGACAGGCGCTGGTGTAGTATTGCTACCTCCGCCTCCACCACAACCTGTTAAAGCAAAAACTGAGAGCGCGCTAATAATTGCAAGCGATAGAGTGTTGTTTTTAAACATATTCGGTACTTCCTGTAAATAAGTTGTTTAAAATACTACAACACCTGATTATTTATTCAACGTTTTGCTTTTTCTTTATGTAAATAATTGTGTCATTTTTTATTGGTAAAGCAGTATTTTAAGTTCGCTTATTAGCGGGAATATCATTACATTTTTTGTATAGTGCTTTTTAGTGCTAGGTCTTGCTTTTGCCACGCATTAAAAAGTTTTTGTTGTTGTTTTGAAATTTTTAAACCATAGGTTTTTTGCATGTAAGCATAGGCGTCGGCAATTTTTTTACGGGCATAAAATGGTGGCTCAACAACACGTTGCTTAAAGTTTACTTTTACATCGCATTGGCCGTATTGAGTCGCGGCTCCACCTAGCATGCCAAAACGATAATTAGAGCGGTCAGCATTTATTTCGCCAATTGCGGGGGCTAAGTTATTTATATCAGCTTCCATTTTTCGAAATTTTTCGCTGACTTTACGGCAGTTTTTCCGCCCACCATTTTGCCAACATTGTAGTTGATGCCCAAACTCCCATGCCGATACAATATGCTCCCATTCAATACGTAAAGCGCGCTGGTTTACTTTGCCTGAGCGGGTAAATGTATTACGAGGTACATAGCCACAACCCGTTGGATCTGGCACTAGTTTTTTACCTTGTTTTTTAATATCACAACCGCAATACAGGCTTTTTGCATTGTGCGGTAGCGTTTTTATTAAGTGCTTTTTAGCAGTAGAGAAGCGAGTAAAGTCTTTACTTGATACCGAAAAACAGACACAGCAAGCCAGTAAGGCCAAAATCAATCGGGTCATATCCATCACATACGTGAACTACAGGAGCCCCTAGTTTACTGGTTCAACAGGCAAACATAAACTTATTTAAATCTGCGTTTAATCCTTATGTTTTGCAATAGCAGTAAAAAGCCAGTTAAACAAAAAAGCACACTGGATGCAGCAAAGCTAATTAATAGAGGATTGTTAAAGTTTTCACGTTCATCGTAATCCATAATATGCAGCATCCAAAAAAAGTCGAAAATTCGCCACAGTGTGCTGCGCACAGTAATCACTTTGCCTGTATCTGATGACAAATAGAGGGTGGTATTAAATGTATCGTTAAATTGTACTTTCCATACATCTTTTTTATAACCGCTTTCTCTTGGCCCTAAACCTAACAAAGTTGTACTTACTGGTTGAGCATCAATAAGTAAATGCGCGTGTGCATTAGCAATTATTTGCTGTTTGTTGGGGGCTTTGAATGGTTGCCCAGTCATGCCATTAAAACTTTGAGGGTTGCCTTCACTGGTTACAGTTATAAGTGGGGTAGATAAAAAATGTGCAAAGGTTATTTTAGTCGGATTAGTTACTTGTGAAACAATATTATCAATTGATGCCACGTAATCGCTGCTTTTAAAGGGGTTAACTAGGGTGCGTGTTGCTAGGTGTTTACCATGTACTTTTTCAAGCGGGATGGCGCTCATAACCAAACCGCCAAGCAACCAAGCTAGTATTTGTATTCCTAATAAATAGCCCAACCATTTATGAAGTTTACGTGCTGGTTTAAAAATTTTTTTCATGTGTGTTTATCTTATTATTTTTACAAGACATTTTACGCGATGGTTGAGCAAGGTGAGTGCGACAAAATGTCGCACTAGTGCATTAAAATAGCGTTTCAGCACAATAGCGCCAATTGTAAGCAGCAATAGCACTCTAAAATAAGAGTATTACCATATAAAACGTCTATTTATAGGGTGTTGATTTGGTATAAAGGTAAAACTGCGTTAAAGTTTGCATGGTAACCATTAGAGGATAAATACGAGACAATGTCGGAAATTCAATTTTTAAATGTAGATCTAGAGCTTGAGTCAAAACAAGATATTAGTGTGCTGGTGGCCGACCTAAAAAAAGTCGCAACGATTTTACATTATGACAAAGACGAATACCGTCAATTAGCACGTATTGAGGTAGCTGGCGATGTAAAATCACCAGACAAAGCAATAAACCATATATGTGAGCTTATTGAGTCATGTTCACGCAATGCATTAAAGCAATGGTTAAGCTGCTCACGTAGAACGTTTGATATAGGGTTTGAGTCAGGCACGTCGCCAAAGTGTTTTAATCAAGCTTTACATGCAGATACACTACTGCGTATATCTGCTATTGGCGCGGGTATGGAAATAACAATTTACCCTCTCGAAAAATAACTTACGCCTTTCGCTCAACAACGGCTGCGGTCATTTTTGATACGCAGCACAGCTCGTTGCGGCTGTTTGTGATTTTTATTTCCCAAACAGAGCTTCGTTTTCCAATATGAAATGCGCGTGCTGTTGCCGTTAATGCACCATTGCGAGAAGCCTTTAAATAGCTTGCACTTATTTCTTGCCCAACACAGTAAAACTTTGTGAAATCAACCACAAAATTAGCAGCATAGCTCGCTACGGTTTCGGCGAGTACAACGTTTGCGCCGCCATGAACCATACCAATAGGGTTATGGTGTGCAGGGATTGCAGGCATAGTTGCTACTAAGTAATCGTCGCCTATCTCTGTTATTTCTATCCCCATGGTTTTCATTAGCGTCCCTTGGCCATTAATGCCTTCGTCCAATTGTTTACACAATGCTAATGTAATGGGTTGATGCCAAATACTCATATAGATTTCCTTAAATTTATTGTAGCAAGTTACTATTTTTATAGGCTATTTTAGAAAGCCTCTAAAATGTACACGTAAGGAAGTAATTTAGCTATTTGAACGGATAATTTAAATTTGCGATTTTTATTTAACTGTATATACTCACAGTTAAATGTACTGTATGGAAAACCAGTTGTATGCGCCCATTAACTAAACGCCAAGCTCAAATACTCGAATTAATTAAAGTGTTTATTAAAGACACTGGTATGCCGCCTACACGTGCCGAAATAGCACAAACGTTAGGGTTTAAAAGTGCAAATGCCGCTGAGGAACATTTAAAAGCCCTTGCCAAAAAAGGGGTGATTAAAATGAAACCTGGCGCAAGCCGTGGAATCCAACTTGTTGAAGAAGAGGAGCCAGAACAATTAGGTTTACCGCTTATTGGCCGAGTTGCGGCAGGTTCCCCTATTTTGGCGCAAGAACATGTTGAAAGCCACTGTAAAATTGACCCATTAATGTTTAAACCAGCTGCCGACTTTTTACTGCGCGTAAACGGTATGAGTATGAAAGATATAGGCATTATGGATGGCGATTTACTTGCTGTGCATAAAACACAAGTGGCTGAAAATGGTCAAGTTGTGGTTGCCCGTGTTGATGACGATGTAACCGTAAAACGCATTGAAAAGGCGGGTCGCCAGGTGTTGCTTCATGCTGAAAATGACGAGTTTGCACCAATTAAGGTCGATCTTGAAACTGAGTCGTTCAACATTGAAGGCTTGGCAGTGGGTGTAATTCGTAACGCGGACTGGATGTAGTTTTTCTTATTTTATAAAAAGCGCACTTTTTTGGTGCGCTTTTTTAATTTTTAAAATTTTGTTTGTTTTTTATTCACACTCTTTCATTTCATCCTTAGCCCTTACCACCTCTCGACTTGAGCTATTTCTCTCTACGTTCAACTAAATCAACTCTCTACTTTTTATATATTTATTGTTTGTTTTTAATACAAAAAACTTGCATGGTGGTTAAATATTAACTAATTGTTAATAAGCTGACGCTGGCAATACTCATCGCTTTTAAGTTTTGAGCACACACAATAAACTTTTGCTAGCGCAGTGAATGCCAATTTTTATAAATAAAACGGCATTAATAAAAAAATAAAAATAACGAATTGGCGTTTAAGCCGTATGCCTCTTCGCTTTGCACTAGCAACAGCATCAAAGGAGTCGTCACATGGGTAAACTTAGTTGTACCTTGTGGCTTATATTGTGTGTTTTTCCGCAGTTAGCCTTGGCAAATAGCCAATTTAATATGCGTAAGGGCGTTACAGATATAAGTGAAAATGTTTACGAATTACACATGACCATATTTTTTATATGTTGTGTGATTGGGATAATAGTGTTTGCCATTATGCTTTGGGCACTCATTCATCATCGCAAATCTAAAGGAGCGGTTCCCGCTCAATTCCACGAAAGCACCAAAGTAGAAATTCTTTGGACCGCCATTCCATTTGTTATTTTAATTGCAATGGCAGTGCCAGCTACAAAAACCTTAATCGCTATGGAAGATGCCAGTAAAGCCGACTTAACAATTAAAGTTACAGGTTCACAGTGGAAATGGCATTATGAATATATGGGAGAAGATGTAGAGTTTTACTCAATGCTTGCAACTCCTCAGGATGAAATAACTAATTTAGCTGATAAAAACCCAAATTATTTACTTGAGGTAGACAAACCCCTCGTACTGCCAATTAATCAAAAAATTCGTTTTTTAATGACCTCAGATGATGTTATCCACTCTTGGTGGGTACCAGACTTTGCCGTTAAAAAAGACGCCAACCCAGGCTTTATTAACGAAACATGGACCAACATAAACGAAGAAGGCATTTACCGGGGTCAGTGTGCCGAGCTGTGCGGTAAGGATCACGGGTTTATGCCCGTTGTGGTAGAGGCCAAATCTGAGGCTGACTTTAAAGTATGGTTGGCCGATGCTAAACAAGCTAAGCAACAAGCAGCTTTAGCTGATGCCGCTTTACTTGATCAAACATTACCTAAAGAAGAGCTAATGGAGCTGGGCGCTCAAGTATACATGGCAAGTTGTGCAGCATGTCATCAACCTACAGGGTTAGGGCTACCGGGCGTATTTCCGGCTCTAAAAGGCAGCCCAATTGTACTTGGCGATATCAAAGGTCATATAGACATACTTATCCATGGGAGCCCAGGTACGGCAATGCAATCATTTGCCAAGCAGTTATCTATAAAACAATTGGCTGCGGTTATTACTTACAAGCGAAATGCATGGGGTAACGATACCGGTGATGTTATTCAGCCTAGTGAGATTCAAGCAGCACTTGATGCCGACGTGGAGGCTAACTAATGAGTAGCATAGCAGAACAACCAAACGCCAATGAAGCGCATCATGCTCATCATCCAGCTAAAGGCTTTAAGCGCTGGCTTTATACAACAAATCATAAAGATATTGGCAGTTTATATTTAATATTTTCGTTGACCATGTTTTTAATTGGTGGCGCCATGGCTATGGTGATCAGGGCCGAATTATTTCAGCCAGGGTTGCAGTTGGTCGATCCCCACTTTTTTAATCAAATGACTACAGTTCACGGTTTAATAATGGTGTTTGGCGCCGTTATGCCTGCCTTTACGGGATTAGCCAATTGGATGATACCGTTAATGATAGGTGCGCCAGATATGGCATTACCTAGAATGAATAACTGGAGCTTTTGGATCTTACCTTTCGCATTTTTAATTTTGCTTGCTTCTTTATTTATGCCTGGAGGAGGTCCTGCTTTTGGCTGGACCTTCTATGCTCCGCTTTCAACCACATACAGTAACGACAATACTGCCTTGTTTGTATTTGCGGTGCACATAATGGGTATTAGCTCAATTATGGGTGCTATTAATGTGGTTGTGACTATAGTTAATTTGCGTGCACCTGGGATGACGTGGATGAAACTCCCCTTGTTTGTATGGACATGGCTAATAACGGCATTTTTACTCATTGCTGTTATGCCCGTTTTGGCAGGGGCGGTGACCATGGTTTTAACCGATAAATATTTTGCGACTAGCTTTTTTGATGCTGCCGGCGGTGGCGATCCGGTGATGTTCCAGCATATATTTTGGTTTTTTGGTCACCCCGAAGTTTACATCATGATTTTGCCAGCCTTTGGTATCATTTCAACCATAGTGCCCACTTTCTCGCGTAAAAAGCTATTTGGCTATGCATCTATGGTTTATGCCACGTCATCTATAGCATTGCTAAGCTTTATTGTGTGGGCGCATCACATGTTTACCACCGGTATGCCGGTAGCTGCAGAGCTATTTTTTATGTACTCCACAATGCTGATATCGGTACCTACCGGCGTAAAAGTATTTAATTGGGTAGCTACCATGTGGCGCGGTTCTATTAGCTTTGAAGTCCCTATGATGTTCAGTATTGCTTTTATAGTGCTGTTCACATTAGGTGGTTTTTCAGGGTTGATGCTTGCTATTACTCCCGCTGATTTTCAATACCACGACACTTATTTTGTAGTGGCTCATTTTCATTATGTGTTAGTGACAGGGGCGGTATTTTCAATCATGGCCGGTGCTTATTACTGGCTGCCAAAATGGACTGGCAATATGTTTAATATCACGCTGGCTAAGTGGCATTTTTGGTTGTCGTTAGTCAGTGTAAATGTGCTGTTTTTTCCAATGCATTTTGTGGGTTTGGCTGGTATGCCTCGTCGTATTCCTGATTATGCACTGCAATTTGCAGACTTCAACGCAATTATAAGTATTGGTGGTTTTGCATTTGGTTTATCTCAGCTGTTGTTTGTAGTGGTTGTTTTTAAATGTGCAAGAGGCGGCGAAAAAGTCCCTGCAAAAGTATGGGATGGCGCTGAAGGGTTAGAGTGGGAAGTTGAATCCCCTGCGCCTTACCATACCTTTTCAACACCACCGGAAATTAAATAATGACCCACGCACCGCTCCTTAAACGCTTGATTATTATCAGCATAGGTATGTTTGCGTTTGCGTTTGCCTTAGTGCCGTTATACGACGTGTTTTGTGACTTAACCGGGCTAAATGGTAAGCCATCGTTAGAGCAAGCGCAGCAAAGTAGCGTGATTGAGCAAACAAGGGACGTTAGCGTGAGTTTTACAACTCATGCACAAAGCGGAGCACCTTTTGAGGTGAAATCAAAAGAGTACAGTGTGGTTGTGAAACCCGGAGAAATGCGAGAAGTCGTTTTTAGCGCAAAAAATAGTAGTGAACTCGATAAAGTTATGCAGGCAGTACCGTCTGTTTCACCAGGCAAAGCGGCAAAATATTTACACAAAATGGCCTGCTTTTGCTTTGATCAACAACCCCTAAAAGCGGGGGAAGAGCTCGAATTTAAATTGCTTTTTTATGTTGATACAGCGCTTCCAAGTGATGTTGAAGAGCTAACTTTGTCTTACACCGTATTTGATATTAGTGAGCAACTAGTTGCCAGTAATAACTAGCAACAAACACTAGTGCGAAACTAGGAGCAAGTAAAATGAATCAAGAACATGAGCATTATTACGTACCAGAGCAAAGCCCGTGGCCCATTGTAGGGGCGGTTGCGTTGTTTTTTATCGCCGTAGGCGCAGGCTTAACAGTTATGGAAGTTGGCAAGGAAGGGGGGAGCGGTGTTTATTTACTTTATGCCGGTATAGCCGTTCTTTTATATATGTTATTTGGCTGGTTTAAAAATGTTATTCACGAGTCAGGCCAAGGGTTGTACTCAGCACAAATGGATCGTTCTTTTCGACAAGGCATGAGCTGGTTCATTTTTTCTGAGGTTATGTTTTTTATGGCCTTTTTTGGTGCGTTATTTTATGCACGTATGATTTCGGTGCCTTGGTTGGGGGGCTCGGGTAACAATGCTATGACTAATGAAGTGTTGTGGCCTACTTTTGAAGCTATGTGGCCTTTGGTTGTTACACCTTCCGGTGACACAACCCAAGCTATGGGGTGGCAAGGCCTACCATTGATCAATACGTTAATTTTAATCGCTTCATCGGTCACGTTACATTTTGCCCATGTTGCAATGGAAAACAACAAACGTAAACCACTGAAAGTATTTTTAGGACTTACGGTGTTATTGGGCGTGTGCTTTTTAGCATTGCAGGTAGAGGAATACGTTCATGCATATAATGACTTAAATCTAACATTAGATGCCGGTGTGTACGGTAATACATTCTTTTTGCTTACAGGCTTTCATGGCATGCATGTCACACTCGGAGCCATACTTTTATTTGTCATTTTAATACGAATATTAAAAGGTCATTTTACCAAAGAAAAGCACTTTGCGTTTCAAGCTGCTGCTTGGTATTGGCATTTTGTTGATGTGGTATGGCTGTGTTTATTTGTGTTTGTATATGTGCTGTAACGTTTATGGGCGAGCTATTTGCCTTTATATAACCGAGCTTAACTGCTGCGATTGCAACCACTAATACAACAACCGAAAACAACACTCGGCGCCCTAAAAAGTGAGACATAGGTCGCCCGTTTGTTTTCCCAGACACCATAATAAATAGCGCTCTAAATAAGTTAAAAAGTATAAACATTAACAACAGTACAATAATAATTTTAATAATCACTGAGTTGACCCTTTATGCAAGTAGTTTTAAGGCACAAACAAAAGCTTAGTTCAATAATCACAATTTGTATGGTTGTGGTTGTCGTACTGGTATGTGTGCGCCTAGGTTTTTGGCAATTAGAACGAGGTGAAAAAAAACAGCAACAGCTCACTGCCATCGCTCAAATACAAACTCATGGTGTTATGAGTTGGTCGCAGTTGCTTAATTTACCAAAGCAGTGGAATAAAACCGGTGTACTAGTCGAGCTTAAAGGGACACTTTTAAGCGAGCATTACTGGTTGTTAGATAATCAAGTATATAACGGACAAGTGGGTTACGACCTACTCGCCCTGTTAAAACCAAATAATGATATGCGTGCAGTATTGGTTAATTTAGGTTGGGTGAGAGCCCCGCTATCACGGGATATTTTACCCACAATAGTTATGCCTAAAGGTGAGTTTACGGTCAAAGCACAAATTAAAGAGAATAACCTCAGTAGTTTTACCCTAGAAGACAAAACCTCGAGTGGTGATCTGCCCAAACGCATTCAATCAATCGACTTAAGCTTTATACAATCACACACTAATTCCCCATTGGTTAACTTTATGGCTTACCGCCAAGGTGAGGGTGATGAAATTGCGATACCGCATTACGAAGCGGTTGTAATGAGCCCACAAAAACATAACGCCTATGCGGTGCAGTGGTTTTTAATCGCCTTTGCATGTGTTGTTGTAGCCATTTTTGCGAGTAAAAAAAGGAATAAAAATGAAAAATAAACCCCTTTTATTGTTTGTAACCTGTTGTGCTATCCCTTTGTTTTTAGCCTATAGCGCGCTGAAATTTGATTGGTTACCTAGTGCGGTTACAAATCACGGTGAATTTCTAAATGAAGAGATAAAACTAGAAAACTGGCAACAAAATAATCCTAAACAATGGACTATAGCACTTAATTATTCGAGTGAGTGCAGTGCGTCATGTAACGAGCAACTTGAGGCGCTTAATAATTTGTATATAGCGCTTGGTAAAAATCAAGGAAAGGTAGATATGGCTGTTATGGGGAGTCCTTCACAAGCAGACTTACCATGGAAAAAAATGGCTCAGCAAGCAAGCTTGACCCCCGCAAGTTTGTATTTAATTGATCATATGGGGCTTGTGGTACTTGAGTACCCATATAAAGCAAAGCCTCAAGAAAACCGCTTAGTTCAAAAAGGGCTATTGAAGGATTTAAAAAAACTACTTAATTATTCTCGTTCAAGCTAATCCGTTTAGTGTGAGGTAAAAGATGTACAAAAATTATAAGAATTGGGTTTTATTGACCGGACTTTTTGCTTTAGTTGTTGTTGCACTAGGTGCATACACTCGTTTGAGTGATGCAGGGCTGGGTTGCCCAGATTGGCCCGGATGTTATGGCTTTTTAACGGTTCCTAAACATGAAGCTGATATTGCTTTAGCAACACAAAGCTACCCTGATATGGTGTTTGAAAAAGCAAAAGCCTGGAAAGAAATGATTCATAGGTATTTTGCGGGCACCTTAGGATTGATGATTTTAGCGCTGTTTATTGTTGCTTTTTTAAAGCGTCAATTTCCAACTACACCATTAAAGCTCACATCTTTATTGCTATTACTTGTTGTGTTTCAAGCTGCCTTAGGTATGTGGACTGTCACTATGAATCTGCAACCACTTATAGTGATGGGGCATTTATTGGGTGGTTTTAGTATTTTATCGCTGATTACATTGCTGTATTTAAGGTTAACAGCAAAACCCATTATGGGCGGAGATGCGGGGGCTAAGCGGTATTATGGATTAAGTTTAATTGCGCTTATTGTACTGGTCTTGCAAATAGCGCTGGGTGGTTGGCTTGCGGCTAATTACGCAGCACCACACTGTAATGGTTTACCTTTATGTGATTACGCTCAGCCTTTTTCACTGAGGAGTGTTTTTCAGTTACCGCTTGAACACAGCAACTATGAGTTTGGTGTGCTTTCACAACAAGCAAGAATGTCTATTCACTTATTACACCGTATTTGGGCATTAGTAACCTGCATAGTATTGGCGATTATTATGTGGAAAATTTACAGTCACGCTTACTCTCAAAAAATTAAAAGCTGCGTAATAGCAGTATTGGTTACTTTATTTTGCCAAATTAGCTTAGGACTCATTTTGGTACATTGGCACTTTCCGTTGGGTGTAGCACTGGCGCATAACCTAATGGCTGCCATACTGTTATTAAGTATGGTTAGGTTGTGTTATTACCTAAAATCACGCACATAAAGGAGAAATATAATGGCACTAACAATAAACAAAAAAACAATACAGCCTGCACATACTCAATCACTTAGCTTGCGTGCTTACGATCTATTACAAGATTACTTAGCCATCAGTAAATTTAAAGTGGTGGCGATGTTGGTTTTAACGGCCTGGGTTGGATTAGCATTAGCTCCGGATGTTGGACGTGGGATAGGCGTTCAGATGATTAGTCTATTAGGAATAGGCCTGTTGTCTGCTGCCGCTGCCGTTATTAACCATGTAGTAGATAGCGAAATAGACTCTAAAATGGCAAGAACGCGTCATCGCCCTGTTGCTAAAGGGCGTTTAAGTAAAACACATGCATTAACGTTTGCGGCAAGTATTGGTATTGCTGGTTTCATCATGCTTATGGTGTGGGCTAATACGCTTACAGCAATATTAACGTTATTTGCATTAGTGGGTTATGCCTTCATTTATACGTCATTTTTAAAACGTGCAACACCTCAAAATATTGTAATAGGCGGACTTGCTGGAGCGATGCCGCCATTGCTTGGTTGGGTATCTGAAACAAACCAAATGGCAGCAGCGCCGTGGTTGCTTGTTATGATTATATTTACCTGGACTCCTCCTCATTTTTGGGCTTTAGCCATTGCTCGAAAAAGTGATTACGAGCGTGCAAAAATTCCAATGCTGCCGGTTACCCACGGTATCGACTTTTGTAAAACATGTGTAGTTGCATACTCAGTTTTATTGGCCTTAGTGTGTGTGATGCCATACTTAATTGGTATGTCAGGAGGTATTTATTTAGTGGGTGCTTGTGCGCTAAATAGTGTGTTTATGTACAAAGCCATTAAGTTAAAATTTGCAGCTAATAACGACAAGGCTATGGATTTATTTCGTTTTTCGATAGTGCATTTAATGGTACTCTTCGTGATCTTATTTATAGATAAATGGCTTCCTTTATGAAACGGTTATGGCTTTTAGTAATTGTTGTTTTAAGTTTATTTTTATCAGCGTGCTCAAGTGAAAACGATCCTCAAAATTTAAATGCACTTGTTTATGAAAACGCTAAATCACTTTCGGATTTTACGTTAAAAAATCAGCACGGCGAACCAGTGACAAAAGCGCAATTTAAAGGGCAATGGAATTTAGTGTTTTTAGGATACACAAGTTGTCCCGATATATGCCCGTTAACATTGGCTAAGTTAAACGCAGTTTATAAAGAGCTGGAAGCTGATTACCCATTACAAATATGGTTTGTGTCGGTCGATCCAAACAGAGATACAGCAGAAAAACGAAAACAATATATAGATTACTTTAACCCCAATTTTTTGGCTGTTTCAGGGGAGCATAAAGATCTTTTTCCAGTGGTGAGAGAGCTTGGCCTAATTTACGCAATTAGTGATACAACAAAAGCTGATTATGCGGTTGATCATAGCGCATCAGTTGCGTTGGTTGATGATACAGGAGCGCTAAGAGCTATTTTCAAACCTGAGTTTAAACAAGGCAGTGTGCCGCTTATAAATTCAACTCAATTAGCGCAAGAGTTTAAAGTTATTGCAAACTACTACTAAAAACTGACTTTTTAAATTTTCACGTATTTTAAGGGGGCTTTAGGCTCCCTTTTTTGTTTTTTCATTCCTGTTTATAAATTTATTAAATTTTTTTTTGACCCTTTTATGGCAATTTTAGTAACTAGAGCTAAGCTTTTGTTATGAATTGAAATGAAAGGGATTACACAATTTTAAATGTTAAAACTTCCAAGCGAACTTGTGATTACCCAAGTTGAAACGCTCCACCAAGACTTACTACAAGAACTCAATAGCAACGACGATATAAGTCTTGATATTAGCGATGTAGTGTCTGCAGATACTGCATCTATTCAGCTGTTATGTGCGCTTCAAAAACACTTACTTACCATCCAACACAAAATTATATGGGTCGGCAGTAGTGCAGCATTAGTACATACCATTAATCAGCTTGGCTTAAGTCATTATTTAACAATCGAAAGAAATAGTTAGAGGTTTATATGAAAAAAATCTTAGCAGTTGATGATTCAGCATCAATGCGTCAGATGGTGAGCTTTACCTTAAAAACCGCAGGCTTTGATGTAACAGAGGCCAAAGACGGCAGTGAGGCATTGGCTATTGCTAAGCAGCAAGGTTTTGATGCGGTTATTTCAGATGTAAACATGCCAATTATGGATGGTATTACATTAATTCGAGAGCTACGTACATTACCCGATTATAAATTTACGCCATTACTTATGCTAACAACCGAGTCGGGCTTAGAAAAAAAGGTAGAAGGTAAAGCGGCTGGTGCAACAGGCTGGATAGTAAAGCCATTTAATCCTGAGCAGTTACTAGCGGTGATTAAAAAGGTTATTCGTTAGTCAAGGAGCGCAAAGTGAGTATAGATTTAAGTCAATTTTTTGAAGTTTTCTTTGAAGAGAGTTTTGAAGGCCTCGATACCATGGAAGCTGAGCTTTTAAACTTAGTACCCGGTGAGGAAGACTTAGAAACTATTAACACTATTTTTAGAGCCGCTCATTCAATAAAAGGGGGGAGTGGGACATTTGGTTTTTCATCGGTGTCTGATTTTACTCATGTACTTGAAACCTTACTGGACCAAATTCGTCAAGGCGAGCGGACCCTGACAACCGAGCACGTTAATTTATTACTTAAAGCGGTTGATTGCCTTCGTTCGTTACTGGCTGGATTGCAGGCAGAGCAAGAGCCCGACTTAACTGAAACCGATACACTACGAGCACAATTTGAAGAAGTGCTAGGAATAAATAGCACAACGCAAGAGTCCAACATTCAAACTTCTGATAACCAGTCTGATAGCGATACATACCAAATAGACTTTAAGCCTCATCATCACTTATTTAAAACAGGTAATGAACCACTCATTATGATTAGTGAGCTTGAGCAGTTAGGCGAGTTAGATACCACCGTTTTTTATGATGAAGTCCCTGAAATAACCAATTTGAGTAGTGATGAGTGCTTTTTACATTGGCGTTTTTTCTTAAATACCAGCCAGGGTGAAAGCGCAATTAAAGAGGTGTTCGAATGGGTTGAAGATGACGCTGATATTACCATTGAATTGTGTGGCGGCCTGTTTACTGATGAGTTACCCACTCCTGAAAATGACAGCAGTACAGTAGCTCAAGAGCCATTAATCCAAGAACCAGTGCCGAAGCAGGCGGAACAAGCTAAGCCTATAAAGCCAACTTCTGCTAATACTAATAAAAAATCAACAACACCCGAGTCGACTTCTATTCGCGTTGGGATTGATAAAGTTGACTCATTAATAAACATGGTGGGTGAGCTTGTTATTACCCAAGCTATGCTTAATCAACTTAGCGAGCAAGACATTACGCCAGCAACAATTACAGCATTGCAAGAAGGTTTAGCGCAACTTGCGCACAACACTCGCGATTTACAAGAAAACGTAATGCGTATCCGCATGTTGCCAATTAATTTTGTATTTAGCCGTTTCCCACGTTTGGTGCGCGACATTGCGCAAAAGCTAAATAAACAGGTTGAATTAAAGCTGATAGGCGAGCAAACCGAATTAGACAAAACCGTGATGGAAAAAATTTCTGATCCTATGGTTCATTTGGTTAGAAACTCATTAGATCATGGCCTAGAAACGGTTGAGAAAAGACTGCAAGCCGGAAAAGATCCAGTAGGAACGGTCACTTTAAATGCATTTCACCAAGGCGGAAATATTGTTATTGAAATAATGGATGATGGGCAAGGGCTAAACACTAAAAAAATTCAAGAAAAAGCCATTGCTAATGGACTGATCTCTGCCGACAACCACCTTAGCAATGAGGAAATAAACGAGCTTATATTTATGCCTGGTTTTTCCACTATGGATGAAGTGAGTGACTTATCTGGCCGTGGTGTTGGTATGGATGTAGTTAAGCGTAATATTCAGTCATTAAATGGCTCTGTAGAGGTTACATCCGCGCCAGATGTAGGATCAACGTTTACAATTAGATTACCGCTTACACTGGCTATTTTAGATGGCCAATTAGTTAAAGTGGCCCAGCATACCTATATTATTCCGCTTATTTCTATTGTTGAATCGCTGCAAATTGATATTGCCAAAGTAAGCCGTGTAGGCAAAAACCTAGACGTACTTAGATTGCGTGATGAATACATTCCAATTTTAAGGCTCTACGATATTTTCAATCATGATAACGCCATTGAGTCTCTTGATAAAACCCTGCTTGTTGTTGTAGAAACCGACAACCAAAAAGTGGGGTTATTGGTAGATGACCTCCTATCGCAACAACAGGTTGTTATTAAAAGTTTAGAGGCAAATTACCAAAAAGTAGATGGTATATCCGGTGCGACTATTTTGGGCGATGGACGGGTTTCATTGATAGTTGATATAAGCGGGTTGATAAAGCTTTCAGGATTAAAAAAGCCGGGCAGCCAAGAGTTAAGTATTGAGTCGCAAGTTGCTTTGGAGGCGTTATGATTTCGGAGCTAAATCTGCAGCAGCAAAAGGGCGTGAAACAATTTTTAACATTCATTATGGCTGATGAAGAGTACGGCGTAGATATTTTAACTGTGCAAGAAATTCGTAGCTGGGAGGAAATAACCGTTTTACCCAACGCTCCCGAATTTGTAAAAGGCGTTATAAATTTGCGTGGCACCATAGTGCCGATTATTGATTTAAGGCTGCGATTTGGCTTGCCCAGTATAGAGTATGGGCCGCTTACAGTGGTAATTGTAGTAAAAATAGAGTTTGAGCACGACAGTAAAATTATTGGTATTACCGTTGATGCCGTTTCTGAGGTTTACAGTATTTCAGAGCAAGACGCC
The DNA here is from genome assembly GCF_023161925.1 of Pseudoalteromonas sp. 2CM32C. Lineage (NCBI taxonomy): Bacteria > Pseudomonadati > Pseudomonadota > Gammaproteobacteria > Alteromonadales > Pseudoalteromonadaceae > Pseudoalteromonas > Pseudoalteromonas sp. 2CM32C. The sequence goes on along the minus strand of NZ_JALNTI010000011.1, from coordinate 77,627 downwards.
AAAGCGGTACCAAGTATTTCAGAGACAAATAACGACGATTATGTGGCAGGGTTAGTTAACGTGGGTGAAAAAATGGTGGCGTTAATCGACTTGCAAAAAACAATGAATATTTAGAGTCAGTATTTGCTAAATAAAGTAAAAATAACTTAAAGGTGGTGATGAGCATGGGATGGTTTAGTAATCCAAAACAGTCTGAATCAAATAATGATTTAATTGTAAGCGCATTAAATAAGTCATTAGCTGTGATTGAGTTTGAGCCAAGCGGTAAAATAATTACCGCTAATGCTAATTTTCTTCGCGTAATGGAATATCAACTAGAAGAGATTCAAGGCCAGCATCACTCTTTATTTGTTGATAACACTGAGGCCCAAGGGAGTGACTACACACATTTTTGGGTACGATTAAACAGCGGCGAGTTTATATCTCAAGAATTTAGGCGTTTTACCAAAAGTGGTAAGGAGGTTTGGATTCAGGCCACTTATAACCCAATTATAAACTCCCAGGGGCAAGTTATTAAGGTTGTAAAATTTGCGACGGATATAACACCACAAAAACTCGCTGCTGCAGAGGCAAGAGGGCAAATTAATGCAATTAGTAAGTCTCAAGCAGTAATCGAGTTTAATTTAGACGGCACTATTATTGATGCAAACGATAACTTTTTAAATACGTTGGGGTACCAGCTTAACGACATTATAGGGCAGCACCACCGATTATTTGTTACACCTGAACACGCAAATAGTGATGAATATAAAGCTTTTTGGGCTAAATTAGGGCGCGGTGAATTTGACTCGGGTGAATATTTAAGAATAGGAAAACAAGGTCAGGAAGTTTGGATTCAGGCCTCTTATAACCCAATCTATGATATGAATGGCAAGCCATTTAAAGTAATTAAATACGCATCAGATATAACAGCTCAAAAAGAGTTAGAAAAATCTTCTCGCAAAACTGCAGACTTAGCCAGCGCCTTAAAAGTATGCCAAGCAAATGTAATGATTGCAGACCAAGACCTCAATATTGTATTCGTAAACGAACGCGTGCAAGACATGTTAAAAGCGCGTGAAAAAGACCTACAAACCGTATTGCCACAATTTTCTGTTGATAATTTAATAGGTACTTGTGTTGATGATTTTCATAAGAAGCCGTCACACCAACGAGATTTATTAAAAAATTTAGATAAACCTTATAAAGCAGAGCTGCGTTTAGCGGGGCTTATTTTTACATTAATAGCGACGCCATGGTACAGCCAAGAAGGAAAGAAACTCGGTACCATTGTTGAGTGGGACGATATTACTGAAAAGGTTGCTAAAGCTGACGCAGAGCGTGCCATAGCACAAGAAAACCTTCGTGTGCGCCAAGCACTTGATACTGTCGCGACTAATACCATGATTGCAGATTCATCAAATGTCATTGTGTACATGAATAAAGCTGTTAGAAATATGATGCGTATTGCTGAAAATGACCTTCGAAAAGACTTACCTAATTTTGATAGCAAAAATCTACTTAATCAAAATATTGATGTATTTCATAAAAACCCAGCGCACCAACAAAACCTATTAGCAACGTTAAAAAATACTTATAGCACGCAAATAAAGGTTGGTGGACGCACATTTGGATTGGTTGCAAACCCAATAATAACCCCAGAGCAAGAGAGAATTGGCACCGTTGTAGAGTGGGAAGATAGAACCGCAGAAGTTGCAATAGAAAGAGAAATAGCGCAATTAGTGAGTGCTGCAGGAGAGGGAGACCTTGATACGCGTGTAATGGAAGAGGGTAAAGAGGGGTTCTTTTTACGCTTGGCACAAGGGTTAAACAGTTTAGTTAAAATTGTTGACGATGCGGTCGCAGATACTGGCAATATGCTAGATGCCTTGGCAACCGGTGACTTATCTAAGCGAATTGAAAAAGAATACAAAGGCTCGTTTGATAAATTAAAACGCGACGCAAACACCACGGCAGATAAATTAACGGAGGTTATTAATCGTATAAGTTCATCAGCAACCTTAGTGGCCAGTGGCGCAGAAGAAATTTCTCAGGGGAACGCAGATTTAAGTCAGCGCACGGAAGAGCAAGCATCATCATTGGAAGAAACCGCCTCAAGTATGGAAGAAATGACGAGTACAGTCCGTCAAAATGCAGACAATGCTAAAGTGGCAAATACACTCGCAGAAGAAACATGCGATAAAGCGATTCAAGGTGGTGAAGTGGTTAATCGTGCTGTGACGAGTATGTCGGCAATTAATGAATCGAGTAAAAAGATTGCTGACATCATTGGTGTGATTGACGAAATTGCATTTCAAACTAACTTGCTTGCACTTAATGCGGCCGTTGAAGCAGCTAGAGCGGGAGAGCAAGGGCGTGGCTTTGCGGTTGTTGCAGGCGAAGTACGTAATTTAGCTCAGCGCTCTGCGGGTGCAGCAAAAGAAATTAAAGAGCTGATAAGAGATAGTGTAGGTAAAGTAGCAGATGGCTCTCAGCTTGTTAATGAATCAGGTGCAACACTTAAAGAAATTGTGGTGTCGGTACAAAAAGTGACGCAAATGATTTCAGATATTACAGAGGCGTCTGAAGAGCAAAGTGCAGGTATAGAGCAAGTAAATAAAGCTATATCTCAAATGGATGAAATGACCCAGCAAAACGCAGCCTTAGTTGAAGAAGCGTCGGCTGCAGGTGAGTCAATGGCTGAACAAGCAAATGAAATGCGCAGACTTCTTAATTTCTTTTCACTGGGTCAGCAAGACATGGCAATTATGTCGCCCACGATGAATACCCCAAGTTTAGCTCACAAATCACAAAATAACGCAGTACAAAGCAAACCAAGAGGCGATAATTTTATTGACTCGGCAGACGAGTGGGAAGAATTTTAATTTTTTGATTACAGGCCTTATTGGAAAAGCGCTCAATAAGGCCACACTCACTACTATGTATGAGAGCTGCTAATGAAAGAGTTTCTGTGTACCGATCGCGACTTTAAAGACATTGCCAATTTAGTTTACAACGCTTGCGGTATTGTATTGGGCGATCATAAACGTGAAATGGTGTACTCACGTTTAGCAAGGCGGATAAGAGCGCTAAAATTAAACGACTTTAAAGCCTACTTAGCCTACTTAGATACGCATAAAGACCAAGAGTTTGATGCGTTTATAAATGCAATTACCACTAATTTAACGTCTTTTTTTCGTGAAGTTCATCATTTTGAATTTATTAAATCTGAGCTTATACCTAACTTAATAAAGGCGAACAAAGACACCAAGCGGGTCAGAATATGGTCTGCAGGCTGCTCAACAGGAGAAGAGCCCTACAGCTTAGCAATGACGCTAAATAATGCATTTCCAAGTAATTGGGATGTAAAGATTTTAGCCACCGATTTAGATTCTAACGTGTTAGAAAAAGCGCAAAAAGGTGTGTATACCGCGGCAAACGTAAATGGCTTAGATGCCACTCATCTAAAGCGTTGGTTTTTAAAAAGTAAAGATGGCGAACACTATAAAGTGAAAGACACGCTGCGTGAGCGTATTTCTTTTAAGCGCTTAAACCTATTGCAAGACTGGCCAATGAAAGGGCCGTTTGATCTTATTTTATGCCGCAACGTGGTTATTTATTTTGATAAAGAAACGAAAGATCATTTATTTAAACGCTATGCAAATATTCTAAGCGATCACGGTTACTTATTTTTAGGTCACTCAGAGAGTATGGGTAAAGAGCACTCAAATTATAAAAATTTAGGAAAAACTATGTATCAATTGAGAGCACATGCAGGCTGAATTTAGAAGTGTTTTACCCAGTTTTGAACACATTAAGCGTTACTGGGATTCAGGAAGAAATCATGTTGTTGCCAAAGTGCTTCCAGGAGAATTTTATGTATCTAAAAATAATGAATTGATTTCAACGGTACTTGGCTCATGTATTGCGGCCTGTGTTTACGATGAAGTGTTAGGTATTGGCGGGATGAATCATTTTATGCTGCCGATACAAAAAGGCGTAGAGCTTAAAAGTGCACACGGCTTAAACTGCCGTTATGGTAATTGGGCTATGGAATACCTAATTAATGAAGTATTAAAAAACGGTGCGTCTCGTCATAATTTAAAAATTAAGCTATTTGGTGGCGGAAAAATAATTAGTGCAATGACAGATATTGGGCTGGGTAATATTAGTTTTGCTACCGCCTATGTCAAAGAAGAAGCCTTAAATTTAGTGGCCCATGATATGGGCGGCCCGTGGCCTAGAAAAATATTTTTTCATCCACAAACGGGTAAAGTGTATATGAAAAAACTTAAAAAATTACATAATGATACCATTGAAAAGCGCGAAGTACGTTACTTGCAAAACCTTAAAAAGCAAGAAGTGGTATCGAATATAGAGTTGTTTTAGGAGTCGCTATGATAAATGTATTAATAATCGATGACTCCCCTTTAATTAGAGGGTTGCTTACAGAAATACTGCAACAAGCTAACGACATTAACGTAGTGGGCTGTGCTGAAGATCCATACCAAGCACGCGAAATGATTAAAAAACTTAATCCCGATGTACTTACCTTAGACGTAGAAATGCCAAAAATGGATGGGATTAGCTTTTTAAAAAACCTAATGCGCCTAAGGCCTATGCCCGTGGTTATGATTTCTACGCTTACGCAGAAGGGGTCGCCCATTACATTAGAGGCGTTAGAGCTAGGTGCTGTGGATTTTATTGCTAAGCCAACAAGTAACGTAAGAGCCCAGCTGAGTCATTATGCGTCACTGGTTCAACAAAAGGTAAGAATAGCCGCCGGTGCACGAATACGCAGCTTTAAAAAAGCGCCACCCGATACAAAACCTATAAGTTCAGAGACTGAATTTTTATTAAATAAAGTGATTGCAATTGGTGCATCTACCGGGGGGACCGAGGCAATAAAAGAAGTACTGATAAAAATGCCCGTTAATTGCCCTCCTATTGTAATTACTCAGCATATTCCTCCCGTGTTTAGTGCCTCGTTTGCTGAGCGTATGGATAGAACATGCTTAATTAGTGTGAAAGAGGCACAACATGGCGAAAAGCTAAGCCCAGGTTGGGCTTATATTGCCCCCGGCGGGCTTCATTTAAGCGTAAAAAAGCGAGGAATTGCTTTGTATTGCCAGCTCGACGATGGTGAGCCTGTAAATCGGCATAAACCAGCCGTTGACGTACTATTTGATTCGCTTGTAAATTGTGGATCAAAAAATATAGTGGCAGCAATACTCACAGGGATGGGCGCTGATGGGGCTAAAGGACTGTTAGCACTGAAGCAAAGCGGTGCATACACGTTAGCGCAAGATGAATACTCATCAGTTGTGTGGGGAATGCCTAAAGCCGCTATTGATTTAAATGCAGCCAATGAAGTGGCTGCACTTGATAAAATGGCTGAGCGATTATTAAGCCAAGCAGTTAAACCTAACTAAATAAATAGAAAGCTCAAAGTTATTGAATAACCCAAGGCTGAGAAAACCAATAATAGCTGTTCGGTTTTTTAATTGAAGGCGCTGTACAATTAAAGCGTGAACGGCCTTTGTTGAGTTTTTTAGGTGATGTTACCTCTACCGTATTATCAGTCACCCAGTTCAAGTTTGCTTTGCCAATCCCCGACACATAACAAGCCAGTTGAGACTTGTTAAAATCATCAACTTCAAACCCAATAGTTAACGCAGGTGGGTTTTGCGTTGTTACGCTATTTTCATAGCTTAATTGAGTAATATTAAATGCCTGAGAATTTAATTTGGTTGCCAGTGTTTTTATGTCGCTATAAACGCCAGATGCAGGAAAGCGAGGTAATCGACTAAAGTTAGCGTGTTTATTTAGAGCACCAGAATGCTGGCCAATGCCTATATAGCCAAGCTCTGTCACTAAAGCTTGTAACTCGTTATCAAACTCTCCGTAGGGGTAAGCTAAATATTTATAGTTGTGGCCTATCTCTTCTTTTATACGTTGTTGTGAATGAACAATATCTTGGGTGATACGTTTTTTCCATTGCGTGTTAGTTTCACCGTCAAGTTTTAGATGTAAATAGTCATGCTGTGCGGTGTGGTTACTTATAAGTGCGCCTTTTTTACTCAGTTCTTTAAGTTTATCCCAACCCATCACATAGCGTTTACCTTCGTCTATGAGCTTAGGGTTAACAAAAATTGTGTATGGATAGCCAAACTTTTCGAGTATTGGAGCAGCTTGATCATAATTATTGTTGTAACCATCATCAAACGTGATGGCGACGGTTTTATCAGGTAAGGTATGGCCTTGTTTTAAAGCATCAAGTAGTTCATTTAAGGCAATAACATTAAAATCATTATTTTTTAAATAGTTTAGATGCTCTGTAAACGTTTCTTCGCTCACACTAGTGACCGCCGGCAGGGTTTCACTTACATGGTGGTACTGTAAAATAACACCAGCATGAGCACGTAAAGATAACCCAATAAGAGTCAATAAAACTAAATGAAACAATTTCTTATACATAATAAAGCACACCATAAAAGCTTGCTGTTGTTAGCAGGACCAATGATATTATCAAATATCACCGTGCCACTGTTAGGAATAGTTGATACCGCGGTCATTGGCCATTTAGGCAGTGCTCATTATTTGGCTGGTATTGCGTTGGGCTCAGCTGTTATCTCCATTTTATTTTGGCTCGCGGGTTTTTTAAGAATGAGCACAACCGGCATGGTTGCACAAGCCTATGGCCAAAATGACTCAACCCAATTAGCTGCTTTACTCAAACGAAGCCTATTACTTGCTAGCATAGTAGCATTATTTCTTATTGCTATGTCTCCTTTAATAAAACACGCAATAGCATTTTTATCAGATGCTAATAATGCCGTGCTAAGCGAGGCCTATACTTATTTTAGTATTCGAATTTTTAGCGCGCCAGCGGCACTATGTAACTTGGTTTTATTGGGTTGGATGTTAGGCGTTCATTATGGACGAGGGCCATTTTACTTATTGTTGGTAACAAATAGTGTAAATATTGTGCTTGATATTTATTTTGTTGTTTTTTTAGATTGGGCTGTAGCAGGCGCGGCATGGGCATCGTTAATCGCTGATTATACTGCGCTGGTTTTCGCGCTGTTTTTAGTGACTAAACTCGCAAAAAAACAAGGTGTAGTGTTAAGTACTCCGCACTGGTTTAGCTTTAAAAAAATGGCAGGGTTATTGAGTTTAAATCGCGACATTTTCATTCGCTCTTTAATACTTCAGTTGTGTTTTAGCTTTATGACTTTTTATGGCGCGCGTATTGGCGAAACAACCCTTGCAGCGAACGCAGTATTACTAAACTTTTTAATGTTAGTCAGCTTTGCACTGGATGGCATAGCTTACGCAAGTGAGGCTAAAGTAGGCCAAGCTAAAGGTCAACAAAGTGTAAGTAAAATACAGCTGTGGGTAAAAATAAGTGTATTTTGGGGAATATTATTTGGCGTAATTTATAGCGTGTTTTTTGCTGTGTTTGGCGCTTATATAATTACGCTATTAACCAACGTACCTGAGGTTATTAATGAGGCTACGCAATATTTACCATGGGTAATTGCTTTGCCATTATTAGCAATGAGCTGCTTTTTATTTGATGGTGTATTTGTTGGTTTAACGCGCGCTAAAGATATGCGAAATAGTATGTTGCTATCGGCAGCTGTTGGGTTTTTTGGTGTATTTTGGGTATTTAATGATTGGCAAAATAATGGGCTATGGCTTGCGATGAGCTGCTTTATGCTAATGCGTGGAGTTACATTAATAATAAAATATCAAACGCTTAAAGCTAATAATCAGCTGCTAGATTAAGGCTTATTTCCACAGATCAGGATCGTGATGTTTGGGCCCTATTTCTTTTATTACTTGCGAAAAGCGATTGGCAAAAATGCCACTGTAGCCCCAAAAAGCAAAAAATAGCGCAGGTATTAAAATTAAAACGCCAATAATTTGCAAACTGTAATGACTATAGTAACCCGCAAAAATAAAAATCACGGCTAGCACAAACAGTGCTACGCCGCGAAAAAACCGCTTTAAACTCAGCTTAGGGTTGCTCCCTAAGCGGTATATAAGAGGCTTTAGCATTTACTTGGCTTAATAGTAAGAGTGCTCGCCAGCTTCGTGATCAGTAATATCTGCAACACCTGTGATCTCGTCAAACTTAGCTATCATTTCTTTTTCGATGCCTTCTTTTAACGTTACATCGATCATAGAACACCCATTACAACCGCCACCAAACTGAAGCACTGCAACGCCAGCAGCTGTAATCTCTACTAGGCTTACTTGGCCGCCATGGTTAGCTAGTTGTGGGTTTACTTCTGTTTCAAGCATGTGCTGAACACGTTCGTTTAATGATGCATCATCACCAATTTTACGTGCTTTTGCATTAGGTGCTTTAAGCGTTAGCTGAGTACCCATTTTGTCGGTAACAAAATCAATTTCAGCTTCTTCTAAAAAAGGAGCACTTTCAGCATCAACAACGGCATCAAAACCGTTAAAATTTAAGCGAATATCGTTGTCTTCAACGGCGTCTTCTGGACAATAAGAAACACCACACTCGGCTTGTGATGTACCAGGGTTTACAACAAAAACGCGAATATTGGTCTGTTGTGATTGATCTGCTAATAGTTTAGCAAAATGTGCTTGTGCTGTTTCGGAAATAGAAATCATAAAAACGGCTTTATACCTGACTAAATTACTCGGATACTGCATATCATACTCCGCTCATCGTGTTGCGGCTAGTGTTGAGCGTAAAAAGTTGGCATCTATTTTAAGCAATGCTAGCGTGCAATTAACAAACATTTTTAGAGTGATCTATATGCGTTTATTAATAACAATAATGGTGGTAATGCTGAGCTTTTCAAGTGTAGCAAAACCGCTTTCATACTATTTTGAAGACGATGTTGTATTCGACCCAGCCATTCCTACGCCCGAAGAAGTATTGGGTTATCAAGTAGGTGAGTGGCATGTAAGACACGACCAACTCGTGCGCTACATGGAAGTACTTGCTCAAAAGAGCGACAGAATAAACTTTGAGATAATTGGCCGCACACATGAGCAACGACCACTGGTAATGTTAACGGTTACAGCGCCAAATAAATTAACTCAAATAGAGCAAATACGCCAAGCGCACTTGGCTCGTTTGGGTAATAACAGCAAAAAAGCAAACGATGAACCTGCAGTCGTATGGATGGGCTACAGTGTGCACGGTAACGAATCATCGGGTAGCAATGCATCGCTTTTAACGGCTTATTACTTAGCTGCAGCACAAGGCGATGAAATAAATAACCTACTAAACAATACCGTTATTTTGCTCGATCCATCATTAAACCCCGACGGACTTGCACGTTTTGCTAATTGGGCAAACAGTAACCGCGGCATGAATTTATCGTCAGATCCTAAAACTCGAGAGCATACCGAAAACTGGCCAAGCAGCCGCACTAATCATTATTGGTTTGACTTAAACCGAGATTGGCTATTGCTACAGCACCCTGAGTCGCGTGCGCGTATTGCAAAATTTCATCAGTGGAAACCAAATGTACTTACCGACTTTCATGAAATGGGCCCAAACAGCAGCTACTTTTTTCAGCCGGGTATTCCAAGTAGAAAGCACCCAATTACGCCAATTGAAAACGTAACATTAACCAAAGCAATTGCTAATTATCATGCCAAAACATTGGATGAAAATAATGCACTGTATTTTACAGAAGAAAGCTTTGACGATTTTTACTACGGTAAAGGTTCAACTTACCCAGACGTGAACGGGGGTATAGGTATTTTGTTTGAGCAAGCAAGCTCTCGAGGCCATATACAAGAGACCATTAATGGCCCTTTAACGTTTCCATTTACTATAAAAAATCAGTTACTAACGAGCTTATCTACCTTTAAAGCGGCGGTTGAAAACCGTCAAGCATTGCTTGACTACCAAGCTAAATTTTATGATCAATCCGCAGAGCTTGCAGGTGACGAAAACTTTGCAGGTTATGTTGTTGAAGGTGCAAAAGACAGCACCCGAATTACTGACTTTTTAGCGCTATTAGAGCAACATAAAATAAAGGCATTTGAACTTACTAAACCACTAAAAGCAGGTGGCGTAAACTTTACCACCAACAGCTATTATGTGCCTTTAGCGCAGCCTCAATATCGTTTAGTTAAAGCGATATTTAGCGAGCAAAAAAACTTTGCAGACAATACATTTTACGATGTATCTGGTTGGACATTAGCGCATGCATTCAATCTACCCTTTGCAAAAGTAAAAAGTAACTGGGGGCTAGACGTTGCAGATACTCCTTGGAATAAAGCACCTAAAGCACCCCTAACAAGTTTAGAGTCAGCGTATGCATTTGGTTTTGCATGGGACGACTACTTAGCGCCTAAAATGCTAAATACATTATTAAAGCAAGGTATAAAAGCACGCGTGGCATTGAGCGCCTTAACGGCAAAATCGAGCGCGGGCGACATAAATTTTGAGCCAGGGAGTATTATTATTCCGGCTGGTTTACAAACACAGCAAAACTGGATTACTTTGTTAAACAGTGCGCAAAGTGAATTTGGTATTGCCATAAAACCTATTACAACGGGCTTAACCAGTAAAGGTGCTGATTTAGGTTCGCGCTCTATGGCAGTTGTTAAAGCCCCCAAGGTTTTACTGATTGGCGGCCAAGGCACTAGCCAGTACGAAGTAGGTGAAGTGTGGTATTACCTAGATAGGTTTGTAGGTGTTGCACCCACAATTGTTGAAATGACGCGTTTAAGTTCACTTGAGCTCAGTGATTATAGCCATATTGTGTTGGCCCACGGCAATTACAATAGCTTAACAGATGCAGAAAAAGTAGCGATTAAAAGCTGGGTAAGAAAAGGCGGTGTTATTTGGGGCCACAAAGGCGGCGCTAAATTTTTAGTCGACCAGCAACTACTCAAAGCAAATTATTTATCGCGACAGGATTTAGCTGGTGCTTTCAAAACTGAAGGCTTAAGCTATGGCGATAAAGATCATCTAGCGGGGCGTCAGCGTATTGCTGGGGCTATTTTTAACACTAGCGTGGATTTAACGCACCCATTAACCTTCTCACTCACGCGCGACACCTTACCGGTATTTAAAAACAGTACATGGTTACTTGAAGCGTCAGATACCCCTTTTGTAAATGTACTAACCTACACAAAACGCCCGTTGTTAGCTGGCTTTACTGACTCTGTAAATGTAGAACAAGTAGCTGAAGGCGCTGGTTTAATAGCACATTCGTACGGACGCGGCAGTGTTATTGCTATGACCGACAACCCCGTATTTAGAGGTTACTGGTATGGTACAAGTCGATTGCTTAGCAATGCACTGTTTTTAGGCCATACATTCCGCGCAAGTGGTCAGTAACATAAATTAACTAAATTGGCGTTAAACAGGTTGTGAATGCCCACACTTGTTTAGCGCCGGCTTTCTTTAAAGCCTGAGTTGCGGCATTTAATGTTGCGCCGGTTGTCATAATGTCATCAACAATAGCGACTGTTTTACCGCTCATATCTTCAGTACATATAAATGCATTGGTTAGATTTTTAATACGTTTTGCTTTAGTGAGCTGCGATTGCGCATGGGTTTTTTTATTACGGATAAGCGCATTATTTAAAACAACGCGAGAGCACAAACAAGGGTGCCATACTTGGCTTACTTGATTAAAACCTCGCTTTAAAAATCGGCTTTTATGCAAAGGTAAAATTATAAATAAATCAGGAGATTGCGTGCTGTATTTAAAAAACATATCGAGCTGCTTGTGTACAACCTGCTGAAGTGCTTTTTTGTAATGTATTTGGTTACTAAATTTAAGTTGGGTTAGCCACTGCTCAAATGGAGGGCGGTAAAAAGCGCAAGCAAATAACCTGTCAAATTCGCAGTTAGGAAACATATCAACAATATCGGGTCGGTGAAGTAAATTTGGGTGTTTTGTTACATCTAGTAATGCTAAATCTTCTAAGCAATATTCACATAAACCTAGGCTTGCACTTACAGGGCTTTTGCACTGTACGCAATACGACGGGAACAGCCAGTTAAACAGACCTTTCATGAGATAGTGCCTTCCATTGCAATCATCTTTTTAAACGTTATTATGAGCCTAAGTTTGGTTAAGAATAAGCAAATATGCAAAAAGAGTTAGTACTTTTACATGGTTGGGGAATGAATCAAGGCGTTTGGCAACTTATACAGCCAGAGCTTGAAAACTTATATACAGGACAAGTACGTAGCCTTGATTTACCTGGGTTTGGTAATAGCGCAACCACATTACCAACCCCGTATAATTTGCATGATGCCGCTATGCAATTAAGCCAACAGTTAAAACCTCATTCTATTTTAATGGGGTGGTCTTTAGGTGGTTTGTTTGCTCTATACATTGCAAAGCATTGGCCTGAAAAAGTATCGAAGGTTATTTTAGTCGCATCGACACCTTATTTTGCAGAGCAGGGTGAATGGCCGGGAATTAGTGAAAAAGTACTAACTCAGTTTAAAGACCAATTGGTTAATCACAGAGAAAAAACCATTGAGCGCTTTTTGGCTATTCAGGCTATGGGAAGTGAGTCAGCGAGAGATGACATAAAGCAGCTTAAACAATTGCTAAATCAATATTCAGCACCCAACAGTGAGGCGTTAGCGGCCGGTTTAGATATTTTACAAAATAATGATTTACGCGATTTATTTGCAACGTGTCCGGTAAAAATTATGGGTGTATTTGGTCGCTTAGATGCTTTAGTGCCGTATAAAGCAATAGCTAAAATGTCAGTACTAAATTCTGAGTTTGAATACCAAGTAATAGATAAAGCATCTCATGCTCCGTTTATTTCTCACAAAAATGAGTTTTTATCTATCGTTAAATCAATGCTTTAAAAATGCGACGATAATTGCGCCCCGTAAAGCTTTATTTTGCGCACAAACTGAGCGATAATTAAACAATATTTAAGTGGTGGAGGTTTACCATGTCAATCGGATCTGTATTTAATAATGGTGTTGAAGGGTTTAACCGTGCAAGCCAAGGTATTGAAAAGGCCAGCGCAGAAATCAACCGTGCCAGTATAGAACAGCAAGACGATGCGCAACTTGCACAACAGCGACAGTTAGTTGCAGCAACGCCGGACGAAGCAGTAACAGCGCCGGTTGCTCAGCCAGCGCGTATTGACGAATCACTTGTTAACCTAAAAGTTGAAGAATTTAACGCTAAAGCTAATGCGCAAACAATTCAAACAGCTGATGACGTACTGGGTACGTTAGTCGACATTAAAGTGTAATTTAATGAATATTGTCACGCCATTTCCATCAATTAATATAAACACAGCCAATGTTTATACGGAAACCGCTCGTCGTGATAATCAACTGCGGGAAGTCATTCCTGCTCCTTCTGCAAATAGCGCAAGTAATACCGAAACCAAAGCGCAAAGCGATGCTGAAAAAGCCAAATTACCAGGTAATAATGAGGGTGCAACGTATAGTGCATCGGGTAAGTTAGCTGACGAAAAAGTGGTTCAAGCGCGCGACGATGAAAACGCCGAGAACCCAGAGGAGTCTGAAGAGCAAAAAGCGCAGCAACAAGAGTCTGAGCAAGAACAGCAAGTTTTAGAGCAAGAGCAGCTGCAAATAAAAGAGCTAAAAGCGCGCGATACTGAAGTGCGTATTCACGAACAAGCGCATGCTTCTGTAGGCGGTAAATATGCGGGTTCGCCAAGTTACGAATATCAACGTGGCCCTGACGGCACTAACTATGCAGTGGGCGGCGAGGTACAAATTGACGTTGCTGAAATACCAGGTGATCCCCAAGCAACCATAGAAAAAATGCAAACGGTTAGAGCTGCAGCCCTAGCTCCAGCGGAGCCTTCGGGTGCTGATCGATCAATAGCGGCAGACGCGACTCAAAAGCTGGTAGCAGCTCAGGCTGAACTTGCAGCGCCTCAAAATGATGAAGACGACAGCGCTGAAAACAATAGTAAAGCGTCATTCACAAGTAGTGAAACTCAAGAAACTAAAACGGCAGAAAGTGAAGAGCAAACACGAGATGCAGACGTGGAAGCACGCGCAGGACGAATTGCTAATTTTTATCAAATGGCAACTTCGCCATCCACACAAAGTGGTTTTTCAGCAATCTCTTAGCAATAGCCTGAACACCGAATATTAAACTCTCCTCAATAAATTGCTTTTAATGCTTACTGATTTGAATAAAAAAACCGCTTTCGCGGTTTTTTTATTTTAAAGCGTAGAGCGCTTTCCGATTTTTACTTAAAAGCTAAACAAGCTATATGGCCTGCTATTTTTTTACTTTGGCATTCGCAAATGCATCGGCAAACGCATTACCCATAACCGCATTACCGCTATCGCGTTTAGGTTTAGCGGATTTTGGTTGCGCATTGTTAGTGCGCGGCTGTTGTTTTTGTGCAGCAGGGGCTGGCTTGTTGCTGGTGTCTATTTCGTCGTTTAAACGCATAGTAAAGCTAATACGTTTACGCGAGGCATCAACTTCCACTACTTTAACTTTTACAATGTCGCCCGCTTTAACTACTTCGCGAGGATCAGATATAAACTTATTCGTAATCGCCGAAATATGCACTAACCCATCTTGGTGAACACCTACATCTACAAACGCACCAAAGTTTGCAACATTCGATACAACACCTTCTAAAATCATACCTGGTTTTAGGTCACTTATTTTCTCTACACCCGCTTTAAACTCAGCCGTTTTAAACTCTGGACGGGGATCGCGACCCGGCTTATCAAGCTCAGCAATAATATCGGTAACCGTAGGTAAACCAAATTTTTCGTTGGTGTAGTCGTTAGCAACAAGCTTGTTTAAAAATTCGCTGTTACCTATTAACGTGGTTACTTCTGCGTTGTTCTTTTCGCAAATTTGCTTAACAACAGGGTAGGCTTCAGGGTGAACTGATGAGTTATCAAGTGGATCGCTGCCATTGTTAATTCGTAAGAAACCAGCAGCTTGTTCAAATGCTTTTGGCCCTAAACGTTCTACTTTTTTCAGTTCACTACGTTTTGCAAATGATCCATTGGAATCGCGGTAATTTACAATGTTTTGCGCTAAGGTTTTGTTTAATCCTGATACGCGTGTAAGTAAAGGAACCGACGCCATATTTAAATCAACACCTACCGAGTTTACACAGTCTTCAACAACGGCTGTAAGTGTTTGTCCGAGTTGGCTTTGTGACACATCGTGTTGATATTGCCCTACACCAATTGATTTAGGCTCTATTTTAACAAGTTCAGCAAGAGGATCCTGCAAGCGACGTGCAATCGATACCGCGCCACGTAATGACACATCTAAGTCAGGAAATTCGTTAGCTGCAAATTCAGATGCTGAGTAAACCGACGCGCCAGCTTCGCTCACCATAATTTTATTAAGTTTTAACTCGGTATTTGCTTTCATTAGCTCAGCAACCAATTTGTCTGACTCGCGCGACGCTGTACCGTTACCAATGGCAATAAGTTCTACTTTGTGTTGGCGGCAAAGTTGCTCTAGTGTACGCAGCGACTTATCCCAATGATTTTGCGGGGCATGAGGGAAAATAGTTTGCGTAGTTAGCAGTTTACCTGTGCTGTCTACAACAGCAATTTTGCAACCGGTACGTAAACCGGGATCAAGACCAAGTGTTGTGCGTGGACCTGCAGGTGCCGCCATTAGTAAGTCTTTTAAGTTTTTAGCAAATACATCAATAGCGCCTGCTTCTGCTTTTTCGCGCATGGCTGCAAAAAATTCGTTTTCTAGGTGTAAACCTAGCTTAATTTTCCAAGCCCATTGCACCACGCTTAAAAGCCAAGCACTCGCTGTTTGGTCGGTAATATTTAAGCGGTAGTGCTGTGCAATCATATTTGCACAAAGTTGAGCAGGGTTTTCTGAACTTGGCTCTGGGTTTACATTTAATTGAAGTATGCCTTCGTTGCGAGCTCGCAGCATAGCTAATGCACGATGAGAAGGAACTTTAGTAAGTAGCTCCTGATGATCGAAGTAATCGCGATATTTAGTGCCCGCTTGTTCTTGACCTTTAATTACCGTGCTTTGTATTGCACCGTTTTGGCTTATGTGACTTCTTAATTTAGCGAGTAATTTTGCATCTTCGGCAAAACGCTCCATTAAAATAAATTTAGCACCATCAAGCACGGCTTTCGTGTCATCAAAGCCTTTATCAGCATTAATGTACTGCTCAGCGTGTTGCTCAGGATTTAAACTCGCGTCGGTAAATAACGCATCGGCTAAGGGCTCTATGCCTGCTTCTATGGCTATTTGGCCTTTGGTGCGACGTTTTGCTTTATATGGAAGATATAAATCTTCGAGTTCTGTTTTACTTTGCGCGCTAGTGATGTCGGCTTTGAGCTCTGCGGTAAGCTTCTTTTGAGATTCGATAGTCGACAAAATAAAGCTACGACGCTCTTCAAGTTCTCGAAGGTAAGATAAACGCTGCTCTAGCAAGCGCAATTGAGTGTCATCTAAACCGCCGGTGACTTCTTTTCTGTAGCGGGCAATAAAGGGAACAGTTGCGCCTTCATCAAGTAATTTTGTTGCAGCAACAACTTGTTGTTGTTGTGCATTTAGCTCACTGGCTAAACGTGCAGAGATATCGCTCATGCAAAAACCTTTTTAAACAAAAAATAAGACCAGAAATAAATATCTGGGTCGGCTAATTGCTTGAATAATATCACATGAAGTTGTAATAAAAAGCTCTTAAAGCAAGCTATTTAACTTGCTTTAAGACGGTTGCTTTGGTTGAGATAGTTAAGCGATAAAACAACCTCTAATGAGGGTGGTCTACGCTTTCTAGTACGTCGCTAAACGAAGTGGCAATTGGGCTAATGTGCAGCGGAATATGTAATGTTTTAGCAATTTGGCGAGCTGAAATTAATCCACATATTTCGTTATTGGCTGTTGTTACTAATAAAAACATCGCCCCTTGATGCTCCATTGTTTGCAAAGCATCGCCCACACAGGCATAACTTAAGCTTTGCATGCTGACACCCATTAGCTGGTTTATTGGGGTCATTACATGGCGAAGGCTCACTTCATTTCGCGGTGTATTTAAACGTTGAGCAATAATAGTAATTTTAGCACTTTGTAAATCAGCACTAGAAACAATACCTATTAGCTTGTGGTCGTCATCCATCACTAATACAAAGTCAGACTGCTGGCTGCTCGTTTTTTTAAGGGCCTCAGCAATTGTTGTTTCGTGCTGTGCTCGAACAGGTGTTTTTTGCGTAAAGTTATTCACCATTTTTAAAGCGGGTGAGGCCAAATCGATTAACGGTTGATTGTCAGCAAATGGTTTTGCAATAACCCCATGAGAGATATTTTGGGTACGTAATTCTTTAAAGTTAGACATAATATCCACCTATTAGTTAAAAATTTAATTAAATTGAAAGTAATAAATTAAATTAAATAACAGGGGGGCCACGTTGGTACGCAGTGCTAAACGGTCTGCTAAAAGATGAACTCTTGTAAAAAGAGTGAGCGCCTTTAGGGAGAGGTTGAGCTGCCTTAAGGGAAGTGACATCAACAAATGAATCTTCGTCAAAGTCAGGAGTTGCCTGATCGGGAATATCTAAGGCAATTAAATTATTTAAAACGGTTGGGTGTTCAAGGTTGGTGTTTTGGTTGCTGGCATGCAAAGTCAAACTCACACTCATAAAAAGTGCAAACAATACGGCATTACTAAATATGCGCTGTACTACGTTTGACATAACCATTACAACCTTTGCTAATCCCACATTAAAATTATGTGCGAGCTATTTATATATAGCCTAATGCGATAATTTAAACAATCAAAAGTTAATATGATCTGAATCAAATACTACTTAGCCGTTTTTTGATACTCAATTGAGTTTATGTACCATTCTTTTTTTCCCTGCGGTGTCATTACTTCAAAATCGTCATCGACTTGTTTTTTAATAAGCGCCCGGGCCATTGGTGAGTCGATAGAAATATAGTCTTTTCGGTCGTAAATTTCGTCTGGGCCAACAATTCTGAACTTTTTTATGTCGCCTTGCTCATTTTCTATTTCGACCCACGCACCAAAAAATACTTTTCCGTCTTGTACAGGGGAGTAATCAATAATATTTAAATCGGGAATACGCTTTCGCAAATAGCGAACACGTCGGTCTATTTGGCGCAGCAGTCGCTTATTATATTGATAGTCGGCGTTTTCAGAACGATCGCCTAAGCTTGCTGCCCAGCTGACTATTTTTGTTACTTCAGGGCGTTTTACATTCCACAGGTGGTCGTGTTCTTGTTGCAGTTGCAAGTAGCCTTCACGGGTAATTAAATTTGTTTTCATCGACTTTTAATTATTAGCTCTAATGATGGGCACGGTAATAAACTTAGAAAAATTTGTCGAGCTTAAAGTGTTTAAAGCAGCCATTATTGTTGTTTGAAATGTTCAGTAACAATCTAAGGCCGTAATTAGTTTTTGATTATTTGGTTTTTCATTTATATTAATACTTAATTGGATATAAAAATAAGAAACAGGTAATGGGACACGAAACGACAAAAGTATTGGTTGTAGACGACGATATGCGCTTACGCAGCTTATTGGAGCGTTATTTAGTAGAGCAAGGTTTTATTGTAAGAACCGCCGCAAACTCAGAGCAAATGGACCGGCTTTTAGAGCGCGAAAACTTTCACTTAATGGTACTCGACTTAATGCTTCCCGGTGAAGATGGCTTATCTATTTGCCGTAGGTTACGCCAAAAAGAAAACGAAATCCCTATTGTTATGCTCACCGCTAAAGGCGACGAAGTCGATCGCATCATAGGTTTAGAGCTTGGCGCAGATGATTACATTCCAAAGCCATTTAATCCTCGTGAGTTACTTGCGCGCATTAAAGCCATATTACGCCGCCGCGCTAAAGAAGTGCCAGGTGCGCCCGCCGCAGAAGAAAACCTAATTGCCTTTGGTAAATTTACACTTAATTTAGCCACTCGTGAAATGAGCGAAGGCGATAAAACAATATCGCTAACCAGTGGCGAGTTTGCCGTACTTAAAGCGCTTGTGTCACACCCAAGAGAGCCGCTTAGCCGCGATAAACTCATGAACTTAGCGCGTGGTCGAGATTACAGTGCTCTAGAGCGCAGTATTGATGTGCAAGTGTCGCGCCTTCGCCGCATGATTGAAATTGATGCGGCTAACCCGCGTTATATTCAAACTGTGTGGGGCTTAGGGTACGTGTTTGTTCCTGACGGTGAAAAGTAGTTTTTATGGGATTTTTTCCACGTAGCGCGTTTGGGCAAACTGTATTTTTGGTGGCGGCGTTATTACTTATAAACCAAGTTGTGTCTTATGTAACAGTCAGTTTATATGTTGTAAAACCGACCATAGAGCAAGTGAACTTAATGCTTGCTAAGCAAGTTAAAACTGTTTTTATTGACTGGGAAGACGGTATAGAAATAAACGACGACTTATCAGAAAAGTTTTTTGAAATAACCGGTATTGATGTCATGACCCAGCGCGAAGCCATGCGCCAAGGGCTTGGTCAAACCCGTGAATACCCGATGCTTTCACGTAGTATGTCTGCGCAGTTAAATGGCTCGGCGCGGGTGCGTATTACGCAAACTGGCCCACTCGTTTATTGGATAGAGGCTCCGCAAGCGCCTGGCTACTGGGTTAAAATTCCGCTTTCAGGGTATCAAGAAAACAACCTCGAATTTTTAACGTTTTACTTATCAAGTATCGGCTTTTTAAGTGTTTTAGGTGGTTGGTTATTTGCGCGGCACTTAAACCGCCCGCTTAAAGCACTGCAACAAGCCGCTGTAAAAGTGGGTAAAGGCGATTTTAGCACCAAGCTAGAAGAGGAAGGCTCTACTGAAGTAATAGAAGTAACGCGTGCGTTTAACCAAATGTCGCGCGGTATAGCGGCCCTTGAAAACGACCGCCGCTTACTTATGGCAGGTGTGTCTCACGATTTACGCACACCACTTACTCGCATTCGTTTAGCAACCGAGATGATGAGCGACCAAGACGAGTATCTTCGCGAAGGGATTATTTACGATATTGAAGATATGAACGGTATTATCGATCAATTTATTGAATATTTACGTCACCACAAACGCGAAGAACTCAGTTGTGAAGATATAAACGCGTTAGTGGGTGAGGTCGTTAATTGCGAGTTAAAGCATCAGCGCTCTATTACCTTTAAAAGTAACCCAAGTATAGAGAGTATTCCGCTCAGCAGTGTGGCTATAAAGCGTGTTGTAACTAACATGATTGAAAATGCCATTCGTTATTCTGACGGCGATATAGAGGTACTTAGTTATTATAACTCCAATAAAAAATACGTGGTCATCGCTGTAAACGATAATGGCCCAGGTATTCCTGAAAGTGAATTAGAGTCGGTATTTGAACCGTTTAAGCAAGGTGATGCTGCACGAGGCAGTGAGGGCAGTGGCCTAGGCCTTGCTATTATTAAGCGCATTGTTGATATGCACGACGGCAAAGTAAAACTAGAAAACCGGCCTGAAGGCGGCTTAAGTGCACAAATTTACCTGCCTATAAAAATACAAAACTCTGCACAGTAACCTGTGCAGAGTTTGCTATTTGTAACGCTTAAATATCTGTAAAACTGATATAACCGTGAAGCCTAAAGTGCTTTAAAGCGGATGGCAGTGCCGCCGCTTGTTGCTAGTTTTAAAGTTAGCTTATCGTTTGCACTAACTACGCGCTTTTCGATATCTAAATCATACGGCCTGTTTTTCCATTCGGCGTTTTTGCCGTCTTGGTATATGTGCGCTTCAAACTTTTTACCCTTTTCTAAAAAGTCGAGTTTTACCTCAATGGTGCGGGCTTTTTCGTCAGTCACTGCACCTAAGTACCAATCGTTTCCTGAGTATTTATCGCGTTTTCGTTCTTTACGAGCGAATACAATAAAGTCGCCCACCTCGCCATCAAGCGCAATACTCTGCTGCCAATCGGTTGGTACATCTTGAATAAACTGAAAAGCATCAGGTTTAGCTAAGTAGTTTTTAGGTAGGTCGGCAGCCATTTGAATCGGGCTATACAGCACAACATAAAGTGCAAGTTGCTTGGCAAGCGTTGTTTGTGGGCGGTTTGTATCATCGCCTAAGCCATTAAAGCCCATATCAAATATACCGGGAGTAAAGTCCATTGGCCCTGCCAGCATACGGGTAAACGCAAGCATAGGGATATGCTCTGGCGGGTTAGGCGGTGTGCCCCATGCATTAAACTCTTGCCCACGTGCGCCTTCGCGCGCAATCCAGTTGGGGTAGGTACGGCGCAGGCCAGTGTCTTTTATAGGTTCGTGAGTGTTAATACTAATTTTATGTTTAGCAGCGAGCTTTACGTTATAAAGGTATTCGTTAACCATAAATTGGCCATCGTGCCACTCATGGCGGGCAATGCCGTTTTCATCTATGCGTTTTATGTTTCCGCCATCGGCCACATAGCCCGTTTTAACTTGGCTTACGTTTGACTTTTCGTAAAGGGCAAAGGCATCTTTCATTTGATTGCGATAGTTAGTTACGTTGCCTGAGGTTTCGTGGTGGCCAATTAACTGCACCCCTTTTTGCTTACCGTAGCGGGTAAGCTCCTCAATATCAAAGTCGTCGTAGGGTTGTGTAAAGCTAAACACATCGCCATTAAAAAACCAGTCGCCATCCCAGCCTATGTTCCATCCTTCTACTAGCACGCCGTCAAAGCCATATTCTGCGGCAAAGTCCATGTAGTATTTGGTTGTTTGAGTTGTAGCACCGTGTTTTTCACCACTTCCCCATGTTTGCGTATTTATGTGCATACCCCACCAAATACCGACGTATTTACCCGGTTTTACCCACGAAACATCACCTAATTTGTTTGGCTCATTAAGGTTTAAAATAATATCGGAGTTAATCAGGTCGACCGCTTTGCTGCCTATTTGAATAGTACGCCAAGGTGTATTAAATGCGCCTTGCTTTTTTACTGCAATGCCGTCAGACCACGGTGTTAAATCGGCTTGAAAAACACCTGGTCGACGCTGGTTAAGGGTCATACCTGCATAATCGACAAGGGCTGCTTCGTGAATGCTAACGTGTACGCCCTCTTTATTTTTAAATGTAAAAGGGGTGTGTACTAAGGGAGCGTCGTTAACTGGGGTGGTGTTATAAACATATTCGTAACGGTTCCAGCCTCGGGCTGGGATCCACCACGCTGTTGCACTTTGGCTGTCGGCAATGGCAAATTCGGTAAGTTCTTTTGTGATTTCTATATTTTCAAAACCGGGTTGTTTAGGTATTTCGTACCTAAACCCTATACCGTTGTTAAACGCTCTAAATTTAACGGTAAATACGCCGCCTTGTGGTTTTTTAAATGTAACAGCAACTTCGTTATGATTGTCGGTAACGGTTTGTCGCTCGCCCCAGGGTTGTTGCCACTGGGTGTTTTGTGTGTTTTGTTGTGTGTGGGTTATTTTAAAACCTTCGCTAAAGGGGGCTTGTTGTTTAAATTTAAAACCAAGCGCGGAGCTATTAATAACCGGTTTGTTTTTAAAGTCGATTGAATAGCTTGGGGTCGTTAATTCGTCAGAAATAGTTATTTTAATATTGCCGTTGGGCGATTGTAATGTGGCTGTTTGTGCAAAACAGCTGCCCGAAAAAGCGAAAAGCAAAAGTGCTGATGTTCTCATTTAAGAGATCCTTACTGTGTCAGTGTGACTTATCAGAATAAAGGCTGTTGTTAACAAATACGAATATCTACATACGTATTCATTTATCAATAAAATAGAAAGAAATAAGTCACCTAATAGGTCTATACTGTAAATAATTTGAAAAATAAGAATAGTAAGATGATGTTCAAATATTTAACGTTAATTATTGTCATGTTATTAACTTGGCAGGCAAAAGCGGTTTCTATCACTGTTAACAATAATAAAAACGAGCCTATGGCTAATGCCGTGGTGTGGCTGACTTCTGAGGTGCTTTCTAGTCAATCCAGCCAAGTAGATACGCTTTATTCTATGGTGCAAAAAGATAGGGAGTTTACGCCGCGCATTTTAGTTGTACCACAAAATGCAAAAGTGGAATTTCCAAACGCCGATTCAATTTTGCATCATGTGTATTCGTTTTCTGAGGCAAAAACGTTTGAATTAAAGTTATATAAGGAACAACCCAAGGCGCCATTAGTGTTTGATCAAACCGGTGTTGTTGAGTTGGGATGTAACATTCATGACTGGATGCTTGGTTATATTGTGGTTGTTGATAGCCCTATTTTTGATATTACCGATAACAGCGGACATGTAAATTTAACCGTAGAGCCAGGTGAGTACACACTTAATGTGTGGCATTCAGGGTTTGGCGATATAAGCCATGTTGAGTCTAAAAAAGTAACCATAGGGCAAGCTCCATTTATTTATAAAGTGAAGCAAGCCATAACCGAGCAGTTTGATTTTGCTACGGATGAATTTGATGATTATTAACCACATGCTCAAATATGCGGTTGTTAGTGGTGTGCTTTTATTTAGCGCGTCAATCAGTGCACAGGTTAAGGGGCTGCTACAAGTGCGTGCAGTTCAAGGTGATGCGCTAAAAAGTTTTCAAGACGGAGGCACCGGCTTATACCGACACGATGCTAAAAACGATGGCGTTTTATTATCGCAAGGTATTATTGACGTGCGCGCCGATTTAGCAACAAGTTGGTCTGCTCATGGGGTGTTAAACGTTAATCAGGACCCTGATGTAGGTTTAGGTTTAACACAAGCCTATTTTACATATAAACCATTAACTAGTAGCGCTTATAAGTGGCATGTACGAGTGGGTGGGTTTTATCCGCTAATGTCGTTAGAGAACCCAGATATTGGCTGGACATCTCCTTACAACTATACCAATTCAGCAATTAATAGTTGGATAGGTGAAGAGCTTAGAACCGTTGGCGCAGAGGTAACAATAAAACGCCCCGCTAAACGTTTTAACAGCCCGCATAGTTTTAGTTTAGTGGGTGCAACATTTAAAGGTAACGACCCTACAGGCACGTTACTATCTTGGCGTGGCTTTGCCATGCACGACAGGCAAACTACATTTAACGAAGGTATTAGGTTTGCACCCGTTGCAGCACTTAGCGAATATGCATTGCGTTGGCAGGCAAATCAGGTTTTACCATTTGAAGAAGTTGATGGACGCTTTGGTTATTACCTTGGTGTTCACTGGGATTATTTAAAACAATCACAATTTAGAGTTTATTATTACGACAATAATGGCGATCCAACTAAACTGAACATTAGCTCAGGGCAATATGCATGGAATACACGTTTTATCAGTGCTGCATGGTTATATAAATTTAATAATAAAACGCGTTTTATAACACAGGTACTAAGCGGTAAAACCGAAATGGGGCATAGCAAATTAATAGATAACGACTTTTACAGCCATTATTTAATGCTAAGCCATAAAGAAGGTAAGCATAGAATATCGTTGCGGTACGATTACTTTAAAGTAACCGATAACGACACGACGGTATTTGACCCAAATGCAAGCAATGGCGAAGGGGTAACAGCCTCTTGGCGTTACGCGTTTAGCAAACATGGTCAAATTGGTATTGAAGGCTCAGCACTAAAAAGTTTTGTAGACAATAGAGCTGCAATGGGGCTGCAGCAGCGAGCTTCGCAGCAGCAAGTAATGATTAACACGCAATGGAAGTTTTAGGTTTTATCAACCTACTGCAATTTTAGGTTTAATTTGTAAGAGGCGTTTAGGGCCTTGTAGGGTGATAAAATGAATTTGCATAGTATTCGCGTTAAAGTGTCGTTTCCTATTGTTGTATTAGGACTTGCCATACTCTCGTTAATTGTGGGGTATACCTACTTAATAACCTTACAAAAAAATGCACTTGATGTGCAGTCTGAAAAGTTTATTAAGGCGCTGTCTCTTGCTTTAAACGCAGACCGCGACCTATACCAAGCTAAAGTGGCCGAATTAAATTTAGTAACTCATTCAAAAAATACAGAAAAGTACCAGGCAGAGCACGAAGAAAATGCAATGCAAGTTACTGATAAAATTAATCAGTATTTATCTTTAATGAAAGATTACCCCAGTATAGCTAAAGAGCTAAATGGCTTTGAAAACGACTTTAATGCTTGGCTTGCAGCGTCAAAAAGCTACATGGATGATAAAAATAGCCAAGCTAAACAAACGAATTCAGAGCAAGCATTTGCCACTTTAAGGATTAGGCTTGATAAAGCCGGTGAGCTGGCTGAAAAAACCTCGGAGCAAGAAATCATCACGCTTTCATCCAATATCATTTCAACAAAAATGATGATGCTGACAGTGGTTACTATTATTTTAATTGCAGCGAGTTGGTTTAGTTACAGTGTACCTAAACAACTTACTCGCCAAATTAATTATGTAACTAAGCGTATTAGTGATATTGCCTCAGGAGATGGCGATTTAACTGGCCGAATACAAGTAACGTCTAAAGATGAGTTTTCTGACTTAGCCACCGAATTTAATACTTTTTTAGATAATTTACAGCAATTAATACGCGATATATTAGAGCAATCTAAAGAGTTAAATGGTTTAGGTGTTGAGCTTAGCAAAGTGGCTACCCAAAATAACAGTGTAAACCAAGCCTTGGGACAAGCGTCAGAGTCTATTGTAAGCGCAGTACATGAAATGAGCACTGCTAGCAAAGAGGTTGCAGGGGTTGCACAGCAGTCATCAAGCGAAGCCGATAATTCGTTAAAACTAGCGCAACAAGGGCTTAGTGCGGTGGCTAATTCTAGTTCGCGAATTACCTCTCTTTCTAGCAACATGGAGCAAGCTATGGCGCGCTCTACTGAGCTGCAACAAAGCTCTGATAACATCGCTAAAGTTTTAGAGGTGATTCGTGCCATAGCAGAACAAACAAACTTATTAGCACTTAATGCAGCTATAGAGGCGGCACGTGCTGGCGAATACGGGCGAGGCTTTGCGGTTGTGGCTGACGAAGTAAGGACGCTTGCTACGCGCACACAAGATAGTACCAATGATATTCAACAAATGATTGAGTTGTTTGCATCGAGTGTATCGCAGTCGATTAATGCCATAGGTGAGAGTAAGCAATTTGCAGATGATGCTGTGGAGTCGTTTTCGCAAACTAACGATATACTCAATGCCATGCAAAGTTCATCTACTAAAGTAAACGATATGGCTATGCAAACTGCGCAAGCTACCGAAGAGCAAACAACGGTTTCTGATGAAATAAGCCATAACTTATCATCACTTAACGATCAAACCTTAGAGGGTGGGTCGCTGGCGCACACAACGCAAGATGTATCAAATAAAATGGAGCAGTTAACAGACGAGCTTAATCGATTAGTTAACCGGTTTAAGGTTTAACGTAACAAAAAGGGAGCGTGTAGAGCTCCCTTTGTAGAATATTAACACTTATTATTTTTTATCAAATGCGCGTTTCATAAAGTTAGGTGTTGCTAAAGCCCCATGGTGAATACCACTGTTGTAGTATTCACTTTGCGTTGCAACGTGTGCTGCGCCGTCTTCTCTAAAACCATTAAATGCTTCAGACTTACGAGCAAGTGTTACCGACCATAAACCACTTGGGTAAATAGGCTGAGGGAATGGCAATGTTTGTAAATCGTTAAAACCAACGCTTAACATCGCTTCACGCATTTCAACCAGTAGTGGCATATGCATAAGTGGCGATTCGCTTTGTTGCACTAAAATACCGCCAGGGCGAAGTGCGTTTAAACAGCTAGTGTAAAATGCATGGTTAAATAGACCTTCACCTGGGCCTACTGGGTCAGTACCATCAACAATAACCACGTCGATAGACTCGCCAGCAGCTTCGCGCATGTACTTAATGCCATCGTCAAACATAACTGTAGCGCGTGCATCGTTATTAGATTCGCACAGCTCTGGGAAGTATTTTAACGACATTTGTGTGACTACTTCGTCTATGTCAATTTGCGTTACGCTTTCTACGCCAGGGTGTTTTAATACTTCACGTAACGTGCCGCAGTCGCCGCCGCCAATAATAACCACATTTTTAGGATTTGGGTGTGCTAAAAGTGCAGGATGGCTGATCATTTCATGATAAAAAAAGTTTTCGCGGGTTGATACCATGGTACAACCGTCGATGATCATTAAATTACCAAAGTCTGTGGTTTCGAACATTTCTACTTTTTGAAAAGGAGACTGTTTTTCATCTAACTTTTTGTTAATGCGTAATGAAAATGCGCTGCCGTCACGGTCGCTAATTTCAGTAAACCACTTACTTTGATCTAAGTTTGCCATAGTTGCTGATACACTTTTTAGGTTAAGGTAAAAAAAGGGCAATTCTGCCAGTGCTTGGCGGTTTGCTCAATGACATTTTAACTGATTTAGCGAATAAAGTTAGTGAGGAGTGAGTGAAAGTTCAATTTTTGTTAGCCTAGGAGATAGCGACGTATTAAAATGCGCCTTTATACCTAATTGACGAAAGAAGAGTTGCCATGACCTGGGGTTTAGAAACAGCACGTGCTACTTATAATGTTGCTCATTGGAGTGATGGCTATTTTGATATTAATGCACAAGGCGAATTGGTTGCCTACCCCGACGGCGATCAAAGTAAAGCCGCAATCTCTTTAACAGACTTAACAGAGCAATTTAAACAGCAAGGGCTAACATTGCCTGTTTTAGTGCGCTTTACCGACATTTTAAAAAATCGTGTCGATACGCTTACTAATGCTTTTACTAAAGCGCGCAGTAGCCGCGAATATAATGGCAAATACACCTGTGTTTATCCTATTAAAGTAAATCAGCAGCGCTCTGTGGTGAGTAAGTTATTGGCGCACCCAAGTGGTTTAGTTGGTCTTGAAGCGGGTTCAAAACCTGAGCTAATGGCTATTTTAGGTGTGGCAAAAGAGCCAATTACCATTGTATGTAACGGCTACAAAGACAGCGAATTTTTACGTTTAGCGTGCATTGGTCAGGCCATGGGGCACAGCGTAAAAATAGTGGTCGAAAAGCTATCAGAGCTAACCACCTTACTTGAAGAAATAGATAACTTAGGCATAGAGCCTGCAATTGGTATTCGCATACGCTTAAATTCGGTGGGTAAAGGTAAGTGGCAAAATACCGGTGGCGAAAAAGGTAAGTTTGGTTTAACTGCAGGGCAAGTATTAAGCGCAGTAGAAGTACTTAAAAAACACAATAAATTACACTTAATGCAAATGGTGCATTTTCATATTGGCTCTCAAATTGCCAATATTCGTGATATACACCGCGCACTTCGTGAGTGTGCGCGTCACTTTGCAGAGTTAACGCAACTAGGCGTACCACTGAATACGGTTGATGTAGGTGGCGGTTTAGGCGTTGATTATGAAGGGTCGGGCTCTCGCAGTGCGTGCTCAATGAACTACACAGTGGAAGAGTACGCCCGCAACGTAGTCAATGCGTTTGCGGAAGTGTGCGACCAACACGATTTAACCCATCCAGCGATTATTACCGAGTCAGGCCGCGCTTTAACAGCCCATCATGCGGTACTCATTACCGATGTGATTGACGTTGAAAAAGCACCTAATCATTTAAACCCTGAGCCACCGCTTGAAAACAGCGTGTTAGTGCTTGATGAAATGTGGCAATGTTTACAGCGTTTGAATCCGCGTATGGCGCTCGAAATTTATCACGATGCGATGCACTTATTTAGCGAAGCACACGATCAGTACGTACACGGTTTAGTAAGCATGCTAGAGTGGGCGAAAATAGAGCAGCTTTACTTTACTATTTTGCATCGCGTGCGTGCGTCGCTTAGCAATAACGCCCGCGCACACCGAGAAGTACTCGACGATTTAAATGAAAAGTTAGCCGATAAACTATTTGTTAATTTTTCACTGTTTCAGTCGTTACCAGATGTGTGGGGTATACAGCAGTTGTTTCCGGTTATGCCTATCGAAAACTTAACGCAACCGCTTACTCAGCGCGCCATTATTCAAGATATTACTTGTGACTCGGATGGGCAAATACGCGAATACGTTGAAGGTGCAGGTATTGAAACCAGCTTGCCAATTCCTGAATATAAGCATGGCGAACAATACCACCTTGCTATGTTTATGGTGGGC
Organism: Pseudoalteromonas sp. 2CM32C; assembly: GCF_023161925.1. Classification (NCBI taxonomy): domain Bacteria; kingdom Pseudomonadati; phylum Pseudomonadota; class Gammaproteobacteria; order Alteromonadales; family Pseudoalteromonadaceae; genus Pseudoalteromonas; species Pseudoalteromonas sp. 2CM32C. Next base: position 48,632 of record NZ_JALNTI010000011.1, on the reverse strand, counting down.
GCGTATCAAGAGATTTTAGGCGATTTACATAACCTATTTGGCGATACCGATTCAGTGCATGTTGAGCTAAACGACGACGGCTATGTATTAACCAATGCCATAAAAGGTGATAGCGTTAAGGATGTATTAAAGTTTGTTGATTACGATAGCGCTATTTTAGCCGAAAATTTTGCTTATCAAATTAATAAACTAGATGCCTCAGAGCAGTGTAAAGCGGGTTATTTAGCCGAGCTCAATGCGGGCCTTGAAGGTTATACCTATTTTGAAGATTAATTTTTAAGTATAAATGCGCAGTGTTTAATGCTGCGCACCGTTAAAGGAATAGAAGTAATGTCAGTTATTCGTAGTGTTTTTAGTCTTATTTTTTATGCATTAAACACACTTTTTTGGTTTATACCTATTTTTATTTGTGGCTTATTAAAGCTTATTCCTATTAAACCATTACAAAAGTTATTGAGCTGGATTGCCAAACAGTGCGCCACTATTTGGGTGTCGTTTAATACCTTAAACCAGCGGCTGTTTACACCAACAAAACTTAACGTGACGGGCTTGGATTCTCTTAAACTAAAAGATTGGTATTTGGTGATTGCCAATCATCAAAGCTGGGTTGATATTTTAGTATTGCAGCGCGTATTTAATCGCAAAATTCCGTTTTTAAATTTCTTTTTAAAGAAAGAGCTTATTTATGTGCCTATTTTGGGCTTATGTTGGTGGGCGCTCGACTTTCCATTTATGACGCGCACGAGCAAAAGTCAGCTTAAAAAGAACCCTAAATTACGTGGCAAAGACTTAGAAACAACACGTAAAGCCTGCGAAAAATTTAAAGAAATGCCTGTAACGGTAGTTAACTTTGTTGAAGGTACGCGCTTTACACAAAGTAAACATGCAAAACAGCAAAGCCCATTTCCGCATTTATTAAAACCAAAAGCCGGTGGCATTGCCTTTGTTATGCAAGCAATGGGTGAGCAAATTTCTCAAGTAGTGAATGTTACTTTGCATTACCCTGACGGTATTCCTACGTTTATGGACTTTGCTGGTGGGAAAGTAAAAAATATTAATATACACGTGGATGTCATGCCAGTAAGTGACGAGCTAATTGGTGATTACACGGGTGATTCTGAATTTAGAGTTCGTTTTCAAAGCGAGTTAAATCGTTTATGGGAAGAAAAAGAACAAACGTTGCAATCACTTGACGCCCCAACAAGTACAAAATAACACGGTGAGCTTACAGTTATGCTAAAAAAATGGTTACCAAATTGGCTAAATGGCCTAATTGTAGGCTGCGTATTATTTACTAACCTTATAATTTTTGGCGTGTTGGTATTACTTTTGGGATTAGTGAAACTATTACTGCCTATTCATGCTGTTAATCGTTTATTACATAGCGCTTATCGGGGATGGTGTAACGGTAATCGGTTAGGTTTATGGCTAGGTTGCCCAGACATTAAAATTGATGTGAAAGGTGATTTAAATTCAAAAAGTTGGTACTTACTAATTTGTAACCATATGAGCTGGTTAGATATTACGGTGCTCAGTTCGATGCATGCGTTACCCGCGCCTAAGTTTTTTTTAAAAGACGATTTAAAATATGTGCCATTTATTGGCACTGGTGCGTGGGCGATGGGAATGCCATTTATGAAACGTGTAAGCAAAGCGCAAATAGCTAAAAACCCAAAGCTTAAAGGGTTAGACATAGAGCGCACTAAAAACAGCTGTCGTAACTTTCGTAACCATCCAACAACTATTATCAACTTTGTTGAAGGAACGCGTTATACACCCGCTAAACATGCACAACAGCAAAGCCCGTTTAAGCATTTACTAAAACCAAAAGCAGGTGGAATTGCATTTGCACTTGAGGTACTTGGAACCCAGTTTGATGCTATGTTAAATACCAGTTTGGTCTATAGCGGTAAGTCAGATCATGTGTGCCGCAACTTATTAAAAGGTGAGCTAGACTCTATTCACGTATCAATTGATGTAATGGCTATTACCGATACTATGTTAGGTAGTTACCAAACAGATGAAGCGTTCAAAGCTAACTTTCAACAATATGTGAACGACTTATGGGTTGCAAAAGATAAGCAATTGGCAGGTATTTATGCTCAGCAAGCTATGCCAGATGTACAAATTAGTAAGGAAGCCAAAACACTATGACCAACACCCATATACAAGAGCTAATTGCTCCTTGGTTTGAAAACGTCCCCGACGCTGCTTTTTTTAGTGCACTAACGGCTACCGCCATTGGCATTTGTTCGTTACTTGTTGTGTATTTATTTACTCGTAGGCTTATGCTGCCAGGTATTCAAAAGGTGGTTACTAAGTTATCGCCTGAGCGTATTGGCGCGCTTTCTCCAATGTTAACTAAGCTTAATAAGCGTATTGCTGGGCTACTGTGTTGTGTATTATTTTTAGCCACATTCGATAGTGTATATCCAGTTGGTGAGTTAGCGGCTGAAATACTTAAAACCATAGGCCAAGCCTTATTAATTATTTACACCGGTTTTATTATTAGCAGTATTGTTAGTCTTGCTGCTGCTATTTATAACCAATTAGACTTTGCTCGAGAAGTCCCTATTCAGGGCCTTGTGCAAGTTGTAAAACTAATTACCTTTATTGTTTGTGGCATTTTAATTGTTAGTATTGTGCTTGAAAAATCACCGACGTATATTCTTTCGGGTTTTGGTGCGATTGCCGCCGTCACTTTATTAGTATTTAAAGATACGATTTTAGGGTTTGTTGCCAGTATACAAATTGCGGCTAACCGATTAGTTACTTATGGTGATTGGATACAAGTTGATAATTATGGCGCCGATGGTGAGGTAATAGACTTAGGCTTAAACACGGTAAAAGTACGTAACTGGGATAACACCATTACGACTATTCCTACGTACATGCTGGTGGCAGGCTCGTTTAAAAACTGGCGTGGTATGCAGGAGTCGGGTGGAAGGCGTATTAAGCGCTCACTCAATATTGATATGAACAGCATTTGCCTAGTAAACGACGAGTTTAGAGCGCAAATAGACGCGGCTATTCCGCTGCACGAGTATATTCGTGTATCGGCATTGCCAGAGCCTGTATCTAATTTAGGGCTGTTTCGTCGTTATGCCGAAGGGTATTTAAAGCAGCATAGTAAAATAAACTCTTCGCTTACTTTAATGGTGCGGGAGCTTCAACCTTTAAACCACGGTTTACCTATTGAGTTTTACTGCTTTAGTGAAGATAAGCGCTGGATCTCTTACGAACATTTGCAAGCCGAAATAATGGATCACTTACTTGCCGTGCTGCCTATTTTTGGATTGCGCGCCTATCAAAGTGTGAGTGGGCAGTTAAGCCCACCAACCAATGCAGGGCAAACTGAAAAGCCCAGTATTAAAGTGCCCAATAATGCTGTGCAAGACCCACACTAATAAATAATATTAATAGCCACCAAATAGGTGGCTTTTTAAATCGTAGCCATGCAAAAGCCACAACAACTAACCCAACATGCAACCAGCTGTGCACTGCCGATGTCCAAATAGGTGAGTATAAAGCTGCGGCCAAAAAGCCCACAACGGCGGCATTAAGTGCGGCAATTGAACTAGCAAAACGGGGTTTATTAGCCAAGTTAAGCCAGCTTTTTTGAAATGCTAACATCAATAAAAAGCCGGGTGCAAAAATTAATAACGTAGCAACCAGTGCGCCAAATAAAGGCTGCGCAGTATTAAGTTGTGCACCTAAATAAGTAGCAATAGTAAACATAGGGCCAGGGATTGCTTGAGCGCTGGCATAAGCACTTAAAAATTGGTCATCACTCAGCGCAGGTACACCAGCTTGCAGTACGGGTAATACAACGTGCCCACCACCAAACACCATAGCGCCTGCTTGGTAAAAAGGCGCAAATAATGCAAATTCTTTTCCAAGCGGGGCAAAGCTAATAGCCAGTAATAATGCAAATAAGCTCAGCGCAACCCAGTTAATATTACTTTTTGTGTCGGTATTCGTATTTTGATTTGCCTCGCCTAATTTTAATAAAGGCCATATAGCACCAATAGTTGCAGCAATAACTAAAACAGCAATTTGCGTGCTTAACACGGGCAGTAGAACAAGCGCTAAGGTGCTAAATAGCGCAAGTAACTTAAGCACCGCACTTGTGCAAAAGCTTTTAGCCATAGACAGTGTGGCATCAGCTACGATGACCACGGCAAATAGTTTCAAACCTGCAATAATCGCATAGTAAACGGCATCAAATTGGTGTGCACTAATGGCCAGTATCACCATAATTAAAAAAGATGGCAGCGTAAAACCAACAAATGCGGTAATACCACCTAATATCCCTGCGCGTTCAACGCCAATAGCAAAGCTCACTTGGCTCGAACCAGGTCCCGGCAACGCTTGGCTTAAACTAATTAATTGCGCGTAGCGTGTGTTGGTGATCCAATTTAGTGTATCTACAAAGTGGCGCTTGAAATAGCCTAAGTGTGCCGCTGGACCACCAAAGCTCATGCAGCCAAGTAAAAAAAACTGCCTAAAAATAGCAATTAGCATTGCGCTTTTATCCTTTTTTAAATTCATTAAATTGTCACAAAGGAATGTGACATATTTATTAAAACTCAATTTTTTAGGGTTAATAACAAAATTATAAGGTGATTGTTACGCACTTCATAGTTTGTTCATACAGGTAATTACATACTGTTGCTAAATTCTAAATGAATAGGACATCATCATGACATTATCAAAATCACTTTTAAGCGTTACAGTGGTAGCCGTATTACTTTCAGGTTGCGAAATGAATAACACCGGCAAAGGCGCAGCAATTGGTGCAGCTGCTGGTGGCGTGTTAGGTAAAGCAACGGGTAACCACAAAGACAAGCGTATATTTATTGGTGCTGCTATTGGCGCATTAGCAGGTGCTGCTGTAGGTGACTACATGGATAAGCAAGAAGAAGCGTTTCGTGATGAATTAGCCGGCTCGGGTGTTGAGGTGGTACGCGAAGGCGATAACTTGCGCTTGGTTATGCCCTCTAATATTACGTTTGCAACCGACCAATCATACATTTCAACAGGGTTTAACGATACCCTAAACGCCATTGCTACAGTTATGAACAAGTATGAGAAAACCTACCTAAGCGTAGAAGGGCATACAGATAGCACAGGGCAAGATAGCTACAACATGAACTTATCGCGCGAACGTGCTCAAAGTGTAAAAGCTTACTTAGCCAACCAAGACATTATGGCAGCGCGTATTAGCACTAGCGGCTTTGGTGAAACACGCCCAATTGCCACTAACGATACTGCAAATGGCCGTGCTCAAAACCGCCGTGTAGAAATTCAAATAGTGCCAAACACAGAGGGTTAATCCTTATTAAACTGTAATTCACACAGCTTTTGATACAACGGGTTACTTGCGACTAATTCTTGGTGAGTGCCCGTTGCAATAATTTCTCCATTTTCCATGACTACAATCATATCTGCGTGGATAACTGTTGCTAGCCTATGCGCAATTATAAGCGTGGTTCTATTTTGCATTAAGTGCTCAAGCGCGGCTTGAACATGGTGCTCGCTTTGCGCATCGAGTGCGCTGGTTGCTTCATCAAGAAGGAGTATTTCTGGGTCTTTTAAAATAGCCCTAGCAAGTACAATACGCTGCTTTTGCCCACCGGATAACCTAACGCCTTGCTCGCCTAAAAAGCTGTTGTAACCTTGTGGTAATTGTTTAATAAATTCATCGGCATGAGCATGTTTTGCAGCAGCGTATACTTGTTCATCAGTGGCGTTTGGATTGCCGTAACGAATGTTATGCATTACATCTGAGCTAAATAAAATAGGGTTTTGTGCCACCATGCCCATTTTATCGCGCAGAGTGTTTAAAGAGAGCGACTTAATATCAATATCGTGAAATTTTATTGCGCCACTAGCTGGGTCGTAAAAGCGCTGTAGTAGCTCAAATAAGGTTGTTTTACCTGCGCCAGATGGGCCAACAATAGCTACTGTTTGACCTTGCGAAATGCTTAAGCTTATTTTGTTAAGTGCACTGACATCCGGGCGAGACGGATAATTAAAGCTGATATTTTCAAGCGAGATTGCAGGTAAACTTGCGTTATTTTGTAGCTGAGCATCTTGTGGGTTTTCTGGATTTTCAATTTCACTTTTAACGGCCAGTAATTCAAGTAAACGGGCAGCTGCACCTGCCGCTCTTTGTAGTTCACCGTACACTTCAGCAACCGTTGCCACCGACATTGCTACCATAATGGCATAAAACACAAACGCACCCAGTTCACCCCCGGTCATAGTGCCTGCCAGTACATCACTGCCGCCAACCCAAAGCATTGCGCTAATGGCACTAAAGGTTAAAAATATTACAGCGGCAATTAAAAACGAGCGCTGTTTAATGCGGCTTTTGGCAACGTTAAAGGCTTTTTCGGTTTCAAGTGCAAAAGCATGTTGCTCTTGTGTTTCGTGGCTATAGCTTTGTACCACTTTAATATTTTGAATGATCTCGCCGGCATAGGTGCTTATATCGGCAATGGCGTCTTGACTCGAGCTTGCAAGTTTACGCACCTTTTTGCCAAATACCATCATCGGGACTAATACCAGTGGCACACACGCAACCACTACGAGCGTAAGCTTTAAGTTAGTAATTAATAACATTACCAAACCGCCAACCAGCATTAACGCGCTACGCAGCGCCATAGAAAACGAGGAGCCAATAATTGATTGCAGTAAAGTGGTGTCGGTTGTTAAACGCGACATAAGCTCGCCACTGCGGTTTTCTTCAAAGTAGCTTGGGTGCAAAGTAACAATGCGATTAAACACGGCTTTACGAATATCGTTACTCACTCGCTCGCCAATCCACGACATTAGATAAAAGCGGCTAAAGGTGCCTACAGCCAATAAGCTAATTAAACCAATAAGTACCAATACAGCTTGTTGAAGTTGCGCTTGAGAGCCTGCAATAAAACCATGATCTATAACAAACTTAACCCCTTGGCCTAACGATAAATTAACGCCAGCCGTTACTAATAAAGCGCCAAGGGCTGCTATAACCATCCATTTATAGGGTTTTATAAATGCAAAAATAGGCAATAAACTGCTAAAGGCAGCTTTTTCGGTTGCGGGGGTACTGTTTGGCATAGTGGATTCTTTTTATAAGTTGAGGTATAGATATGGCATCATTGGATTAAAAATCAATAGCTTTAAAAATCATCAATAAGGAATCGTTATGACAAGCAACATAGTAACAGGCCAATTTACGGTGGCATTAACCCCACTAGATGGCTATGCCAAAGGACAAAACGGCATTAATTTAGGGCGTATGTCGATTGATAAAACATTTACAGGCAAGCTTAATGCTTCTAGCCAAGGCGAAATGTTAAGCGCTATGACACCTGTGCAAGGCAGTGCTGGTTATGTAGCAATAGAGCAAGTAATAGGCGAACTTGAAGGCAAAAAAGGCAGCTTTGTATTACAGCATTTTGGCACTATGGATAAAGGCCAAGACAGCCTAATTTTAACTGTAATTTCCGACTCAGGCACTGATGAGCTAGAAGGATTAGCCGGTAGTATGAAAATACGCATTGAAAACGGTGTACATTACTACGATTTTCAATACACGTTATAAGATACACAGGGATTTAAATGCAAAAAGTAATCGAATTTAGGAAGACCCGCTTTATGGGTGGGGTAAATATAGCGGCGCTGAATGATCGCATACAGGAATTAAATCAAGATGGCTGGAAAGTAATTAGCGCAGTGCCAATAACCGGTTTTTATGGGCAAGTGCATGATTATACATTATTTATTGAAATTGACGAGCTGTAAATGACTCTTTCTATGTGGTTAGGCCTAGTTGCTATTTGTATGATGGGCGCAATGTCGCCGGGTCCAAGCCTTGCGGTTGTATTAAAGCATTCGCTCAACGGCAGTATGAAAAATGGCATGCTAGCGGCGCTAAGTCATGGTATTGGAGTGGGACTATATGCGGGAGCCTCATTACTTGGCTTGGGTGCGTTAATGCTACAGTTTCCTACTGTGTATCAGATGTTAGTGTATTTAGGCGCTGCCTATTTAGCTTACCTAGGAATTAAAATTTTATTGTCTAAACCCAACAATGATGAACTTAAAATACAAAATAGCGAAGTGAGTAGCATTAAAGCATTACAAGATGGGTTTGCCATTGCCTTTTTAAATCCCAAACTTGCTATTTTCTTTTTAGCCTTGTTTTCACAGTTTATTGATCCAGAAAATCTTACCCTAAGCATTGCAATGGTGATGTGTTTAACTGTATTTGTGATTGATACCGGTTGGTACTTACTTGTTGCCGCCCTAACAGAGTTTTCTAAAAACCGTTTTGGGTTTACTAAACACAATCCATGGTTAGACAAAGTACTGGGTTTTGTATTTGTTGCCTTAGCCATTAGGGTGGTAGTGAGTATTTAAGCTATTGCTAGCTAAATTGCTCAAAATAGCTGCAGCCTAAGCAGGCTATACTGCATACGTATTCATCACAAAATATTCACCTTTTGGTTACAATTTGTTGGTTGTGTTTTTACTGCACTGACACACCACACAAAACAATAACCAAAAGGCACACACATGCAAAAGTTTAAATTAAATGCGCTCATGCTGGCATTATTTGCCGCCAATAGTGCTATTGCAGCTACTGAAGAACCACCTGAAGAGACGAGTAAACCCGCTCAAGTTCAAACCGATGTAGAAGTGATTGAAGTGCGCGGCTTTAGTCGCAGCTTAATTCAATCGCTTAACCAAAAGCGATTTAGCGATACGGTGTCAGAACAAATTTCTGCTGATGACCTAGGCGCATTACCTGATATTTCAATGGCCGATGCACTGACTCGTTTACCGGGTATTTCAGCTGTGCGTACTGGTGGGCAGGCTGCACAAATTAATATACGCGGACTTTCGGGCGGCTTTGTTTTTTCAACACTTAACGGTCGTGAGCAGGTATCTACAAGTGGTAGCCGCAGTATTGAGTTTGACCAATACCCATCAGAATTAATTAGCTCTGCGGCGGTATATAAATCGCCAAAGGCATCGCTTATAGAAGGTGGTGTGGCAGGTACGGTAGAGCTTGAAACAGCCAGCCCACTCAATAATGATCAAAAGCATAAATTTGTAGCTAATGTGCGCGGTATGTATAACGACCGTGCATCTGAGGTATCGGATGCCACTGAGTTTGGTGACCGAATTAGCTTTTCGTATCAAGGCAAATACCTAGACGATACATTAGGTGTAGCACTTGGTTTTGCGCGTTTATTTCAGCCAAGTGTAGCAACACAGTTTATTGGCCTTGCATACAACGATAGAAAAGATGTTGATGGCGCACCAAACGACACAAATGGCCCCATAGATAGCCCAGAAAGTGAATACATTAGCGAGGGCTTTGAGCTACAGCATTTAGGCGGTGAAGAAACCCGTAATGGCTACTTAGCTGCCATAGAGTGGGCACCGGTAGATAATTTTAAATTAAAAGGTGATGCGTTTTTATCGCGCTTTGATAAAGAGTCATTTGCCCGTGGTTTTAGGGTTAAATTAGGCGGCCCATCTGCAGCATACGCAAATGCGCAACTTGATGGCAATGCTGTAATTGGTGCTGCGGTTAATCGCACTTCACAAAGTTATACCCGTGTTGAAATAGTGAATGACGACAACCAAGATTTTGACGAAGTAGACAGCTTTGGCGTTAATGCCGATTGGCAAGTAACCGATAGACTAAATGTTAATGCTGATGTAGCGCTTTCTCGCGCAAAAAGTAATTTTAGAAACGGTTTGTTGTGGAGCTTAGTAGCTGAAGATGCCAATGCAGAAACGCCAGTATTTGATAACAACGTTGCAATTAACTATCAGTTAAATGGGTTAAATTTACCTGACGTTGGGTTTAATCAGGCGGCCGCCTTTAGCGATATAGACCGAGTAATGGTCAGTAAATATGGTATTTACCCTGATCAAACAGAAGATGAAGTAACGGCATTTAGACTCGATTTTAAATACGAGTTAGAAAGCGATATTTTTAGCTCAGTAGAATTTGGTGCACGCTATTCAGATAGAGAATACAGCCGAAAGCGCTCGGTGTTTGAGTACGGTAACGACGGGGCATTTTCAACAACGCAGCCCCCTTTGCGTTTAACCGACGATATGGCATCAGTGGTTGATTGGCAGGGCGACTTTAGTTATTTCCCATCGTATTTAGCCATTGATTTAGATAAAGCACTTAATGCATGGTTTCCAGATGGCACGCCAGAACCCGTTCAAACATGGGGCAATGCCGATGGTGTAGACGATGCGCAAGGTTACACAACGAACTATTCGTGGTCAGTGTTACAAAGCGGCTCGGTGTTTGAAGATGTGCTAGCCGCGTACGTTATGGTAAACATTAACACGCAAATTGCCGGCCTTGACCTATCAGGTAATGTGGGGGTGCGCCGTATTGAAACCGACCAATCAGCAACCGTACTTGAAAACGTAGCAGGCGATGCGCGCTTAGGTGCGCAAAATATTGTTGATGAGAATGGCATTGTAAATGACTTATACGCTCCTAATGTATTAGGCACTAAATATACAGATTACCTGCCTTCGCTAAATTTAAACCTGCAACTTAACGACAATTCACTTGTACGTTTTGCTGCGGCTAAAGTTATGTCGCGTGCGCCAATTAACCGCTTAGCGGGCGATGCCAGCGCAAACGTAAGTGACGATGGTGTTATTAACGGTTCAAGTAATAACAACCCATTTTTAAAACCCTTTTATGCTGACCAGTACGACTTATCTTACGAATATTATTTTGAAGAAGGTAACGGTACTGTCGCTGCGGCGTTATTTTATAAAAATATAGACTCGTTTGTTGAAACGTTATCGATTGAGAACTTCGACTTTAAAGGAAATGGCTTTAATGTCCCTGACTTTATAGAAGATCCGGTCAGTGGTGAGCAAGTTGCTACAACAAACGGTATTTACACCACGGCTGTTAATAATGGCGAAGGTGGCTACATTAGAGGGCTAGAGCTTGCCTATACGCAAGTGTTTACCTTTTTACCAGAGCCATTTAATGGCTTAGGCGCTAATGCAAGTTACTCATACACCGAAAGTGAAATTGAATCGATCACCAGTTTAGGGGGCGATACTCTCGTTCAATCTTTACCTGGGTTATCTAATAATGTGCTTAATGCTACGTTATTTTATGCTTTAGACGATTTTGAAACCCGCCTTAATGTACGTTACCGCGATGAGTTTGTATCAGAGCAGGTTGCCATTAACGAACAAGTGGTCAATTTTGATGCTGAAACAGTCATCGATTTTCAAACGTCTTATCGCTTTAGCGATTCACTCACCATGCTTTTGCAAGTTAATAACTTAACCGATGAACCAACCCAAAGTTACTTTGGCTCAGAGCAGCGAACAGGGACTACTCAGTACTTTGGTCGTCAGTTTTATCTTGGTTTTACATACAGTCATTAATTAGCAAACGGAGCGTTTAAAAATGAAAATTATAACAATGTCTAAATATTTGCTAATAGCCTTAGGGTTAATGATATTAGCAGGATGTGGTGGGACAGATAAGGTTGAATCGGGGCAGCAGCTTTTAACCTGTAATGTGCCACAAGTACCAAACGAAGCAGGCTCGCAATGTGTGGACCCTGAGCCTATAACGTGTGCAGCGCCTACTGTACCGGATGATAAAAACGAAAGCTGTGTAGTGGGCGCCGACCCAACATTGCCTGATCCTATTGTATTTGCTGGTGAAGGTGAGGCAGTTTTATTTTATAACCGTTTAGCCGACGATAACTACGAAGGTTACCGATTACATTCGTGGAATAACGATGTGTGTGATGCTTACGCACCTCCGTTTGACACGAGCGATTGGGCTAACGGCCATGAATACGATGGGATTGACCCAAACTACGGTGCCTACTGGATAATTAATCTCAAAGAAGGATATAACGAGTGTGCTAACTTTATTGTGCACATTGGCACAGAAGGATCGGGTAAAGCGTTTGGTGATGTTGATTTAACCATGCCGCTTATGCAAGACGATGAAAAGTTTCAGCGTATGAACTTTACCATTCATGGTGAGCCTTCGGTGTTTGAATACCCTATTTTAAGCTTAGGCGAACGTCCGGTGGCGATAGATGGTGCATCAGCACATTGGATTGATTTAAATACAGTATTGTATAAGCCAAGTAATGAGCTTACACAAATCATTAAGTTACATTCTTCAGCAGCCGCTGACTTGGTGGTTGATTTAGACACTGGGCTAAATGGTGAAACCGTTGAGCTGACTGCAAGCGAGTTAAGTGATGAGCAAGCTGCAAAAGTACCACACTTAACGGATTGGACTGCTTATGAAGGTAGTTGGGATGCAGACGCTGCAAAGCAGCTTATAAAGCAACAGCTTGTTGTTGCAGGCTACGATAGTGAAGGCAAGCTACTAGAAGCAACCTTTGTACAAACCGCTAAAGCACTCGATGCCCTTTACACACAAGGCGAAGACGATGCTAACGAGGCATTACTTGGCGTAAATTATGGTAATAACACGATTGATGTAACTGTGTGGGCACCCACCGCGAATAACATGGTGCTAAACGTGTTTGATGATGCAAAAACACAAGTGCACTCTACGCCAATGACATTAAATACGCAGACCGGTATTTGGCAAGTAAGTTTAGATACGCAATATGACCGCCATTACTATCGCTTTAATTTTGATGTTTACCACCCACTGACTCAGCAAATAGAGTCGCTATGGAGTACAGACCCTTACTCACTCAATGTATCTGCCAATGGCTTATACAGCCAGCTGATTAATTTAGCCGATGAAGACACTAAACCAGAAGGCTGGGATGAGCGTATCGTGCCTACTATTACTAACCCAGAAGATGCGGTTATTTATGAAGGCCATGTACGTGATTTTAGTGTGCGTGATCAGTCAGTAAGCGAAGCAAACCGTGGTAAATACCTCGCATTCACTGAACTTGAAAGCGTGCCAATGCAGCACCTTAAGCAATTAGCAGATAAGGGCTTAACACACTTTCATTTACTGCCAGTGACTGATATTGGCACCATTGAAGAAGATGCTTCACAGCGTGTGGAAATTACAGACACCTTAGGTAAATTATGTGAGCGTATTAACGATGAAGCTGATGCATGTAAAATAGAAGATAAAAACAGCACTATTGTCGATATTATGCAAAGTTACCTACCTGGCTCAGACGATGCACAAGCATTAGCCAGTGCGATGCGTGATTTAGACGGCTTTAACTGGGGTTATGATCCTCATCATTTTATTGCGCCTGAAGGCTCGTATGCATCAAGCAGCGATGGCATTGCTCGTGTAGTTGAGACACGCGCTATGGTGCAATCACTGCAAGAAGTAGGACTTCGTGTTGTACTGGATGTGGTTTATAACCACACAACATCATCGGGTATTTGGGATAAGTCGGTATTTGATAAGCTAGTACCAGGTTACTACCACCGCTATAGCGAAGTAAGTGGTGAAATAGAGCGCTCAACCTGTTGTGAAAACACAGCGACAGAGCATGTAATGATGGATAAGTTTGTTACTGATTCAATGGTTATTTTGGCGCGTGAATTTGGCTACGACAGTTTTAGATTTGATGTAATGGGGCATATGCCTAAATCATCAATATTAGCTGCGCGTGAAGCCGTGCAAGCCGTTGACCCTGATAACTATTTTTACGGTGAGGGCTGGGATTTTGGTGAAGTAGCCAACAATCGTTTATTCACACAAGCTAAACAAGCTGATATGGCAGGCTCAGAGGTAGGCACATTTAACGACCGTATTCGCGAAGCCGTGCGTGGTGGTGCAATGTTTAGCAATAACCCAACAGATGGCAACCTAGCCGAACAAGACACGTTACGGTTATCGCTGGCGGGCAACTTACAAAATTACATTTTAAAAGACTTTAAAGGTAATTCATCTAAAGGGAATAGCTTTACTTGGAACACTCAACCAACGGCGTATGCACTTGACCCTGCCGACAGCATTCATTACGTATCAAAACACGATAACGAAACGCTGTGGGATCAGTTGCAATACAAACATGCATCAAGCATGAGTATTGAGCAACGTGTGCGCGCGCACAATGTGGCATTGTCGATTCCACTTATGAGCCAAGGCATCCCATTTATGCAATTGGGCGCTGATTTACTGCGTTCTAAGTCAATGGACCGTGATAGCTATAATGCCGGTGATTGGTTTAATGCTGTTGATTTAACCAAAGAGAATAATAACTGGAACATTGGTTTACCTAACGCAGAGAAGAACCAAGAAAAATGGTCTGAAATTATGCCTATCTCTGCTAATGCAGATGCACAGGCAATGCCGCAAGACATAGCTTATGCAGGTGATGTATTTCAAGAGTTCTTGGCTATCCGCAGCGCAAGCCCGTTATTTAGATTAACAACTGAACAAGATGTTATCGACCGTGTCGGATTTCACAATGTGGGTAAAAACCAGCAGCACGGCTTAATTGTAATGAGCATTGATGATGGTGAAGAACTCACAGACTTAGACCCAGCACTTGATGCGCTTGTCGTGGTGATTAACGCAACCGAGCAAACTCTTAGCCATACTATTGCCACTGCAGCGGGTTTTGAATTACATGACGTATTAAAAAACAGTGTTGATGCAAGCATGGCCAGCGCCAATTTTGCCGAAGGCGATAACGAAGGCACATTCACTGTACCGCCTTATACGTTAGCTGTTTTTGCTAAAAACCAAGGTGAGAGCCAAGGTACTGGTTTAAGTGCAAATGCAACCGTAGGCGCACCTGATGTAGTACCTTATGGCAGCAACGCTGTGTTTGTTCGTGGTACGTTAAACGACTGGGGCACACGTGATGCATTTGAATATATTGGCGAAGGTGAATACCGTATAGCAATTGCACTCAGTGCTGGCGATTACGAATTTAAAATTGCCTCAGAAGATTGGTCTACGGTTGATTTTGGTGCGCTTTCTGATGCCGATAAAGACGTTGTAGAAAACCAAAGTGAGCCACTAACGCGCTCAGGTGCCAACATGACCTTTAATGCAGTCATTGATGCAACTTATGTATTTTCGCTTGATGCTTCAAACCCTGAAAACCCAACGCTTACTTTATTCAACGAAGAGCCATTTGTAGGCACCGCTATTTATGTGCGCGGTACGCTTAATGATTGGGGAGTAACCGATGAGCTGAGCTATCAAGGAAAAGGCATTTACACCTTTACTAAAACACTGAGCGCTGCAAGCTATGAATTTAAAGTAGCGTCAGAAGATTGGAGCACGGTTGATTACGGCTCTGGCGAGGGGGATGCAAGTGTGATGATAGGCACAGCAGAGCAGTTATCGGTTGCAGGCGCAAATATGACCTTAGATATTGCCGAGCAAGGTGAATACCAGTTTGTATTTGATGCCAGTGATTTAAATAATGTAACGCTCAAAGTACTTAACGCTGAAATGTTTGCACAAACACCGGTGTTTATTCGCGGCAGCTTAAATGGATGGGGAACAGACAACCCACTGATGTACGAGGGTAATGCGGTTTACTCTACATCCATAGAGTTAGAAGCGGGCGACTATGAATTTAAAGTAGCGTCTGAAGATTGGAGTACCGTTGATTATGGCGGAGCAGGTGATGCACCTGTAGCCACCATTGGTGAGCTTACTTCACTCGAAGCTATAGGTGCCAATATAGCACTGAGTATTACCGAACAAGGTACTTACACCTTTAAGGTAATAGGTCCAGATAGAGAAAATGTGAGCATACTTATAAACAAACAGTAGCAGTTATATTTTCCCAGACCTAAGCCGAGCATAATCCTGCTCGGCTTTTTTAATGCCTAATTAAAAGTATATTAAAAACGGGTGTTAACCCATGGTATTTGCGTTCCAATGTGAAAATACACTTTATGTAAAGTGAAGCAAGTTCAGAACTGAGGTTGAAGATATTTTTTGTTTAAAGGGAGATTATAAAAGGAAGTGTGACAATTTATTTCAATGTAAGAAGTTAAATTGCATTAAAGTTACTGTTCACGTAACTTGAGTATCTAAAGGCGTAAAAACGACCTAGTACAGGGTATACGCTCTCATTAAATTAAGGATAAACTTATGAATAACCACGTTTTAAAAAGTGCATCTTTCGACCCTAAAGTGCAGCAATACTGGATGCTAATGGCCGCTTTTTTTAGTGTGTTAGCACTCGTTACCATTCCGTTATTACCTATTGTTTTGGCGATTGTGTGGCTGGTGGGAGGGCGAATATTGGCGGCTATGTCAGCACAATTGCTCACGCAAAAACTCGTTGTAAAACGCGGGATATTTTTTAAAGAAGAAAAATCAATACCACTTGAAAAAATAACCGATGTAGGCCTAAGTCAAGGCCCAATAATGCGCATGTTTGGGCTGTATCGTTTAAGTTTTGAAACAGCAGGGCAGTCTGGCCACGGTGCACTGGTGTCATTACTTGGTGTTGAAAATGCCAGTGAATTCAGAGAAGCCATACTTGAGCAAAAAGATAACTTAACCGCGAGCAAACCAGCAAAATCATCAAATGAAGAAAGCCCGCAAAGCCAACTAGAGTTAATACGTGCACTTACCTATAGCGTAAAAAACATAGAAAACATGCTTGTTACGCTAATTGATGAGAAAAAATAGCTTTTGCTATACAAAAAAGCACTTAATAAGGGCCTTAAAAAATATGCTGAGATATGGACTGTTTTTATGTTTGTTGATTAATGCGGCGGCTATTAAGGCCGGTGGTATGCCTCCTTATTTTAATGAGGATATAGACACAGAATATAGAGCATTTCTAAAGCATGCTGGAGATATATTACCTAAAAGTGATTTACCACTAGCGTATCTGCCGTTATTTTATCCTTTTAGTTTTCTTGATATTCACCCAACTAAGTTTAAAAGTGATAAAGATAAACAAGCGTTTGCAAACTTTAATTTAGGTGTTTTGGGGCGCAATTTCTTAAATATTAATAAGACACAACTCTCCAAATTACCTAATGTTACGATATGTAAAAAACAAGCATGTAAGGAAGAAAGGTTAGGCTTAATTGACGACTTTTTAAGAGTAACGATGAATGAGCTTGTTAAATTAAATCAGTCAAAAGATCTAAATCTTATTCAGCAAACCGACATGTTTGTTTATCGAATAAATAATACATTTTTCACGCCAGCTCAACTTGTTACTTATTATCCTTCTAAGTATGCGGGATTTGTTCCTTCAGCTAATTATAAAGTTTTTAAGTTAGGTGAAAATGAAGAGCTAATGAAGTTATCAGCAGAAACTCAGCAAGTTAGGGAGTTAATGGATGCTTATAATGTTGCTGCTATCACTAAAAATGATGACAAAAGTATGAGCATAATTTTTGGAGGAGTGAGTGATAACCATTGGGGTGTTGTTGTTAATTACAGTTCAAGAATACCAACTCAGGGTGAGTATAACCACATGGGCTTAGAGTATGACATTATTGAAAAAATAACAGAAACGCGCTTTTATTTTCAAACAAATTAAGCCCAACTTGAATCAGTAGACTCGACGATTTTTATCGTCGAGTCTACTAACTAAGGCCCTAATTATTTGGGTTTACCATAATTAAAAAGCTTCACACACTTGCGTTGCGTTACAAGTAATAACGGTGACGTTTTCATATCCTATACGTGTAATTGCTTCAGCACTTAATGTGGCGCGTGCGCCACTAGCGCAGTGCAGATAAATTGGGCGGGAAGCGTCTTTTTCTATTTCCATTAACTTCATTTCAAGTAAGCCACGCGGAATATTAATAGCGCCTACAGCAGGATTGGTAGCATGTTCTGCGGGTTCGCGCACATCAATAAGTAAGCCCTTGTTTTCGCTAATCTCTTGTTTTGCTTGCTCAGCGTCGATACGTCGTTGGTTAGGTGTAATAACTTTTAGTAAATCGGGGATAGAAGTAAGCATTATATTTATTCCTTAACGCCAAATTTGCGTAGTAGTGTAATCATAGGGCACCAGCTAGTGAAAGCCGATTGCATCAAGTTTAGGGCAATAAACACTGTAAAATATACCCACCTAGGATCGTGATAGGTTTGTAATAAAATTGAGATCACAATCATTATGCCAGCGATCAGACGAAGCGCATTATTGAGTTTCATTATAGTCGGTCACTTATCCAGTTAAATACCTAATTACTATAATCGTATTTTATATATTAGTAAATCCTAATATTAGACTTTTCTAATGTAACAATTTATACTGCGATCACATTAGATTATTAGAGCTTTATATGAATATTGATTTTACTGCTATGGCGGGGAACGTTGAGCAAGCTGAGCAGCTATTAAAAATTTTAGCTAATAAAAATCGTTTAATGATTTTATGTTCGTTGCAAGATACCGAAATGAGTGTGACACAGCTTAATGAAGCGGTGCCGTTAGCGCAGTCGGCACTTTCTCAGCATTTGGCTGCCCTTAGAAAAACGAATATTGTTGCGACTCGCCGTGAGGGGCAAACTATTTATTACCGTGTGATTGATCAAAATGCTATTCATCTTTTAGGCACATTGTATGGTTTGTTTTGTAAGGGGTAGTGGTAATGAACATGATTGATAACGCAGTAAAAAGCAGTTTAACGGGTCGTATTCCGGTTATTATTTTTGTGTTATCAATTTTGTTTGGTCTGTTTGCTTTAAAACAAACGCCTCGCGAGGAAGAGCCGCAAATAGTGGTGCCTATGCTTGATATATATGTATCGGCTCCGAATGTAGAAGCGCCCGAAGTGACACGGTTGGTGACTCAGCCTCTTGAAAAGTTACTTTCCCAGCTTGGCGGTGTTGAACATATTTATTCAACCACACAAACTGGCGCTAGCGTGGTGACACTTAGGTTTGAGGTGGGGCATGATCGCGAACAAGCTATTTTAGATACCTACGCCAAGCTTAATAGTTACCAGCATACAATGCCTTCTGTTATTAAAAATTGGCAAATTCGGCCCATTGAGGTCGATGATGTTCCCATTATTATGCTTGGGCTGTACAGCAAAGATCCACAACGCTATAGCGATTACGAATTAACACGATTTGCAAACGAAATTGCGAGTGCTTTACAACGTATTGAAAACACCAGCGAGGTAAAAGTGATTGCTGGGCGTAAACGCACGCTCACTATTAATTTAAACGCCAGCGCGTTGGCTGCTCACCAAACAACTATAAGCGATGTACTTTATGCATTAAGTGTATCTAATCAACTTACGCAATTAGGCAGTGTTGTAAATGGTCAGCAAAAAATAGCTTTGCAAGCGGGTGACGTCTTACGTAATAAGTCTGCAGTGGAGCAGCTTGTAGTGAATGTAGTAAACGGTAAGAGCGTTTACTTACTTGATATTGCAAGCGTGATTGACGGACCTGGCGAGAGCGAACATTACCAATGGCTTGCACAATCTTCTAATGCTCAACAGTTACCCATGGTCACATTAAGTGTGGCTAAGCAAACAGGCACGAATGCCGTGGCGGTGGCAAACGATGTTCATCAAATGATGGCCGAGTTATCACGCACGCTTTTACCGCCAGAAGTGAGCTACTCGGTATTAAGAGATTACGGGCAAACCGCCAATGAAAAAGTAAATAATTTAACATCAAGCTTAGTGTTTGCAGTATTTACGGTAGTAATATTTGTTGGGGTGTTTTTGGGCTGGCGCCCCGCCATTGTTGTTGGATTAGCGGTGCCTATTTGCTATGGCATTACACTAGCACTGGATTTTGCGTTTGGGTATACCATTAACCGAGTAACGTTATTTGCACTTATTTTATCGTTAGGTTTATTGGTAGATGACCCAATTACAGGCATTGATAATATAAGCCGCTTTTTAAATAAAAAAGGCAACAAAAAACAGCAAATAGTTGGCGCAATGAGCGAAATTCGCGGTGCGTTACTTATGTCAACTTTAACGATTATGGTGGCATTTATTCCGCTGGCATTTATTACCGGCATGATGGGGCCGTACATGGCACCTATGGCATTTAACGTTCCAATCAGCGTGATGGTATCCACCATTGTGGCGTTTTTTGTAACGCCATGGCTTGCGATGAAGTTACTCAAGCCCAATGCAGATACCCACACTGAAATTAAGCCCAAAATCAGTATTTATCAAACGCTATTAAGCCCGCTGCTTGTCTCAAAGCAGCGCGTAAAATGGGTATTATGGGGCACATTAATTTTGTTTATTATTAGCGCCATGCTACCAGTTATGCGTTTAGTGCCTTTAAAGCTATTACCGTTTGATAATAAAAACGAGCTACAAGTATTAATAGACATGCCAGAGGGCACAAATTTAGAAAGAACCGCGGCCTTTACCAAGCAAGTGCAAACACTCACTTGGCAATTAAACGAAGTAAGTGAAATAGCAGCCTACGTTGGTAAGCCTTCAAGTATGGATTTTAATGCCATGGTACGTGGCTATTATCGCCGTGAAGCGACACATTTAGCAGAGCTAAGAGTGTTATTGATTGATAAGTCTGAGCGCGAGCATCAATCACATGCTGTGGTTATGCGCTTACGTAAACAGCTCGCACCTTTAGCAAAACAAGGCATAGTAATAAAAGTTGTTGAAGTGCCTCCTGGTCCGCCCGTATTAAGTACTCTAGTTGCTGAGGTTTATCGGGATGATTTTGTTGATGAGCAAACTCATTACCAAGCAGCTAAACAATTAGCTGAACGTTTAAAGCAAGAGCCACACGTAGTCGAAGTGGATACCTCTATGGTTGCACCTTCACCTTTACAGCGTTTTGTAACCGATAAGAGCAAAGCGGCAATCAGTGCAGTTTCTACTCAAAATATTGCTCAATCGTTAAGTGTTGCAACACAAGGTGAAACCATGGGTGTACTTTACGTAAGTAACGAAACAGAGCCTGTTGATATTAAATTACAGTTACCATACAGCGAGCGTAATCAAATTTCGCAATTACTTGCACTGCAAGTCAGGGGTGATAGAGACTTAGCTAAAACCAGTAATGAATTTGGCTTACAAAGTGCACCTAGGCCATTAGTGTCGCTTTCAGAATTAGGTGAATTTACGCAACATCAGGTTGCTGACATTCGGGTTCGTAAAGATCAACGCGATGTAATTTATGTTATGGCTGAACTAAACGGTCGAACGCCAGCAGAGGTTATTGCAGACGTAAATGCTGACTTTAACGCCGAGCCTAACTATTTTGAAAAAACACCGTGGATAAACCGCCACTTTTTTAACAATGGCGGTACTGCACCATGGCAATTACCTAAAGGCACGCATGCCAACTTTAGTGGTGAGGGGGAGTGGCGTATTACCATAGATGTGTTTAGGGATATGGGAATTGCATTTGCCTTCGCACTTAGTGCCATATTTATTATTTTACGTGTACAAACACAATCTGCGAGCTTGTCGCTAATTATTATGTCGGCTATTCCGCTCACGGTGATAGGTATTATGCCAGGTTTTTGGTTATTAAATCAGTTTGGAGAACGTGCTATAGCTGGCGCTCCTGAGCCAGTATTATTTACCGCTACAGCAATGATTGGGATGATTGCCCTTGCTGGTATTGTGGTTCGTAATTCGCTTATTTTAGTTGAATTTATTAATCAAGCCCGATCTCAAGGTATGGCTATAAAAGACGCGCTGATTGCTGCTGGAACAGTGCGCATGCGCCCTGTATTACTAACCGCAGGCACGACCCTATTGGGTAACTTAGTAATCACACTTGACCCGGTATTCAGCGGGCTCGCGATTGCGATAATTTTTGGTATTGTGGCGTCTACTGTATTTTCGTTATTTGTAGTGCCACTTGTTTATTATTTAGTGTTTGCAAGTTCAGAGGGTGAAGCGCATGCAGGGTAAATCAAAACTAATCGGCGCTTTAATCGCTTTATTGGTAATTATTATGGCTGTGCTTTATATGGCTGGTAGTTTTTCTGACCAGCAAACTGCTGGTTTAAAAGAATCACAACAAAGTAATTATCAGGGTGAGCGCGTTACCATTTCGCTGCAAAGCATCACAGGTATTGAGCAGGTACCGGGTAGTGTAATTGCTAAACAAAATACGCAAATTTCATCAAATGTTATGGCGCAGGTTGAGCAGCTAAAAGTACGAGCGGGCGATAAGGTCACTAAAGGCGATTTACTTATTACCCTCAAGCAAGATGATTTTAAAGCGGCGTTAGCACAAAGCGACGCGAATTTTAACGCGGTGAAAGCATCGTTGACGCAAGCTCAAAAGCAATTAGTTAGAGTGAGTGATTTAAATGCTAAGGGGTTGGTGTCTGTTAGTGAATTAGATAATGCTAAAGCTAAATTTGATAATCTCACTGCTAATTTAGCCGCCGCTCAGCAGCAGCAAGCACAAGCAAAAGTGGCGCTAAATTATACTCAAATTATAGCGCCCATTTCAGGGGTTGTGGTTGAACGTTTAACCGAGCCCGGCGACACCGCCACACCGGGTAAGCCACTTATTACTGTGTATAACCCATTGCAATTACAGCTCGAATTTAATGTGCGTGAACAACAAGCTGTAAAATTAAAACTCGGAGATAGCTTAAATGTGGCCCTTCCATCTTTGGCAATAACAACACCTGCCGTAGTAAGCGAGATAGTCCCTGTTGCCGACAATAGCGCGCGTAGCTTGCTTATTCGCCTAGATACGAATGCACAGTTAGGGTTAATTCCTGGGCTTTACGCACAGTTGCAGTTACCTACAAAAAGCGCTCAAGGTATTTTAATTGAGCCAAGCTGGGTACATGAATTTGGGCAATTAAACATGGTGTATGTGCTAGAAAACGAAACGCCAGTTAAGCGTTTCGTAAGGTTAGGTACAATGGTTAATAACAAGCACCATGTAATTGCTGGCCTTAAAGAGGGTGATGTACTCGCTATTGATTATTCCCCCTTGCACGGTATTAAATAAAACTGGCTATTTCATCAATCGATTTTTTATCTAGGGCGTGCATTGGTACTGTTGCATGCTCATCCGGATAGCCTGCAATTAATAGCATATAAGGGCGCTCGTTATCTTTATCGCGGCCACAAATGTCTGTTAAAAAGCTCATAGGTTTTGGGGTGTGAGTAAGTGTTGCAAGGCCTGCTCGGTGCAGAGCTTGTATTAAAAACCCCGTTGCTAACCCAACAGACTCATGCACATAGTAATTTGTATTTTTATCGTCAGTACTCACGCCGCCCTTTTTTTGACTAAACACAGCAATAAGCCAAGGTGCATGCTCTAAGTAGGGTTTGTTCGCGTCAGTCCCTAATGGTTTTAATGCATCCAGCCACTCCTCGCCTGCTCGCCCTTCGTAAAAAGAGCGCTCTAGCTTTTCAGCCGCGTCGCGTATTTGTTTTTTTACATCGCTACTGTTAATAGCCACAAAATGCCAAGGCTGGTGGTTTGCACCACTAGGTGCTGTACCTGCTGCTTTTATACAGGTTTCGATAATCTCTTTTGGCACTGGGCGGTCACTAAAGCTGCGAATACTATGGCGGCGCTGGCTTGTTTGTAAAAATTCATTTGCACGGGCTAACATTTCATCGTGTGGGTATTCTATAAAATCAGTCAATGGCTGGCTTTTATGTTCTTGCATGGCTTTTCGCTTCTTGTAAGTCGTGTGTGCTTTTTATACCGAGAGGCTCACTTCTTAGCAAGTGTTATTAGAGTGTGTTGCTGTTTATTTATTGTTACAAAGTTGGCCACAGCGTAACTTATGTTCCCGTTTTTAATGTGGTATAAAACAGTATAAAAATAATACTTACAATTCAAGGAAGTAAAAAATGCTATCAATAACAGGGTTATCAAAAACCTACGACAACGGCGTGCACGCTCTGCAAGGTGTTGATTTATCAATAGGTAAAGGCATGTTTGGGCTACTTGGGCCAAATGGTGCCGGGAAGTCATCGCTAATGCGCACTATTGCAACGTTACAATCTGCCGACGCGGGGGCAATTACCTTTGATGGTATTGATGTATTTAAAGACCCACAAGCACTGCGCCAACGTTTAGGTTACCTTCCGCAAGATTTTGGTGTTTATCCGCGTGTTAGTGCTTACGACTTGCTGGACCATATGGCTGTTCTAAAGGGCATTCATAACAAAGGGGAGCGTAAAGAGTCGGTTGAAGGCCTACTAGCACATACTAATTTATATCAACATCGCTCAAAAGCGGTCAGTGGCTTTTCGGGCGGGATGCGCCAGCGTTTTGGTATTGCTCAAGCGTTATTGGGCGACCCTGATTTACTAATTGTTGATGAGCCAACCGCAGGGCTAGACCCTGAAGAGCGAAATCGCTTTCATAACTTGTTAGTAAGCTTAGGCGAGCAAAAAGTCGTTATATTATCAACCCACATAGTAGAAGATGTGGCTGAACTATGCCCTAATATGGCGGTACTGGCTGGTGGTAAAATTTTATTAGAGGGTAACCCGATTGCCCTCACCGACAAGCTGCAAGGCCAAATTTGGCGCAAAGCCATGAGCCAAGAAGAAGCGCAAGAGCTTGAGCCACAGCTACCTGTTATTTCTAAACGCTTATTTGCTGGGCAAACCATATTGCATGTATTAGCGGAACAAGCCCCTGAAGGTTTTCAATCAAGCCATGCAAACCTAGAAGACGTGTACTTTTCTACTTTGCTCAATCATCGTAATAGCCAAGTAGCATAAGGAGGCGTTATGTTTTTTAATATGCTCGCGTTTGAGCTGCGCTATTTTGTGCGCCAGCCTTCGTTTTATATCATTTCATTAATGTTCTTTTTTATGGCGTTTTTTATCAGCTCTTCTAGCAAATTTCCGCTAGGCGGCGCTAATGTACATATGAATTCGCCTTTTTCAATTATGATGTTGACCATTACATTTTGTGTATTTGCGATGTTTTTGGTAGTTAACTTTGTTGCCAGCTCCGCTATTAGAAATAGTGAAACTAAAATGGATGAACTGGTTTTTAGTAAGCCTGTTAATCCTATTCCTTATCAAACTGGGCGTTTTTTTGGTGCTTACTTAGTGGTGTTGGTTGTATTTTTAACCGTGCCGTTAGGCGTGCTTTTAGGGTCGCAATTTGGCTTATCAGTTGGGTGGCTCGATAGTGAGCTAGTAGGTCCAAATAAGTTTGTGTATTACGCCGCACCTTATTTTTATATTGCAGTACCTAGTTTACTGGTGCTTTCGGCTATTTTTAACAGCGTAGCTGTCTATTTTAAAACCATGATGTCGGTGTATGTAGCAGCCGTTGTTATTTTTATCGCTTATCAAATCGCCAGTGCTTATTTTGATGATTTAGCATTTAGAAATATAGTTGTTTACGCCGACCCATTTGGGCTAGGGTCTTTAATTGATTTGACGCGTTACTGGACCGTGAGTGATAAAAATACAGAAGTGCTCACTCTCAGCGGTGATTTGTTAGTTAACCGTATTTTGTGGATTGTACTGGGCTTAGCTATGTTTTTTAGCCTTGGAAAATTAAGTAACCGCATAGTAGCTAAAAAACAGAAAAAGCAATTTAAAGTCTCTGCATTTGTACAAAATAAACAAGCTGCACTGATTAATAATGCTAAAAATTACAAGTCTGCAGGAGCGAGTACGCAATCGCAGTTAATAATGCGCAGTATATTTGAACTTAAACAAGTTATATTTAGCGCGCCATTTATGATTTTAGCGGGTGTAAGTATTGTAACGCTTATGATTCCGCTGTTTGCTCCCATTGGTGCTTACGGTACAACTAACTGGCCAATTACCGCGAATATGGTCAATATTATTAGCGGTATTTCGGGTTTATTTTTGTTTGTTATTATCGCTTTTTATAGCGCTGAGCTTGTTTGGCGAGAACGTCAAAGTGGTATGGGCGATATTGTTGACAGCTTTCCAGTACACAGCAGCGTTTTTTGGGTATCAAAAATACTGGCGTTAATAACAGCTATTTCAGGCTTGTTTCTTGTTGGAATGATACTAACAATTACAGTGCAGCTATTTAAAGGGCAATTTAATTTAGAGTTAGGGCAGTATTTATTCAGGATTGTTTATTTATCGCTTTTACCGTTAATTATGCTTACGGTGCTTGCCTTCTTTTTACAAATTATTAGCCCAAATAAATACGTAGGAATGGGGTTATTTATTTTGTACTACATAGTGCAAATGGTAATGGATTCGTATGGATTTGAACACCATATGTATCATTTTTCGAAAAGCAGTAGCGTACCGTACTCTGATATAAACGGCTATGGACACTTTTTGCAAGCAGCGCATTGGTACACATTGTATTGGGGCGCGTTAAGTCTTGTTTTGGCTATTGTAGGATTTGCGTTATGGCATAGAGGACCTTCACAAACGCTGCGTACACGCCTGTCTATGCTTCGTTATAATATGTCGTTAAAAGGGCAAGTAATTGTTTGTGTTAGTGCACTGGTGTTTGTTGGTGCAGGTTATAACATTTATTACAATACGCGTGTTTTAAACGAATTTACCACAAGTGATGCGTTTCAAGACAAGCAAGTAAGCTATGAAAAACAGTTTGCACAATACAAAGATTTAGCCGTGCCTATGGTGACAGATGTAGACTTAACTGTTGATATTTATCCTAAAAAGCGTGCTTTGAGTGCAGTTGCAAAAATTAAGTTTACTAATACATCTAATGAGCCAATTTCGCGAGTGTTAATAAGTTCACCGCAACACGCCAAAAGCTGGGATGTAACGATGGCTGGCGGTAAAATTGTTGAAAAATTACCAGCGCTTTATTCTGCATGGTTTGAATTTGATCAGCCCCTTATGCCAGACGAGGTAAGAGAAGGGCAGCTGTCTGTCACTCGCGAGCATACAGGCTTTAACGATAGTGGCTCCGATACACAGTTAGTGGCTAATGGTACGTTTATTAATAATTGGGAGCTTTTTCCTAACTTTGGGTACAACCGTGGTTTACAGGTGGCTGATAAATTTAAGCGCCGTAAACATGACTTACCAGAGCTAGAACGAGCAAATAAACTTGAAGATAGCCAGTACTATACACAAAGTGATTTTGGTCAAGCTACTGGGTTTATTAACTTTAGGGCCAGGGTAACGACCGATGAATCGCAATTTGCGATTACACCTGGTTATTTACAAAGTGAAAGCGTAAAAGATGGGCGCCGAACCTTTGTTTATGAAATGGATGCACCTATTATAAATTTTTATGCGGTGCAGTCGGCTGAATTGGAAAGTAAAAAGGTTGAGCATAATGGTGTAAATATTGAGGTTTATTTCCATAAAAGTCATGCGTGGAATGTTGACCGCATGATTGAATCGGTTCAAGACTCGATAGATTATTTTACACAAGCATTTGGCCCCTATCAGCATAAGCAATTACGTATTATTGAATTTCCTCGCTATCGCTCATTTGCGCAAAGTTTTGCTAATACTGTTCCTTATTCAGAAAGCATTGGTTTTGTTACAGACTCAAGGGATGAAAGTAAAATTGACCTGCCTTATTACGTAACTGCACACGAAGTAGCGCATCAATGGTGGGGTCATCAAGTATCAGGCGCCAATGTAGAGGGGAGTGAAGTTATGTCTGAAACGCTTTCACAATACAGTGCTCTTATGGTGCTTGAAAAACGCTTTGGCCCAGAAAAGCTACGTAAGTTTTTAAAATACGAGCTAGATAGGTACTTAATGGGCCGCACTGGAGAAGCGTTTGAAGAGATGCCACTATATAAAACCCAGGCTCAGCAATACCTTCATTACAATAAAGGATCTGTTGTTATGATGGCGATTTATGATCGCCTAGGTGAAAAACGCCTAAACGCTGCACTTAAGGCATTTTTAAATGAGTTTAGATATCAGTCAACGCCATACCCAACAACACTTGATTTACTAAGTTATTTAAAACAAGATGCAACCCAAGCTGAGCAAAACTTTATTGACGATCAGTTTAAATATATCACTTTGTATGAGCTGGAAATGAAAGAGGTTTCGATTTCAGACGAAGCCGACAGTGATGGCTTTTACAGTGTTACGTTAAACGTTGAAGCTGTTAAGCAACGTGCTGATGGTCAAGGTGAAGAAACAGAGCAGCCACTCGATGAGTTAATTGATATTGTGTTGTTTAGTGACGATCCTGAAAATCTACTCGCCGAAGATTTTGTGATTTACTCACAAAAACATCAAATAGTAACGGGTACTAATATTATTGAGTTAAAGGTAAAAGAAAAACCTTTATTTGCAGGAGTCGATCCGTACGTAAAACTGGTTGATAAAGATAACGTAAATAACTTAGCTAAGTTTTAATAGCTGACAGCACATTTACTCAAAGGCCGCAATTTTGCGGCCTTTTTTTGTGTAAAAAACTGTTTGAAATCTGTAAGGCTGGCTACATTTTTCGCACAGCTTTTTACTCATTATTTTACTGGTTTACTGTAAAGTTTATTTACTGAAAGTGAGTACCAAGTAAGGACAAACATGAAATCATTAATAATGGGGTTTGTAGTATTAGGCTTAAGCGCCTGTTCTGCGGTTACCATACAGCCACACGCTATCGCAAAAATTACAAGTAAAGCGACCTACGAAGATAGCCGTCCATTTTATTTATGGGGGTTAGTAGGAGAGGAACGTGTGGATGTAAAACAGATTTGTACAGATACACAAGCGGCTCAAATGCAGTCGCAGCAAACATTTAGCGATGGTGCGTTGAGTTTAATTACGCTAGGTATTTATTCACCACATACCATAAAGGTATGGTGTGAAGAGCAAAATATGCAGGAGGCGTTATGAATTTTAAATTAATTTTAGGCAGTATTACATTTGCTATGTTAACTGGTTGCACAAATATTTACTTTGATAATGGTGTACCTGAAAAAGTTAATAACCAATTACATAACAGCTCTCAGTGGCATCATAATTTTGCTTTAGCTTTGTATGAAGGATCTGATGCGGTTGACTTAAGTGAGCATTGCCCACAAGGGCAATGGCAAACGGTGCACACGTATAAGTCATTTAGTAATGGAGTAGCGGAGGTTGTAGTTAATCAAATAGGCCCGGCTTGGTACCCTAAAACAGTTGAAGTGAGCTGCACTAAGGTACCTTTTAAAGCTGAGTAGAGATTGATGCTGATTATTCGTATCGTAATGCTTCAATAGGGTTTAGCCTTGCCGCTTTAATAGCAGGGGCTAAGCCAAATATAATACCGATAAGTGACGTAAAACCGAACGATAGCATCACAGCCCAACCAGGTATGTAAGCATCCGGCATACTGGGAACCATAAACGAAATCAATGCGGCAGCACCATAACCTATAGCTAAGCCAATTAGTCCGCCAAATAACGATAGCACTACGGCTTCCACCAAAAACTGTAGCATAATAAAGCCGGGTGTTGCGCCCAATGCTTTAAGAGTGCCTATTACTCGGGTACGTTCAGTCACCGATACCAGCATAATATTCATTACGCCAATCCCCCCTACAACAAGACTTATACCAACAATACCAGCAGTGATTGCCGTGGCGCTACCTGTAAACTTATCAACATTAGCACGGGCTTTTTCAGCGGTTTCAAATTCAAAGTCGTTTTCTTCACCGTCTTTTAATTTATGTAATTGGCGTAAAATACGCGTTATTTTAGCTAAAGTAAGCTCTTCATCGACCCCTTCTTTAAGTCTAAACATTATTTGCACGTTACTCGTGCTGCTAGCACCCTCTAACGCGCTCATGGTACTGATCGGAATATTTATATAATCATCTTGATCAAAGCCAAATAAGCTACCTTGTTTTTCGGCTACTCCAATGATCCTAAACCATTCGCCACCAAGTTTGATATATTCGCCTACGGGGTTATCGGGTAAATTTAACTTTTCAATAATAGAAGGACCAATGAACGCAACCCGACGGCGTTTTTCGTCATCTTCCGCGCGAATAAAGCGGCCTAATTCTGGAAACGTGCGGTATGCTTTTTGGTAATCTTGTTCGGTTCCCATCACGCGTGATGAATGGCTTTTATTCCCGTATTCGGCTCCACCAGAAAAACGCCACGTAAACATAAGTGCGGTCAGTGTTTCGGCTTCTTTTATACGTGCTTTTAGTGTTAGAAAATCGGAGTAAGTCAGCTTTGCGTTTTTGCCAACCATTTCTTGCTCGATGCTTGTAAATGGCTTGATTGATGTTACATCGGGTGCCATGTCAGCAAGTTGATCGTTAATTTGTTTAGTAAAGCCCTGCATTACTGCAACCACAGTTATAACTGCTGCAACACCAATAATAATACCTAAGCACGTTAACGCACTGCGCATTGCATTGGCCTTAATAGCCATTAATGCTGCTTTTGTTCCTTCCATAATGGCAATGGCAGATTTAAACATGTTGTTTTTCTCCTTCGCCTTTTTTTACATCACTCACTACTTTACCATCTACCAAGCGAATAACCCGTTGGCAATGGTCTGCAATTTCTTGCTCGTGGGTTACTAAAATAATAGTGTGCCCCTCATTATGCAGTTCATCAAACAAGGTCATTATTTCTGCAGTGGTCTTGCTATCAAGATTACCTGTGGGTTCATCCCCCAGTAAAATATGTGGTTTAGTTACTAATGCGCGAGCAATGGCTACACGTTGACGTTGCCCACCCGAAAGCTGACTTGATAGGTGATCAACCTTGTCGCCAAGACCAACGCGTTGCAATGCTTCAAGTGCTTTTTGTTTGCGTTGTTTTGCGGGTATAAAACGATAAACCAAGGGCTGCATTACATTTTCAAGTGCAGATGCGCGAGGCAGTAAGTTAAAGCTTTGGAAAATAAATCCGACGCTCTCATTGCGTTGATGGGCAAGCTCGGTTTCAGTCATACTTTTTACAAGCTTATCTTTTAAAAAGTAATCGCCACTAGTGGGTGTATCTAAGCAGCCAAGTAAGTTCATTAAAGTTGATTTACCTGACCCTGAAGGGCCAATAATGGCTACGTATTCATTTTCATTCATGACGATATTTACATCATCTAACGCTTTAAATACTTGCTCGCCCATTACATATTGTTTGTTAATGTGTTCTAACTTAATTACCGCAGACATTATAGTGTTTCCTCGTCTGCGTCATTTTTAAGTGAAACAACATCGCCTTCTTGCAGCTTGCTAATTGGTCGAGCGGGGCCAATAACCACATTATCGCCTTTGCTTAGCCCCTCTGTTATAGCTTGCTCAATGTCAGACGAAATCCCAACACTTACTATTACTTTACTGACGGTATTATCGTTATTTAAGCGCCATACAAAGGTTTTACCCTCTTCTTTTTGTATTGCTTCAATAGGGAGCTTTAAACCATTTTCGGCAATACTGGTGGCAATTTCTGCTCGGCAACTCATACCCGCATAAAGCTGGCGATCTGTTGGGTCTAATAATACTTTAACTCTAAAAGAAAGCCCTTGCGAACCTGGTTGGTTTTTAGCTGATGTACCAATATTAATCACTTTGCCGCTAAATGGTTTGTTAGGGTAGGCTGCGGCATAAATATCAGCTTGTTGATTTAGTTTTATGCTGGCTATATCTGTCTCATCAACTCTAAGCTCTGCTAAAATAGCGCTAGGGTCGGCAACAAGCATAAGGTCTGAACCAATAATATTAGTTGTGCCTGCAATAACTGTTTCACCTTCTTTAATATTAACCGATGCCAGTAAGCCACTCATTGGCGCTCTAAATACACTTTTACTTAGGCGATCTTGTGCAATTTGAAGTGACGCTTGCGCTTGGTTATATGACTCTTTGCGTGATTCGATATCTATTTTTGCAAGATCGCGAGCACTTTCGATATTTTCAAAGCTTTCTTGATTTCCTAATCCAACATCGTATAGCTCTTTTTGCCTTTTTAATTGGCGCTCTAAATTAGCAAGGCGAGTTTGGCTATGTTTTATTTCAATTTCGGTAGCGCGTAGAACGGCTTGGTTTCGGTTTACTTCTGATTCGAAGGCCGTTGTATCAAGGCGCATTAAAATATCCCCTTGCTTAACGCTTTGCCCTTCTTCTACAAATACCTTATCGACACGACCAGTTACCTCAGAGCGCAATTGCACTTGGGTATTAAAAACTAGATTGCCCGACGCCATGATTGAATCAGCAATATTCCCTTGCTCAACCTGCGCAATATTCACTTGGGCTTGCTTTTTATCACCGGTCACCTGCTTAGAGACGATTAGGCCTACAAAAGCGACTATAGCTATCGTTATTATTATTGCTTTTTTCATATATACATCTGTCCGTGAATAAGTAGCGCAGAGGTAAAATACCTCTGCTTATTAATTACATTGCGGCAATAATTGCCCAAATACCAAAAATAACGAGTGTTGGAAGCGCCGAGAAAAGTAACGCTTTATTTGTTGAAAAATTTGTCCAACATTTTAAGCCAACCATTCCTAGTCCAATCCCCCAAAGACTACTTAGCTTTAATGATTCTAGTAATGTATAGAATGCGCTACCAGGTTCTAACCCAACAACAAGCTGATTAATTGAATCAAAGTTAAATACTGCTGTTTGAGATATTTGATCGGT
The DNA here is from genome assembly GCF_023161925.1 of Pseudoalteromonas sp. 2CM32C. NCBI lineage: Bacteria > Pseudomonadati > Pseudomonadota > Gammaproteobacteria > Alteromonadales > Pseudoalteromonadaceae > Pseudoalteromonas > Pseudoalteromonas sp. 2CM32C. The sequence goes on along the minus strand of NZ_JALNTI010000011.1, from coordinate 16,160 downwards.
ACTTGCACTAAGTACAAGCGCTACTGTACCTAAATTTAAAACAATATTTGGCATTATTGTCCAAATAGTAAAACCATACCAAGCACCATAGCTGTGCTCTGACTCTGGGTCTAATTTAGCAATGAGCATATAATACACAGCCATTATCGCGGCTATGATTGCAGTACCTAATACGATTGATATCATGCTAATCCATACTTGTATTCCGGCGTTTTGTTCAATGCTTTGGCGAATCATTTTTTGCTCGCCAATTGTTGCATCAACACTTGCAGCTGCAAATTGCTCGTTAATCAAAAACTGCATATCAACGGTAGAATAAAAAATATAAATACTCGCCATTGAAACTAAAGAGATTGCTATAAAAGCAAGCCATGACCAACCTTTGGCGTGCTCAACACCATTGAAAGCTTTGCTTGGGCTAATGTAAATATCGAGTAGGGCGCTAAATGCGTTAGGTGATTTCATTATTATTCCTTAATAACCTATATGTGATTTGGTAAACACTTGATACCAATGGATAGATTAATAATATAGGAAAAAGTATGTACTAATTTTATTCAATTGTAACCGATTGTTAACAAGGGTAGGCATTATAAAAGTAATTAATAAAAGACGTATTGTTAAGCTCTATAGTTGCCAGATGGTTTTAATATGATTGAGCCATAAGGAGTGGAGCTTAATAATCACGTTGTTATGGCTGTATCTAATGCAAATACAGCCATTTATTTAATTAGCTATCAGATAAACTCAGACCGCTAGGGTTATCTGTTGCGATATACAATGCTTTTAGTTTTTTATCACCACTTTCGGTTTCATTTTTACTTTCCTTAGTAATCAAAAGGCTAAGCTTTGAAAAGTCCAATTTAACCTAATATAGTAAGAACCTGCCTTCCAGTTATACAATTATGAATACTTAAACAAATTTGCTTAAGTATAAAAAAAGGGCCAAACGGCCCTTCAGTTGCAGCAAGTAACACATGTTTGTTTATAGGCTGAAGTCTACAGCGTAAGCAACATAAACTTTTACATCTGACTCATCCATATCAGTGTCTGATACGCCAAATGTGAATCCATCTTTTGATACAGACACACCGTAATCAATGATGTCTTCGTCACCAATAAAATCGCCAGAGTAATGACCTATGTGTAAAGCCATTTCTGTACCATTGCTGCCTACGGCAAAGCCGTAATCAGCTGTCAAATAAAGTGAGTCACCAAAGTCTGTACCGTCGCCACTTGCAGCAGATGTAGCAAGCACTGATGCACCAAAGGTAAAGCCTTCAACACTGATGCTACCGTAAATTTCTGAAAAATCAGCATCTGCGCTTGATGCCGCGTCTGGGTAAGCATAATAAATGTAACCTACATCGTAGCTAACACCTTCGCTAATATCGCCACCAAAGCCTGCGTAAAAATCTAGCTCGTAGGTCATTTCGTCAGCCCAAGATGCATTAGATACCCATGTACCAGCATAAAACCCAGATTCGTCAGCGTAATCAATACCACCAGAAATAGCAGCGTCGCCGCCAGTTTGTTCTTGTCCACGCCATAAGTAATTTGAGGTAGCTGCTACATTCGCAGATACTTCAGCATTTACTGCTGTTGATGTAAGTGACGTTGCAGCCATTAATGCCACGGCGCTAAAAGCGATTGTTTTTTTTAGTTTTAACATGTTCCATTTCCCGTTATATGATTTTTTGCATAGGAAGGCTTTTTATTATGAAGTACCGTAGCCTTTTGATTTATGCGTTTTTATTGTTTAACTGAGAATAGAATTGCACTGTGTGTGCCAGCTTGATTTATTTTGTTTAAGATTTAAGTTTTATTATTTATTAACAATGGCTTGCGTTTGGGGTGGGTGGTTTAGATTATGAGAAAGAAATATTCTATCGCACATCGCTGGTGCATAAAATAATCAAGCTGCACCATGAAAGTACAGCTTGTTTAGAATTATTTAGCCAAATATGGTGCGCATTAGACTAATTGTTTCGTTTACACTGCGACCTTTTTGAACTTCGCTGATTATTGAGTCGCGTTTGCTACGAATATGCTCAGGAATATCATCGGCAGCCAAAGCGCGGTCAACTAAAATTTCAGCAGACTCTTTACCTCTGCGTTGTGTTTTACCCGTTTTAGTGGTGCTACGCTTTGGTTTATTAAGTAATTTAATATAGTTAGAGCTATCTGGTGTTTTGTTATCCGCGTAGTAAAAAAAGCACGGAATAAGCGCTTTAATTGACACTAGTTGCTCTTCTAGCTCATTTGAAGCATTTGCCATTTTGTACCATGACATAGCTTGAATGCCTTTTACAATATCTTGCCAGTAACGCTCAAAATCACTATTTTTGAGTTTAGTAACCGCAAGCGCTGAGCATAACGCGTCTAAACGGCTATTTGTAATTGGCGTAAAAATATCAGGGCGACGCATTGCAAGTAGTCTTGTTGCCGGAGCAAGTGTTGGCTTTTCACTGCTATCAGTAAATATTTTGCTATAAGCAGCTACAAACTGTTGGTACTCGTAATGGGTAATGTCACCTTCAAGAGGAATATTAGCCAGTGCTTCATCAAACGCACCCGGTAAATCACCAATGAGTTGGTGGAAAACTTTAGCACTCTTAGTTGATGCAAACCACTCAACATCAAAATCGTAAGTGCTTGGATCAAGTGAAGCCATATGCTTGCCAGTAAAAGCAAGAAGGTCTTCAGGGATCATGTCTTTTAATGATTGCTCACGAATACTTTTTACGTAACTTGCTAAACGAAGTTGTTCATCAAGTGCAATAACATCTTTATGTTGCTCTATAAATACACTTACCACAGGCCAAGGGGCTACACGAAGCGTTTTAACTTGTAAAAAGCTGATAGCCGAAATAAGCTGATCATGCAGTTTTTTAAGAACAGGTAGCTGTTGCGGCTCAAGTAAATCGTAGTTAATACGGTCTCTGCTTGCGTTTAATAGCTCGTAACACCAAGGTAAAAAATCATCAGGATGGTTTTCTACTTTCACGGCCATAAGGTTAAGGCTTAATTCTGAAGATTGTTTCAGAATGTTCTGATAGATTTGATTTTCTTGCTCGCCTAGTGTCATTTTTGACGGTGAAATTAGCAGTTTTTTCATGCCTTGTAGATACTCCGGATTAACGATTTTGGGCTGCTTCATATAAGTGTTCAGGGCTTAAAGCAACAGGTAGGGTAATTCCCTTTATCATAGCAGAAGTAGCTTAATCTAGCTACTTAGTTAAATTTCTATAGCAAAAAAAGGTGTTTCATTGTAGCTTATTTGATCAATCACATTGGAGTGGTTAATTTAAATTTTAAATAGGATTTCTAGAATGAAAATAAGGACAACTCTTTTAACTTTTCTACTAGCAACCAGTTCGGCTCATGCTGGATTTAGCTTGAACAGTTTAATGGATGATGATGGTTTGCCAGTTTTAACTTCAGCTAAAAAAACAGGTATTGGTTTTGCTAGTGTATCCGTACCTTATGTGAATACGGTTAATTACTTTGGTTTTATTGATGATAAATCAAAACCTGATGCTGTTGTTAAAGGTAAGGATGCATACTACTTATATATATGGATACCGGCAGCTATCGATGAGTTAGGAGTTAGGATGATTTCACCTGTTGGAAATTTAGCTGAACCAGAAAAAGAAGACTTCGTACAAGCTAATTACGGCCAAAAAGTAAAATCTGATAAGGAAACTTGGTTTGATACTTGGATTCGTGTTGAGCGCATGGATATTGTATCACCAGATAATATTAAAATGGCAAGTAAAGTAATTAACATACTCGAAAAAGATGATGATAGTGATGATACTTACGACGAGCAAAGACACGCTAAATACAATTCACTTGTTAGAATAGAAACTGACCTTAGCAGACCTGATAAAGCTCTAGTTCGAGGCCTATATCGTGTGGTTTTTACTACTTATAAAAAAGGAAAGGTAGAAGGCTCATTTATAGCAACATTAGGAAGTAACGTACCTGGTATAAAAATAGCTTCTACTTTGAAAGAATTAAATGAATTAGTAAATGAATAGAGTATTAAATTAAAATTACTAATAGAAACAACTCATTGGTACGAATAAGTCAATGAGTTATCTTGATTTAATCAGTCTCTTCTAATATGAAGAGGCTCTCAACGGGCATGTTAAAGTTAGCTGCAATTTTAAGCGCTATAATGACCGACGGCGTAAATCGATTTGTTTCTACAGTGCTTATTGTTTTACGCGATACGCTTATAGCATCGGCAAGTTCTTGCTGCGAAAGCCCTGCCTCTTTACGAAATTTTGCTATGTTATTTTGCACTTTGACTCCTAATCACGGCTCTGCCAAAGTAATGAAGCACCATATACCAAAAGCATGATACTGAGATAAAGTATTGCCATAGTTGCATGCGAAACCTCGCTAGGTATTTCATCGCTTTTATAAAAAACGGCGATAAGGCAAAATCCAAATGCAAAACTTGTATGTTTATAGGCATTAATGTCAATGTTGTTTAGAAACTCATCTTTATATGCATATTTAAAATACATTTTTAATGGGAAGTCTGCTTTAGTTATATAAATAGCTATTATAATTATATAAAAGAAAACGCTCATTCCAACAGTTAAAAGCCCTTCAATATGTTGGTCTTGTTTTATCAGTGAGTAAACACTGAGAAGTAAACAAACTACGCCAGCGCTTATACTAATCCATATATCATGACTCATGAATTGTTCTTCTGTTTTTATATTTTGCTGTTTCATAGTATTCATCCTGTAATAGTATTTGATTTCTTGTAACCTCTGGGTATCAATGTAACCTTGGGGTATCAATGAATCAATTATTTTTTGTAACCTAAAGGTATCAAAATGTTTCAGGAACGATTCATATGAAATAAGTAAACTGCTTTTATGATCTTTTTTTATCTACAGCAATGCTTTTAGGCTTAACACTCGCTATGATAAAAACATAATTTGACCGCTTAAAGGACGAACATGAAAACCTTACTCAAAATTTTTGGTGTAATACTCTCACTCTGTATTGCTTTAATTGTGGCAGCGCCTTTTTTAATTCCTACCGATACCATTTTTAATAAAGTATCAGAGGAAGTTCAAAAAACGACGGGAAGAACGCTAACAATTAATGGTGACAAAACGCTTAGTGTGTTTCCTGCACTAAAGTTAGAGTTGAATGATGTCCACTTTGCTAATATGCAAACAGGTTCGCGAGCTGATATGGCAAGTATGCAGCAGCTGGCAGTACATATACCTTGGTTCTCGTTATTTGGCGGTGAGTTTAAGCTTGATAAGTTTGTTATTAACGAACCAGATATTTTATTAGAGACAGATAAAAATGGTAAAGCTAACTGGCAGTTGTTTGATGCTGTAGCAGAGCAACCTACAGAGCAAACTGAGCCTGGTGAGGCAATTAAGCTACCTGCTAGCTTTGATATTGAGCTGGGTGAGGTCGCTATTTATGGCGGTACATTTACATATCTAGATGGTCAAACGGGCGCCAAGCAGCAAATTAGCGATTTGGAGCTGGCTATTTTACTTCCTTCATTACGTAAAACCCTTGAAGTTAAAGGGGGAATTACCTATATGCAGGAGCGATTTGAACTAGATGTAAAACTTGATACGCCTGCAAAGGCAATTGAAGGGGCGACGTTTGAGGTTACTCAAAGCGTAGACTCTCGCTTGGTCGATCTTACTTTTAACGGCAGTATTGCTCGCCAAGGTAAAGATATAAAAGGCGAGTTAGCGCTAAGTGGCGACTCTGTTAAAGAGCTAGCGACTTGGCAAGGGGTAGACTTAAACGCTAAAGAAAATGCATTTAATGCGTTTAGTGTAAACGGTAAAATGCATCTCATAGATGATACGTTTAACTTAGAAGAGCTGATTGCTACCCTAGATGAATTAGAGATTAAAGGGAAAAGTGAAGTAAACTTAAGCAATAAACTAGCGGTTAATGCTGATATAGACCTAGGTATGCTTGATTTGAATCCCTACTTACCAGAGGCTGTCGCTAAACAGCAAGCGCCGCAAAATGAAGAACCTAAAGCCGCGCAGCCGATTGTTTGGGACGATACTAAAATTGATTTAAGCGCATTAAATGCACTTAATGCTAATGTAGTTATTCGCTCAAGCGGTTTAAAAGCTAACGATATTGAGCTAGGTGCTAATCAATTTACAGTCGATTTAAACAACAGCGTTGCTAAATTAAGCTTAGATAGCTTTAAAGCATATGAGGGCACTGGTAAAGGGGGTATCAACATAAATGCGCAGCAAACGCCGTATAAAATAAACACAAATTTTGATTTAGCCGACATAGACGCACAACCGTTACTCACTGATGCAGCTGGCTTTGATAAGCTCATGGGTAAAGGGTCATTAAATTGGAATTTGACCACAACTGGGCAAAGTCAAAAAACCTTTATTAATGCATTAAATGGTAAGGTTGGCTTTGAATTTGCCGATGGTGCTGTTAAAGGCGCAAACGTGGCTGAAATGGTTCGCAAAGGCAAAGAGCTTATTACGGGTAACCTTGGAGCTGTAAGTGAAGGGCTAGATACGGGCTTTGAAGAATCAGAGCAAACAGATTTTTCTGCGCTCACCGGTAGCTTTAACTTTACTAAAGGTGTTGGGCGCAATACTGACCTTTCACTAATTAGCCCTCTGATTCGTATTTCCGGTGAAGGAGATGTGGATTTACCTCTTACTAAAGTTGATTATCGTTTGGTAACAGGGATTGTAGATTCAATAGAAGGTCAAGGCACTACCGATGACAGTACAGGCTTTAAAATACCGTTACGCATAAAAGGACCATTTCACGATGTGGGAATTAAACTTGATGTAAGTAATGCCTTAAAAGATGAAGCAAAAAAGAAACTCGATGACGCAAAAGAAAAAGCGAAAGAGAAAGCCAAAGATAAAGTAAAAGATAAATTAAAGGGGCTATTTGGCTAAATAACCACTAGTAAAATAAACAAGGCACTTTTTAAGTGCCTTGTTTATTTTATAACCATTGAAAAAATAGTCACATAGCTTTACCAACGTTAATAAAATCCCCTCAGTCCTTAAATTAATTAAAAAATAACCTATCGCTACATGCTCAATGCTGGTACAATTGCCCGCCCTTAAGAGACAACTCGTTTGTTTTTGAGTGGGATTTAATCGAAATGTCTTGATTTTAAACAATTTTAAGACACGTTGTAATTACTACACCGGAGGTCATTAACATGATCCAAATGCAAACTCAGCTGGAAGTTGCTGATAACAGCGGCGCTCGCAAAGTGCAGTGTATAAAAGTCCTTGGTGGTTCACACCGTCGCTACGCAGCGATTGGCGACATCATTAAAGTTTCTGTAAAAGAAGCTATTCCTCGCGGTAAAGTGAAGAAAGGTGATGTTAAAAACGCGGTAGTTGTGCGTACCAGAAAAGGTGTTCGCCGTCCAGATGGTTCTCTGATCCGTTTCGACAGCAACGCGGCTGTTATCTTAAATGATAACTTGCAGCCAATTGGTACACGTATTTTCGGCCCTGTGACTCGCGAACTTCGTAATGACAAGTTCATGAAAATCGTTTCACTAGCCCCAGAAGTACTGTAAGGAGCCAATCATGGCAGCAAAAATCCGTCGTGGTGACGAAGTAATCGTACTAGCAGGTAAAGACAAAGGTAAGCGCGGTAAAGTGCTTTCAGTTGTTACTGAATCTGGTCGAATCTTTGTCGAAGGCATAAACTTGATCAAGAAACACCAAAAGCCGGTTCCACAATTGAACCAAGCTGGCGGCATTGTTGAGAAAGAAGCGTCTATGGACGCATCAAACGTTGCGATCTTCAACTCGGAAACGAGTAAAGCAGATCGTGTAGGTTTCAAGATTGAAGATGGTAAGAAATTACGTATCTTTAAATCTACTGGTAAAACTATCTAATAGTTGGAGTAGAATGATGGCGAAACTGCATGAAGTATATAAAGACAAAGTAGTTGCTGAGCTTCAAGAGAAGTTTGGTTTCAGCTCTGTCATGCAAGTCCCTCAGATCGAAAAGATCACATTAAATATGGGCGTGGGCGAAGCCCTAGCTGACAAGAAAATTTTAGATCACGCTGTAGCTGATTTAACTGCAATCTCTGGTCAGAAACCTTTAATCACTAAAGCACGTAAATCTGTTGCTGGCTTTAAAGTGCGTGAAGGCTACCCAATTGGTTGTAAAGTAACCCTACGCGGCGAGCGTATGTGGGACTTTTTTGAGCGTTTGGTATCAATCGCTATCCCACGTATTCGTGACTTCCGTGGCGTAAGTGCTAAGTCTTTTGATGGACGTGGTAACTACAGCATGGGCGTACGTGAACAAATCATCTTCCCAGAAATCGATTACGATAAAGTAGACCGTGTACGCGGTATGGATATCACTATCACTACTTCTGCGAAATCTGATGAGGAAGGCCGTGCGTTGTTAGAAGCGTTTAACTTCCCATTTAAGAAATAAGGGTAGGGTTATGGCAAAGAATTCTATGAAAGCGCGCGAAGCAAAGCGCACAAAACTAGTTGCTCAGTATGCTGAAAAGCGTGCTGCACTAAAAGCTATCATCAGTGATGTTAATACATCTGAAGATGATCGTTGGGACGCGGTACTTAAGCTACAAGCTTTACCTCGTGATTCTAGCCCTGCACGTCAACGTAATCGTTGTAACATTACGGGCCGCCCACATGGTTTCCTTCGCAAATTCGGCATGAGCCGTATTAAAGTTCGCGAAGCAGCTATGCGCGGTGAAATTCCTGGCCTTAAAAAGGCTAGCTGGTAATAGAATCATGGGAGTAAGACTATGAGCTTGCAAGATCCTATCGCGGATTTGTTCACACGTATCCGTAACGGTCAATCAGCGAAGAAAGTATCTGTAACGATGCCAACTTCAAAGCTGAAAGTAGCATTAGCTAAAGTACTAAAAGACGAAGGTTACATCGTAGACTACGCAGTTAACGGTGAAGTTAAACCTGAGCTTTCTATCGAGTTGAAGTACTTCGAAGGCAAAGCTGTAATTGAAAATATCCAGCGTGTAAGTCGCCCTGGTTTACGTATCTACAAGAAACGTGACGAATTACCGAAGGTAATGGGTGGTCTTGGTATCGCTATCGTATCAACTTCTAAAGGCCTAATGACAGACCGCGCAGCACGTAGTGCTGGTGTTGGTGGTGAAATCATTGGCTTTGTAGCTTAATCGGAGGGGAACTATGTCTCGCATAGCAAAGGCACCAATTAATGTTCCTGCCGGTGTAGAAGTTACATTGAAAGGCCAGGAAATCACAGTTAAAGGCAAAAACGGTGAACTTACTCGTACTATCAACGACGCAGTTGAAGTACAAGTTAACGACAACGTTATTACAACTTTACCTCGTGAAGGCGTAGCAAATGCATGGGCACAAGCAGGTACTGCTCGCGCTCTAATCAACAACATGGTTGTTGGTACGCATGAAGGTTACGAGAAGAAACTTCAGTTAGTAGGCGTTGGTTACCGTGCTGCAGCTAAGGGTAAAGTTTTAGACTTAACACTTGGTTTCTCACACCCAGTTAATTTCGCAGTTCCTGAAGGAATTACGATTGAAACTCCAAGCCAAACAGAAGTTCTAGTTAAGGGCGTAGATAAGCAGTTAGTTGGTCAAACAGCTGCTAACATTCGTGCATACCGTAAACCTGAGCCTTATAAAGGTAAAGGTGTTCGCTATTCAGATGAGAATGTACGCCGTAAAGAGGCTAAGAAGAAGTAAGGTAAGACGATGGATAAAAAAACAGCTCGTCTACGTCGTGCTAAACGCACTCGTAGAAATTATATTGAACAAGGCACAACGCGTCTTGTTATCCACCGCACGCCACGTCACATTTACGCTCAAGTAATTAATGCTGAGGGTAATGTACTGGCTGCTGCTTCTACTGTTGAGAAGGCTATTAGCGAAACAGTTAAAGGCACCGGTAACGTTGAAGCTGCGCAAGCAGTTGGCAAAGCGGTTGCTGAACGTGCGGCTGACAAAGGCATCGAAAAGATTGCTTTTGATCGCAGTGGCTTTAAATATCACGGCCGTGTGAAGGCGCTAGCTGATGCTGCGCGTGAAGCCGGTTTGCAATTCTAGGAGTAGACAATGGCTAACGTAGAAGCAAAGCAACAACAGCCTGATCTAGCTGAAAAGCTAATCGCGGTAAACCGTGTGTCTAAAGTAGTTAAAGGTGGTCGTATCTTTAGCTTTACTGCACTAACTGTAGTTGGTGACGGCGCAGGTAAAGTAGGTTTTGGTTATGGTAAAGCACGTGAAGTTCCAGCTGCTATTCAAAAAGCAATGGAAAAAGCACGTCGCAACATGATCAATGTAGACCTAAATGGCAATACATTACAGCATCCTGTTAAGGGACGTCATGCTGGCTCACTAGTGTTCATGAAACCAGCCTCTGAAGGTACTGGTATCATCGCAGGTGGTGCTATGCGTGCAGTACTAGAAGTGACTGGTGTTCAGAACGTACTATCTAAATGTTACGGTTCTACTAACCCAATCAACGTAGTACGTGCAACGATTTCGGCTCTTGAGAATATGAATTCTCCACAGTCTATCGCTGCAAAACGTGGCCTTCGCGTAGAAGAAATACTGGGGTAACCATGGCTAATCAAACTGTAAAAGTAACACAAGTAAAAAGCTCTATCGGTCGTTTACCGAAGCATAAAGCTACATTACGCGGTCTTGGTTTACGTCGTATCAATCACACTGTTGAGTTAGAAGACACAGCATGTGTACGTGGTATGATAAACAAGGTTTCTTACATGGTTAAGGTAGAGGGTTAATTTCATGCATTTGAATACACTTTCACCTGCTGCAGGTTCAAAAACTGCCCCTAAACGTGTTGGTCGTGGTATCGGTTCTGGTCTTGGTAAGACTGGTGGCCGTGGTCACAAAGGTCAAAAGTCACGTTCTGGCGGTAAAGTACGCGTTGGTTTTGAAGGCGGTCAAATGCCTATGCAACGTCGTCTACCTAAATTTGGTTTCACTTCACGCAAATCGTTAGTATCTGCAGAAGTTAACCTTTTTGAAATCGCTAAAGTTGAAGGCGATGTGGTAGACCTAAGCGCGTTACAAGCAGCTGGTCTAGTTAAAAAGAACGTTCTTTTCGTTAAAGTTGTTAAATCTGGTGAAGTTTCACGCGCTGTTACACTTAAAGGTCTTAAAGCCTCTAAGGGTGCACGCGAAGCTATTGAAGCTGCCGGAGGCAAGGTAGAAGACTAAGGAAGTACAAATGGCTAAACCAGGTCAAGATACACAAAGTGCACAAGGTGGGCTTTCGGAATTGAAGCGTCGATTACTCTTCGTATTGGGCGCTATCATAATTTACCGTCTAGGTTCATTTGTGCCGATCCCTGGGATTGACGCCGCTGTACTTGCCGATTTCTTCGAGCAACAAAAGGGCACCATTGTTGAAATGTTCAACATGTTCAGTGGTGGTGCACTTGAGCGAGCTTCAGTGTTAGCGCTGGGTATTATGCCGTACATCTCGGCTTCGATTATTACGCAACTATTAACGCATATGTATCCTCCGTTTATAGAGCTTAAGAAAGAAGGTGAGCAAGGGCGTAAAAAAATTAGCCAGTACACACGCTACGGCACGCTTGTGCTAGCTACTATCCAATCTATCGGTATTGCTACTAGCTTACCGGGCATGATGAACGGGTTAGTTGTTAATCCGGGTATGGGTTTCTATTTCACCGCTGTGGTGAGCTTAGTAACTGGTACTATGTTCCTTATGTGGTTGGGTGAACAAATAACAGAACGTGGTATCGGTAACGGTATTTCAGTTCTAATATTTGTTGGTATTGTAGCTAACTTGCCGTCTGCTATTGGTTCGACAGTCGAAATGGCGCGCCAAGGTGATTTGAATGTTTTTGTACTACTTATGGTTGCGGTTATAGTATTCGCTGTTACTTATCTTGTAGTGTTTTTCGAACGTGGACAACGTCGTATTGTTGTTAACTACGCTAAACGCCAACAAGGTCGTCAAGTATTTGCTGCTCAAAGCACGCATTTACCACTAAAAGTAAACATGGCGGGTGTTATTCCACCAATCTTTGCTAGTAGTATAATTCTGTTCCCTGGTACAATTGCTAGCTGGTTCGGCCAAGGTGAAGGTCCTGTCGCTGATGCATTACAAGCTGTTGCTACAACGTTGACTCCAGGTCAACCTTTGTACTCACTTGTATTAGCTGCGGCAATTATCTTCTTCTGCTTTTTCTATACAGCGTTGGTGTTTAACCCTCGTGAAACTGCAGATAACCTTAAGAAATCTGGCGCATTTATCCCAGGTATTCGTCCAGGTGAGCAGACATCTAAATACATTGATAAAGTGATGACACGCCTGACATTGGCAGGTGCTTTGTATATAACCTTTATCTGTCTGGTGCCCGAATTCATGACTATGGCATGGCAAACGCCATTCTATTTCGGCGGTACATCAATTTTGATTATCGTTGTTGTAATCATGGACTTTATGGCACAAGTACAGACTCACCTGATGTCTCATCAGTATGATTCTGTGCTGAAAAAAGCGAACCTTAAAGGCTACGGTCGATAAGGTCAGTTTACGGAGTTGAGCAATGAAAGTACGTGCTTCCGTTAAGAAAATATGCCGTAACTGTAAAGTTATTAAACGTGCTGGTGTAGTACGCGTAATTTGCAGTGAGCCTAAGCATAAGCAAAGGCAAGGCTAAGTAAACAGTCGTGCAGGCTGAGATTTCTCGGCCTGTGTTTTTAGTAGTGATTTGGTCTTCGTTTGAGTATCCTTACGGGCTTTTCAAACTTTTGATTACCAAATTCGAATATAGGAGATGTGTTAGTGGCCCGTATTGCTGGCATTAACGTCCCTGATCATAAACATGCAGTTATTGGTTTAACAGCTATTTATGGCATAGGTAAGACTCGCTCTAAGGCTATCTTAGCAGCGACTGGTATCGCCGAGACCACAAAAATCGGTGAACTTTCTGACGAAACACTTGACGTACTGCGTGATGCAGTTGGCAAGTACACTGTTGAAGGTGATCTTCGTCGTGAAGTTACATTAAATATCAAGCGCCTTATGGACCTTGGTTGTTACCGTGGCCTACGTCACCGTCGCTCTTTACCACTACGTGGTCAAAGAACTAAGACTAACGCGCGTACCCGTAAGGGTCCTCGTAAGCCTATTAAGCGATAAGGGGATAGTATTATGGCTAAGACACCAATTCGTCGTAAAAAGGTTAAAAAACAAGTTGCTGATGGTATGGCTCATGTTCATGCTTCTTTCAACAACACTATTGTAACGATTACCGACCGTCAAGGTAATGCACTATCATGGGCTACTGCCGGTGGTTCAGGTTTCCGTGGTTCACGTAAATCTACACCATTTGCTGCTCAGGTTGCTGCAGAGCGTGCAGGTACTGCTGCTCAAGAATACGGTTTAAAAAATCTAGAAGTTTTCATCAAAGGTCCAGGTCCAGGTCGTGAATCTGCTGTACGTGCTTTGAATGCTGCTGGTTACCGTATTACAAACATTACTGACGTGACGCCAATACCACATAATGGTTGTCGTCCACCGAAGAAACGTCGCGTTTAACAATAGGTTAGGAGAAATAACATGGCAAGATATTTGGGCCCTAAGCTCAAGCTGAGTCGTCGTGAAGGTACTGACCTGTTCCTTAAGAGCGGCGTAAGAGCTATCGACTCTAAGTGTAAACTTGAGACTGCACCTGGTCAGCACGGCGCTCGTAAAGGTCGTCTATCTGATTACGGTTTACAATTACGTGAAAAGCAAAAAGTACGTCGTATCTACGGTGTATTAGAAAAGCAATTCCGTAACTACTATAAAGAAGCTGCTCGCCTTAAAGGTAATACAGGTGAAAACTTGTTACAGCTTTTAGAGCAACGTTTAGACAATGTTGTATATCGCATGGGTTTTGCTAGCACACGCGCTGAAGCACGTCAGTTAGTAAGCCATAAAGCGATTCTAGTTAATGGTCGTGTTGTGAACATTCCTTCATACGTAATTACTCCAGAAGATACTGTAGTAATCCGTGAGAAGTCTAAGACACAAGCACGTATCATCGCTGCTCTAGAGTTGGCTGAGCAACGTGAAAAGCCGACTTGGGTTGAAGTTGACGGTAAGAAATTGGAAGGCAGCTTTAAGCGTCTACCTGAGCGTTCAGACCTGTCTGCGGACATTAATGAACAACTAATCGTCGAACTTTACTCTAAGTAAAGTTAAGAGTTAAGAGAGGATAAAATGCAGGGTTCTGTTACAGAATTTCTAAAACCAAGGTTAGTCGACATCGACGCTATCAACCCAACGCGTTCTAAAATAGTTTTAGAGCCATTAGAGCGTGGCTTTGGTCACACTCTGGGTAATGCTTTACGCCGTATATTACTTTCATCTATGCCTGGATGTGCAGTAACTGAAGTAGAAATCGACGGTGTATTACATGAGTACAGCGCGAAAGAAGGCGTTCAAGAAGACATCATTGAAATACTATTAAACCTTAAAGGTTTAGCAGTAACGTTAGAAGGCAAAGATGAAGTTTTTCTGACCCTGACTAAATCTGGTGTAGGCCCTGTTACTGCGGCTGATATTCAGCACGATGGCGATGTAACAATTGCTAATCCAGATCACGTTATCTGTAATTTAACTACAGGTAACAGCGAGATCAGCATGCGTATTCGTGTTGAGCGCGGTCGTGGTTATGTGCCGGCATCTAGTCGTTTATCCTCTGATGACGATGAGCGTCCAATTGGTAGATTGTTGCTTGATGCATCATTCAGCCCAGTTGAACGTATTGCGTACTCGGTTGAATCAGCTCGAGTTGAGCAACGTACAGATTTAGACAAATTAATCATTGATATGGAAACAAACGGTACATTAGATCCTGAAGAAGCGATCCGCCGTGCGTCTACTATCTTAGCTGAGCAATTAGATGCATTCGTAGATTTACGCGATGTAACTGAGCCAGAAGAGAAAGAAGAGAAACCAGAATTCGATCCTATTCTGCTTCGTCCAGTCGATGATCTTGAACTAACAGTACGCTCAGCAAATTGTTTGAAAGCCGAGCAAATTCAATATATCGGTGATTTAGTTCAGCGCACTGAGGTTGAGCTTCTTAAAACGCCTAATCTAGGTAAGAAGTCTCTAACTGAAATTAAAGACGTGCTAGCTTCACGTGGTCTTTCTCTAGGTATGCGCCTAGAAAACTGGCCACCTGCAAGTTTAGCTGAATAATCTAAATCACTATATTAGTTTAGTTAGAAGGATAGGGTCATGCGCCATCGTAAGAGTGGTCGTCAATTAAACCGTAACAGTAGCCATCGTAAAGCGATGTTCAGCAATATGGCAGGTTCTTTGGTGAAACATGAAATCATCAAAACTACTTTGCCAAAAGCGAAAGAGTTACGTCGTGTAATTGAACCTTTAATCACACTGGCTAAGACTGACAGTGTAGCAAACCGCCGTTTAGCGTTTGCTCGCACACGCGACAATGAAGTTGTTGGTAAATTATTCAGTGAAATCGGTCCACGTAACGCGGATCGCCCAGGTGGTTACACTCGTATTCTTAAGTGTGGCTTCCGTTCTGGTGATAATGCACCAATGGCTTATATTGAACTAGTTGGTCGCCCAGCGACTAGCGAAGAAGTTCAAGAAGACGCACAGTCTGCAGAGTAAGTCTTAAAGAAACCTAAAAGCCGAGCTTATGCTCGGCTTTTTAATGCCTGAAAATTATAAATAAAATTTCTGCATTACTATATTTATCTATTACCTATTACCTATTACCTATTTACCACTAATCTCTAGTCATCTACAACACGGCTCTATTTCATTAATGATTTAGCTGAGTGAGTAGAATTACAATAAAAACGGTAACGTTACACCAAGAAAAAATCATAAGCTAAAAAGGTTGTCACCATAATTACCTTTCAAATAAGTACTTGGAAGATATTTATCATCATACACTTAGTAAAATGGCGTTATTAGATAAATAAAGCTTACTATTAGTTGTGTTTTTGAGCGTTTAGCTCAAATACTCATCGAACAGCATGTTTTTTCAAGTTTTCTTCAAAAAAGGGTTGATCTGTTTTCGGATCTCCCTATAATGCGACCCCACTGAGACGGCAGAGCAGGCA
>NZ_JALNTI010000010.1:129691-129793 GCF_023161925.1 Pseudoalteromonas sp. 2CM32C | reverse complement strand
ATTAAAGTAACACGCTAAAAGCGTGTTTTTTTATGCCTGAAATTCAGTGAAATGGGTAGCTCGTCGGTCTCAGCTCTTCATTAGCCAGCAAAGGCCATCTGT
>NZ_JALNTI010000010.1:0-129591 GCF_023161925.1 Pseudoalteromonas sp. 2CM32C | reverse complement strand
TAAAATCCGGCTCCCGCAACCACTGAAATAAAAAGCACTATTAAAGTAACACGCTAAAAGCGTGTTTTTTTATGCCTAAAATTCAGTGAAATGGGTAGCTCGTCGGTCTCAGCTCTCCATTAGCCAGCAAAGGCCATCTATTAAAATCCGGCTCCCGCAACCACTGAAATAAAAAGCACTATTAAAGTAACACGCTAAAAGCGTGCTTTTTATGCCTGAAATTCAGTGAAATGGGTAGCTCGTCGGTCTCAGTTCTTCATTAGCCAGCAAAGGCCATCTGTTAAAATCCGGCTCCCGCAACCACTGAAATAAAAAGCACTATTAAAGTAACACGCTAAAAGCGTGTTTTTTTATGCCTGAAATTCAGTGAAATGGGTAGCTCGTCGGTCTCAGCTCTCCATTAGCCAGCAAAGGCCATCTATTAAAATCCAGCTCCTGCTATCACTGAAATAAAAGCACTATATAAAGCAACACACTAAAAGCGTGTTTTTTTATGCCTAAAATTAAGTGGAATGAATAGCTCGTCGGTCTCAGCTCTCAATTAGCCAGCAAAGGCCATCTATTAAAATCCGGCTCCCGCAACCACTGAAATAAAAAGCACTATTAAAGCAACACGCTAAAAGCGTGTTTTTTTATGCCTGAAATTCAGTGAAATGGGTAGCTCGTCGGTCTCAGCTCTCTATTAGCCAACAAACAAAGGTCACCTATTTAAATCCGGCTCCCGCAACCACTGAAATAAAAAGCACTATTAAAGTGATATGCTAAAAGCATGCTTTTTATGTCTAAAATTCAGTAATTCTTAATAGCAAAGCTGTTATTACATTTACCACATGTACTATACCAATCATTTTAAATTCGTTATTACTTAACACCTCGTGCTGGGTATGTTAAAACGGCTGAAATATTTTTAAGTGCACTTTTACATGACAGAACTGTATCACTGGTTTGATTTAATCGGCATTGCTGTGTTTGCTATTTCAGGCACATTAGTGGCCTACGAAAAAAAAATGGATGGTTTTGGGGTTGTAGTATTAGCAACAGTGACCGCTATTGGTGGGGGAACTGTTCGCGATGTGATTCTAGACGTTCCTGTATTTTGGCTACATGATCAAAGCTATTTTTTTGCTATTTTAGCTGCTGTACTTATTACATCTCGGCTTATTAATAAGCAAAAATCCATTCCGTATTACACACTTCAAATAGCAGACGCATTCGGTTTGGCTTTTTTTGCTGTAATGGGTACTCAAAAAGCACTACTTGCAGGTATGCCAGAAATGACAGCAATCATAATGGGAGTCATAACGGCTTGTTTTGGAGGCTTAATACGTGATGTGCTCGCCCGCGAAATCCCTATGCTGTTAAAAGGAGAGCTCTATGCCATTACCTGTATTGCGGGTGGTATTGTTTATACACTTAGTGTGTATTTTTCATTTGTGACTGAGCTGGCGATGGTATTGGCAATGTTGATGACATTATTCTTACGTTTTTCAGCAATAAAATGGAAAATCACATTACACGTTTTTAAATATCCTGACTAAACTTACTTAATCATAGGATTGATTAGGATAAGGAATGTCATTAGCTCGTATATATTCTCGTGCTCAGGTGGGTATTAATGCCCCTGAAGTTATTGTAGAGGTTCACTTAGGAACTGGTTTACCCGCATTCCACATTGTAGGCCTTCCCGAAGCCTCTGTTAAAGAGTCAAAAGACAGAGTGCGCAGCGCGCTTGAAAACTCTCAATTTGGTTTTCCTGATCAACGTATTACTGTTAATTTAGCCCCAGCTGATTTACCCAAAGACGGTGGCCGGTTTGATTTGGCGATTGCCGTAGGCATTTTGGTAGCATCAGGGCAAATAGTGTGCTCTGATATTCATAAATATGAGTTTTACGGTGAGCTTGCACTCAACGGTGAGGTACGCGGAGTAAATGCTATTTTGCCCTCTGTGCTTGCAGCTAAGGAACAAAACCGCTGCTGTTTTTTACCCATAGCTAATGATAGCCTGGCAAGCCTTGTAAATGGCGTAAAGCGTAAAGCGGTAAGCTCTATTCAAGAAGTATGGGGTGATTTACTAAACCAGCAGCCGTTGCCGTTAAATATAGAGTATCCAGACTGTACGCAAGCACCTGACTTTTTACTCGATTTGAGCGACGTAAAAGGTCAACCCGGCGCTAAACGTGTATTAGAAATAGCCGCTGCAGGCGGGCACAATTTGTTGTTTTTAGGTCCACCGGGAACCGGTAAATCAATGCTTGCTCAGCGAATGGCCACAATAATGCCGGCTATGTCTGACGATGAGGCGCTTTCAACTGCTGCACTTTATTCAATTATTGGTCATTCAATCGATTTAACAAACTGGCGGCAGCGCCCTTTTCGTAATCCTCACCATACCTGCTCGGCGGTTGCATTAGTAGGGGGGTCATCAAATCCTAAGCCGGGTGAAATTTCGCTAGCACACAATGGGGTATTATTTTTAGATGAACTACCAGAGTTTGAGCGTAAAGTGCTCGACTCCCTTCGTGAGCCAATGGAAACCGGTACGGTAACTATTTCGCGTGCGGCGCGGCAAATGGAGTTTCCTGCGCAGTTTCAGCTCATTACAGCGTTAAACCCAAGTCCTACTGGAAGCCATACCGATAAAAGAGCAACACCCGATCAAGTTATACGTTATTTATCTCGTGTATCAGGCCCATTTGTTGACCGTATTGATTTGCAAATAGAGCTACCACGGTTAACTAGCGTAGAACTGCAAAGCACTAAACAAGAAGAAACCAGCGCACAAGTGCGTGCACGGGTAGAAGCGGCTTATTACATACAGTTAAAACGCCAAGGCAAAGTGAATGCGCGGCTAAATAATAAAGAAATGAGTATTCACTGTGAGCTTGCCCCAGCAGAGCTGCAGTTTTTAGCTAAGGCCAGTGAAAAGCTGTCTTTATCGCCGCGCTCTTACCATAGAGTTATTAAAGTAGCGCGAACGATTAGTGATTTAAAAGGAAATGAAAAAATTAGCTTAGACGATTTAAAAGAGGCATTAAATTACAGAGCCTTTGAACGCTTAATTGCTCAACTTACTAAGTAGCTAAAATTGAGGCTAAACTGTTTTTACTAGCGGCTATAAAGAGAGCATGTAACCTTTACCGCGCACAGTGACAATACGCTTTTGATCTTTTTCATCATTTAGTTTTTTACGTAATCGACCAATAAGAACATCGACTGTACGATCGTTAGGGCTCCAATCTGGTTGGCCTATTTCTTCAGATATTTTTTCACGTGAAGTGGCTTTACCTGCATTACTTATTAAGCAAATAAGTACTTTGTGCTCTGCTTCAGTTAAACGTGATTCAACACCCGAGGAGGTAATAAGGGTGCGATTATCGGGGTGTAATTTAAAGTCGGCGTATTCAATAAACTCTTCACTTTCGTCGCTATCCATATTAACGGCAACGCGTTTATACAAAGCGCGCATACGCAGTTCAAGCTCAAGTAAATCAACAGGCTTACAAATATAGTCGTCAGCACCTTGGGCAAGGCCTGCTATTCGATCTGCTTGTGAATCACGACTAGAAAGCACAATAACACCAATATCTGTTAGTGTGTTAAGTTCTTTGGCGAGCTGAAGGCCGTCTATTTTAGGCAGTACAATATCAATAATAGCGAGGGTAAATGCATCACGCAGGTTTACTCGCTGCCTTACGATGCTCAATGCATCAGCGCCAGTTGAGTCTACTTCTATTGTAAATTCGGTCTCTGCAAAGTGATTTTGAATGCGTTTAACGAGTATTTCATCGTCTTCAACCAATAAAACATTAATAGCCATAGTACTTTATTTTAAATGCTTGTAGCTTTGTATGGTAGCACCATTAGGTAAATACTGAGAAGGGGTTACATGCTAGTTTTAAGTAACTTAATATTTCAAAAATATTAAAATAATTATAAAACATCAAAAAAGCGCCCCATATTCAAGGGCGCTTTTCATAAAGATATAAAATTTCGGTTTAAATTACTTATTTTCGTACATAGAATCCCACCATTGTGGTTCGTCTTTTAGTTTTTTATCAAAATATGCCAACATAGTATTCCACCAGTTAAAGCGCTTATCGCGCGCAAAAATTTGATGATCGGCGCCTTTATACTCAATAAGCTCCACGTCTTTATTTAGTAGTTTAAGTGCGGTGTACATTGTTAAGCTTTCGCCTACGGGTACGTTAGTATCACTGTCACCATGAATAAGCAGTAATGGTGTGGTTACTTTGTCTGCATGAAATACCGGGCTATGTTGGCTATACAGATTGGCGTTATTCCATGGGAAGCTGTTTTTAGATGCTTCACCAGAGTATAAGTAGCCCCACCAACCTTCGCCCCAATAAGAGGTTAAGTTTGAAATACCGGCATGGGAAATAGAAGCGCTAAATAAATCGGTTTTTGTTGCCAATAGCATGGTCATAAAGCCACCATAAGAGGCACCTAAATTACCGACCTTAGTGTTATCTACGTAGTCGTATTGTTTCAAAAAAGCCTGTGTTCCTTCGATAATATCGTCGGCGGTGTAATCACCCCATGCATTGACGTGTTGTGCTGAGAACTTTTGTCCAAAACCTGTTGCGCCGGTAGGTTGTACTACATAAACCACATAACCGTTTTCGGCCCATAAGTTAAATGGGTAACGGCCAGTAAAACCACGGGTAACAGGTGATGTACCACCGTAATAATAAACAAGTGCAGGGTACTTTTTAGTTTTATCTAGGTTACTTGGCACATAAACACGCCCGGTTATTTCAACGCCACTTTTATTAGTAAAGTTAAACTCTTCAAGGGTGGGTATTGTTGTATTGGCATAAGCAATTGGTTTTGAGTCCCAGATAAAATCGGTTTTGTTTTTACTGATATTAAGGCGTTTGAGCTGTTGCGGTGCTAAAGCACTTGTGCCGGTGATTAACACTTGTGAATTGCGCCCATGTGAAACGCTAAATTTTTCTACAATATCCACATTGGTATTTAACTTTTTAAAGCGCTGCTTACTGAGGTCGAATAGATACAATGGCTGAGTGTCTTTTTCGGTCACTTTAAGTACCGCATCGCCGTTTTCTAACACGCTTAGCTGACCAATCGATGGGTCGAATTGTTTACTGAGCGCAGTAACATTTTTACCGTTGTTAGTTAACAGGTAAAGCTGTCCGTCGTAGTTATTAGCAAGCATTGACTTTGGCAACGCTCTGCCAGCGCCATTTTTAAAGTCGGGACCTGCAACAACATACACGTCTTTGTTTGCGTATTTTGCTTGGTTAAATGTTTTAAATTTACCAAGTGACAAGAGCTTGTTTGATTTTATATCCAGCTCAACGAGCTCTGTCTCAGGGTGAGTAGACGCTTGCATAGCCATAACCGAACGGCTCATTAATACTTTTCCACGCGTACTATTTAAATCTTCAAAGCTATGAGAAAGCGGGCCTTGGCTAAGTGCTTTTGTTAAGCCACTTTTAGTATCAAGCATATAAAGTTGGCTGGTGGTGCGCGCGTATGACCAACGATCTTGAAGGCCTTTATAATGCTTGGTTAAGTTGTTGCTGCTTTCTGGTGATTTTGACCAGCTAAATACTAGGCTGGTGTCGTTAAAAAAGGTGAAGCCACTGGCGCCAGCTAAGTCGCTTGCCAGTGTTTTAATGGCTAAGCTTTTACGATTAAGCTGTTTAAGCTCACCCTTTAATAAATACACTAAGTACTTATTATCTGGGCTCCAAATAATGTTACTTGGTTGCCCATCTTCAAATCGATATACAGTTGAGTTATCTGTATTTTTTAACTCGGTAACCAAGTTGGCTTTATTTTGAGTTTTATCGTCGTAAGTGCGCTTAGTGGTTATGTATTGCTCAGCGTTAGGCGCTAAAGATATATTACTCATGGTTGGCGCATCAAACAGTTGCTTTGCTGATAAGCGCTTTGTGTATGATGTATTTAGCGTAATTTTATCAGTGTCACTCTTAGGGGTGAAATCAATAATCACATCACTCCAGTTTGCGACTTGTTGCGCCAAAATAATAACGCTGTGGGTGGAGTTAGTTAATGCAAGCTTATAACTGTTTTTATCCCCTTTTTGGGGTTCGCCATTAATAAATAATTGCCCCTTTTCAATCCCTTTTAATGTTAAGGTGCCTTGTGTAAAACGCTCTGTTTCAATATTAAATTTTAGTGCTTGCAGTCCGCCAAGGGTAAGTGCGCTTACTTTATTGAATGGCTGCCAGCTTTGTTTTTTACCGAAAATAGAAAAACTGTCTGAGTTTGCTTGTAATTGTGGCAAAAGGTTGTTGATAATGGCTGAGCCATGCGGCGTTTGAAAAGGTTTTAATTGCATATCTTCGGCCAAGGGGCCGATAAATTGAATTTTTGATTTGTCCAATGGTTCAGCAATTGCTGCAAAGCTTAAACTGCTAAAGGCTAATAAACCTAAGGCTCGTTTAAATTGCTTGTTGCGGTAAAACCAAGGTGCATTAAATTTCATTAGTGTGCCTGTTATTATTGGGTATTTGGTCAAATATAGCATGTATTGTTACCATGCTCACATACCCAATATAAAGGAGAAAAAGTGACTTTACTGATTGTTTATATGGTTGTGGCCATTGTTATTTCGTTTTTGTGCTCTGTGATGGAAGCGGTGCTGTTAAGCATTTCGCCAAGCTATGTTGCATCACTCAGAAAAGAGCAACCTGTGCTTGCTAAGCAACTTGAAAAACTAAAAAATAATATAGATCAGCCACTGGCAGCCATTTTGACTTTAAACACCATCGCGCATACAGCGGGTGCGGCGGGTGTAGGGGCGCAAGCGGCCGTGGTTTTTTCTGATGCTGCAGTGGGGATTGCCTCAGCAATTATGACCTTATTGGTATTGGTTCTTTCTGAAATTATTCCAAAAACTCTGGGTGCTAATTACTGGCGTGCCTTAACGCCAAGTGTTACCTACTCTTTACGGTTTTTGGTGATTTCGCTAAAGCCCTTCGTGTGGTGTGCGCAAAAGTTAACAAACCTAATGGGCCCAAAGCACGACGAGGCTTACTATATTCGCCAAGAAATAGAAGCCATGGCCGATATTGGCACTGAATCGGGCGCTTTGCACGAAGATGAGTCTGAAATTATTCGTAATCTTTTACATTTTAGGCATGCAAAATTGTCTGATTTAATGACGCCACGCACAGTTATTTTTAAAGTACATAAAGACTTAACAGTAAACCAATATTTAAATGAGCACGGTTCGTCATCGTTTTCCCGCGTATTAATATTCGATAAAGATGCCGACGACATTGTCGGTTTTGTGCATAAAAACGATATTATGTTGGCGTATCATCGTTTAGGCACCGATTATAAAATCAGTAAGCTGATCAAACCAATTTATACAGTACCCACATCTCAAAATGTATCGTCATTATTGCAAACGCTACTAACTCAGCGTACGCACATATGTTTAGTTGTGGATGAATACGGAGAAGTACGTGGCATAGTAACGCTAGAGGATATGATTGAATCACTAATGGGCTTAGAGATAGTCGACGAACGCGATCAGTCAACCAATATGCGTGCAGTGGCAAAGCAACGCTGGCGTAAGCGTTTGGCCAGCAGTGCGCATATTGTAAGTGAAGAAGACGAACATCCTGAAGAAGAAAAGTAACCTTTCACTCGCAACGTTAGCTATTGTTACTTGTTTAAATACAATAGTTAACGTCTGCCCTCGTGTTTTTTTAGCCAAACGGTATACTAGCGCGATTATTTTAAATGGCTTTAATTATGATAAGAATAGACCTAACCTTGGCTGACCAGCCATTTTCATTAATGGTTTCTGGGCAGCAAATAGTACAAGTATTTCATAACCAGCAAGCTATTGCGTTTGATACTCCTCGAGAACATTACTATCAATTTAACTTTCAAGATAAATTAATAGGCATAGATACCAGCACAACTGCCGAGCAAAGTATTTCGTTATTTGTAGATGAGCAATTTGCTACCCAGCTCGCTTTACCAGCCCCAGTTAATGGTGAACCTAAAAGGGGTTTTTTAGGTTTTGCTGCGTTAGGTTTTAAACTATTTAAAAGCGCAAAAGTAGTAAAGGCTGCGTTGGCAGGTGCATCTGTTGCTGGGTATGCCTGGTTATTTAGCATTGAATTTGCGCTTATGCTTATTGCGTGTTTAGTGGTGCATGAGTATGGGCATGTAAGAGCTATGAAGTACTTTGGCATAAAAACCAAAGGTATTTACTTAATCCCATTTGTGGGTGGCTTAGCTGTCAGTGACGATAAAATAACAACCCGCTGGCAAGATGTGGTCATATCGCTCATGGGGCCTGCTTTTGGCTTAATAACCTCTGTGTTGGGTGTTGTTTTATATTACGCCACGGAGATGGAAATATTTGCTGGTGTTGCGGTACTCAGTGCATTGCTTAATTTATTTAACTTACTGCCAATTTTACCGCTAGATGGTGGGCATGTATTAAAGAGTATCAGCTTTTCTATGCGCTCATGGATTGGACTAAGTGTATGCTTGCTGGGTGTGTTTTTTGGCTTATGGCTTAGTTATACATTTGGCTTAATGTTACTGGTGTTCTTTTTATTTGTTGGGGCGCTAGAAATTGTGTTTGAATGGCGCGGACGACATTACTCGCATTTAATACCACTAGATAAATACGGACAAGGTTTTTCAGCCGTTATGTACGCACTTGTAGTTGCAGGGCATGTAGCAGTGATGATGCATTTTGCAGATTCTGACAATCCAATACTCAGTTTGCCGATGACAATTTTGTCTAGCTGATAATTGTGCGCGCAGTTAATTTTTAACTACGCGCAAAGCTTTATTAATAAAAGCTCAATACCAGCGATATAAATACCCCAGTAATAATCAGTTGTACCACGCAAAAGCCCATAATATCTCTTGCCTTTAGGCCCGCTATAGCCAATACGGGCAGTGCCCAAAAAGGTTGAATTAAATTGGTCCACGCATCGCCCCATGCCACAGCCATAGCAACACGGGATATATCGGCGCCCAGCTCTTGCGCTGCGGGTATTACAATAGGTGCCTGTACAGCCCATTGTCCGCCACCGGAGGGCACAAACATATTAACGAGTCCTGCACTAATAAAACTATAAAATGGCAAGCTATCGGCATCCGCAATGGCAATAAAGCCTTGTGATATTTGTTGTGCTAATCCTGTATCGACCATGACCGCCATAATACCGGCATAAAAAGGGAACTGAATTACAATTCCCGCACCACTCGGAATTGCTTGTTGTAAGCTATTAAGCACATTGTGAGGAGTTTGATGTAGCGTAATAGCTAAAAATAAAAACAGGGCAATTACACTATTGAGGTTTAAGCCGCCACCAGAGATAAAAAAGTAATAGCTTAAGTAGGCAAGCCCCATTAAGCCAATGCCCATACCTAGCAGTTTGCTTTGTTCTAAATGTTGCGAAGGACGCGTTATTTTACTTGCTGCAGGTGTGCGGGTGTTTAATAGGGTTGGATCGATATAAACGCTGTCGTTGTCATTGGGTAACATGTAGCGATTTACTAATGGGACGATAATAAATAAACCAATCAAAATGGCAATATTAAAACCTGCAAATAAGGTTTGATCTGTACTCACAATACCAATACTTGCCTGTGAAAAGTGTCCTGGTGTTGCAATAGTTAGCGGAATTGAACCTGCAAGGCCGCCATGCCATACAACAAAGCCAGTATAGGCACTAGCTACTAATAATCGATAATCTACACGGGTATGTTTTGCAATAGCTTTGGCAAACAATGCACCAATAACAAGGCCAAATCCCCAGTTTAGCCAGCTCGCTAAAAGTGAGATAAAAGTAACTAATATAATTGCTTTAGGCGCGGTGTTGGCTAAGGTTGCTAGTTTCTCTAATACTTTGCTAATGAGAGGTGTACTTGCCAGCATGTAGCCTGTAATAAGTACAAGCAGCATTTGCATAGCAAAGCTCAATAGGTTCCAAAACCCATTGCCCCACGCGTGCAGTACATTAATACTGCTGGAAGGGGTAAATATACTGGCAGCGACAAATGTAATAAGTGTAAGCAAAATTACAAATATAAATGGGTCGGGTAGGTAACGCTCAACCAGTTTTGTAAATGGGGTGGCTATTCTATTAAGCATAAAAATACAGTTTAGTGTTTGTTTGTAGATTAATTAATCACGAAATGTGGTTATGTGCAAATCACAATTAGTATTACAGGAGACAGTTTTATACTGTCTATACCTTAAACGTTGATTAAAACTAAGGCATACAGTAACGTACTGTTTATAGATAATTTAATAACAAAGATTTTGTATTATGCCGGTGATATTTAAAAGGTTAGCGTTACTTGTTCGCGCTCATATTGATCAATTGAGCTGGCAAGCAGTGACCTTTGCAATTTTAACTCATATGCTCGTAACCTGGTTGCTACTGTATGCTGCCAACGAACAGGCGTTAACCTCTATAACCACTTTTTTTTACTATTACACAGTGACAACGTCAACAGTAGGATATGGTGATTTTAGCCCGACAACAGAGCTTGGTCGATGGGTGGTTGCTTTAATACAAATTCCGTTTGGTTTAGCTTTATTTGGTGTTTTGCTTGGAAAAGCAGGGCAAACTGTTACTTATTTAATTAGGCACGCTATGACTGGTGATAAAGATTTTGCTCACAGTAATAACCACATCATTATTTTTGGTTGGCACGATACCAGAACTAAAAAAATGATTGATTACATTTTGGCGGATACAAAGCGCACTGAACGTCGTATTTTACTCGCGGTAACAGAGCAGATGGATCATCCGTTTTTAGCAAATGAGCAGGTTGATTTTGCGCGTCTTTCTAGCTTTACTGATTTAGCAGAGTTAGAGCGTGTAGCAATAAGTCACGCCGATAAAGTAATTATTGATGGGCAAGACGACGACCAAACATTTACTACTGCGCTGCGTATTAGCCGCTTAGTAAAAGATGAGTGTCATATTAGTGCTCACTTTTTAGATGAAACCAAGGTCGATATGCTACTGGAGCATTGTCAAAATATAGAATGTAGCAGTGCTAAGTCGGCTGAAATATTAGTTCGTTCAATGCAAGACCCCGGCTCTAGTCGAGTACAAGAAGAGCTGCTTTCTACATTACATGGTGATACACAATTTAGCTTAAAAGTACCCAGTGGCTGTAAGGAAATGGAATTTGGCACCTTGTTTCATCATTTTAAAAGGCAGCACGACGCTATTTTGTTGGGTGTTGCACATAACTTGAGTGCTCAAAATATGGACTTAAATCCACCTTTGGATTATAAAGTGAGTGAAGGTGATATTCTCCACTATATTTCTGTTGAGCGTGTATTGAGCGGCGAAGTTGATTGGTCAAGCTTGGAAAAATAATGAATGAAGTTATATTTTTAATTGTTATTTTAAGTGCGTACATTTTACCTGTAGTCATTGTACTAAACAGTAAGCGTACGCAAGGCCACGAAAAAAACGGTTGGCTCATCGGTATCATCTTTTTTTCGTGGTTAGGGCTCATTATGTATTTTGCCATTGTGCCCAAGCACGGGCACAAAAAGAAAAAAGCAGTAAAAAAATAAGTACGGCGTTACAACTTTACTCTTTAGCCATATTCATAATTTCATTCCAATCATGCTCTGTTACGGGCATAACCGATAATCTTCCTGCTTTTTTTAGTGCCAACTCTGTAATACTGTCGTTTGCTTTTATAGATTTTAAGCTAACCAGTTTATTCAAATGTTGGTGGTAGGTTACGTCAACGACTACCCAACGCGGTGAATCGCTGGTGGCTTTAGGGTCATAATAATCGCTATTTAGGTCAAATTGAGTAGGATCTGGATAGGCTGCGCTTGTTATCTTTGCTATACCCGCTACACCTACGTTTTTGCAGCTTGAGTGATAAATCATCACTAAATCGCCTTCTTTAACATCATCACGCAAAAAGTTTCGGGCTTGGTAATTTCGTACACCTTCCCATAATGTTGTTTGATTAGGTGCGTGTTTTAGGTCGTCAATTGAAAAAGCATCGGGTTCGGTTTTAAACAGCCAGTAAGCCATAGTTGTATTCCTAACAAAGATTTACATAGTTGTAGTCTATAGTATCATTAAGTTATTAGGGAATTGAGGAACATATAATGAGCCAAGTTTTAGATGATTTATTATCGTTATTAACACTTGAAGAAATAGAGCAAGGGTTATACCGAGGGCAAAGCCAAGATTTGGGTTTTAGAGCTGTTTTTGGTGGTCAGGTTATGGGGCAAGCGCTATCAGCAGCAAAGGAAACCCTACCGGCTGGACGTATTGTTCACTCTTTACATTCTTACTTTTTACGCCCAGGGGATGCTGCTAAACCTATCGTTTACGATGTTGAAACTATTCGCGATGGCAAAAGCTTCAGTACCCGTCGTGTAAGTGCAATTCAATACGGCAAGCCTATTTTTTATATGACTGCATCTTTTCAGGCGGTTGAAGACGGACTTTCGCATCAGGCAACGATGCCAGATGTACCGCAACCGGAAGAGCTACGTTCGTCGCTTGAGTTTTATCAAGAAAATGCTGAGCATATACCCGAGGTAATTCGTAATAAATTTATTCGCGAAATGCCTATTGAAATGCGCCCTGTGACATTTCATAACCCCTTTAAACCAGAAGCGATTGAGCCAGTTAAACATATTTGGTTTAGAGCGAATGGTGACATGCCCGATGATCAGCGTATTCATAATTACCTATTGGCTTATGCATCAGACTTTGAGTTTTTACCAACTGCATTACAGCCGCATGGCGTGTCGTTTATGCAGCCAAATATGCAGGTCGCAACAATTGACCATGCAATGTGGTTTCATCGCTCGTTTAGATTAGACGACTGGATTTTATACACCATAGACAGCCCGAGTGCGAGCTCAGGCCGAGGGCTGGTAAGAGGGCAATTTTTTGATCGCCAAGGCAACTTGGTTGCCTCAACAATTCAAGAAGGGGTTATGCGTCAGCGCTAACCCTATCTATGTATAGCGGCTAGTTACACTGATCTTGAACAATGTCGCTAATCGATTGCCATATACGGGCAGGTAGCAATGTTTTAAGTTGTGAATAGGTTTCGCACAATTGCGTACTGCCCACCAAGCCATTGTCGCCTTCTGTAACAAGCCCTTCACCACGTAAGTTATCGATAAAACCAACCAGTACTTTTTTATCAAAAAACTCTGGTGTTTTAATGCCGTGTAATGTGCCTAAGCGATCTGCTAATACTTGGCTTTCTCGCTCAAGCTCAGCCTTTTCAATGCCATTACTCGTTTGTATAAAACCAATCACAATGGCGTAGCGTTGCAGAGTGAAGCTCAATGCTCGCCCTAGCATTTCTAATTTTGCTAAGCAGTCGTTGGTATTAGTAATGTGTATATTGTCGCCATCAAATTCAATTAAGTTTTGATCAGCAAAATTGGCCAAGATACGCGTAATGTAGTTTTCATCAAGGGGCTGTAAATACCACTCTTTGGCAAATAGCGGATAAAACGAATGTACTAATTGTTCACATTGCTTAATTGTTGTTGTGTGCTGCTTAAATAAGTGCAATGCCAACAAACTAGGTACTGCAAATAGATGCAAAATATTGTTACGGTAATAATTAAAGAGTGTTTTTTCTTTATCGCTAATGGCAATAATTTCGCCAAACTCATCACTTATCACATCAAATTTGTTAAGTTTTAAGGCATGTGTAAGAAGTTGCTCAGGCGTTTCGTCAGGCGCGGTTACTTTATCGCTATAACTTGCATCACGCTGCAGGCGTAAGTAAAAATCGAGCTGAGCTAATAGCTTTGGTTTACTTAAAGCGTGCTTGTCGTTTACTAGCAATACCATTGCTAGTAAGTTAACAGCATTTAAAGCAGCTGCATTATTAATTTTAACCATAACTTGGTCTGCTAAGGCTGCAACTTGTGGGCCTAACCACTGAGGTTTTTGTACGTCAGTTGGGTGAACCGCGTCGCGCCAGTCGGGTTGGTTATCATTTAAATATTGGTTAACCGAAATAGGATCGCCAAAATTTAGGTAACCACGTCCGTAGTTTTTAAGGTTTTTTATCGCTTTAAAAATACCAAATACCGACTCGCCTTTCTTATCTTTTCCAGCAAGCTCTTTAAGGTACGTATTTATTTCCATGACATGTTCGTAGCCAATATACACAGGGACTATTGATACTGGT
Organism: Pseudoalteromonas sp. 2CM32C; assembly: GCF_023161925.1. Taxonomy (NCBI): domain Bacteria; kingdom Pseudomonadati; phylum Pseudomonadota; class Gammaproteobacteria; order Alteromonadales; family Pseudoalteromonadaceae; genus Pseudoalteromonas; species Pseudoalteromonas sp. 2CM32C. The sequence continues at coordinate 115,378 of NZ_JALNTI010000010.1, read as the reverse complement.
CGATCGATACCGCGTAGCATGGCTTGAAAGGTCATTGCAAGCATACCTGTTTTGGGCGGTAACAAACGCCCTGTACGGCTACGCCCGCCTTCTGTGTAAAACTTAACTGAGTAACCTTTAATAAATAACTGACTCAAATATTCTTTAAAAATAGCTGAGTACAGTTTATTGCCTGCAAACGAGCGGCGAATAAAAAATGCACCCGAGCGGCGAAATATGCCACCGGCAGGAAAAAAGTTAAGGTTAACACCTGCGGCTATATGCGGTGGCACCAAACCTAAATGGTAAATAGAGTAAGTAAGAAGCAAGTAGTCCATATGGCTGCGATGACAAGGCATGTAAATAATTTCATGGCCTTTATTAGTTAGTTCATGCAATTGCTCTGTGTGTTTTATGTGTATGCCGTTGTATAGCTTATTCCAAAGCCATGTTAAAAAGCGATCAGCAACGCGTATCATTGCTTCAGAATAGTTTGCGGCTATTTCATCAAGTAGCTTAAGCGCATTTTGACGCGCCTCGGTTTGGCTAATATTTTTAGCTTTTGCTTCATCCTGAATGGCTTTTTTTATTGTTGGTGAAGCAAGAAGAGAGTTAAACAATTGCTCGCGCGATGGCATTTTTGGGCCTGTGGCTGCCAGTTTTTGACGCTTAAAGTGAACCCGGGCAACACGTAGTAATTTTTGTGGTAGCTCATTTACATCAGCTTTTTCATTTACAATAAGTGATAAGTCGAGTGGTTGGCTAAAGCGAATAAAGTTGTCGCGACCAGAAAACAACACAACAAAAAACTTTCTAAACCAGCTTGGTGTAACCGAATGCGTTATTAAAGTACGTAATCCTGGTTTTTCTTTACCTGGATCGCGTCCCCATAAAATAGTTGCAGGTATCACTTGTACATTTTTTTGGCCACTATTTATAAGGTGATCAATTATTTGTTTGCCTTGTGCTAGTGCATTGGTTGGTTTTGCTGTATCGCCAAATAAAGGTGGGGGATTTTTAATACCAATAAATCGCTCTAAATGTTCATCACCTAATATTTGCTCTTCAGTAGGACTAGGTAAGCCGTGTTTTTTACAAGCATGAGCCAGCGCCGCAAGATCAAAACGAGAATTTAAACGCACTATATAAAATGTAGGGTAATCATGATTTAAATCGTACTGTTTAATAGGGTTTTCTGGGAGGACTTTGCTTTTAACAAATAAGCGACTAAATCCAGCAGATAAAACGTTTAAACAATAATTAAAAATACGCATCGACTCACCATATTGAGGGTGTTAAAAAGCAAAATTAGCGTGATAGGATACCATATTATCTAAAAAATCGCTTCTTTACGAAATGAGATTAGTTAATGCAGCTATTGACCCGCATTGAAAAATTTAGTTCCAGTATAGTCACATAATATAAGCTGGCACTTATTTAGACGAATTAATCATTGATACTTTGTTTTGAATTAGTTGTTGCATTTATCACCAATACCTCTATAATACGCAGGCTTTCAAAATTCCCCCGGGAACTTGGAAGGATAAATTAAGCTTGGATTTCAAGCTAATAAACAGGAGTTCCGATTTGGAACTCAACGTAGATATAATCAAACAGCCGACATCTTAATAATTAAGATTGTTTCGGTCGTTTTTTTATGCTCTTTTAAATGCTCTTTATATTGAGGTTAAGAATGTCAAATCAACGCATTCGTATTCGCCTAAAAGCTTTTGACCACCGTTTGATTGACCAATCAACGGCAGAAATCGTGGAAACTGCGAAACGCACTGGCGCACAAGTACGTGGTCCAATCCCACTACCTACACGCTTTGAACGTTTTACTGTACTTACTTCACCGCACGTAAACAAAGATGCGCGTGATCAGTACGAAATCCGCACCCATAAACGTCTGATAGACATCGTAGAACCAACTGACAAGACTGTTGACGCGCTTATGCGTTTAGATCTTGCTGCTGGTGTTGATGTTCAAATCAGCCTGGGTTAATCGGAAGATTAGAGAGGTTTTAGGAAAATGGCATTAGGTCTAGTCGGTCGTAAAGTGGGTATGACACGAATCTTCACTGAAGATGGTGTATCTATCCCTGTGACAGTTATTGAAGCGACACCTAACCGCATTGCTCAGATCAAATCTGACGCAACAGACGGTTATAACGCGCTTCAAGTAACCGCAGGCACTAAAAAAGCAAGTCGTGTAAACAAAGCTTCAGCGGGTCACTTCGCTAAAGCTGGCGTTGAAGCGGGTCGCGGTCTGTGGGAATTCCGCCTTAACGGTGGTGAAGGCGATTTTGAAGTAGGCGCAGAGCTTACTGTTGAGTTATTCAACGAAATCAACAAGGTTGACGTAACCGGTACTTCTAAAGGTAAAGGTTTCCAAGGTGGTGTTAAGCGCTGGAATTTCAGCATGCAAGACGCTACACATGGTAACTCTCTATCTCACCGTGCTCCTGGTTCAATCGGTCAAAACCAATCACCTGGTAAGGTGTTTAAAGGTAAGAAAATGGCCGGTCATATGGGTGCTGAGCGTGTAACGACTCAAAACTTAGAACTAGTTCGCGTTGACGCTGAGCGTAACTTGCTTTTAGTGAAAGGTGCAGTACCTGGATCTATCGGCGGTGACGTTATCGTTAAACCAGCTGTTAAAGCATAAGTCCTGGAGATTTAGTGATGGAATTAGCAATCAAAGACGCTTCTGGCGCTCTTGAAGTTTCTGAAGCTACTTTTGGACGTGAGTTTAACGAAGCATTAGTACACCAAGTAGTTGTTGCTTACGCAGCAGGTGCTCGTCAAGGTACTCGTGCTCAGAAGACACGTTCTGAAGTAAGCGGTGGTGGTAAAAAACCATGGGCTCAAAAAGGTACTGGCCGTGCACGTGCTGGTACAATCCGTAGTCCAATTTGGCGTTCAGGTGGCGTTAGCTTCGCAGCTAAACCACAAGACCACAGCCAAAAAGTAAACCGTAAAATGTACCGTGGTGCGATCAAAAGCATCCTATCTGAACTAGTTCGTCAAGAGCGTTTAATCGTTGTTGAAAGTTTTGGTCTTGAAGCACCAAAAACTAAAGATCTAGTAGCTAAGCTAAAAGAGCTTGAGCTTAAAGATGTACTTATCGTGACTGAAGAAGTAGATGAAAATCTTTTCTTATCAGCACGTAACCTTTATAAGGTTGACACGCGTGATGTAGCTGGTATCGATCCTGTAAGCTTAATTGCTTTCGACAAGGTACTTATTACAGCCGCTGCTGTTAAGCAACTTGAGGAGGCGCTAGCATGATCCGTGAAGAACGTCTTTTAAAAGTGATCCTTGCTCCACACATCTCTGAAAAAAGCACAATTGCTGCTGAAGAAAACAACACAATTGTTTTCAAAGTAGTAAATGACGCAACTAAAGCTGAAATTAAAGCAGCAGTTGAGAAGCTTTTTGAAGTAGAAGTAACGGGTGTTCGCACACTTAACGTTAAGGGTAAAACAAAACGTACTGGCATGCGTTTCGGTCGTCGTAGCGACTGGAAGAAAGCTTACGTTACTCTTAAAGAAGGCAGCGAGCTAGACTTTGTCGGCGGCGCCGAGTAATAAGGGGATAGAATTATGGCACTTCAAAAGTGTAAGCCTACTTCTGCGGGTCGTCGTCACCTAGTTAAAGTGGTTAACTCTGATTTACATAAGGGTAAGCCATACGCACCACTTTTAGAGAAAAACTCTAAATCAGGTGGTCGTAATAACAATGGTCGTATTACGGTTCGTCATATCGGTGGTGGTCATAAACATCATTACCGTTTAATCGATTTTAAACGTACTAAAGATGGCATTCCAGCTACTGTTGAACGTTTAGAATACGATCCAAATCGTAGCGCAAACATCGCTCTTGTATTATATGCAGACGGTGAGCGTCGTTACATTATCGCACCTAAAGGCTTAAAAGCTGGTGATGCAATCCAGTCTGGTGTTGATGCACCAATCAAAGCTGGTAATGCACTACCAATGCGTAATATGCCTGTAGGTTCGACTGTTCACAACGTAGAATTAAAACCAGGTAAAGGTGCACAAATCGCACGTTCTGCTGGTGCTTACGTTCAAATTCTTGCACGTGATGGTCAGTATGTAACATTACGTCTTCGTTCAGGCGAAGTACGTAAAGTTGAAGCTGATTGTCGTGCTACACTTGGTGAAGTTGGCAATGCTGAGCATATGCTTCGTTCACTTGGTAAAGCAGGTGCAAACCGCTGGCGTGGTATTCGTCCGACAGTTCGTGGTGTTGCCATGAACCCGGTTGATCACCCACACGGTGGTGGTGAAGGTCGTACTTCTGGTGGTCGTCATCCTGTGTCTCCATGGGGTAAGCCGACTAAGGGTGCGAAGACGCGTAAGAACAAGCGTACGGATAAATTTATAGTACGTCGTCGTACTAAGTAATATTGAGGAATAGCCATGCCACGCTCTCTCAAGAAGGGTCCTTTTATAGACCTACACTTGCTGAAGAAGGTAGAGAAAGCTTTGGAAAGCGGTGAGAAAAAGCCAATTAAAACTTGGAGCCGTCGTTCAATGATCATACCTAACATGATCGGATTGACCATTGCTGTCCATAATGGTCGCCAGCACGTACCAGTTTTCGTTTCTGACGAAATGATCGGTCACAAACTAGGTGAATTTGCACCAACTCGCACTTACCGCGGCCATGCTGCGGATAAGAAAGCGAAGAAACGTTAAGAGGGGAAGATAAATGCAAGCATTAGCTAAACATAAATTCGCCTCTGGTTCGGCGCAAAAAGCACGTCTAGTTGCAGATCAGATCCGCGGGTTACCTGTCGATCGCGCACTAGAAATCCTGGCGTACAGCCCGAAAAAAGCGGCTGTATTAGTTAAGAAAGTACTTGAGTCTGCTATTGCTAACGCAGAGCATAACGAAGGTGCTGACATTGATGAGCTTCGTGTAACTACGATCTTTGTGGACGATGGTCCTACAATGAAACGTATTATGCCTCGTGCTAAAGGACGCGCAGACCGCATCCTTAAGCGTACAAGCCATATCACTGTTATGGTTTCAGATAGCTAGGAGTATAAGTAATGGGACAAAAAGTTCATCCTACTGGTATTCGCCTAGGTATATCTAAACCTTGGGTTTCTACCTGGTACGCGAGTTCTAAAGATTTCTCTGATCAGCTTTTTGGCGATCACAAAGTTCGTGCATTCCTTACAAAGGAATTAAAAACAGCTTCTGTGTCTAAAATCGTTATTGAGCGTCCAGCAAAATCAATCCGCGTAACAATCCACACGGCTCGTCCGGGTGTTGTTATCGGTAAAAAAGGCGAAGACGTAGAAAAATTACGTCAAGCAGTAACTAAAATCGCTGGTGTACCTGCTCAGATTAATATCTCTGAAGTACGTAAGCCAGAACTTGATGCACAACTAGTAGCAGACGGCATTGCCTCTCAACTAGAGCGTCGTGTTATGTTCCGTCGCGCTATGAAGCGTTCGGTACAAAATGCAATGCGCATCGGTTCAAAAGGGATTAAAGTTGAAGTTAGCGGTCGTCTTGGCGGCGCAGAAATCGCACGTTCAGAATGGTATCGTGAAGGTCGTGTACCTCTACATACTCTTCGTGCTGATATCGACTACGCAACTTCTGAAGCCTTAACCACTTATGGTATCATTGGTGTTAAAGTTTGGATCTTCAAAGGCGAAGTTATTGGTGGTTTACCACTAGTACAAGAGCAAGAGAAGCCAGCTAAACGCGCACCAAAGAAAGCCAAGAAAAGTGCTAAGTAGAGGTAGCGAGTAATGTTACAGCCAAAACGTACAAAATTCCGTAAAATGCACAAAGGCCGCAACCGCGGTTTAGCGCAAAACGGTAACAAAGTAAGCTTCGGTACTTTCGGATTGAAAGCTACTGGCCGTGGCCGCATGACTGCTCGTCAAATCGAAGCAGCTCGTCGTGCTATGACGCGTCACGTGAAACGTCAAGGTAAAATCTGGATCCGTGTCTTCCCTGACAAACCGATTACAGAAAAACCTCTTGAAGTTCGTATGGGTAAAGGTAAAGGTTCTGTTGAATATTGGGTTGCTGAAATTCAGCCTGGTAAAGTACTTTACGAAATGGAAGGTGTTTCTGAAGAGCTTGCTCGTGAAGCATTCGACCTTGCAGCTCGTAAACTGCCATTCAAAACAACTTTCGTAACTCGGACGGTAATGTGATGAAAGCAAGCGAACTAAAAGACAAAAGCGTAGAAGAGCTTAATGCTGAACTTCTAGGACTTCTTCGTGAGCAGTTTAACCTGCGCATGCAAGCAAGCACTGGTCAGTTAGCTCAGACACACACGCTAAGAACAGTACGTCGCGATATCGCGCGTGTAAAAACAATTATTAACCAGAAGGCAGGTCAATAATGAGCGATAAAATTCGTACTCTTCAAGGCCGTGTAGTTAGCGACAAGATGGAAAAATCTTTCACTATCGCAATCGCACGTTACGTGAAGCACCCAATCTATGGGAAATTCATTAAACGTACAACTAAGCTACACGTACATGACGAAAACAACACAGCAAAAGCGGGTGACGTAGTTACTATCCGTGAATGTGCACCAATTTCTAAGAATAAATCTTGGACTTTAGTAGACGTTGTTTCTAGTCCAAAACAAGCTTAATTTTTAATTAAGTTAGTTTTGTAAAAAAGCCCCGGCATTAGCTGGGGCTTTTTGTATTTAGTACTGTAGTAAAGCACCTTATTGATAATTTTTAGACCGACAATGCACCTTTGCAAATGAACTAAACCTGCCCAGTTATACTCATAAAGTAAACTGTTCACAGGGAGTTGATGTGTTGAAAGGTAACTATAAAGCGTGGGGTATATCAATTGGTTTTCATATTGTTGTTATTTATTTGGTTTCGAGGCAAACGATTGAGATAGCACAGCCATACGCAGGCAAAGTGATAAAAGCGTATGTAATGGTGGACCTTACAACATTACCCAGTAATACAAAAAGTAAACAGCCGAATGCTTCATTCCCTGAAAATGATACCGCGCTTGATGCAGGTGAGTTAACACCTAAGCCGATTAAAGGGCATGACTTTAAGGGCGCTCAGCGATTAAAATTAAATTTACCAGAGAATGCCACTGAGACAAGTAAAAGCATTGCCATAAGTACTGATAGAAAAAAGCATAATTTAAATAAAGCCGCGATTGAGCCTATAAAAAATAAGGTTAATTCAAAAGCTCAGCAGCAGCCATTTAAAAAAATTGATCCGTACGCACCAATAACTCCGTTTTCAATGTCCAGTAATGATATTGTATCCTTTGATTTCCCGCAGATAGCAACTTTGCCAAAGAGCAAAAATCACCAACACATAACGGTTCCAATTGAGCATTCTAGTGATTTCAAATCAGCGGTATTGTGGCAAAGCGCAGATGGTAGTCAGCGGGTGGAAATGTACAAAGGTATGTGCTACAAGATTGATTTTAATGGCGTTATGGGTAAAGTAGGCTTACCAACGGGATCGCCAAGGCCATGTAAAGATAACGATCGTATTCTATATAATAAAATAATGGATAAGTGGAATACTAAAAAGCCCATTAAGTAGTGTGTTTAAACTTTATTTAGAGGCTTAATTAATAAATACTTTTTAGAAAAAGCGGCAACGACAACAGATAGCAAAATACAAAGCGTGGAGCCTACAATTAAAAAGCGGTTTTCAATCCGGCTAACTTGCCTCTCACCTAAAATTTGGTAAATAACATCACCTTCAATATATCGCTCGCCTTGGTAGTGCTGACTGACGTTGAACGCTACAAAGTCGCCTAATTTGGCCTGATAAGTAAAGTAAGTCTCTGGGTAGAAAATTTCATAGGTTGCGCATAACCACATTACGAGACCAGTAATAAGCATAATTAAACTTACAAACAGCCTTTTTTTAATCTGTGTGCTTTGTAATGTTTTTGATGGTAAATACTTATCTAAACACGTTTTTCCATAGCAAAGTTCGAGCTTTTCAATTACCTCAGCGGACGGAATAAATTGTCCATTTTCAAGCTTAGATAAGTAAGATTGTTGAATACCAATCTCGCGTGCTGCAAATGCTTGCGTCCATTTTTTATTTGCTCTTAATTGCTTTAGTTCAATTCCTAGCGACAAGTTTCTTCCTTACCTTGTTTAATGCTCATCTATTTATTATCGCTAAAAATGGTGTGTTTAAATAGCCCAATAAGCAATATTCATTACTATGAATTAAAAGAATATTATGAATATTAATAAGTTAAGTTTTAATAGGTGATAAATTGGTTATGCTAGGCAGACTAAATAATAAAGGAGTATAACGAATGAAAATGTACTTTTATAAAGCGGTAATGGGGATTACTTTTGGGTTTTTATCCTCAGCGTGTATTGCAGAGCCAGTATTTGCGATTAAAGCCACTATTTACAAGCTAGAGAGTAAAATAACAATAGATAGCAAAATAGATGAAACATTAAAAAATTTACAACCGATTCACCAACCTCAGTTATTAGCTAACTTAAATAAAAGCGCATTAATAGAAATAGGCGGCGGTGAACAGCTAACAGCACTTGAGGTAAAAACAAATGAACAAGGAAGTTTTTATAATGCGAGCATGAAGCTCAAAGAAAAAGTAGATAGCGATTGGCAGTCTATTACGTCTTTCATGCCTAATATTCCCAATGGGCAAACTGTATATTTTAGCCGCTCATTTACAGACAGCGTATGGGTGATTAAATTAACGGGAAAGCGCTATGAGTCTATTGCACTTGGTCAGGCGAGTTTTAAATAGCCTCAGCCTTGGCTGAGGCTATATTTTCTACCAAATCATTTCTACAAATTCAGGGTAGTCGATAAACGGATTACGGTTACCTTGAAATTCAAATGCTGCTTGGTTTCGATCTATTTCCATTTGGCTAACAGGGTCTGCGTTATGCCAGTTGATTAACATAGCAACAACCCAGCTTTCAAATACCTGCGAACTGGTGCCGTTAAGAACCGCATTACTTGCAGTGGTATTATTTTGCCACGTCCCAATCACATTTTCATAGCGTGTAGCCATGTAAAAATAGGCACGGGCAAAGTCACCTTTAAACTCATCAATGGGTTCAAACACTGTGCCCGTGTAATTAATGGCGCTACTTGCAGAGCCTAACTTACTGCCATTAGTTGATGTAAACGTGGCGCTTGCCACTTCACCAAACGGAAAGTTGCTGCGTTTAGAGTTTACATAGCCATCGGTTGCATAAATATGATGAACATCTGAGTTCATAGGCTCATTAGTACCGCCAAACCAACTTTTAGGGAACGAATGTTCGCGGTTGTAACAACCACCTTCGCCACTGTAATTGCCACATTGATCGCTAACGGCTGTGTATGTGTAGCTATCGTTGCCATTTGGCTTTTCACTGTACATATCTAAAATACTATTATCGTTTTCAAAGTATGTATCGCGAGCCGATGAATCATAAAAGTTCCATATTGCAGAGTACCCCTGCGAACTATGATTATTAATGATGTTATAAAGCTCAGTTTTTAATGCGTAACCGGTTAGGCCTTGTGTTGTAACATAATAACCTGTTGGTGTTGTGGGGGTACCACCAGAGCCACCGCCAAGCGAAAATGAAGTACTTTCAGCGTTGCTGAAGCTTGCGCCACTTGCCAGGGTTGAACCACCACTAGTGAGTGCATAATTACCACTACCAAAACTACAACAGATACCATCACCGTAGCTGTCGTTAATAGTAAAGGTATAGGCGCCATCAGCTAAACACAGTGCTTCGTTATATTGTGTATTGGACGCATAGCCACTACCGCTTGCAACCGTGCTACCTTGGTTATTATTAATAGCCCAGCTTGTTTCGCTACCATAATTATCTGTCGTCAGACTAAAAGAGAGACTATTGCCCGAGCAACTCCCAGAGCTACTGTCGTTACTTGTAGGTAGAAAGTTATCTACATAGACAAGTTCATTGCCATCAAAGCCACTAACATCATAAAAGCGCAGGCCAACATTAATGGTTTTATTGCTACTTGCTGTATAGCTGTGGCTAATTGTTTGCCATTGATTAGTTTGCGTATTATTGGAGTAGCCTTGGTAACCATCTACGAATAAACGGGCTTTAATTTTTCCTTCTGTGTGGTAAACATCAGTTGAAAATGCATAGGTTTTTCCTGCTTCTACCGTTATTTGTTGTAATAAATCGGTGTTAGCCTGAGAGCCCGTGGTTACATTAACTGCTGCTGCACTGTTACCTGTTTTAACAATATTTGTTGAGCGCGATAGGCTAATACCGCTATCTATTGTGCTCCACGCGTCAGGTGTATTGCCTGACCATTGCTCAAAACTGCCATTTTCTACATTTGCCATTACCGGAAGTGTGCCAAGTAATAAGGCTGTTCCGAATAGTTTATTTTTATATGTCCCGTGTGACATGATTGTTCCTATTTTTATAATGAGTGAATAATATACATTACTTTGTTTAGGTTACAAAATTGTTAATTTAAAATTTAATAAAAAGCAATAATCGCTCTTTAATCTGTTTTTTTAGGTGTTTTTTAAAATTAATAACTAAATGGAATATCAAAGCAGATTCTATTCTTTTTTGATAAGTCGATAGCCCGTTATCCTGCACAGTAAGAAAACCTCAGCAAACTTATATCGGCTGAGGAAAAACTCATTTTTAACAATACACGGTGTGTGTTGTGCTTAATTTTCAGGGTTATGGGGAATCGATTCATGTTGTTAGGTCAACTAAATGCTGCGGCAAGCCCGCTATCGCAAGAGCAAGTTCAAAAGCTGCAAGGTTTAGTGGCTGAGCTTAATCCAATACAACAAGCGTGGGTAAGTGGTTACTTAGCAGCTAATGCAAATGCTTCAGCAGTTGGTATGCCTACGGCTGGCACATCAGTAACGGGCGATGCAGCAGTATTAACTATTTTATATGGCTCACAAACGGGTAATGCAAAAGGTGTTGCAACCCAAATGAAAGAGCAAGCTGAATCGCGTGGTTTATCAGCCAAATTAGTGAGTATGTCTGATTACAAACCAACGGCCCTGAAAAAAGAAAAGTTTTTAACCGTTGTTGTATCGACTTACGGTGAAGGTGAACCGCCTGAAGATGGCGAAACGTTGCACGCATTTTTAGCCACTAAAAAGGCCCCTAAACTCGACGGTGTTAAAATAGCTGTCATTGGTCTAGGCGATTCTAGCTATGAGTTTTTCTGCCAAACAGCAAAAGATTTTGAAGAGCGTTTAAATAAGTTAGGCGCTGAGTCAGTTTACCAACGCGCTGATTTAGATGTTGATTACGAAGAAGAAGCTGCAACATGGATTCAAGGCGCACTAGATGCATTTGAACCAGATTTAAAAGCGCAACAGGGTAACGTAGGTGGACAAGCCGCGGTTATGCCTTTTGGTGCACCAACGCCTGCAGCTAGCCAGTACACAAAGCAAAATCCATTTGAAGCCGAATTATTAGCAGTTCAAAAAATTACCGGGCGTGATTCAACAAAAGATGTACGCCATGTAGAAATTTCGCTTGAAGGCTCTGATATCACTTACACACCGGGTGACTCACTGGGTGTATATTTTTTAAATGATGAGGCGTTAGTTGATGAAGCGCTAGAACTTACCCAAATTGATGGTTCTAGTCGCGTTAAAGTTGCGAATGAAGAATTGAGCGTGCGTGATGCGCTTATCGAAAAATTAGAGCTAACGCAGTCATATCCGGGTTTTGTTGAAAAATACGCAACAGCAACAGGCACACCTGAGCTCTTAAAGCTTGTAGAAGATAAAGCTGCAATGCGTGCTTACATTGAGCCACGCCAAATATTTGATGTTATTCGTCAAAATCCAGCAAAACTAGATGCACAAACATTAGTTGATTGCTTACGTAAGCTTCAGGCTCGTTTATATTCTATAGCGTCTAGCCAAAGCGAAGTTGAAGACGAAGTGCATTTAACTGTTGGACTTGTTGAGTTTGATACTTTTGACAGCGAGCACTTAGGTGGTTGTTCTGGTTATTTAGCGCGTCGTGCTGAAGAAGGCTGCAAAGTAAAAGTATTTAGCGAACATAACGACAACTTCCGTTTACCGGCTAACGATGAAACACCTATTATCATGGTGGGTCCGGGTACTGGTATTGCGCCATTCCGCGCATTTTTACAAGAGCGTGACTCGCGAGAAGCACAAGGTAAAAACTGGCTGTTTTTTGGTAACCCACATTTTACTCAAGACTTTTTATACCAAGTAGAAATTCAAGGTTATTTAAAGTCAGGTTTACTTAATAAAGTAGATGTTGCATTTAGCCGTGACCAAGCCGAAAAAATCTATGTACAAGATAAGCTTCGCAAAAACTCAAAAGACATTTTTGAGTGGTTAGAAGCTGGCGCTCACTTTTATGTATGTGGAGACGCAAACCGCATGGCAAAAGATGTACATCAAGCATTGGTTGATATCATTAAAGAAAATACGGGTAAAAATGATGAAGACGCAGAGCAATATTTAAAAGACCTGCGTAGCGCAAACCGCTATCAGAAAGACGTGTATTAATCACGTTTCTTATTTTATTAACAGCTAACAGCCGTCACTGTAACAAATTTAGGATTTAAAATGAGCGAACAAGATAAAAACGTAAAGCTTTCTGATAACGAGCGTTTGAAAAGAGAAAGTAACTTTTTACGAGGCACTATAGAGCAAGACTTAAAAGATGAAATTACCGGTGGTTTTACAGCCGATAACTTCCAACTTATACGTTTTCACGGTATGTATCAGCAAGATGATCGCGATATACGCCCAGAGCGTGCAAAGCAAAAGTTAGAGCCGCTGCATAACGTAATGCTACGTGCGCGTATGCCTGGCGGTATTATTAAGCCAGAGCAGTGGTTAGCAATCGATAAGTTTGCTGATGATAAAACCAGCTACGGCAGCATTCGTTTAACTACGCGTCAAACGTTTCAGTTCCATGGTGTATTAAAGCCAAATATTAAAGGCATGCACCAAATGCTAAATAGCGTGGGCATTGACTCTATTGCTACCGCAGGTGATGTAAACCGTAATGTGCTGTGTACTACTAACCCTGTTGAGTCTGAGCTACACCAAGAAGCGTATGAGTGGGCTGCAAAAATTTCAGAGCATTTATTACCAAAAACAAAAGCGTATGCTGAAATTTGGTTAAACGGCGAAAAAGCAGAAACGACAGAAGAACCTATTTTAGGGTCTAACTATTTACCACGTAAGTTTAAAACCACGGTTACTATTCCGCCTAACAACGAAGTCGATGTGCATGCGAATGACTTGAACTTTGTTGCTATTGCTGAAGACGGTAAGCTTGTCGGCTTTAACGTACTTGTAGGTGGTGGCCTTGCTATGACCCACGGTGATACGGCTACGTATCCGCGTAAAGCTGACGACTTTGGTTTTATTGCCCTAGAAGATACCTTAAAAATTGCTGAGCACGTTGTATCAGTGCAGCGCGATTGGGGTAACCGTTCTAACCGTAAAAATGCAAAAACTAAATACACACTAGATCGTGTTGGGTTTGACGTATTTAAAGCAGAAGTAGAAAAACGTGCCGGTGTAAGCTTTGCACCAAGCCGCCCTTATGAGTTTACTCACCGTGGCGATCGTATCGGTTGGGTAGAAGGCATTGATGGCAAGCACCACCTTACGCTATTTATACAAAGCGGCCGTATTTTAGATTACCCAGATAAGCCACTTAAAACAGGGTGTCGTAAAATTGCAGAAGTGCACCAAGGTGATATGCGTATGACGGCAAACCAAAACTTAATTATTGCCGGTGTACCTGTAGATCAAAAAGCAGTGATTGAAGAAATTGCTCGTAACCATGGTTTGATTGACGACGGTGACACAGAGCAACGTAAAAACTCAATGGCGTGTGTGGCATTACCTACATGCCCGCTTGCAATGGCCGAAGCTGAGCGTTACTTACCAAGCTTAATTGAAAAAACTGAAGCTTTACTCGCTAAACACGGAATACCAGACGATAGCATTATTATGCGCGTTGTAGGTTGTCCTAATGGTTGTGGCCGCGCAATGCTTGCAGAAGCAGGGCTGGTAGGTAAAGGGCCTGGTAAATACAACGTTTACTTAGGCGGTAATTTAGAAGGTACACGCATTCCTAAACTGTACCTTGAAAACGTAGGTGAAGATGTTTACCTAGAGGCGTTTGATAAGCTAATTGGCCAGTGGGCAAGTGAGCGAAACGACGGTGAATGTTTTGGTGACTTTGTAATTCGCAAAGGCATTGTTGCTGAAGTAAAAGTATCAGTAACCGATTTTCACGCATAATTAGATACCAGCGCTTGGCGCTGGTGAGGCTTGGAATTTTCCATGAGTGAATTTAAAAATATATTACAGCTAGATAAACAAAGCCAAGCGGCTATGTTAGCTGATGCTAATGGTGTATTAGCAAATATGAGCGCAGAGCAACGTGTTGCGTGGGCGCTTGAAAATTTACCCGATACCGCGTTTCTATCGTCAAGCTTTGGGATTCAAGCTGCGGTGATGTTGCATTTAATGACAACCCAACGCCCAGACATTCCTGTTGTATTAACAGACACTGGTTATTTGTTCCCTGAGACGTACCAGTTTATTGAGCAAATGAGCGAGCGTTTGTCACTTAATTTAAAAGTGTACAAGGCGCAGCTGAGCCCAGCATGGCAAGAAGCTAAGTTTGGAAAGTTATGGGAGCAAGGTGAGGACGGTATTAAGCAATATAATCAGCTTAATAAAGTTGAGCCAATGACTCGCGCTTTAAAAGAAATTGAAGCGGGTACCTGGTTTAGTGGTTTACGTCGCGATCAATCTTCTACTCGTGCAGATAAGCAGTTTGTAGAAATAAGCCGTGGCACGGTAAAAGTGTACCCGATTATTGAATGGTCAAACCGCGATGTATATCAATACCTAACTAAGCATGACTTACCTTATCACCCATTATGGGAGCAAGGGTATGTGTCAATGGGCGATGTACACACTACGCGCAAACTAGAGCCGGGCATGACTGAAGAAGAAACCCGCTTTTTTGGTTTAAACCGTGAATGCGGTCTTCATATGGATGGTGATGGTATTTAGTACCTTAACGCTTTATTTAACCGCAATTAAACGCAGCTTAGGCTGCGTTTTTTATTATCTAAATTTAGATAATAAAATTGCCAGTGAGTGCTTTATTCACTAATATTATATTAAAGGAACAAACAAAGCAGGAACGCTATGAAATACTTTACCTATTTAGCAATATCAGTGATGGTAATTGCTGTCATATCACTATTTTATTTAAAAAAGCCAGACGGCCAAACTTGGCTTTCAGGTTCAACTATCAGCAAAGAAACCCAGCAAATTAAAGAGCAAATGGTTGCGTTATCAACCAATACGCTAAATCAAGCTGTAAAAGGCATTCACGAGGCTGGCGATAAAGTGACGAGTAGTATTTCAAGCGATAGCTCAACGATTACGTCTTCAAGTACTATTTATAAGTGGCAAGATGAAACAGGTCAATGGCATTATTCAGATAGCCCTAACCCTCATGGTAAAAGCATAGAGTTAACCCTCAACCCTGAGGATATAACCGTGATTGGTGCAGAAGATACTTCTATTTTAAACTTAGAGTCTAGTACTAATGAGATGTCAGCTAATACGCAAACCCCTTCAATATTAAATCCTGAATCGATTAAAAAGCTGTTTGAAGATGCAGAAAACATCGAAAAAAAATTAGAAAAACGTAACAAAGAAATTAATAATTTAAGTGTACTTTAAGCGCTATTCATTAGTATTAGAGTGGGTATAACGTTTTTCAGCTTCCATTAGTAAAATGGTTAAATATATTTTGGTGGGTAGTGACAATAGTATACCCACAGCGATGCAAGCTGCGGATGCAATAATGCCGTTAATACCAAATTGCTCACTAAACCCATTAGATATGATAAGTGTATGGCCTGTAACTATAAGGCATAAGCCAAGTACAATAGATGTTTTAAGTACTCTAATAATAGTGACATGCGACATAATGCCTCCACTGGTTATGGTGCCAGTGTAATAGGCTATGTGTTTTGTATATTGATGCAGCGCAATAATAAGGCAGTTATAAAAAAGGCCTCATGGTTGTAACCATAAGGCCTATGAGTCATTCACTACGCAGCTTAGTTAAGCATGTTACGCAGTACATATTGTAAAATACCGCCATGCTTGTAGTAATCCCACTCTTTAGGAGTATCAATACGTACATCGGCTTTTACGCTTGTTTTTTTGCCTTCGGCATTAGTTGCTATCAGTGTAATCTCGTCGGTTTTATCGTAAAGACCTTGAATATCAAACTCTTCTTGGCCAGTTAAACCATGCGACTCATAGCTTTCACCCTCTTTAAATTGTAATGGCAGTACACCCATCCCAATTAAGTTAGAGCGGTGAATACGTTCATAGCTTTGTGCAAAAACAGCTTTCACGCCTAGCAACAACGAACCTTTTGCAGCCCAATCGCGTGACGAGCCAGTACCATATTCTTTTCCGGCTAAAATAATAAGCGGTGTATCATTTTTTTGATATGCCATAGCCGCATCGTAAATACTTTCTAAGCTATTGTCTGGTTGCGTGCGTGTTACCCCGCCTTCTGTGCCCGGTGCTAACAAGTTTTTAAGTCGTACGTTAGCAAAGGTGCCACGCATCATTACTTCATGGTTACCTCGGCGAGAGCCGTAAGAATTAAACTGTGCTTTTTCTACATTGTGCTCTTGTAGATAAAGACCAGCAGGTGCATCCGCTTTAATCGCGCCTGCAGGAGAGATGTGATCGGTTGTTACCGAGTCTCCTAGCTTGGCTAAACAGCGAGCCTTTTCAATGGTAGGAATACCCGGTGGCTCTACGGTCATGCCATCAAAAAATGGTGCTTTTTTAATATAGGTAGATGCGTCGTTCCAATCATACAACTTGCCGTCAGGTATTTGAATTTTTTGCCAGCGGCTATCACCTTCATAAACATTGGCGTAGCTTGTTGCAAACATTTCTTTGGTAACCGTTTCTTTTACTAAGTCGCTAACCTCTTTCACACTTGGCCAAATGTTTTTAAGGTAAATATCGTTACCGTTTTCATCTTGTGCAAGGGGCTCGTTATAAACATCTATGTCTGTTCTACCTGCAATTGCATAGGCAACAACCAAAGGAGGAGAAGCTAAAAAGTTCATTTTAACATCTTGGTGTATACGCCCTTCAAAATTACGATTGCCCGATAAGATAGAGCTGACTACCAGCTTGTGTTTTTGAATAGCTTGTGAAATTTCATCAGCCAGCGGTCCTGAGTTGCCTATACACGTAGTACAACCGTAACCTACTAAATTAAAACCTAGGCTTTCTAAGTCGTCCATTAACCCCGCTTTCTCTAAGTAGTCGGTAACTACTTTTGAGCCAGGCGCGAGTGATGTTTTAACCCAAGGTTTAACGTTAATACCTAGTTGTTTTGCTTTTTTAGCCACAAGGCCTGCGGCTAAAATAACACTTGGATTAGACGTGTTGGTACAGCTTGTTATAGCTGCAATAACGCATGCACCGTCGTTAAGTTCAAACTCTTGGCCTTTGTAGTTAACTTTTGCCGCCCCCATAAATTGTGCTTCGTTTACAGGTTCATCAGGGTTGGTTGTTGGGCCTTCGCTTTCAATACGCGATTGCTCGTCATCACTTTTATCGCGATGTGCTATACGCTCTTCTTGAAAACCTTTTAGGTGCTGAGAGATTTCCTCGCCGGCTTTGTTAAGCGCTATTCTATCTTGTGGGCGTTTTGGGCCTGCAAGGCTTGGTACAACATCATCGAGCTTCAGTTCTAGTGTGTCGGTATAGCGAGCTTCGTCGCCATCGTTACGCCACAAGCCTTGGTGTTTTGCATAATCTTCAATAAGCTTTAGTTGGTCTTCATCACGGTTGGTAAGACGTAAATAATTAATCGTTTCGTCATCAATTGGAAAAATACCACACGTAGCACCATATTCAGGTGCCATGTTAGCAATGGTTGCTCTATCTGCAAGGGGGAGATCTGCAAGGCCATCGCCATAAAATTCTACAAATTTACCCACCACGCCGTGGTTACGCAAAATTTCAGTTACCGTGAGCACTAAATCAGTTGCTGTTGTGCCTTCTGGTAATCGGCCATTAAGCTTCATGCCAACTACCTGTGGAATCAATAAGCTAATTGGCTGGCCAAGCATTGCAGCTTCAGCCTCAATGCCGCCTACACCCCAGCCAAGTACGCCTAAGCCATTAATCATGGTTGTGTGCGAGTCAGTACCAACCAGTGTATCGGGGTAGGCAAACTTTTTACCATTGCTATCTTCGTTAAAAACAACGCGAGCAAGGTATTCTAAATTAACTTGGTGAACAATGCCGGTTGCGGGTGGTACCACTTTTAAATTATCAAATGCCGTTTGGCCCCAGCGTAAAAATTCGTATCGTTCTTTGTTGCGGTCGTATTCAAGTTTCGCATTTAAATCAAAGGCACCATCATTTCCATAGCCGTCAACTTGTACTGAATGGTCTATTACGAGTTCGGCCGGTGACAGTGGGTTTATTTTTGCAGGATCTCCGCCGAGCTTTTCCATTGCATCTCGCATTGCAGCTAAATCAACAATGGCAGGTACGCCAGTAAAATCTTGCATTACTACTCGTGCAGGGGTAAATGCAACTTCAGATGATGGTTTTGCTTTTGGGTCCCAATTTAATAGCGCATTAATGTCTTGTTCTTTGATGTTTTCGCCGTCTTCGTTGCGCAGCAAATTTTCTAGCAAGACTTTTAAGGAGAAGGGGAGTCGTTTTGCTTTGTCGCCAAGCCCTTTCAGAGAATGAATATTATATTGCTCACCATTAATTGTGAGCTCATGTTGGGTATCGAAACTATTTTTCATTATTTTGCCCCTTCTTAACTAATTAAATTTTTTTAAAAGTAACCTCTGTAATTAAACATTTGCAAAGTGCATACCATGATAAACGAGTATTAAATAGCTGCATTTATGTGCAGCTGTAATAGGAAGTAAGGTATTAAATTATGAGTATAATAAACCATCTATACCAACTAAAAAGCACGTTGTTCAGCTGGCCTATTCAGTTAGTTTAGCCAGCCTTGTTGTTTCCCTTTTATACTTAAATAAATAAGCGCTAAGGCAATAAAAACTACCATAAGTGGCATTACAACCGAGCTGATTCCTAGCAAGGCAACGCTATCAATTATAAAAAAGTTGTAGTATTGCTGTATGATTATCGCGCCGAGCGATAAAGCAAAAGTAGGTGTTGCCAGCGATTTTTTAGCTAGTAAAAAAATGCAGCCTAAAGCACCACCAAAAACGGCAACGGCGAAAGCAATGGTGGCCCATATTGGGGTGTTTGAATATGCAGCTTGTTGATCTAATGGTAGTTTACTGATCATATCTGGGCTTGTCATTATGTGCATAATGAATGCTATAACGCCTAATAAATTCCATATAAGAGCAGCCCAAGCGACAGGTTTAAACCAGTTTTTAGGTGTGTGAGATGACATGTGTAACCTTGTTTTTTATTATTATTAACAAGGTTATTAAAGAGTAAAAAAGCCAACTATACAAGTTGGCTTTTTTATAATGCGATTCGTAAGCTTACCCAAATGAAATAGGACGACGCCCTGTTTTTTCATCTACCTTTGGCTTTTTAGTGCGCTTACGTTTACTTTTTGCTGGTTGGCTTTCAGGTGGTGTAATGTTTTGTTTGGGTTCAACCGGTGTTTGTTCACTTGGCCTTTGTGCTGGGGTTGCATCTTCACTCAGGGAGAGTTGAAAGAGCTCGCCATCAAATTCCAGTACATCACCACTGTATAATTTTTTCCGCTTTATTGTACAAATTTCATGGTTAACACCCACATAGCCTTCGGCGATTAGGTTTTTAGCTTGGCCGCCACCTTCAACTAAATTAAGTACTTTTAATAATTTACAGAGCTCTATCGGCTCTTCTTCTAGTTCGATTTCTATGTATTCTTCGTTCATTGTTACTCTCGGTGGAGGCTTGCATAGGCTGTAGTATAAAGGCATAGGGCCAATTATGCACCAAACCAAATCACTCAAAGTTACGTATTAGTTATTTTTTAAAAAATGACTCACTTTAAAAAAACTGAAGTATTTATTAGTTAAGCTCCGGCGAGCCATGTTTGTAAGTGGCTTACTAATTGCTATAGCTGTGTCGAATTTAGAATACATAGAATCATGGAGTAAAAAATGGGCGTAAGATTAGCAATGAGAAAAGAGCTAATGGGCTTAAATCATTCAGACATGTTAACTGCCGATGACGTTAGGGAACACCTTAGTAAATCAATAAAAAAGCACGACCAAAAACCTGAACGCGGGTTTTCGGTTATTTCAAAATTTAACGATACACACAGCCAGTTACTCAGTGGCAACACTAACAAAAAAAGCGTTTTGGAATTTGAACGTCACCGCTTATTCAAAGAAGTATTATATACGCGTAAAAGTGTAGATGCTTGGTTAGATAACCAAACAAATTAAGTTGCGATAAAGCAATACCTCTAATAGACTACAAGTGTAATCAAATGAGGTGACTATGAAAAAAGGATTTTTAATTTGTGTATTGGCATGTATGTTAGTTGCATGCCAGCAACCCACCGTTTATGTTTTTAGTGAAAACTTGCAAGATGAACAACGTAATCAGCTCGATGCGGCGTTAAAAGCACAAATTCTTCCCTATGAATATGTGACGTTAGAAATCCCATCAGATTTTGGTGAAGCAACGTTGCTTTTATCAAGCGATAAAATTTATTCCAAAGAGACAGAACAACTTGCGTCCATAATGCAAGCGCTCGGGTATGAGCCACACGTTAGTTATACAAGTCGCTCAAACCATTTTTATGGTGATGGCAATATAGGTTTTTATTTAAAAAATACAGCTGAAAATGCTTCTTTTGTAATGCCTAAACAGTTACGAACAACTCAATGCAGTGAAGATAGGTACAATGATTTAATCGTTACCTTTACCAAAGAATACGCTGATTTTACTTTACCCAGTGGTGCAGTTGTGAGGTTGGGTTGGGAGTTTTTATATGGTTACGTTGTCATTTATTACAAAAATTATTCGCAAACTTATAGTCACTCGCAGCCACTTATAAATACTCCCTTTGGCGATAAGCCATCAGATACTTACACGTTTACAGCCCATGTTAATAATCCTAGCTGGCTCGATTGCTCATTGCAGGTTGTTTATATGGACTGAGCTAACCGTGATTTTCTATATAGTCACTGAGCTTAGTTATTCGTTCACTCATACCTTCAATAATACGGTCTTTAATTTTTTCTCGAATGACATTGGGTAACTGAGTGAGTGCTTCGGGAGTGATGGCAAGGACAATGGTGTCGGTTTTAGCGCGAGCACTTGTACTGCGCTCTCTGTTATTTATAAATGCGCCTTCACCTATAAATTCGCCAGGCTCTATTGTGCCCAGTTCAAGTAAGTGATTATGCTTAAATACTAAAAGTGCGCCGCTAAGTACAATATACAATCGTTTATCGTTATCGAACTGTTTAAACAAAAATTGGTGCTGGCCAACTAAATACAATAGGCCATATGATTCTAATAAAATTTGGCGCTCGTTAAGCGTAAATTCCTTAAAAAAATGTAGCCTGTTAATTATTTCCATTTGTTTGAACAATGGAATGTGTTCGATTAATTTCATTCGATATCAAAATTTAATGCACATTGTTAGCTAATATTGCGCTCTTTTAATTTTCGGGTCAATGTATTGCGACCCCAGCCTATTTTTATGGCGGCATCTTGTTTGTGACCCGAACAATTAGCAAGTGCTGTTTTAATTAAGCGTGTTTCTAGTTGTGCCTGTATGTCTGGCCAAATATTTTCTTTACCTTGTTTTAGTTCATTATTAAGCCATTGCTGAAAAGCATCCAGCCAATCACCTTCTTCTTGTATTGGTGTTACTTCAATAATTTCAGGGGGCAAATCTTGCTCTGTAACAAGCTCGCCTGGTGCCATAACCGTTAACCAGCGACAGGTGTTTTCAAGTTGGCGAACATTACCTGGCCAGTTAAATAAACGAAGTTGCTCGGTGGCTTTAGGGCTCAATACTTTGCTTTCTACTTGCAGATCTTTAGCGCTTTTATGTAAAAAGTGTTGCGCTAAGCGTTCTATATCTTCGGTGCGTTCACGTAAAGCAGGTAAACGAAGGCGTACTACATTTAAGCGATGAAATAAATCGTCCCTAAACTTACCTTGTTTAACTAAGTCTTCTAAGTTTTGATGTGTTGCGGCAATAATGCGTACATCAACTTTTATACTTTGATGACCACCAACACGGTAAAACTCTCCGTCGGCAAGTACACGAAGTAAGCGTGTTTGCACATCTAAAGGCATATCGCCAATTTCATCTAAAAATAAAGTGCCGCCATTGGCTTGTTCAAATCGACCTTTTCGCACGGTATCGGCACCGGTGAACGCGCCTTTTTCATGGCCAAACAGCTCAGACTCAACTAATTCTTTAGGTATAGCAGCCATATTAAGTGCAATAAATTGGTTTTCTTTACGCGGGCTGTGATTGTGAAGTGCACTTGCAACGAGCTCTTTACCTGTGCCCGACTCACCATTAATCAAAACACTCATGCTAGATGCTGAAAGTTTACCTATTGCTCTAAAGACCTCTTGCATAGCGGGTGCTTCACCAATGATGTGAGCACTTTTAGGGGGTGTTTGCTTACGTTTGGTTTTTTTTGTGGAATTTGCTCTAAATGCGCTTTCAACAAGTGCAACGGCTTCATTTAAATCGAATGGTTTAGCTAAGTACTCAAATGCCCCTTTTTGAAAGGCGTTCACTGCCGAATCTAGGTCTGAGTGCGCAGTCATTATTATTACTGGCAAGCCAGGGTTTTGTTCTGCGATGAGTTCAAGTAGGGCCATGCCATCCATACCGGGCATTTTCACATCCGATACTAAAACAGTAGGTTGACTAAACTTCAATGCATTAAGTACATCTTGCGCGTTGGCAAAGCTTTCTACATTAAAACCAGAGCGTTCAAGTGCTTTTTCAAGTACAAAACGAATTGATGCATCATCATCTACAAGCCAAACTGTTTTCATGGCAACTCCAAACATTAATCTGCAAAGGGCAGATAGATATTAAATTCAGTATGTCCAGGCCAGCTATCACATTCAATATAGCCATCGTGCTGATCAATGAGCGTCTGTGCAATCGAGAGTCCAAGCCCTGAGCCACCTTCTTTGTTGGTGATCATAGGGTAGAACAAGGTTTCACGTATGCTGTGATCTATGCCTGGTCCGTTATCAGATATTTGGATCAACAAGGCTTTTTTAGGTGCCTTACCTGGACGACGGTGTTGATGATTAATACGCGTTTTTATTTTTATCTCACCACCCTCAGTAAGCGCCTGCTGAGCATTACGAACAATATTTAAAACCACTTGTTGTATTTTACTCTGATCAATAAACACATTAGGGATACTAGGATCGTAATCTTTTTTTAATTCGATATTTGAACAATTATCGAGTGTGCTTAACTTCACTACCGACTCTAACGCTTGGTGTATATTAACGTAAGATTTTTGTGGCAGTTGATTAGGCCCTAAAAGTCTATCTACTAGTTCACGTAATCTGTCTGCTTGCTCAATGATGAGCTCAGCGCATTGATTTCTTTCTTGCTGATCAACCTCATATTGCAATAATTGCGCCGCTCCGCGAATTCCACCTAAAGGATTTTTAATTTCGTGTGCCAAGCCTCTTATTAAGTTACGTGCTGCTTGGTATTGATGCATTTGATTTGAAGCTTGATCGTGCTTTATTTCATCGTCCGTTTGACGACATTCTAATAAAATATACGCAGTACCTTTAAAGTTAATTCGCCTTGAATTAACACTTACTTTGGCATGGCGAGAATCGCTAAAGACTACGTCAGCTCTGTGTTGTTGGCAATCAACGCCATCAATTAATGAAAACTGCGCGATGCGTTTTAAGTCAATTGAATGGTAATTAAAAAGGGTATCAAAGGGCTGTTCGAGTAAGCGTTTAGTGGCAAGCCCAAGTAACTCACTGGTACTGGTATTGGCATAAAAAACGGTAAAATTTTTATCGAGAAGCATAACTGCCGTTGTTTGATTTTGCCATATGGCATCAAGCAATTCGGGGCTAAAATTTTCGTTATTAATCATGTTTGCACCATTTTAGTGCGCAGGTGTTTACAGGCCAGGTTTTATCTTAAATGAGCTGCTGCGCTTAAGTATTAAGTTTCGCTTTAATTGCTATGGACTTTGCCTTTTCTGCGCATATTAAATATACGTGGCTCGCTCACAGCGATAATTTGGCTTTTCTCGTTAAACAGTCTTAGTTGAAGCATATGTTCACCGGCTTCAACATCAGCAATTGCAAATACTGAGTTATTTATTGCAGGGCCGTTTGCTTCTCCATTAACAAGCAATTGAATGGTATAGCCTGCTTTAAAGCTCGGCATTACGCGGCTGGTGACGTATATTGTGCCGGTATTTTCATGAATGGTTTGATTGTGCTCAGGTGACGTAATGGCAATACCAAACCCTGTTTTTTTAGTATGGGATTGGCTGCTGAGAGTCGCTATATCTTTAGCGGGCATAGTTAAGCTCTGGCTAGAGAGTTTTACCTCTGTAGCACCTTTACGCGGTGTATCTGAAAACACTAAAACGCCGTTTTGATCTTTCCAAGCGTAAATTCTTTTTTCACCCGCATAACCATAATTACTTAATCCTAAAGTAATCATTAGCAATAAAATCTTACTATTCACACTGCTACCCTGCAATTTTTATGATTGCTTAACTTTAGTGGAGTTTGATTTAATTTACCATTAAAAAAGCCCGCTAAGCGGGCTTGAGAACACACATTCTTTTACAGTGTCAAATTAACAGCTGTAGTACATTTCGAACTCAACTGGGTGAGTTGTCATGTTAAGTTTTTCAACTTCTTGACCTTTAAGTGCAATGTAAGCATCGATTAGGTCGTCAGTGAAAACACCACCTTGAGTTAAGAACTCGCGGTCAGCACTTAATGCATCTAGTGCTTCACCAAGTGAAGATGCAACTTGTGGAATTTCTGCTGCTTCTTCTGCTGGTAAGTCGTATAAATCTTTATCCATTGCATCGCCAGGGTGGATCTTGTTTTTGATACCGTCAAGGCCAGCCATAAGCATTGCTGAGAAAGCAAGGTATGGGTTAGCTGTTGGATCTGGGAAGCGTACTTCGATACGACGACCTTTCGCAGATGGTACCACTGGAATACGGATTGAAGCAGAACGGTTACGTGCAGAGTATGCAAGCATTACAGGTGCTTCAAAGCCAGGTACTAAACGTTTGTACGAGTTAGTTGATGCGTTAGCAAATGCGTTAATAGCTTTAGCATGCTTGATAATACCGCCAATGTAATAAAGCGCTTCTTCAGAAAGACCGCCGTATTTATCGCCAGCAAACAAGTTAACACCGTCTTTAGCTAAAGACTGGTGACAGTGCATACCAGAACCGTTATCACCAACAATTGGCTTAGGCATGAATGTAGCTGTTTTTCCGTATAAATGAGCCATGTTATGAATAACATATTTCATTTCTTGGATTTCATCTGCTTTTAAAACCATACTGTTAAAACGCGTAGCAATTTCGTTTTGGCCTGCTGTTGCTACTTCGTGGTGATGTGCTTCTACTACTTGACCTAGTTCTTCAAGTACTAAACAGGTAGCTGAACGCCAATCTTGTGAAGAATCAACAGGTGAACAAGGGAAGTAACCGCCTTTAACACCTGGACGGTGACCAGTGTTACCGCCTTCATAATCTTTATCTGAGTTCCATGCTGCTTCTACAGCGTCAACTTTGTACATTGAACCAGACATGTCTGATTTGTATTTAACATCGTCAAAAAGGAAGAACTCTGGCTCTGGGCCAAATAATACAGTATCAGCAATACCTGTAGAGCGCATGTAATCTTCAGCACGTTTAGCAACTGAACGCGGGTCGCGCTCGTAACCTTGAAGTGTAGAAGGCTCTACAACGTCACAACGTACGATTAATGTTGTTTCTTCAGTGAAAGGGTCAAGTTTTACTGATTCAGCAACAGGCATTAAAACCATGTCTGATTCGTTTATGCCTTTCCAACCAGCAATTGAAGAACCGTCG
This sequence comes from Pseudoalteromonas sp. 2CM32C, assembly GCF_023161925.1. Taxonomy (NCBI): domain Bacteria; kingdom Pseudomonadati; phylum Pseudomonadota; class Gammaproteobacteria; order Alteromonadales; family Pseudoalteromonadaceae; genus Pseudoalteromonas; species Pseudoalteromonas sp. 2CM32C. Next base: position 89,214 of record NZ_JALNTI010000010.1, on the reverse strand, counting down.
AACATTTTACCGTCTTCGAAAAAATCTTCATCAACTTGGTGATGAGGAATAGATACATGTTGCTCTTTACCCTTTGTATCAGTAAAGCGTAAATCAATGAACTTAACGTCATTTTCTTTAATAAAATCTAAAACCGATTGTGACATGTGTCCTCCAACTATTGGGTTTTATTATTGCTGCATAATTGCTTTGTGATTTATTAAGCTGATTTTGTGCCATTTTTATAACTCTATGTTTATAGGTTAAAAAAACTTAGTTGCTACAATGTGGGGCATAAAATAGCACCACTATGGTGCATTTAAATTCCACTTTGGTGCAGGCTATGTGCACTACAATTTGTTGTTAATTTAATCCCTCGAAATCAGCATAACCTAAATGTAAAAGAGTGCCAAAAATATCGTATAAATACTGAAAACTGCATTTTTGAAAAAATAATGGCAATTTATTTCATATAATTGTCATATATAAAACAGATACTTAGTAAAAGTATTGAGAAAGTTTTGAAAATTGTATTGGATAAACTTTCATCCATGTCATTAATGAGGGATAATATGCGCCCTTTTAAATCCTATGCTTGGACATCTCGTGAAAACGCAGATGAGTGCGTAGATCTTGCAGGATCATTGAGAATTTAATTTCTCTGAGTAAATATATGAGCATCGAACAGTTAAGAAATATAGCGATTATCGCGCACGTTGACCACGGTAAAACAACTCTGGTTGACAAACTACTTGAGCAATCAGGTACATTAGAAACACGCGGCGGTAACGAAGAGCGCGTGATGGACTCAAACGACATTGAGAAAGAACGTGGTATTACCATTTTAGCTAAAAACACAGCTATCTCTTGGAATGACTACCACATCAATATCGTAGATACCCCGGGACACGCCGATTTCGGTGGTGAAGTTGAACGCGTACTTTCGATGGCTGACTCAGTATTATTACTTGTTGATGCTCAAGAAGGTCCAATGCCACAAACGCGTTTCGTAACGCAAAAGGCATTCGCGCAAGGCTTAAAGCCAATCGTCGTTATCAATAAAATTGATAAGCCAGGTGCACGCCCAGATTGGGTTATGGATCAAATCTTTGATTTATTCGATAACCTTGGTGCAACTGATGAACAGTTAGACTTTAAAGTAATCTACGCATCAGCTATCAACGGCTGGGCAACATTAGATTTAGACGAGCCATCAGACAACATGGAACCTATGTTCAAGATGATCGTTGACGAAGTATCACCACCGGATGCAGATCCTGAAGGTGATTTCCAAATGCAAATCTCTCAGCTTGATTACAACTCGTATAAAGGTGTAATTGGTATTGGTCGTATCAAACGTGGTTCTGTTGCGACTAACCAACAAGTTACAGTTATTGGCGCTGACGGCACGACTCGTAACGGTAAAATTGGTTCAGTACAAAGCTACTTAGGCCTTGAGCGTATCGACACTGATAAAGCTTATGCTGGTAACATCGTTACTGTAACAGGTTTAGGCGAGCTTAAGATTTCAGATACGCTTTGTTGTCCTAACAATGTTGAAGCATTACCACCACTAAGTGTTGATGAGCCTACAGTTACAATGACGTTCTCTGTAAATAACTCTCCGTTCTGTGGTAAAGAAGGTAAGTTTGTAACATCACGTAATATTCGTGAGCGTTTAGACAAAGAATTAGTACACAACGTAGCACTTCGTGTTGCAGATACTGATAACCCAGATAGCTTCCGCGTATCAGGTCGTGGCGAATTACACCTAGGTATCTTAATCGAGAACATGCGTCGTGAAGGTTATGAGCTTGCTGTATCTCGTCCAGAAGTAATCTTACGTACTGTTGATGGCGTGTTAGAAGAACCGTATGAAACACTAACTATTGACTGTGAAGAAGAGCACCAAGGTTCTATCATGGAGCAAATTGGTCTTCGTAAGGGTGAACTTACTGACATGGCACCAGATGGTAAAGGCCGTATGCGTATGGACTTTATGATCCCAAGCCGTGGCTTAATCGGTTTCCAAACTGAGTTCATGACATTAACGTCTGGTTCTGGCTTACTTTACCATACGTTCGATCACTACGGTCCGCACAAAGGTGGCGAGCTAGGTGTTCGTAAGAACGGCGTAATGATTGCAAACGCAACAGGTAAAGCACTTACTAACGCATTATTTAACTTACAAGAGCGCGGCCGTTTATTCATCGGTCACGGTGTTGAAGTTTATGAAGGTATGGTTATCGGTATTCATAGCCGTGATAACGACCTTACAGTTAACGCACTTAAAGGTAAGCAACTTACTAACGTTCGTGCATCTGGTACAGATGAAGCACAAACATTGACACCACATCTGAACTATTCACTTGAGCAAGCGCTTGAGTTTATTGCTGATGATGAGTTAGTAGAAGTTACACCTGAGAACATTCGTATTCGTAAGCGTCATTTAACTGAAAATGAGCGTAAACGTGCGGGTCGTGCTCCTAAGTAATAATCTATTAATTTAGAAAAATGATTTCAAAAGCCGCTGTATTGAAAAATACAGCGGCTTTTTTGTTTTTAAAGCAAGAGAAGCTTTCAGTTTTTAGTTATCAATATTGAGCTCTAAAAGCGCAGCGCCTCTCATCCTCTTTGTGAAAAATATGCTTAAAAAATATTTGCACAAAGAGAAGAGAATGAGAAGTAAAAGAGCAAGCGCTAAAATAACTGACAGTTCAAAGCCTCTATTTTGTTGGTTGGTTTTTTGTTGTGTTTCGCTGCGCTTAAGCCAATCTACTCGATAACTTACATCACTTTTTTGGTAGTAAGGTGATTTTGCCAAATACATCTGCGTCTATAAATCCTCGGTTTCTGTCACCGTTAACTGGCTGTACTTCGTGTGATCCCATAAAATGCTCGCGTGTTTCACTGCCATCGTTATCGCAATAGGCGAGCATAAAACCAATAATTTGTTTTTCTGTTAATTTAAGCGGTGTATTTTTTGCGTCTTGCTGATAATCATTCGGGTAGAGTTTTATCGCAACTTCCCAAGTAATGTTATAGGGCGCAGTGGTATTGCGTTTCCAGTTGCTAACTAAGTGGTTGGTATACAAGTGCGCTTTTTTATCAGGGCCGTAATCGGCAGCTTGGTTATCAAGGCCAATATGGTACGCTAAAGCGGTGTGGTTAAATTGGTGAATCCCGCCCGATGCATCGCTATCTATAAATATTTCAAGGGCATCGTCATCCCAATATTTATAGGTAGGGTCTGGGTGTGTATCTATTAAAACATCATCTACAATATCGGCTTGTAGGTATAAGAATTTCTCATCCCACAACAAGCGATAGCGGCCTTTAAAATCGGCATCGTTTGAAGGCAATGTACCATCCATTAAATGTGGCATATCGTGCCAAGCAGCCTTATCCCATGCGCTTTCAGATACGCCGTCAATATTAATAGGGGTTGACGTATATTTAACGTCAGCAGCCATTATTTGGCTGCTGATCACTAAGCTCGTGGCTAACAGTACTTTTTTCATTAATTGTTCCATTAATTAAAGTTGGCTTAGCTTGGCTTAAGTTAACAATAAAAACAATAATACATGTGAATTTTAACTAATAGCACCTGTAATGCTGCCTTTTAACGCTAGCATTAATAAGTGGGCGCTTTCGCCAGACATTTTAAATGGATTAAAATCAACAGAGCCTGAAAATTTCAGATTCAGTGATTGGGTTACTCTAGATTGTGGAACATAACCCATAGACCACTTTTCAAATTCTCTTTCTGGAATTTGGGTATAGTTAAGCATAATTACATTGTGGTGACGTTTGTCGTTTAATATTTGTTGATAGGTATTATTTACTGCGGTTCTGGAGCCTTCAAGGCACTGTAAAAAGTATTCGTTACTAAAGCAAAGCATGCCGGTAACATGTGTTTTTACATTATAGGTACGAGCACTTTGTAAAATACTTTCTATATCTTTTGGGCCAAAGCCGTCTGAAATTTTGCTTGCGTAAATTAGTCGTACTAGAAACATAATAACCCCACATTGCTTAGTTAATTAAAGATAGTTCAGCTAGAGGGTTATTACGAATTATGTTGATGTATTTCAGCTGGTGGGCAATTTAAAATTTAATACTTTCACCTTCATTTAAAATATAAAGCGGCACGGGTGATTTCATTGTTTCATGCATGTGTAATAAACGTAGTAAAGCCGAATGACTACTTCGGTCGCCCATTTTCCATGATGAGTTACCGTACCCCCACGGTATCATGACTTTACAGTTAAGCTCGTGTGCGGCCTTAAGAGCATCTTCTGGGGTTGTATGGACATAACGATACCACTTGGGATTATCTTCGCTGTAGTAAGAGGCTATCGGCATTAAGCACACATCAATATCGCCATACTTTTGCTGAATATCGCTAAAGTGTTTGGAGTAGCCGGTGTCGCCTGCAAAAAATAAGGTGCTGCCATTTTGTTCAAGTAGCCAGCCATTCCATAAGTCTTTATCGTTGTCTTCGTAAATAAAGGGTACTAATACACGGCTGCTAAAGTGATGCGCTGGTAGTGCATGAATGGTTAAATCATCAATTTTAGTTTTTGCATACCACGCCATTTCGCTAATATTAAGTCCTGCGTTTGGAAAGTTATCTGCCATGCCTAATGGTGCTAAGTAGCGAGGTTGATTACCTATTTCTTCTATGTCTGATTTATTAAAATGATCGTAATGAATATGCGAATACATAATGGCATCTAGGTTTTTAAGTTCGCTTTGAGTAAGCCAATCACCAGGTTGTCTATAAAACCCAGAGGCAAGCTTAAATGCTAAATCAACGGGTGAGTCAAACTGCTCTTTTACGGGGTCGAACACTACATGCTGTCCATTTGGTGTTTGGATCATAAAGCCAGCATGTCCTAACCAGCGTATATTAAAGCCAAGGTTTAACCGTGGCTTTAATTGCTCAGCATTAAATGTGCAATTTTCAGCAGTGGTTTCGCATATTACATTCGGGTGTTGTGGGTAGCAGTCAGCCTCACAGGTAACCGGATAGGTTTTATCGCCCGCATAAAGGTTGTGATAACGCCCTTCACGCTCACCTGATTTATGAATTGGCGTTATGCTGTCTTGCCCAGCAATTACATTTACAGTGTTTGCGCTGCAGGCGGCTAAAAAGCTTGAGGTAATAAGTAAGCACAGAGTATGTAATTTCATTTCGACTGTTGTTATTGTTTTAAAGAAGTTTAAGCTTATCAAAAGCTATTTATTAAACAATGTGTTAATCGTAACAAAAAATAATCACAAAAAAGCCCGTTAAAATTAACAGGCTTTTAGAGCTGTTATAAAAATAGCATTATTAGGCTTTGTTCATTTGCTCAATAAACTTATTTGAATCGGCGATTGACTTGTTCATGTCGTTCATCAGTATCTGAATGTCGCGTTTAAGGTTAGTAAATTCACCTTTTATAGCAGCAACTGCCTGTGCATTTAAATTATGCTTTAAGTACAAAACGTTATCTTTTAGTGATGATAGTACTGGTTCCATTTTACTTTCAGCACTGCGCATAGAACGAAGAAGCTGATCAAATTGGCGCTTAGTGGCATTAAGTTTTTTACTGCTTTCTCGTTTTAACGAAGCGCTTTTGTACTGTTCTAATTCATCGCTCCACTCGTCAAACAAGGCTTCAGCAACATCTTCTACTTTATTGATATTGGTAGTAACGTCGTCTGCGGCTTTAAGGCTTGATTCGTAATCGTCATTTAGTTGATTGTAAGCATCTTGGAGCTCACCGCCATCAAAATTAATTAGTGTAGTTAAACGCTCAAGCGCTGACTGAAACTCTTCTTGAGATTCTTCTTGTGACTCTTTGGTTTCTTCTACGCGGTCAATAAGAATGTCACGTTTGTGAACACCTACTTTTTCCATTGCAGAATAGTAAGCTGATTGACACCCAGATAATGCTAACGTTAGGGCAAGTATTGATGCGCTTAACAGTGTTTGTTTTTTCATTTGATTCCCTATTTACGTGTAAGTGCTGTAAATTCCGGTGCTGATTGTTATGATAATCAAAACTCGATAAGCACAAGTCAATTGTATGAATGATAAGCTCTCCCATTACAAACAGCAAGTTAAGTCCTTTATGCGCCAGCAACCCGGTTGGTGGATGCAATATATTAATCGTTGTATAGACGATCAAATTACAGTCAATGCTGGTTACCTTGCTTATGTAACGTTACTTTCATTAATACCGCTTATCGCTGTAGGGGTTGCAATATTTTCAGCGTTTCCGGGGTTTGAATCGACTCGTATGGAAATAGAAAGCTTTTTGTTTACTAACTTTGTACCGACCTCTACGGATGTGATCAGAGAGCATATTAGCTCCTTTGCCGGTAACGCCAATCAAATGACTGCAGTGGGTATAGGTTTTTTAGCCGCTGTTGCCTTACTTTTAATACGTAATGTAGATGCAACACTTAATCGTATTTGGCGTATTAAGAAAAAGCGCCCAATGATGATTTCATTTGCAGTGTATTGGATGGTATTGAGTTTAGGCCCCGTATTACTGGGGGCAAGTATTGGTGTAACTTCATACATTGTGTCGTTAGTATCGTTTGCTGATCAAGGTATTCCAGGGTTTAGTGGATTTTTATTAAAATTACTTCCCTATGGAATTTCGATGATGGGCTTCATCATGCTTTATACCTTAGTGCCAAATACACGCGTATCGTTTAGAGCCGCTGTGCCAGGGGCATTGTTTGCTGCACTTTTATTTGAGCTAACAAAAAAAGGATTTGCACTTTATATTAGCCACTTTCCTTCATATGAGGTTATTTACGGTGCGGTAGCAACAATTCCTATTTTATTTGTGTGGGTGTATTTAGCGTGGGTAGTTGTACTTTTGGGCGCCGAATTTACGGCGTGTATTAGCCCAAATGATATTGAGGATACCCCAGAAATAGAACTGGAAGAAGAACCTAAATCAAAGGATATAAGTTAAATGCAAGGGCTAATACAGCGCGTAAAACACGCAAAGGTAGAAGTTAACAACCAGGTAATTGGGCAAATAGAGCAAGGTATTTTACTTTTGTTAGGTGTTGAAAAGGCAGACGATAAAGGGGCAGCTGATAAGCTTTTACATAAAGTCAGTAATTACCGAATTTTTACCGACGAAAACGATAAAATGAATCTAAGTTTAAAGGACATGGGTGGTGAATTATTAGTTGTTTCGCAATTTACGTTAGCCGCAAATACTAAAAAAGGGATGCGTCCGAGCTTTTCATCGGCAGCGACCCCAAGCCAAGCTAATGCGCTTTACGAGTACTTTGTTGCTCAAGCTAAAGCGCAAGGTATTAGAGTCGCCACCGGTGAATTTGGTGCTGATATGCAAGTGAGTTTATGTAACGATGGACCGGTTACGTTTAACTTATCTGTTTAGGGTGTTGTTTACTAATGACCACTATATGGTTAACGTAACCTGAAATTTTATGAGGGTATACTGTATAACCAAATACATCGAATAATAGCTTTTGGAGCTGTTTTAGCTGTGAGTTATGTTGCGATAAAAAGTTAATAAATAGTTTGCCGGTAGTGTTAAGTGCAGCGTGAATTTTTTCATAAAATGCGTGCTCAAATAAAAATCGTGGCGCATCTATCTGGCAGAATAAATCTAATATAACCCAATCTATATTACGCGCTGAAGTAAGTACCACCTGTGCATCATCGCATAGTAAATTTTCGTTACTGCTTGATGCAAAAAACTGCGAATAACATGCCAATATGCCTGCATTTTTTTCAACTGACGTTATATTTACTTGAGGGTGTTGCTTAAGTAAATAGTTACGAATAGCCCCACCGCCCAATCCAAGTTCAAGCACGCTATTAGGTGGTGGCAGTGTTTGCCATTGCGCTGCTAAATATTGCAAATGAGGAAACAACAGAGTTCGTGGATTATTGACGTCGATAATGGACTGCAATGTATTGTTTATTAATAGCCAGCGTAAATTATCATGCTCGCGAACTTGAATGTGATCGCCATTTACGTTTTGCCAATAAAGTAGCGTTCCTTCATTTTGGCTGTTTTCAATAAAATGACTGTTAATTAGGCCTGTTGAGGCATCAATGTATGTGGTCATGTTATTTAGCATAAACCAGCTTTAGTAAAGCGCAATGGGATCTGTCATTAATTTTTTACGTATTTTAAAGCTTCACCAAAGTCGTATTTGCAGTTTTGTTAAGATGGAGTATGGTATTTGCCATCAACAGGTTGAGGCCTTTTTAAATTTTTACATGCGGCTTTTACAGTAACAGGAGTAAGTATGTTTCAGGTAAGTACCCCACAAAGTAGCGAAGATTGGCAAGCTTATTATCAATTACGCTGGCAGGTTTTACGCGCTCCTTGGGGGGAACCAAGAGGTTCTGAACAAGATGACTTAGAACAAGACGCTGAACACCGCTTTATAAAAAATAAAGAGGGTGACGTATTAGGTGTGGCTCGATTACATTTTAATAACCACGAGCAAGCTCAGGTTCGTTATATGGCTGTGGCTGAAGGTAACCGAAATCAGCATATTGGTAGTCGCCTGTTACACGATTTAGAAAAAATAGCGTGGACACAAAATGCCGATGAACTGGTGTTATTTGCACGTGAGCGGGCGCTTGAGTTTTATAAGCGTCATGGGTACGAATTAAAAGAAAAAGCGCACTTGGCGTATGGTGATGTACAGCACTATAAAATGGTTAAGCAAAAACCGAGTGAGCCGGGTTGGTTCCGCCATCCAAATTGGACTCAAGTACTGCAAAATATCTGGCGAGAATCAATTCCTATTAGTGATGCAATGGGCATTAAAGTAGAAAGTTACACCGATTGGCAATTTACAACCAGCGCTGATTTAGACGCTAATTTAAATTTACATAACACCATGTTTGCTGGTTCTATTTATAGTTTAGCCACATTAACTGGCTGGGGCGCAACGTATTTGGCGCTCAAAGAAGCGGGACTTGAAGGTAGCATAGTTTTAGCCGATGCGAGTATTAAGTACTTGAAACCACTCAATACAGATCCGCGCGGTTGTGTAGATTTACAAGCGTGTAAAGGCAAATTAAGCGATTTAGAAGCCGATGGTAAAACAAGTTATGTGGTACCGGTAATCATTTATGATGGTGACAACGTAGTTGCTGAGTTTGAAGGTGTGTTTGCCGTAAAAAAAATAACGAGTAATTTTTAATTAAAAAAGCCAAGCACTTGATAATTAATGCTTGGCTTTTTTATAAGCTGATTTTACAACAAATCAGTTAATAATATACCCACACCAATACGCTCAACGTCAGCGTTATAATCTATTAGGCTTTCACCGTAGCCGTTAAAGTATTGCGCGTAGCCACGAACGCGGCCCCACAAAGGAAATGACCAATCAAGCTGAAGTGCACCACGATTGTCTGAATTTAAGTTATTACGAGTCATAAAGCTAAATTCATGATCGTGATATCGATATGCACCGCTAAATTCAAAGTACCCCATGTATTTGTAAATATCAGGGTTATCATCCCCTTTTGCATCTAGCAGGTTTTCTTTTTCGTCTTCAGCTATGCGATACCAAGGTTTAAAGCTAAAAACAAAGCCTCGGTTTTCCCATATGAAGTCGGCGTAAATACGGTTCCACGAGCGCGAATTTGGTTGGCTTCGACCATTTGACTGGTGTGAAATACCTAACACAATAGCCATTTCATCGCCCCAAAGTACGTTTTCTGGATCCAGGTAATTTATCCAAAAAATTTCAGGCTCATAGTTGGTTTCACGAAATGGCGATGAAATCTCTGAGTTATAAATTTGCCAATACGATTGCAGCGTAAAACCAAAATACAAGGCTTGGTCTTCGTCAGAAAATTCGTCAAACAAGGGAACCTTGATTGAAAGTTGATATTTTGCTTCTAAGTTATCGAGCGTATCACCGTCTTGTTCATCGGTGAGCTCATCAAAACGGTCGAAAGGACGATCGTTAGGATGCGATACGTATGATAATGGCAATATGTAATTACGTTTGTGGGGTGTGATTACATTACGATTTTTTTTACCAACCTCTTCACGTGCTTGGCGTTTATCGAGTGCGGTCAGTTGTTTGTTTTCTTCCAGTGCAGAACATTTTTTACGAAGCTCATCGAGTGTTTGCTTGCCATCGCCCCCAATCACTTCATTCAAAATACATTGCTTAACGAGTTCTATACTGCTGTCTTGCTCGTTTTTTTGTACTTCTTCTTGCGCAAATGCTGCGGTACTTAGTAAAGCTGAAAGGGTGATCCAGTGGCGCCAGCTCATTGTAATTCCTTGTGAGTATTGGGTAGGTTGTGATTTATTTTATTATAACGCTTTTTACATTAGGTACAGTGAACTTTTACTGAACTGTTTACATTACGTTAAAGGCGGTACTAACAGATCAAAAGAAAAGCGGCCAAAGCCGCTTTATCTAATGTACATTAACTTAGGAGTTTAATGTACTCTCACGCAATGAGAAGGGTGAGCTATAGCTCAAATACGTTTGTAAAAAATTTATACAACTCAGTGCCTTGATTAACGCTTGCTGAGGCAAAGTGCAAAATAGCGATAGCATCGCAATCAAGAGACAGCGTTTGTAATGGTTGTTCACTTAGGTAGCGTTCCATACGTAAAATATGTGCGATGGGCTCGCCTGCTTTAATATGACCACCAAGTGGTGCTATATATTCAACCATGCCGCCAATAGGGGCGTAATAGGCAAAGTAGTCATCTAGGTTACACGCATAGCGAGTTATATTAGCTGGTTTATGCGGTGCATCTACTAATACGTTCTTATGATTTAGGTAGCATAATATGCTCTTTGCATCGTTGAATGCTTCTTTTAAATCTATTTTTTCTTGGCTTCCTAGCTCAACTGTAAAGGCTTCTACCTGCACGTTGAATGATCGCCCTTGCGCGCTAAGTGCATCACTTAAGTGCCACCATGGGCAAAAGCTAGCTTCATCCATAGCGCCATCAAAGTCGCTTGGGATCAGCAGTATATGTTCAATATTAAAATAACGAGCACTGTCGGTTGCATAGGTTGGGCAATATAAATGCTTACTTGAAATAGGGCCTGTGTGTAAATCGAGTACTATGTCGGCTTGGTGCGCAAGCTTTTGCAGGTTAAGCGCAATGCGTTTACCGGTATTGAGTAAATAAGCTGGGCCGTTAAGTTTGGCATCTATTTCATCAAGCAGGGCTTTTTTAAAATTACTTTTTAAAGCTGCATCGTCGTACTGGCTATGCTCGTGTGCAAACTGGGTAACTAAATCACTATTGTAGTGATACATACGGTTCCAGTTAGTGCCCGTAATAGGGTCGAATCGGCCAAGGGTAAACTCCCCTGATTTTTGATTGCAACCAATAGGGTTAGCATATGGTACTAAGGTAATGTCGCCTTTTAAATTGAGCTGTTTTAACTGCTCTAGCAGCTGAAAAATAACCGCGTTACCTTGTACCTCGGCGCCATGCATATTGGCTTGAATATACACGCTTGGCCCGCTGCCATCGCCTTTTAAGCGATACACCGGAATAGTTAGGGGTAAGCCGTTTGCTACTTCCCCTACTACAATGTTTTCTTGGCTAATGGGTGTTGTTATGCTCATGTTTATTACCTTAAGTAGTGACTGGCATCTTCTGCTTGGCGCACACACGTGAGCTCGCCATTTTGTAACACATATTCTGCGGCTAGTTCATGGCATAAAAAGTAGGGCATGCTTTCGGTAAAACCATAGGCGCCACATTGGCTAAACACCAGCCAGTCTTGCTCTTTTAAATCGCTTGGTAGGGGGTGCTCGCCTAAGCAATCAAGGGCAGTACATAATGGGCCATATAGGCTCATCGCTTGTTCTGGCGCCGTTGATTCGCGCAATAACGCCGCAGGAAAATCTTGGCTTGTAACAGCAGGACGCAATAAGTGGTTAATACCACCGGTTAAAATAACTTGCTGTTGGCCGTAGTTTTGTTTGCACTCTATTACGGGGTTAGCATAATGACCGCATTCGCCTACAGCGTAACGACCAAGCTCCATCCAAAGCTCGTCTACACCCGCCTCTTTTTTAATTTTAGCAAGCGCGGCTATAAGGCCATCCCATTCAAGTATTGTCTCGTTTTGTGTATAAGGAATGCCTAAACCGCCGCCTAAATCGAGAATTTTAAGGTTTATATTTAAGTTATTAGCCAAGATGGTCAGCGGTGCAATCATTTGCGACCACAGCTCGCTTAGCTTTTGCGTGCTAAGCATGTTGCCCCACTGAAAAATATGCAGGCCATCAAAATTAAGTGCTGGGTAATCGCCAGTATTGAGCGCTTGCCATTCATCGCAGCCAAGCCCAAACGGAGTTAGGCTGTCGCCGCCTAGTGGGTTTTTTTCACCTTCAGGCCAGCGTAGTTGCACACGCAATAAAACTTGCAGCTGCGTATTTTGCAGCTGCGCTTGTTGGTTTAACCAACGCACTTGATTGAGGCTTTCGGCAACAAAAATACGTACGCCGCGCTCAATAAAGTGTTTAATTTGTTTAGGGCTCTTTGCAGGCCCTGTGTTGAGCACGCGCTGCGAACTAATACCTTGTGCAAGGACTTGTTCAAGTTCACCTTTACTTGCTACGTCAAAGTTAAAGCTTGCACTATCTAAGCTTTGAATAATCTTAGAAAGCGGGTTCGCTTTTACTGCATACCAAAGTTTTACATCGGTTTGCGCAACTAAGTGCGCAAGGTGTGCGTTTAGTTTATCTAGGTCGTAAACAAAAAAAGGTGTATCAAGTTGCTGTGTAAGCGTATTAACAGCGGTTTTGATTGGCGTGCTCAAAAAGCTCATTATCGTAAAACCTCTTCTAGTAATAATGATGCATCGCTTTGTTCGTCGCGGTATTTAACAATTAACGCACACGACATGCTTAAGCCTTGCTCTCGTGCCCATTCGTTAGATGCCGGGCGAGAGCCAGGTATTACAATTGCGTATTCTGGAATTGGCTCGCCTTTATCTAGCTGGCGCTCGTTTACGCAGTCGTACACCGGAATGGTTGCAGATAAGCGCACGCCTGGTGCAAGTACAGCGCCTTTTTTAACGACTACGCCTTCAACAATGACACAACCTGCGCCAATAAACGCATCGTCCTCAACCACAACTGGGCTTGCACCAATTGGCTCAAGTACACCGCCAAGTTGAACGGCTGCGCTCAAATGTACGTTTTTACCTACTTGTGCACACGAGCCCACTAACGCGTGGCTATCAACCATAGTGCCTTCGTCGATGTATGCGCCAATATTTACGTACGCTGGTGGCATAATAATAGTGCCTTTAGCTACGTAGGCACCACGACGAACGCTTGAACCACCTGGTACCATACGCACGCCGTCGTCAGTGCTAAACTCTTGCGGTGCAAGGTTGTGCTTGTCAACAAACCCGCCTGCAAACTCGGTGTTAGTGCCATTTTTAAAGGCTTCTAAAATGCCTTGTTTTACTTCTACGTTAGCTTCCCATTGACCGCTTTCGTTTTGTGATGCTGCGCGTACTGCGCCCGATTCTAAATTATTAAGTAGTTCTAACCAGCTCATTATAAAAACCTGTATTTAATGCCAAGATAAAATGGTGTCGTTTGCAGTGGTAATGCAATCGGTTTGCGTTAACTCAAGATGCGTTAAAGGCGGGCGCAGCAACGGGCTACTTAAGCGGCCTTGTTGGTGCATTAGCACTTTAACGGGAATAGGGTTTGCTACAGCAAATAGGCTATCAATAGCGCGAGTCCACTGAGCAAATAAATTGGGGTGTTGGCCACTTAAGCTGCGTTTTACAAATTCGTGTGTTTGCAAAGGCCACGCGTTTGCCGCAACCGATACTAAGCCTTTTGCACCTGCTTGGGCAAAGTAGGGCATAAGTGCATCGTCGCCACTGTATAGCGCTAAATTAGGCGCGGCTTGTCGGTATGCTTCAAATTGGGTGATGTTGCCACTGGCTTCTTTCAAAGCCCACAGTTTTGGGTGCGCTTTTAAGTTTTCAATGGTTTCGATAGGAATGCTTACACCGCTGCGCCCAGGTACGTTGTATAACATACACGGATGCGCGCTTTCGTTTAATAAGCTTTCGTACCAATGTGTTTGACCTACAGCCCCTGGTTTTGCATAAAGAGGCGAGCCTAATAAGTAGCTGTGAATAGGTAATTGGTTACAGTAGCTAACCCATTCTTTTTGTTGGGCCAAGTTACTACCACCAACAGCAACCATAAGCGGTACACTGGGTTTTAATTGGCACACATGCTCAACAATGCCTTGCTGCTCATTAAGCGTAAGGGCTAAGCCTTCACCTGTGCTACCGAGCAGTAAAATACCGTTGTGTGCTGCTTCTTGTTCGCTAACAAGTGTTGTGAGCGTGTCGTAGTCAACATTACCTTGTTGATCAAACGGCGTAACAAGCGCTGTCCACAGTGCGTAGTCGTCTAAATTGAAATTATTGATCATCTCTTACGAACCTATAAGGTGTTCGAGATATTAAAGGGGCTGTATGATGTGAGCCGCATTAACGTCGTTCGAACAGTATTCGAAGAGCGAATGGGCTTAAAATAATAGGGCGCACGGCCTTATTATTTAAGACCAGAAGCTCTCCACCAAACTAATAAGCTGTTTTAAAACAGCTATTGGTGACAGTCGCTAGGATTCAACCTAGTCGCCCGAAGTAATTGCTTCGCAAAAGCGTTTACCTCTCGGCGGTATTCCCCTGACGTATGCTCACTGGAGTTTGCGCTCCTAACATACGCTACCTGAATAACGCACCTCTTCTAGCCCTTTGTATTTTGTTTAACCGCAAAAGGTTTAACAAAATACAATTTAAATAGGGTAATTGCGGCGATTAAAACATTTTAGCCGTCTAGGTGTCAAGTTGCAGGATAAAGATTAGTTCATCGAAAATGTGGGTGGTTACGTATTGGCTGCTTTTCTCGTAAACTAACCCTATGAGCAGCGAGGTATTTAATAAGTATGGAAAAATTTAGCGATATTTATAAGCGAGCAGTAGAGCGAAAAGGCTCTGAAAAAATGCTTAAGTTATTACTCGCAAAACCCTTATCTAAAAAAGCATTAAGCACGTTAAGTGACGACGATTGGCTTGAAGAATTTACCCGAAAAGTTTTTCAAAGTGGTTTTTACTGGTCGGTAATAAACAGCAAATGGCCGGGCTTTAGAGAGGTTTTTTGGGAATTCAGCGTTGATAAGCTATTAATGATGCCGCCCGATATGCTCGAGCAAAAAGCGAGTGATGAGCGTATTATTCGTAATTATAAAAAAGTGAAAACAATTCCTGAAAATGCCTACATGATCCACGAAATAGCACAGGAATATGGCAGTTTTAGCAAGTTTATTGCCCAGTGGCCAACAGATAATATTATTGGTTTATGGGCGCATTTAAAAAAACACGGTGCCCGATTAGGCGGTAATACAGGCCCTTATGCCTTAAGAGCACTTGGCAAAGACACTTTTTTACTTTCGCGAGATGTAGAGAGTTACCTAAGGGCACATAAAATTATTGATGGTGGGCTGCAAACTAAAAAATCACTCACTGCTGCGCAGGCATTTTTTAACGAAATGCAAAAGCAAAGTGGTTTAAGTATGCAAGAGCTAAGTTTAATTGTGGCCTATGGTGTGGGTGACAATCGCGTAGGTATACGTCAACAGTCAGGAAATTAACCATGAAACTAGTGCCGAGATACACAGACATAGCAGATAATTTCGCAATAGAAGATCAACCATCAAGCGTTGCAGCTCCGCAACTGCTTTTGTGGAACGAAGCGTTAGCAAAGCAGTTTAATATAGGTGTTGAGCCGCAGCTGCGCCCTAGTACCTTTGCAGGCAATGAATCACAGCAAATAAAGTCGGTAGCGCTTGGTTATTCTGGGCACCAGTTTGGTCACTTTTCGCCGCGTTTGGGTGATGGGCGAGCGCATTTGCTTGGTGCTATAAATGACGATAAAAACCAGCTGTGGGACATTCAGTTAAAGGGCTCAGGCGTTACCCCGTATTCTAGAGGTGGCGATGGGCGATGTGCATTAGGCCCTGCTATTCGTGAATACGTAATGAGTGAAGCTATGCACGCATTAGGTATTCCCACTACTCGTTGTTTGGCTGTGGTTGGTACCGGCGAAGCGGTTTACCGTAATCCGCCTCAACCAGGGGCTGTTGTTACTCGCCTAGCAAGCAGCCATATTCGTGTTGGCTCGTTTCAATACTTAGCAACCCAAGGCGATGCTGAGGGATTAAAAAAATTAGCTGATTTAGCAATTAAACGCCATTACCCTGAAATAACGAGTAAAGGCCCTGAGCGGTATATCGCTTTTTTGACAGCAGTCATTAGCAATCAAGTGAACTTGATTATTAATTGGATGCGCGTTGGGTTTGTTCATGGCGTTATGAACACCGATAACACGCTCGTAAGTGGCGAAACTATAGATTATGGCCCGTGTGCAATGATGGATAGCTTTGATTTTGACACCGTATTTAGCTCTATAGACAAGCAAGGCCGCTACTCTTTTGGTAATCAGCCAAATATGGCGAGTTGGAATTGTGCTCGCTTAGCTGAAAGCCTTATCCCATTAATTAGCGATGATGAAGAAAAAGCAGTGTCATTACTTACTCCAGTTATACATCATTTTTCAGAGCAATTTAATACTCAATTTACAGTAATGTGGAGCAAAAAATTAGGCCTGGCTGGTGCAAAAGAGGGCGACAAAGATCTTGTTTCTGAGCTACTAACATTATTGCAAGCACATCATCTTGATTACACCAATACTTTTGATGCACTGACGGAGTTTGTGAATGGCAATGCAACTATTCCAAAAGAATTAATTGAGTGGGCGAATAAGTGGCAAAGCCGAACAAGTAACGATAGCTACAAAACCATGCGAGCAGCCAATCCACGTATAATTCCGCGAAATCATATAATTGAAACAATATTAGCTGAATATAATGAGCTTGGTTCAAGTAAACTGATGAGCCGTTTTGTAAAAGTAGCTAATAAACCGTACCTGTTCAGCGATGATATGGCCGAATTTCAAGAGGTACCGTCAAATGATACCGACTATAAAACTTTTTGTGGTACTTAAGTGTTGTAAAATAAGATAAGTTAATGATTATAAATAACGATATTTTAGCACAGAGATGTTCATTGATTGAGCAAAGCAAATTCCGGTGTTACTATCTAAACATAAAGATAAGTTAGTTTCATTGTGAGCAAGAACAATTGATTGAGTTGTCTTTGTGTCTTCTGCAGATTATCGATTTATATGATCAACTAGTTGGTTTCTAGCTAGGTAAAGTTTTAAATTTCACCTAAACTGATTTGTTGGATATCGTTATATCGCATTGAAAAAAATTATAAACTTTATTTTTCGTTAAGTATTGATTAACAAAAGTTGAGTTAGTCTGTATAAAACTTAGTGAGCTAGTACTTAATTAGCCACAATTTATTAGTTGTTAAAATGGGAAGAAAACAATGAAATTAAAATCACTAACTATTGCAATTGCGTTAGCTGCAACTAGCGTATCTACTTTTGCTGCTGACAAGCAAGAAGGTTTCTACATTGGCGCATTTGGCGACTACTACGATGCGTCTTGGGAAAATATGAGCGCACAGGCTGGTCTTGACGTAAACGAGTCGACTGGCTTTGGTCTTGAAGCGGGTTACCGCTTCAGCGATTTTTGGAGTGCTCGTTTAGAGTATGCAGATCTTGATTTCAATGCATTCGACAAAGCCGCTGGTAACCGTAACAACATCGACGGTAGCCGTTTTGGTATTGATGCGCTTTACCATTTAGATGGCGGTCCTTTCTACGGTTTAGTTGGTATTAAATCAATGGACGTTGTTGATGACAACACGTTCTTAAATGCAGGTGTTGGTTACAGACACTTCATTACTGACAACTTATTCGCTAACGTTGAAACTGCTGTATACCAAGGTATTGATAAAGGTTACACAGATGTTGGCGCTAAATTAGGTATTAACTATTTCTTTGGACAAAACACTATGCCTGCTGAGCCGGTACAGCCTGCGCCAGAGGTTGTTGAAGTTATGGTTGAGCCAGCAGACAGCGACAATGACAACATTTTAGATGCTGATGACAAGTGTCCTAATACACCAATGACAGATGCTGTTGATGGTACTGGTTGTACTCTATATGAAGATAAAGAAGTAACTGTAAGCTTATTAGTTACGTTCCCTAACGACAAAGCTGCTGTATCACAGCGTTACTTAGACGACATCGATCAAGTTGCATCTTTCTTAAAAGATTATCCAGATACAACCGTGCTTTTAGAAGGTCACACTTCATCAGTAGGTAAAGCGACTTACAACAAAATGCTATCTAAAAAGCGTGCTGATTCGGTAGCTAAGCAACTGATAGCTGACGGTATTGCATCTGACCGCATTACTACGGTAGGTTTAGGTGAAGAGCGCCTTAAAAATGAAGCTAACACAGCCGCTGCACACGCAGAAAACCGTCGTGTTGAAGCGCACATCAAAACAATCAAAACAGTAAAAGTTTTACGTTAATAGATTATTTTGATTATAAAACCCAGCTTATGCTGGGTTTTTTTATGGCCGCCATTTATGCTGCCTACCTAAATAATAATGATTATTACTTAACAAGTATTCATGGAAATAGAATTTCCCTTAACTACTATTCATAGTGTTTATAGTCGGTATAATCAGTTGTGTAACTGGATGGATTTTCATCTATCTATAAAAGCTTTATAATTACGCGTTAGAATACTATAAGTATTGGGTAACAAGTGCGCATGAAGCGCTACCGAATACTTTCACGTCACCAAGAGGGCAATATTGTGCTACAAGAATATCGTAAACACGTAGAAGAACGTGCCGCGTTAGGTATCGTACCAGCGCCATTAGATGCTCAGCAAACTGCTGATCTTATTGAATTAATAAAAAACCCACCGGCAGGTGAAGAAGAATTCATTTTAGATTTATTAATCAATCGTGTACCACCAGGTGTTGATGACGCTGCTTACATCAAAGCAGGCTTCCTAGCCGCTGTTGCTAAAGGTGAAGCGACTACTTCTCTTATCTCTAAAGAAAAAGCAGCTGAATTATTAGGAACAATGCTAGGCGGATACAATATCGCGCCAATGATTGACCTACTTGATGACGAATCATTAGCGCCAATCGTAGTAAAAGGCCTTTCAAACACATTACTTATGTTTGATGCTTTCTACGACGTAGAAGAAAAAGCCAAAGCAGGCAATGCGTTTGCTAAG
The DNA here is from genome assembly GCF_023161925.1 of Pseudoalteromonas sp. 2CM32C. Lineage (NCBI taxonomy): Bacteria > Pseudomonadati > Pseudomonadota > Gammaproteobacteria > Alteromonadales > Pseudoalteromonadaceae > Pseudoalteromonas > Pseudoalteromonas sp. 2CM32C. The sequence continues at coordinate 69,964 of NZ_JALNTI010000010.1, read as the reverse complement.
CAAATTATCGAATCTTGGGCTGCAGCTGAATGGTTTACAAATAAGCCAGCAGTAGCTGAAAAAATCTCTGTTACTGTATTTAAAGTAACGGGTGAAACAAACACCGATGACTTATCACCTGCACCAGATGCATGGTCACGTCCTGATATCCCACTTCATGCTTTGGCAATGCTAAAAAATGAGCGTGATGGCATAAACCCAGATAAAGCAGGTGAAGTAGGTCCTATCGTTCAGCTTGAAGAACTAAAAACTAAAGGCTTACCACTTGCTTATGTAGGTGACGTTGTAGGTACTGGTTCTTCTCGTAAGTCAGCTACTAACTCTGTGCTTTGGTTTATGGGTGATGATATCCCATTTGTACCAAATAAACGTGTTGGTGGTGTATGTTTAGGTAACAAAATTGCACCTATCTTCTTTAACACAATGGAAGATTCTGGCGCATTACCAATCGAGTTAAATGTTGACGAGTTCAACATGGGTGATCAAATTGATATTTACCCATACGAAGGTGTTGTTAAACGCCATGGTACTGATGATGTTATCTCTACTTTCGAACTTAAGTCTGACGTAATCCTTGATGAAGTTCGTGCTGGTGGTCGTATTCCACTTATCATTGGTCGTGGTTTAACAGACAAAGCACGTACATCTCTAGGTTTAGGTGCTACCGATGTATTTAAAGTACCAGCAGTGACTGAAGAGTCAGACAAAGGCTTTACACTAGCGCAAAAAATGGTTGGTAAAGCATGTAACGTAGCCGGTATTCGCCCAGGCCAATACTGTGAGCCTAAAATGACTACTGTAGGTTCGCAAGATACTACTGGTCCTATGACACGTGATGAGCTTAAAGACTTAGCATGTTTAGGTTTCTCTGCAGATTTAACAATGCAGTCATTCTGTCATACCTCTGCTTACCCTAAACCAATTGACGTAAACACGCACCACACGCTTCCTGATTTCATCATGAACCGCGGTGGCGTTTCACTTCGTCCAGGTGACGGTGTAATTCACTCGTGGCTAAACCGTATGTTATTACCAGATACTGTAGGTACTGGTGGTGATTCACATACACGTTTCCCATTAGGTATTTCATTCCCAGCGGGTTCTGGTGCAGTAGCATTCGCAGCAGCAACAGGTGTTATGCCACTTGATATGCCTGAGTCTATTTTGGTTCGCTTTAAAGGTGAAATGCAGCCAGGTATCACATTACGTGATCTTGTTCATGCAATCCCTTACTACGGTATCAAAGAAGGCTTATTAACAGTTGAGAAGAAAGGTAAAATCAACGAATTCTCTGGCCGTGTACTAGAAATTGAAGGCGTTGAGCACTTAACTGTTGAGCAAGCGTTTGAGTTATCAGATGCATCAGCAGAACGTTCAGCGGCAGGTTGTACTGTTAAGCTTTCTAAAGAGTCTATCTCTGAGTACCTTGAGTCTAACATTGTTATGCTTAAGTGGATGATTTCTGAAGGTTACGGCGATGTTCGTACAATCGAGCGTCGTATTACTGCAATGCAAGATTGGTTGGCTAACCCAGAACTTATGGAAGCTGACGCGGATGCAGAATACAAGCACGTACTTGAAATCGACCTAGCTGATATTAAAGAGCCGGTACTTTGTGCTCCGAATGACCCAGATGATGCGCGTTTACTATCTGACGTTACAGGCGAGAAAATCGATGAAGTATTTATCGGTTCTTGTATGACTAATATTGGTCACTTCCGTGCCGCAGGTAAATTATTAGATGGCTTTACTGGTCGTATTCCAACACAGCTTTGGGTTGCTCCACCAACGAAGATGGATAAAGACCAACTTACAGACGAAGGTTACTACGGTATCTTTGGTCGTGTTGGTGCACGTATTGAAACTCCAGGGTGTTCACTGTGTATGGGTAACCAAGCACGCGTTGCAGATAAAGCAACAGTTGTTTCTACCTCAACACGTAACTTCCCTAACCGTTTAGGTACAGGCGCAAACGTATTCTTAGCATCAGCAGAACTTGCTGCAGTGGCGGCAATTTTAGGTAAATTACCTACTCCGGCTGAGTACCAGGAATATGCAGCGAAAATCAATGCAACGGCAGCAGATACTTACCGTTACTTGAACTTCCACCGTATGCCTCAGTACACTAAAAAAGCAGACAACGTAATTATTCAGCAAGCTGTTTAATTTATAGAGTTTGAATAAAAAACCCGCTTCGGCGGGTTTTTTATTGTTTAAATATAATTTAGATTATTCATGCTTTAATAGCCTTATACTGAATTAAAATTAAGTATTTTTCACATTTAAGTTGGATAATAAAGCAATAATTCCTCGCTACATGCATTAAAATCTCTTTTAATATTCTCATTATTTTAGGCGAGATTTCATGACTGCATTAAACAACCAGAATTTACTGCAACTTCGTTTTATTAACCAAGCAAATATTGATTTGGTTAAGCCTTCTTTTGATAACCTACCTGCAAATCCATATGCAGATGGCGAATTTCGTAAGCGTCGTTATTCAGTAATTAAATTTCAAGATGGTGAGCTAAAATTGCAAGCTGCCAAAGCATTTGTTCAAGACGATTCGATTAATACGTTTCAAGGTAACGTTGAACGTACTTACGAAAATTTAGAGCAAAGCCTACTTGAATCAGATGGCATGAAAAGTATTGTCAGTGAGTTTTGCCAGCTTACCGGTATTGATGAAGATCGCGATATTGAAATACATCAATTTAGAATGTTAGCCATTGATAGCGATACGCCAGCAGCGCCTGAAGGCGTGCATCAAGATGGTTTTGATCATGTATGTATATGCGGTGTTTCGCACGAAAACTTAGAAGGTGGCGAGTTACTTGTATACGAAAACAAACAAGCTGAGCCATGTTTCAAAATGGAAATTAAAGACGGCATGTTTGCGCTTATAAACGACCGCCAAGTTTGGCACAATGCAACGCCAATGAATAAAGTTGATGCTAGCAAACCAGGTTACCTGGATTGCTTTGTACTTACCTCTTAAGGAATGCTCATGAATATAGCGCAATTACGTGAGCAGTTTCCGGCATTAATGCAAAGCGTTGATGGTAAATCGCCGATATTTTTAGACGGCCCTGGTGGCTCTCAAGTGCCGCAGTCAGTGCTTAATGCAATGTCTGCTTATTTAGGACACTACAATTCAAACCTAGGTGGTGCGTTTTTTTCAAGCGATAAAACTGTTGAGCTAATGGCAAATGCACGCCAATCTGCAGCCGATTTACTCAATGCGCCAAGTGCTCAAAATATTGTGTTTGGCCCAAATATGACAAGCCTTACCTTTAGCTTTAGCCGAGCTATTTCGCGCGACTGGCTAGCCGGTGATGAGATTATTGTTACTAACGCCGATCACTTCTCAAACGTGTCATCATGGCAGCAAGCCGCAGAAGATAAAGGCGTTAAGGTTAATACTGCCTTGATTAATGAAGCCGATTGCAGCCTAGATATGATGCAGTTTGAAAGCTTATTAAACAGCAAGACTAAGTTGGTGGCTGTTACCTATGCTTCAAATACTACAGGCTCAATTAACGATATTGAACGCATTATAGAGCTAGCTCATGCTGTAGGCGCTCTTGTGTATGTTGATGCGGTACATTATGCGCCGCACGAGCTTATTGATGTACAAGCCCTTGATTGCGACTTTTTAGCCTGCTCAGCGTATAAGTTTTTTGGCCCACACTTAGGGATGGTGTACGGTAAAAAAGAGCATCTTGAAGGTTTTACGCCTTACAAAGTAGAGCCTGCTAAAGATGTAGCGCCGGGACGTTGGGAAACAGGTACCCAAAGCTTTGAAGCAATGGCAGGCTTTATTGCCGCTGTTGATTACATTGCTGCAATTAGCGAGCTTGATGATGGCCATACACGCCGTGAAAAGCTAACAGCTGCGTTTGCTAAAACTAAACAGCACGAGATGGCGCTCAGTGAACACTTTTTAACGCGCTTAGTTAATTACCCTCGTATAAAGTTGTACGGTATTGATGACTTTGATCGATTAAACGAACGTACCCCTACGTTTGCTTTAACATTTGAAGGGCTTAAGCCACGCGCCGTTTCAGAGTTTTTAGGCAAACAGCATATATGTGTGTGGGATGGACATTTTTACGCGCAAGGTTTGTGTAAGCAATTAAACGTGCTTGATACAGGCGGTGTAGTACGTATTGGTTGTATGCATTACAACACAGTCGAAGAGCTTGATAAGCTGTTTGATATGTTTGACGAGCTACTTGGTTAAATAGGTCGTCTACTAAATATATAAATAAGCCATAAGTGTTACTTATGGCTTATTTATTGGTTTAGCTTTTAGGTGCACCATATATTTGCTCTGCACGGTTAAATAGCACCCACGAGGTTAAAATATACTTATCGTTTGATACTGGCTTATTACCCCTATGTGTATGCGTAAAGTAGCCAGGCGCTATCACCATGGTGCCTTTTTTAGGGGCTATTTTACGGTTTTGATAATAAAACTCCGTTTCTCCACCTTCCTCGACATCGTTTAAGTAAAACATAAATAAAAGTACACGATGCAGGGCTTCATTGTGTTGTAACTGAGGATACACTTCGCTGTGCCAGTAAGGATAACCCCCTTTATTTACCTCGTATTTCTGCGCTTGGATATTACCTAATCTAAATATTTGCTGCACAAGGACTGGGAGCTGTGGCTTACCCACTTCATCAAAATTTTCTTGAGTTAAATCTACTACTTCCCCCGTTTTTGGATGATAAACCTTTAAGCCAAATGCGCCAATCATCATAAAAATATGTTCTTCAATATAGTTAAAAACATGTTGTGCAGTCGTTTGTTGTATATGTTTTAATTGCTCTGCGTATTCGGGGTGACTATTTAGGTGCAGGTCGTGACTGTCTTTTTTCTTTAAATCAACACCGCCTGAAGTAACCCCTTGTTTTACATGCGGGCTTTGCGTGAACGTATTAATAAAGTTATCGCAAAAATCATCGCTCAATGCGTTTTCATAAACGCGAATAAAGTCCGTCATGGTTTACCTTTGTATAATTATTTTTGGATTAATATGTTTATTGAAAAAGTGATACCGCGCTTTAGCGAAACAGATGCACTCGGACACATCAACAATACCGTACTCCCCGTGTGGTTTGAAGCCGCTCGCGTCCCTATTTTTAAATTTTTTACGCCAGATTTAAACCCACATGACTGGAAACTAATCATTGCCAAAATAGAAGTGTCGTTTGTGGGGGAGTTATTTTATGGCCACGAGATCACGATTAAAACGTCTGTAGATCACATCGGCACAAGCTCTTTTGTACTCAAGCAAGAGGCATTTCAGCATGATAAATGCTGTGCAATTGGAAAGGTTGTAATGGTCAGATATAACTTTGCTGAAAGAGCTAAGCAAGCTTTGAGCACTGAAGAAAAAGCAGCACTTGAGAAGCATATGGCTTAATTTACAAACCGATACTGCAGTGTTACGTACATTTCAACTTAGCCAATTATAAAAAAGGTACTCAGTATTAACGTTAAATAAATAGCGCAATTGTAAATTTTATTAAAAAATTTAACGTTTTTTAATTGAGTTACCAATATGAGTTATATACTATTTATAATATATATAGCTGCCTTATCTAACTAATATAGTTTTCTAGGTAACTTTTGAGGAATGTGCGTGACGATGACAACCATTGATAAACCAATGCAGGTTATACAGCTTAGTGACTCTAAGAATCTAACAGCCGAAATATTGCCATTTGGTGCAATAATTAAAAGCATTAAATTTAAAAACCAAGAAATGACGCTTAGCGTCGACGATCCTCAGTACTATCTTAAAAACCCATTCTATTTAGGCGCTACAGTAGGTCGATACGCTAATCGTATCGCTGAAGGGCGTTTTAACTTATCTGGCTCGCAGTATCAACTGGAAGCAAATAACGGCCCTAATAGCCTACACGGCGGCGTTAAAGGCTTTAATAAAGTACTTTGGCAAGTAACCAAACAAACCGACAATGAGGTTGAGCTTTATTATTGCTCAGTGGATGGCGAAGAGGGTTTTCCTGGAGAGTTAAAAGTATGGCAAACCATTACTGCAGAAAATGGGCAGCTTCTACTTAAGTTTAAAGCGACTTGCAATAAAGAAACTCTCGTTAACTTCACTAACCATTGCTATTTTAATCTTGAGGGCAGTGATACTATTGAGAACCATTTACTTCAGGTAAATGCGACCCACTATTTACCCATTGATGAGCACAGCATCCCATTGGGCGAGCCTGCCCCCGTTGCAAATAGTTGCTTTGATTTCATCAAGCCAAAATTAGTTAAAGATGCATTCACGCAAAGTCACACCCAATTAGATGCAGCTAATGGTTTAGATCACTGCTATGTATTTGAAAACGACGACAGCCTTCATACCATGGCTACTTTAACGTCGCAGCAAACCGGTATTAATTTAACACTCAAAAGCACTCAGCCAGGTATGCAATTATACACAGCTAATTTTGTTAGTGACCCTTTTAAGGCACGACAAGCACTTTGCCTTGAAGCGCAAAATTGGCCTGATGCGCCAAATCGCGAAAATTATCCTAAAGCTAATTTATTGCCTGATGAAGAATATAGTCAGGTTATTATTTACGCGTTTTCGTAAGTAAACTCAATACGTTAACATGATGTTTTATGTTAAAAAAAAGAAAATAAAAAGAAAACCCATAGTAATAAAATAATGCCTACAACTAAGGAAAGGGTTGCACTTTTACTTAGTTTAAAGTATTTATAATATAAATAGTATTTGAAATAATTTTAAAGCTATTCAACCATCACAACGACAAAATGACTACACACAATCAGGAGTTTTTAAAAAATGATAATTAACAATAAGTTATCGTTCAACAAGAAAACCGCGCTTAGTATTGCTATAACAGGCATCTTGGCAAGCGGTAGCGTTGCAGCTCAAGGCGCGGAAGGTGATACACCTAAAGTAAATGAAGATGTTGAAGTTATCGCAGTAACGGGTATACGCAGCAGCTTACGTTCATCAATGTTAGATAAAAAAGCATCTAATGTTGTTACAGACGGAATTAAAGCAGAAGATCTTGGTAAATTCCCTGATTTAAACGTGGCAGAGTCTCTGCAACGTATTACAGGTGTAGCTATCGACCGAAGTGGCGGTGAAGGTCAAGCCGTAACAATTCGTGGTTTTGGTCCACAGTTTAATACGGTTCTTGTAAACGGTCGCCAAATTGCGACTGATAGTGCAGGGCGAGAATTCAATTTTGATGTGTTAGCGGCTGACCAAATTACAGGTGCTGATATTTATAAAAGTAATAGCGCTTTACTTCAGGAAGGCGGTATTGGTGGTACGGTTAACGTAACAACTGCACGTCCTTTTGACTTTGGTGGCTTGCATGTAATTGGTTCAGTTAAAGGCATGTACGAAAGCCTTTCTGAAGAAGTATCTCCGTCGGCATCATTTTTAGTAAGCAATACATTTAACGACGATAAGTTGGGTGTACTTTTTGCTATTACTAATCAGCAGCGTAAACTTCAAAATAACCAAATTTTGACAGCCGGTTGGCGCGGTGGCCAAACAATTTCTAACCCACAAGACGGTGTGTTATTTGATAATGCATACATTCCACGTAACTGGGACCAAGTTGTTGATGAGCAAGACCGTGAGCGTACTAACGCAAGCCTAGTGCTTCAATATGCACCATCGGATGACATTACAGTAACGGTTGATGGTTTAATTTCGAAGTTTGAAGTTGATTCAACAGTTCGCGACCTTGCATCTTGGTTTGAACCAGATCGTGTAGGCAGTGCAACAATTGATGAAGCAACAGGTACACTATTAACGTTTAGCCAAGATGTAGGTTTAGGTGCGCCAAGTGGTAACCCTGCAAGTGACTTTGTATCTCATACACGTAACTCTCGTGATGTAACTAACAAAGCATTTGGTATTAATGTTGATTGGCAAGTAAACGAGTCATTAAAAGCGAAATTTGATGTATCTCGCTCAACAGCTGAAAATGATCGTGCTGGTCGAGATCGTTTTAACGTAGTGGGTATTATTAACAGCTACAGCTTTGATGGCACAGGCAGTGTTCCAACTGTTCAGCATGATGGTTTTGATAATGGCTCTCTTCCAGATCCAAGCCTTGCTCGCCTTCATTACAACGAAATGGGTAACCAGTTTACCAACGAAGACGAAATTACAGAAGCGAAAGCCGATTTTGAATATGTACCAGATAAAGGGCCAGTAGAGCGCATTAACTTTGGGGCTTATCGTCAAGAGCGCGAAAAGTCTAGCTTCCAAATTTTTGGTAGCCAATGTCAGTTTTGTGGTTACGGCACTGAAGCGCCTACTGACGTAATTGATTTTGAAGCATACCAAGCAAATAACTACTTCCCTGGCTTAATTGACACATTCTACACCTACGACGGTGATAAAATGCTTGATTACCTAGCGGATCAGGGTTTCCCTGTTACACCTACACTGCAAAATAACCGTTACACAATTAACGAAGATATCACTAGCTTATACATGGACTTCACTATAGGTTTTGACCTAGCTGATATGCCTGTAACGGTTAACATGGGTGCGCGTTACTCAGAGACAGATATTGATGTGTCTGCAGTTCAAAGTTTTGTAACAGACGTAGTACCTACATCTGATGCAACGTTATTTGCTAACGTATTTGGTCCTGCAACAAACATTACACAAGGTACAAGTTACTCAAACTTATTACCTTCTTTGAATGTGAAGCTTGAGCTTCAAGAAAATATGGTATTACGTTTTGCAGCGTACGACAGTATTACTCGTCCAACAATGTCGCAGTTATCGCCTGCAACAACGTTTAACGAACCTCGTCGTCAAAACTTAACGGCAAGTGGCGGTAACCCAGCACTTAAGCCATTCCAATCTGAAAACTGGGATATTTCTTACGAGTGGTACTACAACGATGCTAACTTATTTAGCTTTGCGGTATTCAGTAAAGAAGTTGACGACTTTATTGTTACGTTAACAGGTGCAGAAACTTACACCATGTCTGACCGTAACGGCCCTGATTTTGCGTGTACTACATGTACAGACCAAACAGATGAAGAACTTGTTGGTAGCTCAGAAGTTTACACTGTAACGCGTCCACAAAATGGTGAGTCAGCAACAGTTACGGGTTACGAAATTGGTGTAACTCATATGTTTGAGAATGGCTTTGGCTTTATTGCTAATGCTACAGTAGTAGATAGCGATATCAGCATTGGTTCTGATACATCACAAACATTTGCACTTGAAGGTTTAGGTGACTCACAAAACTTAGTATTGTTTTATGAGCAAGATAACTGGCAAGCACGTGTTGCGTACAACAACCGTGAAGGCTTTTTACGCTTAGTTGATAATGGCTTCAATGGTGAGCCAGTGAACGTAGAAACTTACGGTCAGTGGGATATCAGTGCAAGCTACGATATTAACGAAAACTTCACTATATTTGCTGAAGGTATCAATATTACTGAGGAAGAGTTAGTACAAACAGGTCGTTTTGCTAACCAGGTTTACTCAGTTGAAGACAATGGTTCACGTTACGCGTTTGGTATTCGCGGATCGTTTTAATTGATAAAGGGGCGATTAATCGCCTCTTTGTTTTCATTGCAGTGCCAAAGGCACTAATACCAATTGGGTTATTTTATCGGTAATGTATATTAGATAACCACATTGATTAAAATGAGACCACGTTAAATACAAATGCCCTAACGGGCATTTGTTGTCTAAAACGTTATCAAAAATACTCAAAGAGTAGTCCATTATGAATAAAGCAGTAAAAACAGTAGCGGTAATTGGTGGTGGCACAGCCGGGTGGCTCAGTGCTGCACTTATTGCGTCGTATCATCAAAGCCAAAATGGAGACGGCTTAAAAGTAATGTTGGTGGAATCATCAGATATTCCAACCATTGGTGTCGGCGAGGGTACGTGGCCCACCATGAAAAACACACTTCAACAAATTGGTTTACGCGAAGTCGATGTATTTAAAACATGTAACGCAACCTTTAAACAAGGTGGAAAATTTGTAAATTGGACGCATGGTAATAATGACTTTTACTATCACCCATTTACAGTGCCACTGGGTTATGGCCGCATTGATTTAGCGCCCTATTTAGATAATGTTGTTGACTATGCACAGCAAACTAATTTTCAACACGATATTTGTGAGGCTAGTTTAGCACCTCGTGGCATTGCGCAAGGTGAATATCAAGGTAATTGCAATTACGCCTATCATTTAGATGCGGGCGCCTTTGCTGAAATGCTTAAACAGCATAGTAAAAGCAAGTTAGGCGTTGAGCATGTTATTGGCACTGTCGATGAAGTAAAACTAGATAATGACGGGGCAATAGATACCCTGACCTTAAAAGATCAAACCCGCACTATAAACGCCGATTTATATGTCGATTGCACTGGCTTTTCTTCATTATTATTAGGTCAAGCGCTTAATATCCCATTTAAAAAAATGGACCATGTGTTATTTAACGACAGTGCACTTGCAATGCAAGTCCCTTACGCAGAGGGCGATGAGTCACTTGCGAGTCATACGATTGCCACTGCACAAAACGCAGGCTGGATTTGGGATATTGGTCTAACGCATCGACGAGGCGTAGGGCATGTATATTCAAGCAAGTTCTTATCAGACGATGAAGCCGAGCAAAACCTACGCAATTATTTAGGTGATGCTGCTGAAGGCCTAACCGCGCGTAAAATTAGTTTTGAATCAGGTTACCGAGAAAAGTTTTGGCATAAAAACTGTGTTGCTGTGGGTATGTCAGCTGGGTTTGTTGAGCCACTGGAAGCAACCGCTATTATGCTTGTTGAAATTTCATCACGCTTTGTTGCAGAACATATGCCAGCAGACACAAAAGTAATGCCGATTGTTGCTAAACGATTCAACGAACAAATGGATTATCGTTGGCAGCGTATTATCGACTTTTTAAAATTGCATTACATGCTGACCAAGCGTCCTGAGCCATATTGGCAGGCACATGTTGACCCAGACACTATACCGCAAAGTCTTAAAGATGATTTACTGTTATGGGAAAGCCGAGGCCCACTTATCCAAGATTTTCATGGGGCGCTTGAGCTTTTTCCAGCAGCGAGCTACCAGTATGTTTTATACGGCATGGGCTTTAAGCCAGATTTTACAAAGCAAGCATATTTGTACTCACAAGATGCACAAGCTAAACAAATAATTGAACGTAACAGCCAGCTTACACAGCAGATGTTGCAAACTTTGCCGCCACACCGTGCTTACATAGAGCAGTGGTTAGCAGCTAACCCAGTTTAAGGATGTGTAATTATGGCCATTAGCGAGCTATTAAATACAAAGCACCAAGCAGTAAAAATTTGCCCAAACGCAGGGCTTGAATACGCTAAAACACAGCATTTGATTAATTTAAGAGCCAGTGAAGTAGCAAAAGCCGCCTGTGATTTACCTGTCTTTTTAGCGCGTAATACACAAAACGGTAGTTATACCATATCGGCTCTAACGAGCTTTAGCGCTCAGCAAAGTTTGTTAGTAAACAATGATCAATGGCTAGCACTTTATACGCCTGTATGTATGCAAACTCAGCCATTATATTTAATGACCCGAGAAGCAAACAGTAGCGAATACTTTGTTGCTATTGACGAGCAAAACACTGCGATCAGTACACACTCCGGTGAAGCATTATTCGATGCAAAGGGCAACCCAAGTTTATACCTAAGCTCGCAGCAAAAGCTGTTAGAAAATGATTTAAAAAATGATTATTTAACTTATCAGTTTACTCAAGAGTTAGTGCGTTTAGGGCTAATAAAAGACATTAATATTGTTTTGCAGTTTAAACAGGGTGAAACCCAAACAGTTCAGGGTTTAAGCACGATTGATGAAGACAAGTTACAAGCTCTAGATAGTACAACAATCGCACAGCTACAAAAGCAAGGGTATTTAAGTGCTATTAACAGCATGCTTATTTCTTTGTTTCAATTAAATGCACTCGTTAAGCTACATAATCAGCGCGAAGATTTAATGGCGCTAGCACAAGTAAAATTAGAGCTTAGTCGCGACACACACGCGCTATAAAGTGCACATTTATATTATTAAGACATTGCGTATAGCACGCAGGAGACACACATGTCAGACAACATTTTGCAGCTGGTGGTTTTTATATTTGTAACCGCCTTAATTGGCGGGCTTACCTATTGGAAGTGCCGTGGACAAAACAGAAATAATGGGGAAAGCCAAACTAAAGAATACTTTTTAGCAGGCGGCGGCTTAACGTGGATGTTTGTCGCAGGTTCAATCACCCTTACTAATTTAAGTACCGACCAACTTGTTGGAATGAATGGTAACCAAATGGCTTTATTGGTTTGGTGGGAATTAGCGGCCATTATTGGCCTGATTATTTTAGCTAAAGTATTTATCCCTGTTTATTACAAATATAACTGCACAACAACCACTGAGTTATTAGAAAAGCGCTACAACAATAAGCATATTCGCGCCGTTATTGGTGGTTTGTTCTTTTTAGGAAATGCATTAATTTATATGCCAGCGGTCATTTATTCCGGTGCGCTATTTATGCAAACCATGTTTAAAGTTGATATTCCATTAATGTATATAGCAACCGCTTTTGCCATTGTAGGCGCTATTTATGCCTTTTTTGGTGGGTTACGCGCAGTTGCTGTGTCAGATACATACAACGGGCTACTGGTGCTAGGTATGGCAATACTTGTCGTGTTCTTAGCGCTTAACGCAATTGATTACGACTTTAGCGGTATTCCACAGGAGCGGTTAACACTAATTGGCGGGCCTGATTCACCTATACCTTGGCCAACCTTATTAACAGGTATGTTATTTATTCAAATGTACTATTGGGGTACTAACCAAACTATTACACAACGTGCTATGGCGGCACCTAATGTTAAAGAGGCGCAAAAAGGTATATTTGCAGCAGCGGGTATTCGTTTTTTAATCGTACCGGCAATTGTTGTACTACCAGGTATTATTTCTTACAAGTTATATGGCGATATTGGTGATGCTGCATACGGCCGTATTGTTGGCGATGTAATGCCAGCATGGTTAACAGGTGTATTTGCGGCAGCAATGGCAGCGGCAGTACTCTCTACTTATAACAGCTTATTAAATTCTGCCACTGCACTTTATGTATGTGATATTCACGAAGCGTACTTTAATAAAGAGCCAAGTGTAGTAAAGCTAAGTGGCTATGTTACGTTATTACTTACCAGTTTAACGCTTGTGCTTGTGCCAATTTATCAGCAAGCCGACAGCATTATTAACTTACTACAACAGTTAAACGGCTTGTTAAGTATGCCTATATTCTCAATTTTTGTAGTGGGCTTATTATTTAAAAATGTGGATGCGCGCGCAGGTATCGCTGCGGTTATTTTAGGTGTTGTTATGTATGGCATGCTGACATTCGAAAATTCACCGCTGCATACAACCATTCATTACATTCACCTAATGCCAATTACACTTATTGTATGTGTAGCCTTTGCGTTAATAGTGAATAAAGTTGTGTTTGGGTTAACCGCACAATGGGCGGGTAAATCACCTGCGATTGATAACGCAGTTAAAGAATAAACGTTAACTAACCGACGTTAATACAATCGGCCAAAGTATAGCTTTGGCCGATTTTTTATTTTAAACAATGTGATTACCACTATAGTTAACCATTAAGTGAAACCTAAGTGGTATATCCAGTGGTTTTATCTCAGTATTTGCGATAGAAAAACTATTAAAACTCAATTTATATGATATATACTATTATTGATGGTCGCTGTCTGATAGATTGTGCCTGAACACTTTAGAGATCGCGTTAACGCCTATCGCTAACATCATCTCGGTATATTAATCACTCACACAATGAATAAGAGGATAGGAAAATCATGGCCAACACTAAATCATTTTATCGATTAGACAGTGTAAACAGCACCGTTATTTTCAACTGTCAAAGTAAAACACCTGCGTTACTTTATTTTGGGAAACGCCTATCAGAGCAAACAACTGAGCTAATGCTTACTCAGCTTGCTACTCGTCAAGAAGTAAAATGTGCCGTAGTTGAAGAAGCACCTATTTCTCTTTCTCCATTATTAGGTGAGGGCTTTACAGGTGCACCTGGGCTTGAGCTTGTAAATGACTCTATTGCTTGGTCTGTAGGACCAAAGTTAAAAGACGTTCGCCAGCCATCATCATCAACGCTTGAGTTTGTAAGTGAAGATACATTACGTGGAATTGAAGTCGTTCATAGTATTACGCTTGATAACAACACTAATGTGTTAAGCGCGCATACGGTATTAACTAATTTAAGTGACTCACCACTCAGCGTTAATTTTTGTGCAGCACCCACATTCCAGCTACCTGATAGCGTGAACAAAATTATAAGTTTTGAAGGGCGTTGGTCAAACGAGTTTCAACGTCAATCTGTCGATTTAGTACTAGGCAGCTTTGTACGTGAAAACCGTAAAGGTAAAACATCGCACGATGTATTCCCTGGTTTATTAGTTCATAGCGAAGGCGCAGGCGAGCAACAAGGCGAGTGCTATGGCTTTCATTTAGGCTGGAGTGGTAACAACAAGCTACGCGCTGAGCTACTACCAGAAGGGCGCCGTTATGTGCAAATGGGTGAGTTATTATTACCGGGCGAGCTAACACTTGCTAAAGGGCAAACGTATCAAAGTCCACGTATTTATGGCTCGTTTTCGAGCGACGGCTTTAGCGCGCTTTCGCGTAATTTTCATCAGTTTGTTAAGGCTAATTTACTTAGCCAAGCACAGCGCGAAAAAACACGCCCGGTGCATTACAACACGTGGGAAGGTATTTATTTTGACCACGATGTAGATACGCTTAAGCAGTTAGCCGATAAAGTAGCACCATTAGGTATTGAGCGTTTTGTTCTGGACGATGGTTGGTTTAAAGGTCGCCGCGGTGATTTTGCAGGCTTAGGTGATTGGACAGTTGATTACGAAATTTACCCAGATGGTTTATCGCCAGTAATCGATCATGTAAATAGCTTAGGTATGGAATTTGGTATTTGGTTTGAACCTGAAATGGTAAACCCAGATAGTGACTTATACCGCGCTCATCCTGATTGGGTATTAGGCTCAGAAAATAACGAGCAACTTAGCTTTAGAAACCAGCTAGTGCTTGATTTAACGCGCACTGAGGTTGTTGAATACCTATACAAAGCGATTGATGACATTTTAGTTGAATACCCAACGATTAAGTATATTAAATGGGATATGAACCGCGATATTAACCATGCGGGTAATTTTGATGGTAAGCCTGCGGTACATCAGCAAACACTGGCGCTGTATCGCTTAATCGATCGCATTAAAGCGGCGCATCCAGGCCTTGAAATAGAAAGCTGTTCGTCAGGTGGTGCACGTGTAGATTATGGTGTGCTTGCACACACAGACCGTGTATGGACGTCAGATTCTAACGATGCGCTTGACCGTCTTGAAATCCAACGTGGTTGTTCGTTCTTCTTCCCATCGTCGGTTATGGGTGCACACGTAGGCCCACGTGATTGTCATATTACAGGGCGTAATGTGAGCATTGAAATGCGTGCTGCGGTATCCATGTTTGGCCATATGGGAATTGAAATGGACCCACGTGAGCTGACCGATCACGAATACAATGCGCTTAAAGCGGCTATTGCGCTGCACAAAGAGCACCGTGAATTTATTCATGCTGCCGATTTGTACCGCCTCGATAGCAACGATTTATCAATTAACTTTGGTTTAATCGACGAGCAAAAATCAAAAGCGTTATTTGCGTATAACAGCGTGCGCGAAACACCGCGTACTGCGCCTAATAAGCTTCGTTTTGTTGGTTTGGATGCAGATACACAGTACACACTTAATTTAGTGTGGCCTGTTAAGTTTGAAGAATACCGCCCTTCGTCTATTGCCGCCGTCAACGGCCAAACCTTTACGGGTGAAGCGTTAATGGAATTTGGCCTACAAATGCCAATTTCATTTCCGCAAACATCACTTATTTTTGAGCTTACTAAAGCTTAAAATATTAAGCAGTAAAAAGGGAGCTAAGTAGCTCCCTTTTTTAATGGTATTTTTTTAGTCATCAATCGAGTTTAGATTCGATGAGCTCTAGCGCTTCTTCTAAAATTGTTTCGACCGCTTTTTTAGCGCGCTCGGGATTCCCAGATTTAATTGTGTCTAAAATATCAGCGTGTTTAGTTACGTCAGCGCCTGGTACACCTTTAATATGATTAGTGTAACGAATACTCACTCTGAGAGCCGTACTAATAAATTCAGTCAGCTGTACAAAAAATCGGTTGTTACTGGCTACTAAAATACTGGTATGGAAGGCGATGTCGGCTTCTAACGGATCGTCTAACCCTTCATCGGCATCAGCCATGCGCGCAAGTGCGTTATCAATTTCTGCAAGCTGCTCTGGCGTAGCGCTTATTGCGGCTAACGCGGCTGCTTGTGGTTCAAGTGCAACACGTACTTGGGTAAATTCTTTTAATAATGATAGTGACGGTTTGCTGCTTAAAATCCAACGAAGCACGTCGGTATCAAACATATTCCAACTGCTTTCTGGTAATACACGAATACCTTGCTTTGGGCGCGATGAGATAAGCCCTTTAGCAGAGAGCATTTTTACTGCCTCGCGCGTTGCACTGCGGCTTACATCGTACTTAACGCATAAATCAGCTTCCGATGGTAACCCTTCGCTTACAGGATACACGCCCCGCACTATTGCAAACCCTAAATCATGGGTTAGTTGGTGAGTTAAGTTTTGGCGAGGTTGAGTTTTCATCGTGCGAATTTCCGAGTTCATTATTGCTTAATTATATATCATATATCATATTAATGTACGTAAGGATATGGTATAAACTTTTAAATCGCTAATTATTTTAACACAGCAATAACAACTTGGTTTGGCTCTTTTTCTCTAAGTAATCGTTTTTAAAGGGTTTAAGTTGAACTGAAAACATGCTGCAAGGAAATTTAATTTTGAACACTCAAGCTCAATATCACAGCCTTTCTGGCAAGGTTATTTTTATCACTGGTGGTGCGTCAGGCATTGGCAGAGCCATGGTTGAGTCGTTTGTTAAACAGCAAGCAAAAGTAGCATTTATTGATATAGATGATGAAGCCGCGCAAGCGCTCATTAGCGATTTACCCGATGCTAATTTATGGTACAGGCAAGTTGATGTCACTGATTCGAACGATTTGCAAAAGTCACTGGTCGATGCGTGTGCTGCCCTTGGTAGCGTAAATGTACTTGTAAATAATGTGGCAAACGACCGTCGTCAAGCCAGTGAAGACGTGACGGTTAAAGATTGGGACCAGTGTTTACAAATTAATTTAAATCCTGCTTTTTTTGCCTCTCAAGTGGCTATGTCGTTTATGCAGCAAGAAGGTGCTGGCAGTATTATTAATTTTAGCTCTATCAATGCCATTATGGGCCAACCGCAAATGGCTGGTTATGTAACCGCCAAAGCGGGTTTAATAGGTATGACCAAAGCACTCGCTCGTGACTATGGTGAGTTTGGTATTCGCGTTAATGCCATATTACCAGGATGGGTTGCAACCGAGCGCCAATTAGCAAGCTGGTTCACCGAAGAAGAGCAAGTAAAATGGATGGAAGCTATGGCGCTTAAAAAATTAGTAACGCCAGACGACGTCGCTAATTTAGCGCTTTTTTTAGCCGCCGATGAAAGCAGTATGATCACCGGGCAAGGCATTAAAATTGACGGTGGGAGACTTTAAAGTTTGACTACTTCAACTTTGTTTATAGCCGTTGACTGGGGCACAAGTCATTTACGTGCTTACTTGTGTAAAGTAGGTGAGGGCAGTGAGTTAACGTTAATTGATCAATGTGACGGTCCTGGTGTTGTAAAAGTAAATCAACATTTTCAACAAACACTCATTCACGCAATTACACCTTGGACAGCGCAATATGGTGTACTACCTATTTATATTGCAGGCCAAATTACGTCAACGATTGGTTGGCATGAAACCCCTTATCTAGAGTGCCCAATTAACCCTGAAGGCTTGCTTGATGCTGCTGTTAGCTTTGAATGTGAAGGGCACACCATTAATGCCTTACCAGGCACAAAATGCACGTTACAAAACACGCTAATTGATGTCATGCGAGGTGAAGAATTACAAATACTGGGTTTTTTAAAACAAAACGAGCAGTATCAAACGGGCAAAATTTTACTGTGTTTACCTGGTACGCATACCAAGTGGGTACTAATTAACAATGGTAAAATAATATGTTTTAAAACCGCTATGACCGGTGAGTTATACGACCTGTTATGTCATCAAAGCGTATTAATTCCTGATGATTGCGCTGAAGGTGAATTTGATTGGCAAGCGTTTGAACAAGGCTGCGATTTAACTTTGGGCAGTGATAGCGGTAACTTAGCGCATGGCATTTTTAGTGTAAGAACACGCCAATTGTCCAAAGAACTAACCCCAGTTCAAGCTAAAGCATACCTATCGGGCGTACTAATAGGCAGTGATGTACGCGCAGCACGTTATGCAAGTGAATGGCAGCTACTCAGCAACACACAGGTTGTGGTTATTGGTACTAAGCAACTTAACACGTGTTTTACCAAGGCGCTTACAAAAATAGGGGTACAGTGTAGTGAGTTTGATATTAAATCGGCAACGCTTAGTGGGTTTAACTATTTATACCAGTCGGCTGAATAGTTAATAATAAAAACCCCTTTATAGCTTGTTAACTATAAAGGGGAAAACGGGAAATAGTGATAATGAAACAGCTTATTAATCAGCGTGTTTCAATATAATTATTTAAAACTGTAATCTGCTCATCGCTAAAACGTAAACCCAGTTTACTGCGACGCCATAAAATGTTGTAAGCATTACCAGCCCACTCTTCTTTTAGTAAGTAATCAACTTCAGCAGCAAATAATCCATGGCCAAAGTCATGTCCTAAATCACTGAGTTGTGTGGCATTACCTAAAATAATTTTTGTACGTGTGCCATACGTACGCACAAAACGCTTCAACGTCACTTCTGGTAGCCAGTTGTATAAAGATTTAAGCTCTTGAGTCAGTGCTTCAACATTATCAAAGTCGCCACCAGGTAATGCGCTGTGTTTAGTCCATGCTTTACCCATTTGCGGATAAAAGTCTTCTAACTTATCAACAGCGGCTTCTGCTAGTTTACGGTAAGTAGTAATTTTCCCACCAAATACGCTTAATAATGGAGTGTGTTTACCCTCACTTGAAAGCTCTAGCTTGTAGTCACGTGTTACGGCTTGCGCATTAATAGATTCGTCATCTAGTAGCGGGCGTACACCCGAAAAAGTATGAACTATGTCTTCGCGTTTAATATGATTTTTAAAGTAGCTGTTAGTAATATCGATTAAGTAATCGATTTCTTCATCACTAATTTTAACATCTTGAGCTGCGCCGTTATGCTCTACATCGGTTGTGCCAACTAACGAATAGTCATCTTCAAATGGAATAACAAATACAATTCTTTGATCTTTATTTTGTAAAATATAGGCTTCTTTCTCGTTGTGAATGCGAGGCACTACAATGTGGCTGCCTTTTACAAGGCGAATATTTTGTGGTGATTTTTCAATTAGCGCTTCATCAAATAATTTTGCAACCCACGGACCTGCTGCATTAACAATGCCTTTAGCTGATACAGTGTATTTACTTTTAGTATTTTGTTGCTCAAGCGTTACCTGCCATTTATTTTGCTCACGTTTAGCGTTTACACATTTGGTTTGTGTAGCAATGGTAGCGCCTTTTTCTTGTGCAGAAAGGGCATTTAAAATAACTAAACGAGAGTCATCAACCCATCCATCTGAGTATTCAAAACCTTTTACAATAGATGGCTCTAGCACGCTATTTTCGCCAAATTTAATACCTCGAGAACCGGCCAGTGTTTCGCGTTTGGCTAGGTTGTCGTACATAAACAAGCCAATGCGGATCATCCATGCAGGGCGTAAATGCGACTGATGCGGTAATCTAAAAGTAAGTGGCCACATAATATGAGGGGCATTTTTAAGCAGCACTTCTCGTTCAGCTAAAGCTTCTTTTACTAATCTAAATTCATAATGCTCAAGGTAACGTAAACCACCGTGGATTAACTTAGAACTATTTGATGATGTCGCACAAGCAAGGTCCGATTGTTCGCACAAAAGTACTTTTAAACCTCTGCCAGCTGCATCAGCTGCTATTCCAGTGCCGTTTACACCACCACCGACGACGAGTAGGTCGTATTCGTTATCTGCTAATTCCACTGTGAGCTAACCTTTTTATTTGTAATATAAATAAGACATATGCCATCATAAAGCGACCGTTAGTGTTTGACAATAGCTAACCGTGCTTTTTGATTTTAAATTTTTTAGCCTGATCTTTTTAAAATCAAACTGCGTAAAACGCGCTTTTAAATAGCGTTTGAGCTGGTTTAGAAGCCGCTAAATTTCATTAGCGGCTGCATACATTATTGTTGTTGGCAATCGTCGCTAGATAGCCTAACTTGCGCTACACAGTGCTGCCATTTTGCGTATAAATCATTACGTTCATCAGCACTCATTGTTGGCTCAAAACGACGGTCACAGGTCCACATTTTAGCGAGTTGCTCAGTTGACTCGTAAATACCTGCTTGCAAGCCGGCTAAATAAGCAACGCCTAACGAGGTGGTTTCGGTGACTGTTGGGCGCTCTACGGTTGCACCTAAAATGTTAGATAAAAAGGTCAGTACCCAGTTATTTTTAACCATACCGCCATCTACGCGTAGTACACTTGGGCGAAGTCCATCACGTTCCATTGCTTTTTGTAAATCTTTGGTTTGATAACCCACCGATTGCAAAGCTGCGGCAACAATAGTGCTGATGCCAGAGTCGCGGGTTAAGCCTAAAATTGCACCACGTGCGTTAGGGTCCCAATAGGGTGCGCCTAAACCTGTAAACGAAGGCACTAAAAATACCCCATGATCAAGTGGTACATCTTTCACTAGCGATTCACTTTCGCCTGCATGACTCAACAGTTTTAAGCCTTCAACAATCCACTGCATAGTGGCACCCGCCATAAAAATGCTGCCTTCAATGGCGTAAGTGGGTTTGCCATTTAATCTATAAGCAACCGTAGTCAGTAAGCGGTTCTTAGATGTAAGGGCTTTTTCGCCCGTATTCAGCATTAAAAAACAGCCCGTACCATAGGTGCTTTTAGCCATACCTTGTTCAAAGCAAGCATGACCAACAAGCGCAGCTTGCTGATCGCCTGCAATACCACATACGCGTATTGGCGCGCCAAAAATATCTTCGCTGGTTGAGCCAAACTCGTCTGCTGAGTCCATCACTTGAGGGAGCATAGATTCAGGAATATCAAATAAGTCGAGTAACTCTTGATCCCATTGCTGTGTATGAATATTAAATAACATGGTGCGCGAGGCATTAGTGGCATCGGTGCGATGCTCTTGTCCACCTGTTAGGTGCCATAATAAATAAGTATCAACGGTACCAAAGGCCAGTTCGCCAGCATCGGCTTGTGCACGTGCGCCCTCTACGTTGTCTAAAATCCAGCGTACTTTAGTGGCAGAAAAATAAGGGTCGAGCAATAAGCCTGTTTTGTCGCTAATAGTTTGGCAAAGTTCGTCAGTGCTTAGGCTTTCGCAATAATCACTGGTACGGCGGTCTTGCCAAACAATGGCGTTATACACTGGCTTACCGGTTTTTTTGTTCCATACCAAGGTCGTTTCACGTTGGTTGGTGATACCAATAGCAATAATTTCATCAGGCTTTACGTCGTTTTTAGATAACACTTCACGGCTTGTGCTAAGCACGGTTTGCCAAATATCGTTTGGGTCATGTTCAACCCAACCATTTTTTGGAAAATGCTGTGAAAATTCTTGTTGTGCTGACCCAAAAACGTCTGCATCTTTTGTAAACAAGATGGCCCGAGAGCTTGTGGTTCCTTGATCAATTGAGAGTATGTATTTTGACATGATATTTGTGTTATTTATCTTATCTTATATATGACTAGATTGCCTTTAACGAAGGTTAATGGCAATGGTTTTTTCTTAAAATAGCCGATTAAAAAACAAACATTTTTATATTGTGTGTTAACTCATTTATATAAAAGGTTTTTTATTTCAGTCTGGTTTTAAGGCGAAGGCGGCTATTAAGTTTTATAGCCGCTTAAATTAAGTATTACTTACCGCGTGGTTTACTTTGTTGCCAATCCATACCTGAAGAGAAGCGGTTATCAAAGCCATACCATTGTGGTAGTGGCTTACCATCAACTATGGCTTGGTCGCCATTTTGAGGTAAATCTAAGTACTTACACTGGCTGCTTATGTCTTTTACATGGCAATCCATCATGGCAAGTACGAAGTGTTTATTTATTTCGTTAATGGTACGCAATGACCACGATGGCTCGTAGTAATGACCTAAATCTAATTCACTACTGCTTTGGGCAATAGCAGGGGCTGGGTGCGGTGCAATATTATGGCGGGCATTTTTATAAGTAAGCATGTACTTGTCGGCACTGCCAGTTTGGTTGTAAAGATTTTTAATGCCTTCAAAACCAGAAATATCATCTAAGTCACCTGCAATATAAAGTGAAGGCACTTTAATGTTTTTCATTGCTTTAGCGTCAAATAAGTTATGTTGTCCACCCCAAGGTGCGATAGCCACCATTGTTTTTATACGAGGGTCTACTTGCGGGTTTTGATATTGCCCGCCTGCACAGCTATTAAGTAGTTGCTGTACTTGTTTAATTTGAGCAGGGTCAGTCATTCCCGTAAACATGGCTGTAGTTTGCTCGTTAAAGGCATAACAACCACCAATTGTATTAACCGCACCAAATCCACCCATAGAGTAGCCAATAACACCTGCGCTAGTTTGATCTACTTGCTCGCTTGCAAAGTTGCTTTGTTCGTTAAAATAATTAATCACAAATTGCTGATC
This sequence comes from Pseudoalteromonas sp. 2CM32C, assembly GCF_023161925.1. Classification (NCBI taxonomy): domain Bacteria; kingdom Pseudomonadati; phylum Pseudomonadota; class Gammaproteobacteria; order Alteromonadales; family Pseudoalteromonadaceae; genus Pseudoalteromonas; species Pseudoalteromonas sp. 2CM32C. The sequence goes on along the minus strand of NZ_JALNTI010000010.1, from coordinate 47,029 downwards.
GCGTGAGCGATTAATCAAGGTGCTAAAAAAGCCCGCAAAGGGCGCGTTTTTAAAATCTACATGGGCGTTTGTGGAGTCTGTGTGATCAAGTGCAACAACTATGTAGCCATGCGAGGCTAAGTGCTCGCCAAGGTAGTACATAATTGTGCGGTAGCCGGTATAACCGTGCGAAAGTACTACAACTGGGTAGTTATCGGCGTTACTTATATCAACATCACGCTGTGCATCGGCCTGTAAGGTAAATTGTTTGCCTGAGCGTGTTATATCTGTGTAGCTGGTTAGTGGTTTGTTTGCCTTACTATCTGCTGGATACCACACTTCAACTTTTAAAGGGCGATCTTTTTGGCTTTGCGTTGCGGGATCAAACTGCGCTGGATTAACTAAGTCTAGGGTTTTTACACCTACTTTATAGGTGCCTTTAGTTGCTAATTCAGGGAGCACTTCGCTGGTTATTGGCGGATAAAGTTGCTCAGGCTTATTTGATTCGGCAAATACCGCACCGGTAGTTAAACTGGCCGTGGCTAATAACATTGCTTTTGAAAGCGTTTTTAAACGGTGTGTCGTTGTCATTGTGTATCCTTGTTGCGTGTATTTTTATTAATTTATGTCATGAGATTCGACAGTCGCGCTATATTCAATCTGCCATTGGGCTCTTAGGCTATCCATCATCGTCATAACCCGTAAGCTTGTGCTCAGTGGTAATATAGAGCTTTGTATTTGTTTATTTAGTATGCACTCAGTAACGTGATCAATTTCAAATTTAAAGTTTTCATCATCACTAAATGGGTAGTCAAAATGTTGAATAGCTTGCCCATTAATATGAAGCTCAAGACCTTTTGCACCTACAAACCAAGGTATGCGTATAAAGCCATGTTCACCGGTAATACATGCTTCGGTTGGACCGTTTTGCTCAAGTGCGCTGCTAAGTTGTGCGAACTGACCATTACCATAATCGAGCATGGTAATATTTCGCGCATCTACACCTGTATCTGCCTTATGCACAAATGAGCTGATTTTTTCAGGGGCTTTATTAAAAACCACATCAGCAATCGATAGCGGGTAAATCCCTAAATCAAGCAAAGCGCCACCTGCTGTATTTGGGTTCATTAAGCGGTGGGTGTTGGCAAAGGTGCCGGGTAAACTAAAGTTGGCCTGCACGGTATGTACTTTGCCAATAGCTGCTTGGCTTAGTAGCTGCTCTAATTTTATAATGGCGGGTAAAAAGCGCATCCACACTCCTTCCATTAAAAAACAATCTTTTTGCTCGGCCAGTGCGGTTAAGTTTTTTAATTGCTGTGCATTAACGGTAATAGGTTTTTCACTTAGTACGTGCTTATTATGCATCAAGCATTGGGCGATGCTTTGAAAGTGTTGGTCGTGAGTGTTTGCAATGTAAATGGCATCAATGTTTGGGCATTGCATAAGGGCTTGGTAGCTTTCATAGCCTTTAATTGAATAATGTGTGGCAAACTCGTTTGCGCGCTGCTCACTAGTTGAGGCTGCGCCAATAAGCTGAGCATCAGCGCAATGCGCAATGCTTTTAGCAAAGGTGTGAGCAATATTGCCACACCCAATAATACCCCAGTTAACCTTTGCCATATTGATACCTACTTTTAAAAAGACGTTATTTGTAACCCTGAGCCTGCTGAGCACACATAAATATCTGCGTATAAGTTAAAGCGTTCAAAGTAATGTTTTTCAACGGCGGCTTTAATTAGCGGTACTTCTGCATCGCGGCATAAACACACTATTGCTCCCCCAAAACCACCACCGGTCATGCGCACTGCGCCACGCTCACTCATGGCTTCTTTACAAATTTCTACCAAGCCATCCGTTGCGGGTACCGTTACTTCAAAGTCGTGTTTAAGTGATTGGTGCGATGCAGCCATCAATTCACGAAGTTGCTCCATATCATTGGCTTGCAATGCTGTAGTTGCGGCGATAACGCGGTCGTTTTCGCTAATTACATGGTGCGCACGTTTGTATTCGTTATTGCTAAGTTGTGCTTTAACAGCATCTAGCTTAGCCATAGTTGCTTGGCGAAGTGTTTTAACTCCCATTTTTTCAGCAGCTTGTTCGCAATCAATACGGCGTTGATTGTATTCGCTGTCTACTAATTTACGAGGGTAGTTAGAGTTTACAATAACAATGTTTAAGTCATCAGGCACTTTCACAGACTTAGTTGCCAAATTTTCGCAATCTATTAGTAATGCGTGGCCGTTTTCGCCTTTTGCCGAAATGAGCTGATCCATAATGCCACACTGGCAATGCATAAAGTCGTTTTCAGCTTCTTGCCCTAGTAGTGCAATTTTTTCTTCGCTTAAACCAAGCTGTGCAATATGGTTAAACATACCACCCACAGCCACTTCTAATGCTGCCGATGATGATAAACCACTACCTTGCGGTAAGTTACTATCAATAAGTAAATCAGCACCGCGTAAGGTGTGGCCTGCGCGTTTTAATACGAATGCAACGGCGCGAATATAATTTCCCCATTGCGACTGACCTTCGCTAATCGGTTCGTCAACGTTAAAGCTGTCTTGCTCGCCTGGGTAATTGAGTGACTGCACGGTAATCGTATTATCGTCGCGCTCTTTAAACATCACTTGGGTACGAAACTCTAATGAGCACGGAAATACAAAGCCGTCGTTGTAGTCAGTAAACTCACCGATTAGGTTTACACGTCCTGGTGCAGCTGCAATACCCTGAGCAGGGGCACCGTACAGTGATAAAAAGTGGTGTTGAAATTCATTAAGCTTCATCTGTGTGTCCTGCTGTATTTTTATAGTGTGTAGTGCTTGCTGCTTTTAAAATAGACGCGGCTGTTTCTGCGCTTAAATCGCGCTGACTTTCGCCTAACATTTCGTAGCCAACCATATGTTTTTTAACGGTGGCAGAGCGAAGTAGTGGCGGATAAAAGTGTGCATGTAAGCGCCAGTGTTGCTCATCAGAGCCACGATTTGCTGGAGCATTATGCCACCCCATAGAGTAAGGGAAACTGCAGTTAAATACGTTGTCGTATTTAGTGGTTAATACTTTTAATGCCTGAGCGAGTGAATCGGTTTGTACATCACTAAGCTGACTAAAGTTTTGAATGTTGTCTTTAGTTACAAGCAGTGTTTCAAAAGGCCATGCCGCCCAAAAAGGCACCACAACAAGCCAGTGTTCATTCTCAAATACGACACGGGTTTTATCGACTTGTTCTTTTTTTACATAGTCGGCAAGCATAGCAGTGCCGTGTTTATCAAAATAAGCACGCTGCTGAGTATCTTCGGCTTCTATTTCAGTAGATAGGTGCGAATGCGCCCATACTTGGCCATGCGGATGGGGCTGCGAGCACCCCATGATCTCGCCTTTGTTTTCAAATACCTGAACACACTCGTATTGCTGTGCAAGCTCGGTATAGTTGTCTTTCCACGTTTTTACTACGGCATGCAGGGCATCGTGCTCAAGCTCTGGTAATGTTTTGTTATGTTCTGGCGAAAAGCAAATCACGCGGCATTCGCCGCTTGCTTCATCAGCAATAAATAAATCGCTATCTGACTCTACGCTTTGTGATTGTTCGCTGGCATTGGGCGTTAGTGCGCCAAAGTCATTTTTAAAAACATGGGTGTATTTGTAGTCTGGGTTGCTGTCGCCATTTGCTCGTGTATTGCTTGGGCAAAGCGGGCAGCTTTCGTCATGCTTTGGCAATACTGTTTCGTTAACGGCTTCGGTTGCGCCTAACCATGGGCGGTTATTACGATGCGGTGAAACTAATACCCAGCGCCCCGTTAGCGGGTTTTTACGTCTGTGAGTACTTTCTAATAAAGCCATATTAACTCTCCAACCCACTTGGGTAATTAGTTTGCCAGCGCCATGTATCGGTGGTCATGTCGCTCAGTGTTAGTTCTGCGTGCCAGTTAAGGGTAGTTTGCGCTTTTGTGGCATCAGCGTAATTGCAGGCAATATCGCCTGCACGGCGCGGTGCACTTTTATACGGAATAGCTTTGCCTGCTGATGCGCTAAATGCGTTGATCATATCAAGCACTGAATAGCCTTGGCCTGTGCCTAAGTTGTATGCATGAAAGGCGGTATCTGATTTATGTTGCATAAATGCCGCTACATGGCCTTTAGCTAAATCTAAAACGTGAATGTAATCGCGCACGCCAGTACCATCTTCGGTGTCGTAGTCGTCACCAAAAATATTAACGACCTCACGTTTACCTACCGCAGTTTGAGCAATAAATGGCATTAAATTATTTGGAATACCATTTGGGCTTTCGCCCAATAAACCACTTGGGTGTGCGCCTACTGGGTTAAAGTAACGCAGTGCTATGCACATAAAGTTGCTGTTGGCATTACATACATCTTGCATGGCTTGTTCTACCATGACTTTAGTCCAACCATAAGGATTGGTTGCGCGTATTGGGTGCTTTTCATCAATAGGCAGGTAGTCTGGCTCGCCATAAACAGTGGCCGATGAGCTGAAAATTATATGATTAACACCTTCATCTTGCATGTTTTGTAGCATGCTTAATGTGCCCGATACATTGTTTTGGTAGTAACGCAGTGGTTGCTCGGTCGATTCACCTACTGCTTTTAATGCTGCAAAATGAAATACAGCCTCAGCCTGAGTGTGCTTAAGCGCAAGTTTAAACTGCTGCTCGTCTTGAATATCACCTAAAATAAATTCAAAACGTGTACCTGTAATTTTTTCGAGTTGATCAAGTACACGAGGGCTCGCATTAGATAAGTTATCGTAAATTACAGGTGTAATGCCTGCTTCATGTAATGCAATACATGTGTGGCTACCTATGTAACCCATGCCGCCAGTCACTAAAACTTTCATGTGTTTTCTCGAAAATATATTTATATGATAAATACTACTATTAAGGAAGTTTAAAAACAATAGTTATGAATTGTTCAAAATTCAAATAAATGATTAAAAAACATTCACTGCTATCGCCGTCACTTTATTAATATTTTCTATAAACTGATTCAACAACGGTCTAATTATCATTCAAAGATGGCAATGCTATTATTTCACAATCGTAATTCGTTAAATGTGTAAGCGCTGTATTACATAACATGGAGCTAGGTATGAACAAAAAAATTTTAATCACAGGTGCAACAGACGGCATTGGGTTTGAAACAGCTAAAATGCTGCTAGCGCAAGGTCATACCGTTCTTCTTCACGGGCGTAATGCTCAAAAGCTCAATAAAGTACACACTTTACTCAACAACGATTATCCGCAAGCAAGCACACAAACTTACGTGGCCGATTTGAGTGAAATGGCGCAGGTGCGTAATCTGGCTAAACAAATTACAGCCGACCATGAACACTTAGATGTACTTATTAATAATGCAGGTGTGTTTAAGCTCGACAACCCTGAAACTGCAGATGGTCTTGATGCACGATTTGCAGTAAACACATTAGCGCCTTATTTATTAACAACTTTACTATTACCGCTTTTTGATACCCAAGGGCGAATTGTTAACGTGTCGTCAGCGGCGCAAGCAACAGTCAACCTAGATGCACTGATTGGGCAAAGCTTTTTGTCAGATAACGCAGCATACGCACAAAGCAAATTGGCAATTACAATGTGGTCGCGTCATATGGGTTTAAAACTTAAGGGTAATGGTCCATTGGTGGTATCGGTTAACCCTAAGTCACTACTAGGCAGCAAAATGGTTAAAGACGCATACGGCCTTAATGGTGGCGATTTAAAGTTAGGTGCTGATATATTTTGCCGCGCTGCACTAAGCGATGAGTTTAGTAATTCAACAGGGCTTTACTTTGATAATGACGCTGAGTGCTTTTCAGCCCCTCATGCAGATGCATTGAATGACGCTAAAAATCAACAGCTAATAGATGCACTCGATTTAAAGTTATTACAGCTAGCAATATAGCTAACGCAATTTGAGCGTTGGTTATAGAGTGTATTACCTAGTTATACACCGTATAAAGTTTCATTGAAGACAAACAAAGAGTTCACCACTTTAAAATGGCGAACTCTTTTTTGTTTTTGGAATTTTATATTTATTGTGCGTTTATTAAACGCTGATACAACCAATCTTTTAATTCAGAACGGTCGTGTTTTAGCTGGTGCATTTGCTCATCGCTAATAGGCGCACCGTCCAATTCTAATATTCTTATTTCTTTATCTAGTTTATTGTACTGCTCGGCTTTTTCTGCAAAGTTAGCATCACTTTTGTTCAACGTATTTATCGTGTTTATGTGCTCAGGAAAGTCGTTTGTTAATGAATGGTCTTCGCCTAACATAGTCGCTCCTTAGTAAAAAATAAGCTTACACAAAATAAGCTGTCACTTAATGAGCTTGGGTTTAAATAAGGGGAATTCAACCACTCGCATCAAAAATTTAATAGGGTAAGTAAGTGTTACGTCATGCTAAAGAGGGAATTACTATTTATCTAGCTGCAAATCACTGACACTCATAACGGCTTGGGTTAGAATGCAACACGCCTAAATACTCCCGATAACTATCTTTATTGAGTACTTAATTACATGCTTTTAATGATCGATAACTACGATTCGTTTACCTATAACTTAGTGCAGTACTTTCAGCGATTGGATCAAGACGTATTAGTAAAACGTAATGACGAGTTGAGCATTGCGCAAATTAAACAACTTAATCCGGAGCATATAGTTATCTCTCCGGGTCCTTGCTCACCGAATGAAGCTGGTATATCGTTAAGTGTAGTTGAACACCTAAAAGGCCAATTCCCTATATTAGGGATTTGCTTGGGACATCAAACGATTGCCCAAGCTTTAGGCGGGGATGTAGTGCGCGCTAAAAAAGTAATGCATGGTAAAACATCTCCCATAACGCACACCAATAAAGGTGTTTTTAAAGGATTAGCTAATCCGTTAACGGTTTGTCGTTACCACTCGCTGGTGGTTAAAGCGCAGTCGTTGCCCAACGAACTTGAAATAACAGCGTGGACACAAACACCGCAAGGTGAGTTTGACGAAATAATGGGCATGCAACACAAAGAGTTAGCAATTGAAGGGGTGCAGTTTCACCCGGAAGCTATTTTAACCGAGCAGGGATTAACGCTGCTTGATAACTTTTTAACTCGCTTCTAGTCTAATAACACTGAACGTATTCAATACTTACTATTTAACGAGCACTATGACTGAACTTGCACAACAACAGCGTACAGCAAAAATACTTGATCAACGGGCACACGATTTGCTGTTGGGTCATAGTTTTGCGCATCAGCAAATTGGGTTTATTCATACCTTAGATATTGATTACGGCGAGCCTATGAAGCAGCGTACCTTGTTGCAGGTTGAAGTGTCAGCGCAACAAAAGCGTAAGCAAACAAGTACCGCTCATCATAAGTACCGTGCACAAGCCAGCGAACAGCTTCATAAAGTAATTGAAACAGCTATATTTAAACAGCTCGAAGATATGGACGCAGTGATTCAAACAACAATAGGGATTGAAGACAGCGTTGCCACTATTTTAGATATATTAGCTGTAAAGTCGGCCTCAGTTGGCCGTTTAGAGCCGTTAGTAAACGATTTAAGCTGGCTAGGGCGCGAATTGGTCACGTTGGTTAACCTCCCGTATTACCGAAACCAGCGTAGTAAAAAAAATACCGCGGTAAAAGTAGACAGCCCCGCACTTGCTCTGCGTTACATAGGGCTTGATAACTTACAGTTAGTGATTCCCACATTTGCAGTTCGCCATTGGATGCCCCATAGTACCGAGCCTTTTTCGTTACTAAAACGTAGGCTAAGAGACAGCGCAATGGCCAACGCCATTGCCGCGCAAAAAATTGCAGAAATAAACGACGTAAACGAGATACACGCATTTACCTTGGGTATGTTATTAGATGTAGGGCGTATTACGCTGGTACGTTTGTACTTAAAAACCTTTGAGCAGGTTTGGCAACGAAAAGTACAAATAGCACGCCAAGAAAACCAAAAAGACCTCCACACAGCATTATTAGAGCTAAAGCCCGACCCTTTATTTTTAACTACACTGCTGTGCAATAAGTCAATTCAGGTTAGTGCGCGAGTCATCGACAAAATGGCCTTTAAATATTTGCCATTTAAAGGCGTGATGGAACAGCTACAAAATGGCGTAAATAAAGGCGATAGTGCCTTACCGTTAACGCAGGTCATGTTAAAAGCGCGGTGTTACTCCCAGTACTTAATTTTAAAAGAACACCAACTAATTGAGCCCGACGAAACGGCAGCGTGGTTTTCGTATTTTCAGTTCACTAAAACGGAACTAAAAACCCTTCAAACAAGCAATTTTACCAATCTTGCTATTCAAATTGACTAAAAAATTAAATTTTTTGTTAATTTTTTTACGACTATTCATTCATTCCCACTGATTCATCCGTAAAGTTATTTAGTGGTAAAAGCCTATGTAGGTCACTACTGATGCGGTTAGTTGATAAAAAATAAGTGTGTTTAGGTATGCAAATAGTTATTCACTATCTATGAAATAATATCTTAAGCCCTTTATTTTCAAGGGTTACATGAAAGTTTTTAACGAGACAGCTACCACTAATTCTGAAATAATGGGCGTCTGAAAATTGAACCACAAAGCAATTTTTTGTACCCAACAGACACCTGAACGTACTCAAAAGCTTGGTTAATATTTTAATCAAACACTTATTTATGCTTTGTGTAGATCACAATTAAGAGGAAATAAAATGACAGTCAATCGCGAATTATTTGATCACGTAATGGTTCCTAACTACGCACCTTCAAGCGTAATTCCTGTTCGAGGCGAAGGCTCTCGCGTATGGGATCAACAAGGCAAAGAGTTTATCGACTTTGCTGGTGGTATTGCTGTTAACTGTCTTGGCCACTGTCACCCTGCTTTAGTAGGTGCATTAAAAGAACAGGGCGAAAAAATTTGGCATTTATCAAATGTTATGACTAATGAGCCGGCGCTTCGCCTAGCTAAAAAAATGGTTGATGCCACTTTTGGTGAAAAAGTTTACTTTGCTAACTCTGGCGCAGAAGCAAACGAAGCCGCACTTAAATTAGCGCGTCGTTTTGCACTTGATAAGTTTGGCCCAGAAAAATCACAAATCATCGCATTCAACAAAGGTTTCCACGGTCGCACATTCTTTACTGTAACTGTTGGTGGCCAAGCGGCATACTCAGATGGTTTTGGTCCTAAGCCGGGTGACATCGTACATTGTGATTACAACGATCTAGCCGCGTTTGAAGCGCTAATTAGCGACCAAACATGTGCCGTAATGATGGAACCACTGCAAGGCGAGGGCGGTATTGTTTCACCAACTGACGAGTTTGCTCAGCAAGTTCGCGATTTATGTACTAAACACAATGCGCTACTTATTTTTGATGAAGTACAAACAGGTGTTGGCCGTACAGGTGACTTGTACGCATACCAAGGTTTAAATGTAGTACCTGATATTTTAACTTCAGCAAAAGCATTAGGCGGCGGTTTCCCAATTGGCGCAATGTTGACTACAACAGATATTGCACAGCATCTAAAAGTAGGTACTCATGGTTCTACTTACGGCGGTAACCCGCTTGCATGTGCTGTTGCCGAAGCCGCATTTGATACTGTTAACACACCCGACGTACTTGCTGGTGTAAAAGAAAAAGCAGCTTTATTTAACGAACTTCTTGCAGCGGTAAACGAAAAATACAACGTATTTAGCGAAATTCGCGGTAAAGGTTTATTAATTGGTGCTGTTGTGAATGAGCAATATAAAGGCCGCGCTAAAGAGTTTTTAGTAGCCGGTACTGAACAAGGTCTAATGTCATTAGTGGCAGGTGCTGACGTTGTTCGTTTTACACCGTCTCTTGTTATCCCAGAAGCGGATATTCGCGAAGGTATGGCACGTTTTGAAAAAGCAGTTGCAAGCGTAGTAAACGCATAAGCTGTTTTAGCCAATCTACCGAGGGCAAGCATTGTTTGCCCTACGAATTTTATTTACCGTTATTTATAAGGGAGCAAGCGGACTCATGATGATCCTTCGCCCAATCCAGCAAAATGATTATTCAGCATTACTGACAATCGCCCACGAATCGGGCCATGGTTTTACATCTTTGCCTTTAAACGAAGAGCTATTACAAAAGAAGATTGACCATTCAGTAAGCTCATTTGCTAAACAAACGTCACAACCCGGTGACGAAGGCTACTTGTTTGTTCTTGAAGATAGCGAAACAGGTGAAGTAGTAGGTACCTCGGCAATAGAAGCTGCTGTGGGCCTAGATGATGCGTTTTATCATTACCATTTAAGTAAAGTAATTCATTCTTCGCGTACACTAGACGTTTACAAAGCGGTTGATATTTTAACGCTATGTAACGACTACACTGGCGCAACTGAGCTGTGCACCTTGTTTTTGAAAGACGGCTATCGCAAAAACTGTAACGGCAAACTGCTGTCTAAAGCACGCTTTATGTTTATTAAACAACACCAAGCACGCTTTGCCGAAACCGTTATTGCAGAAATGCGCGGTGTGTCTGATGAAAACGGCAATAGCCCGTTTTGGAAGTGGTTAGAAGAGCACTTTTTCTCAATGGACTTCCCAACAGCAGATTACTTAACGGGTATTGGCCAAAAAGTATTTATTGCTGAACTGATGCCTAAGTACCCAATTTACGTCAATTTATTGAGTAAAGATGCGCAAGCGGTAATCGGTCAAGTTCACAACAATACTCGTCCAGCGATTGAATTATTAAAAAGCGAAGGCTTCACGTTTAACGGCTACGTTGATATTTTTGACGCAGGTCCAACAGTTGAAGCAAAAGTAGATAATATTGCTACAGTACGTAACTCACACGACTTTATTGTTGAAATTGGTGAGCAAACGGGCGACACCATGGTGTTATTAGCAAACGACAAGCTCGAAAACTTTAGAGCGACCGTTGCATCAATGAGTTTCGACGAACGCGCTAAAACCGTTGTGTTATCACAACAAGTAGCCGACGCCCTGCAATTACAAACGGGCGATACTGTTAGCGCAACCCCAGTTTAATTTAGGAGAAAGTATATGACTCATCCTGCACAATTTATTAATGGTCAATGGTCACAAGGCCAAGGCTCAGAATTTAACTCAGTAAACCCAGCAAATAACGATGTTATTTGGCAAGCATCATCAGCCACTGCAGAGCAAGTTGATGCAGCTGTTGGCGCTGCGCGTGAAGCGTTTTACGCATGGGCTGATAAAAGCTTTACTGAGCGTTTAGAAATAGTAAAAGCATTCGCAGCACAATTAAAAGAAAACAGTGAAGAGCTTGCAATCACCATTGCACAAGAAACAGGTAAGCCACTATGGGAAACACGCACTGAAGCGGGTGCGATGGTTGGTAAAATTGCCATTTCAGAAAAAGCATTTTTAGAGCGCACGGGCGATGTTGAAAATGCAATGCCATTGGGCCGCGCGATGATTCGCCACAAGCCACACGGTGTTGTAGCAGTATTTGGCCCGTATAATTTTCCGGGCCACTTACCAAACGGCCATATTGTGCCAGCGTTACTAGCGGGTAATACGGTTGTATTTAAACCGTCTGAACTAACACCAAAAGTGGCTGAGCTTACCCTTAAATTGTGGGAAAAAGCGGGTTTACCAGCAGGCGTTATTAACCTTGTACAAGGTGAAGTTGAAACGGGCAAAGCCCTTGCTGCTCATAAAGGCATTGATGGCTTGTTCTTTACCGGTTCATCGCGCACAGGTCATATTTTACATGAACAGTTTGCAGGCCAGCCGGGTAAAATTTTAGCCCTCGAAATGGGTGGTAATAACCCGCTTATTATTACTGACGTTGAAGATACTAAAGCCGTTGTACACGATATTGTGCAATCAGCATTTATTTCAAGCGGTCAGCGTTGTACCTGTGCTCGTAAGTTATTTTTACCAACAGGTAGTAAAGGCGATGCAATATTAGAGCGCCTAATTACTGCAACTAAAGCCATTAAAGTAGGCAACTACGACGATGAAGATCAGCCATTTATGGGCTCTATGATCTCATCAGCGGCAGCAGCCGGTATGGTTAAAGCACAAAGCGAGCTTGTTGAGCTTGGCGGTAAGGTCCTTGTAGAACTAGAGCACACAGCAAATACAGGCTTTGTAACACCAGGTATTATTGAATGTTCAGCAATTGGCGACTTCCCAGACGAAGAGCATTTTGGCCCACTTTTAAAAGTGTTCCGCTTTGACGACTTTGACAGCGCAATTGATAAAGCAAACGACACAAGCTTTGGTTTATCTGCCGGTTTACTTAGCGATAATGAAGCCGATTACGACCACTTTTTACGTCGTATTCGTGCCGGTATTGTTAACTGGAACCGCCCAATTACGGGTGCGTCTAGCGCTGCACCATTTGGTGGTATTGGCGCATCAGGCAATCACAGAGCAAGCGCGTACTACGCAGCTGACTACTGTGCATACCCTGTAGCTTCAGTAGAGCTTGAAAAAGTAGCCATGCCAGCAACATTAAGTCCAGGCTTAAAAATAGATTAAGTTAATAATACTTAATTAGTATAAAAGCAGCTTCGGCTGCTTTTTTTGTATGCTTAAATCACAAAGCTAGCAATCAACCGCGCTTTCTGCTTAAATCAGCGTAAGTAATATTATTAGGTGGTAAATATCATGGTTTTAGATAGGCAAGGGTACGATGATTTAATCATGTATCTAACTCAAAATTTAGCATTGTTTGAGAAGCCAGGTGTGATAAAACCAGGCGCTCCAACGGTAATGGAACTCATAGAAGATGTTATTGCCGAAAACGTCATGCTAATTTGTGAACAGCACACAAACCTTAACACAGAGCAACGCAGCTTAATTGTGCGTGAGGTTGATGGCATTGTTTACGATTTACAAGAAGTGCTTAGCAGCATTACGTCACAGCCAGTTACGGTTGAACAACATGAGTTTATTGACGAATTTGCAAGCTTAATTAAAAACCTCTTCGACAGCGCTGTTTCGCAGCAGTATTAATCCCCAATTTATAGCGCCGCGTATCGCATTTCGTTTGCAACTGCGGCCAACTTGCTTACAATCAAGAAAAATATTTTTGAGATAAAAACATGCAAGCAAATGTAAAATGGGTTGATGGCGACACATTCGTAGGTCGTTCTAATTCTAATCACAACGTTGTATTTGATACCGGTAGCGACAGTGCTGCACCTAGCCCAATGGAAATGGTATTGATGTCGGTTGGCTGTTGTTCATCGGTTGATGTTGTGGGTATTTTAAAAAAAGCCAAACAAGACTTTTCAGACGTTCAAGTACAATTAAGTGCCGAACGCGCCGAAACTGCTCCTCGCGTATTTACTAAAATCAATTTACATTTTGTTGTTACAGGCAAAAATGTGTCTGAAAAGCACCTTGCACGCGCTGTTTCTTTGTCTGCTGAAAAGTATTGCTCAGTAGCATTAATGCTTGATAAAACAGTAGAAATTACTCATAGCCATGAAGTTGTGCAAGAACAGGTAAAATAACGCTTTTTCCATAAGGAAAATTCGTATAAAATCCGCGAACTTTTCATTCTGCAGGTGCAGATTTCACTAATTTATAGGTTGGTTTATTATGAACAAACCCTTCGATAAACTTAAACTTCATGGCTTTAACAATTTAACCAAAAGTTTAAGCTTTAGTATTTACGATATTTGCTACGCAAAAACCGAGCAACAACGTAAAGAATATATTGAATATATCGATGAGCAGTACAGTGCAGATAGACTAACCGACATTTTAGGTGAAGTTGTTGATATTATTGGTGCCAATATTTTAAATGTTGCACGCCAAGATTATGAACCACAGGGCGCCAGTGTAACTATTTTGGTTTCGGAAGAGCCTGTAGAAGAGCAGCAAAATTACGATGCTGACGAAGCACCAGGCCCACTACCTGACTCAGTGGTTGCGCACCTAGATAAAAGCCATATTTGTGTACACACATACCCAGAAGCTCACCCTGATGATGGTATTTGTACATTCCGTGCTGATATTGAAGTATCTACGTGTGGTATTATTTCGCCGCTTAAAGCATTAAACTTTTTAATTCATAGTTTAGAGTCTGACGTGGTAACAATTGACTACCGTGTACGTGGTTTTACTCGCGACGTAAACGGCGTTAAGCACTACATTGACCACGCGATTAACTCAATTCAAAACTTCATGACAGACGATACCAAAGAAGCGTACCAAATGATGGACGTAAACGTGTATCAAGAAAACCTGTTCCATACCAAAATGATGTTAAAAGAAACCGACCTGAACACATACTTGTTTGGTCTTTCTACAACTGATTTATCGGATGATGAAGAAGAAGAAATTCGCTCTAAGCTAAACCGTGAAATGCAAGAAATATTCTATGGTCGTAACCTGCCAGAAACAGAATAATAGTCACGTTAGTTAAATAAAAACGGCGCTCATTGAGCGCCGTTTTTGTATGCGTTAATAAATATACCTATAAATCACTTACATCAGAGTTTAGGTTATTTAATAAGTAACAACTCGGTTTGTCGGCCGTTTAAGTACCACACGCCGGTTTTATCAAAAATAGCGTCTTCTTCTAGCATTATGCGTATTTCTTTATTCCATGGTTTTATAAACACGGCATTGTTAAGCTCAATAGAGTAAGCGGTATTTAAATGCAGAGGGTAGTCGCCATCGCCGGGTACACCCTGTTGTGAATCCCACATACCCAGTGTGGTACCCGCAGCATGACCATGATAGCCAAGCGGGTGCGTATAAATAGTGGGTTTTAAACCTTGGGCAATGGCTTTTTCGCGAGCGGCTTTTAATACCTGATTACCCGTTTTACCTTCGCTAAATTCAGCGGTAAAAATGTCTTGGAGTTTATTGCCTTTTTTAAGCGCATCAACAAGGTAAGCGGGCGCATTGGTTTCGCCAGGCTTTAAAACATAGGCATGTTGTTGGGTGTCGGTATTTAAGCGTAAGTACGTAATACCAAAATCGACATGCAGTAAGTCACCCGCTTGAATAACGTTATCGGCGTAACCATTCGTAAAGCTGTCTTCGTGATCGAACGATTTGCTGTCGGCGCGTTGTATTGCAATACTTGGGTGAAACCATGTTTGCAGTTTTAGCTCTTTTACGCGCTCTCTAAACCACCACACTAAATCGTCGCTGGTTGTTTTGCCCACAGTTATTACTTTGCTTGAAAAACCCTCTGCAATAATAGTGTGCGCAATAGCAACAATGTGTTTATACATGTCTATTTCTTGGGGAATACGCTGCTCTAACCAAGCAACTGCCAGCGGCTCAGCCGATATTATTTTATTTTTATAAGCGCTAGGTAAGTTGGCCATTAAGGTATTGTAATCGCCTAACACTAAGCCGTCGGCATGACCCCAATCGGTAGACGTATTGAGTGCAATGTTATCTGGATTATAGCGTTCAATAATATCGTTCAGTGCTTGCCACTGGTTTGGCTGCGCCTTTTTGTCCCAGCCTTTTGTAAATACATTACCTATTTTATAGGGCGCAATAGCGTAAGCATCCACATTGCCTTGTTCATTTAAGGCAAAGAGCAAAATGGTGGTACGCCTTGCCGATAACCAGGTTGCTGGCAGCATTGTTTTTAATATGGGATCTTCGTTGTATTCGCGGCTAATAAGCAGCCACATATCGATGTTGTGTTGCTTCATTAAGCTGGGCATTAATGTGTTTACTCTAAGCTCGGTTATATTATCTATAAACGCAGCGCGTTCTTTCATCGATAAAATAGCAGGCACGCCATCGGCCTTAGTTAAGGGACTTAAAATAAGCGTAGTAAGTAAGCTCACGCAAAGTAGGAGGTGTTTTGTAAGGTGCATAATTGTTTTATTTTTAGGCTAGTTAATTTATAACATGCCTTAATGGCAGCCATAAAAAAACATTTTGAGATAAACAGCACACAAAAAAGCCCAGCTAACTCGCTGGGCTTTAGCATGAATAGGGGGGGTTATTTAATCATGCTGTAAATAAGTGCAAATACCGCAAGCGCACCTACCGCTAACACAAACAAGGTACTTAAGCGGTTACGATACTTATGCAGAGCCGGTACTTTATAAACTGCAATCATAGGCATGATAAATAATATCATTGCAATAATAGGGCCCGACAGCTGATCCATCATATCGAGTATGCTTGGGTTTTTAACTGCACAAAACCAAATTGCAAAAAACATAATAACTACACCAATTTTATCTACCGTTTTAGCACCAAGCTGTGTTTGCTTAGTCACCAAGCCTGTAAAGCTTTCGCGGGCTCCTAAAAAGTGACCTAAAAACGACGACGTAATGGCAATAAAAGCAACTAAAGGCCCAAGCGTCGCAATAAACGAGTTATGGGTAATGTTAGCAAGGTACGATAAAACCGAGACGTTATCGGCTTTTGCTTGTGCCATCTGCTCACCTGTTAGCGACAGCACGCACGAAAATACAAACAGCAATACAAACACAATTAACAGTAAGCTTGTGCGCTTTAAAATGGCTTCTGATTTGCGTGTAGCAAGGTCGTCATAGTGTTCGCGTTGTACATGCACAAAGCTTGAAATAGCCGCTGCATGGCTAAACGAAAACACAATAATAGGAATAGATAACCACAGCGTTTTACCAAAGTTACCCACTTCAGGCAGGCTCATGTCGGGCATTTGCCAGCTAGGTATTAAATACAAGGATAAAAAAAACAAAATACCCACAAGCGGATACACCAAAATAGAAAACGCGCGCAGCATTAGGCGCTCGCCACCCATCATTAGGCTTATCATACCGGCTACCAAAACACCCGAAAGCACTACGCGAGGCGGCGACTCCATGCCCAGCTGATTTACCATAAAGCTGTCTACCGTGTTGGTTAAGCCTACACCGTAAATAAGCAAAATAGGGAATATAGATAAAAAGTATAACAATGAGATTAATCGCCCTGCATTAACGCCAAAGTGTTCTTCAACTACATCGGTAAAATCGGCATGCTTATTTTGAGACGATAATACAAAGCGTGCTAAACCACGGTGGGCTAAAAAGGTCATCGGAAACGCTAAACACGCCATAATAATCAGCGGCCAAAAACCGCCAATACCAATGTTAATAGGTAAAAATAAAATACCCGCACCAACGGCGGTACCAAAAAGGCTTAAGGTCCACTGCGTATCGTGCAGGTTCCATTTAGATTTTGCGTTTGAATTTGCACTTGAATGCGCGTGTGTTGATGCATTTGAATGCGTTGCATCTAAAGGTGTTGTCATGTGTGTGTGCCGTCCATTATTTATAATAATAACCGCGCCGAAGGATATAGTTTTTGGCCCACTTTTTCATGTTTTTAGCGCCCTAGAGCCGCAATTAACTGCGTTAAAATAGCCCCCAAGTGTCATGAATACGAAACAGCGGTGTAAAAGTAAACAAAGCCAGCACAAGGTGTTTAAAAATGTAGTAATGACACGTTTTACTATTCTCTACACGGTAAAGTAACTCGCTAAAATATAATATTTATAATTGGCAAACACTTACACGGTTTGTTATTAATAGGTGTTCATAAAATAAGGATGTTTTCATACAAAAATGGTGAAAGTGTTCTTTTGTTAAATTGTTACCTACTCAATTTATACTGTGGAGTGATATGAAACTTTTCATTTTTATAGCATTAGCCTTTTACTGCATCGGTTCCTATGCAGTGGTCATGAGACATGATGTTCCAATAGACAGTTATCGTGTTGAAAAAATACCAGAATATATTGTCGATATGCCACAGGAAGGCCATGGAGTCCTTATTGCTGAAAAATGGGTAGTCACAGTAGCGCATACTATCTTTCACGACTATGCAGGGTCTAAGCTAAACGTCGGTTCGAAACAATATGAAATTGAAAAAGTATATATCCATCCGGAATATGTAAAACCTAGCAACAATATACTTAGTGGCGACTTAGCGCCGCTTATGCAAGTTTTGGAATCAAGTAGTGATATTGCTTTAATAAAACTATCCACCCCTGTTTTAGACATTAAGCCAATTTCAATTTATTCAAAATCTGACGAAAAAGGCAAAGTCATAACTGTATTCGGTAAAGGTGCTATGGGAAATGGATTATCAGGTGAAAATTTAGATACTAAATATTTATATCAGCCAAATAAATTTCAAAATGTTGTAGAAAGCGCACATGGCAAATGGCTGACATTCAAATTTGACTCACCGCACAACGCGCTCCCTCTAGAAGGGATGCATGGTTCTGGAGATAGCGGGGGCGCCTCTATTATTTATCAAAGCGGTGAGCCCTCCCTAGTGGGATTGTCTAGTTGGCAATTTGCAACTGGAGATATTTCGGCATTTAAAGGCGGTTTATATGGTACAACTGCTTATCAAACTAGAATATCTAGTTACTACAATTGGATTACAGATATTGTGGGCAGCTAACAAACAAAAAATAATAAATAATAGGGTTGTGCCTCTCTCTATGACTTACATCTATAACCCATAACAAGAAACACCCTAACTAAGGAATAAACCGATGATAAAGTATTTATTAATTTTATTGTTTTTAACGCCTATCCAAGCATTTGCAGGAAAGTATGCAAATCAAGCTAATGAGAATCCATTCCATAATGGGGAGTTAAACGCAAAATATGAAGGAGAGGCAACAGCTTTAGGGGGAACAGTATTAGAACATATTACAGTAAACAACAATAACTTGTACTTGTTGGATTTAAAAACTTCATCTATCAACAATATTTGGGTAACGAGTTTTGTAAAAGCTCAAGGTAAAGAGGTAGTTGAGGTGGGTGATAATGTTATTTTTAAAGGTTATATTTCTACTGCCTCTAGTCTAGATGAAACTGAAGAGCTAGAAAATTCTATTCAATCTAAGACACTATTAATGGCGATATATGCTTTGAACAAAGGCAAGTAAAGCAAAATTGAAAGGCTTTCTGTGGCTTTAATATAAGTATCTGAAACCTTATCTAGCTTACATTTTACATCGGCATGTGAATGACTACGTATTAACAGGCAATATATGGCAGACCAAGAAATAAGACAATTCATTGAGGATATACAATCTAAGTTTCCAGATGTCATACCGTTAATGGATAAACACGAAGAATGTGAATTCGCTTTTCTTATGGAAGAGTTCGCGAATTTAACAACGTTTGCATTCAACGAAAATAAAAACGCCGACGCCCTAAAGTATTTGTCATATATGAATCTAAAACTAGAGACTGCAAGCCCTGCCGAGTTTGAATACATAGATACCTATTATGTTGAGCACTTGTTTTGGAAAGCGACTCCCATCGGAATTGAAATGGGCTGGCCACTCGTTCCCGACAAGTTAAAAAAGCTGTACTTAAATTTTCATGGGCGAGCGCCTCAAATACGTTGAGTATTGGTAAAGGTTATTCTTATTTGTTTTTATTTAAAAATTAAAACCTGTTCCGAAAAGTTGTTAAGTGGAGCTATTGTTCTGAACTTGATGAGAGATTTTTATTAAACTCCGTTATACTTCTTACAATTGAATATGCCAAATGAAGTAAATAGGCCGCTAACAGCAATGAGCACAGACATTCTTTTTCATACTATTTTTCCGCACGAAACCAGTCAAACATGGGTTGTATTTGTCCATGGCGCTGGGGGAAGTTCGGCAATTTGGTTTCGTCAGCTCAAAGCTTATAAAAAAGAATACAATGTATTGTTGCTAGATCTTCGTGGTCACGGTAAATCAAATAACTTAGTACAAAATTTTGTTGATAATAATTATTCGTTTAATAACGTCTCTAAAGATATTATTGATGTGTTAGACCATAACAATATCACCAGCGCACACTTTGTTGGTATTTCATTGGGCACAATACTCATTCGCAATATTGCAGAAATTGCGCCGCAATATGTTTCTAGCATGGTGCTAGGTGGCGCGGTAACTCGCTTTAATACTCGCAGTAATACTTTGGTTTATTTAGGTAATACCTTTAAGCACTTCTTGCCGTATATGTGGCTATACCGTTTATTTGCTTTTATTATGATGCCCAAAAAGCGCCATAAAGAATCTCGGCTTTTGTTTGTTCGTGAAGCAAAACGTTTGTGCCAAAAGGAGTTTATAAAATGGTTTAAATTAGCCATGGATGTAAACCCCTTAATGCAGTATTTCAAAGAAAAAGACATCGATATTCCCATTCTTTACATTATGGGTAAAGAAGATCATATGTTCCTTGGCCCTGTTAAAGAAATGGTTAAACGCCATAAAAATAGCGTACTGCAAACTATTCACCATTGCGGCCATGTTTGTAATGTGGAACGCCCAGACTTATTTAATCAACACTCGCTTGCTTTTATCGCCCAGCAAAACCGTTAAGGGTTGTCGCTTTTAAAAAGCGTTCAATTAATGGCAAGTCTCAAAAATTTATAACAACCATTACTTGTTGATTGGAAGCGGTCATTCTTTTGTCTCTCTCCTTAAGTTAAAAGCACTGCCTTGTTTCACGCCACACCCTTTTACACATAGTAAAATACCTAGATTAAATATAATTTTATAATTGGCAATCACTTACACAGTTTGTTACTAATAGATGTTCACAAAATAAGAACACGCTCATGTTAACTATAAGGGTGTAATTTGAGCAAGTTACTAGAATACAGGGAAGTGTGTGAGAACATGCTTAGTTTTAATATTATTACTTCTTAGTGGGTGCTCTCCAATTTGGGAGGAGCAACCTTATAAAGTGTATTACATTGACGGTACCAAAAGGTTAGGTTATAGCCTTGGTCGGGGCACATATATTGGGCGACTCAATGAACCAATAAATATTAAGTCTAACGAACAATATATTTCGGTTTATGCTTGTCCGCATAAAATTTGTGCTTTTTACTATATTGATAAAACCAAAGATAACAAGTTTGCTGAGCACAATGAGTTTGTTTATGGGCCATACACAAAAGCTCAATTTGCGGCGATAGCCAAAAAGTTAGGGTTACCGACTACGAATTCCAGCGTTAAGACTGCAATTTAATAAAGACTAAAACGTTACTTATATTTTCACCGGCTACAATAGCGCCAAATCAGTTAACTAAAACGCATTTAAAGTTTATAAGTACAGAACTTAAATAAAAACAAAGGCAGTAAAGAGAGTTAGCATGGATAAAAAGAAGGTGATTGTTATATTTTTCGGCATAATATGGTTTGTGTTTGGAGCCGCTTTTTTTATAGGTTTTGAGTCATTAAAAAAGCTGTTGTTATGCGTGTTTGTATTTTCTTTTTGTTATAGATATATATATGCATTTATTTTAAAAAGGAGTCTTTATGCACCATATACCGGTGAGGAAATCCCTCCTACTGAAGATAATTTAGTAAAGCGGCTTTTTATGCTGATTATAGCTATCGGTGCGTGTAGCTATTTTACTTTCTTTATTTCTTAAAAAGCATATTCGCGCAGTAGCTCTTTATATTATTAGGTGTCAGCAGGATGAAAAATAAAGATAACGGATATCCTTATCTCAATATAGATCGACTTACGTATATTTATAAATGTGTTAAGTGCAAAGCTCATATTAAAAAAGGCATAGCAACCTGTTATAGGTGTGGCTATGAGTTCACATCTAACGATATTGATAAAATGATTACAGAGTATAAAGAAAACTATTCAAAAAACTGGCATGTTAAGATTTATTTTGTGCTATTTGTTGGAGGGATAGTGCTTTTACTATTGAATATAAATTGAATGTTTTTCTTTCGAGATGAAACAAAAGGAATTTAATAAATGGCACTTTTTTCTATTTCAGTAGGCGTTACATTTTTTGCAGTTGCTATTATTTGGGTTGGGTTTAGCGCTATGTTCGGCCAAATGGAAAATTCAGGTTTTGCATATAGCTTCATATTGTGTATGTTCCCTGCGTTTATTGGCTTGGTTTTAATAGTGCCTAGTACACTTTACCGAACTGTTTTTGTATTTGCCCAAAAGCCTGAGCAAACCCTGAAGGAAAAGGTTATTTTATCGCTTGGTTTGTTGATAACTTTGCTATGCTTTAGTGCGCTTATTAAGTTAGCTTTTACATAACAAATAACTTAAGCGTTACTAAGTATTTTACTTTATGCTCCCTGAGTAACTCTTATAGTAAAAGCTATCACTTATCTTGCTGACAACTGATAGCTCTTAACTTTTATTCTTCTATCGCACTTACAATAAAATACGGATTCAAATACTCATCTTTAGTATTGTAAGTTAGCGGACTGCCATCAAGTTTAGTCACTTTAGCACCGGCTATTTCGGCGATTGCATGGCCAGCTCCGGTATCCCATTCACAGGTTGGGCCTAAGCGCGGGTAAATATCGGCGCTGCCTTCGGCAACTAAACACAGTTTTAGTGAGCTGCCTTTTGAGACCATTTCTACGTCGTCAAAGCGTTTTACAAATTCGGCTAAATCGGGTGATGGGTGTGAGCGGCTGCCTACAACACGTATTAACCCTTTGTTAGGCTTAGTGGTTACTTTAAGTTCTATACGCTCATCGCCCGTGTCTTTAAACGCGCCAATGGCATCGCTTGCAAGGTACGATACGCCAAGTGCAGGGGCATCAACAACCGCGAGTACCGGTTTTCCGTTTTCTATTAGGGCAATGTTTACGGTAAATTCGCCGTTCTTTTTAATGAACTCTTTGGTACCGTCGATTGGATCGACTAACCAGTAGCTTTTCCACGTTTGGCGAATAGCCCAGCTTATGTCGGCATTTTCTTCACTAAGGATGGGGATGTCGGGCGTAAGCTGAAGTAGCCCCGCTACAATGACCTTATGAGCTGCTAAGTCGGCGTCGGTTACTGGGCTTTCATCGGCTTTGTATTCAACGTTAAAGTCCTTTTCGTAAATCCCCATAATGGATTTGCCTGCGGTGCGGGCAAGGATGAGGGTTTCTTCTAGCAGTTCGGTTTGGTTCATTGGGGTTAACCTATTATATGCGTTTGTTTTAGATACGTTATCAGTTGGGCAACCGATTGGTCTAGGGTGTTTTTACTTGTATCTAAAATTATTTCAGGCTTTGTGGGTACTTCGTAGTTTGAGTCGATGCCAGTAAAGTGTTTTATCTCCCCTGCGCGTGCTTTTTTGTATAGCCCTTTTGGATCGCGGCTTTCGCATACATCAAGCGGAGTATCTATAAATACTTCAATAAACTCTCCGTCGTCTACTAAATTGCGCACCATGTCCCGTTCAGCTCTAAAAGGCGATATAAACGCAGTAAGTACTAACAATCCTGCGTCGGTCATTAGTTTTGCGGTTTCGCCTACACGGCGAATGTTTTCTATGCGATCTTCATCGCTAAAGCCCAGGTCTTTACATAAACCGTGGCGTACGTTGTCGCCATCAAGCAGGTAAGTGTGTACGCCTTGCTGATTAAGCGCCGCTTCGAGTGCGTTGGCTACGGTGCTTTTACCCGAGCCTGAAAAACCGGTAAACCATAAAATAGCTGGCTTATGTTTTTTTTGCTCGCTACGTTGTGCTTTAGTGGTTGCGTAGTTATGCCAAACTATATTTTCATCCATAGTGATGTGTCTCTTATGCTGTTTGCGCCAGTATTAAAAAGGAAATACCAGCGGGATCAGGGTTAATACCGTGATTGAATAAATAATAGAAAGGGGCAAGCCCATAACAATGTAATCTTTTAAGCGATAATTACCTGCGCTATACACCATTAAATTTGTTTGATACCCAAATGGCGAAATAAAACTTGCCGATGCGCCAAAAGCAACCGCCATAATAAAAGGGAGCGGGTCTACATTAAAGCCAACAGCCAATGAGTAAGCAACCGGAAATGAAAGTGCCGCTGCCGCATTATTTGTAATAAGTTCGGTAAATAATACGGTCATTAAAAATATGGCTATAAATGCGCCGTAAGGACCAAAGTCGCCAAGTACCATAAATAGCGCACTCGATATTTGCCCAGCAAGCCCCGTGCCTATCATTAATTTTGCAAGCCCAATAGCGCTACCTACTACAACAAGTAACTCAAGCGGAAATCGGCGTTTTATTTCGTTTAGCTTTATGGTGCCGCTGAGCATTAAGCCAATAAGTAATACCAATAAGCCTTTTACTAACGGCACTACCCCAAAAATACTTAAACCCAATACACCCGCAAAGCTGAGTAATACAATATTAGATTGTTTGGGCGCAAGGTGGGTTTGTAAATCAAGGCCTGAAATATATACAAACTCACGCTTTAAATTAGGTAGGCTGTAAAAGTTTTTGCCGGGTGCCAAAATAAGTGAATCGCCTGCTTGTAATTGTACTTGGCCAAGGCCGCCTTGAAGGCGGTCGTGCCCACGGCGAATAGCAATAACAGCAGCGTGAAACTGCTCGCGAAAACGTATTTCTTTTACGGTTTTGCCTATAAATTTAGACGACTGACTTACGACCACTTCAACTAAGTGTTCTATGTCTTTTTCGTGGTTATCGTGTACTACTTTTAAACCATCAAAGCGGGTTAATAGGGGGACTGATTTAATGTCGCCTACAAATAATAAAATGTCGTTTTGTTGAATAATTTGCTGAGGCGTCACTGCGCATATGCGTTCGTTATCACGAATTATCTCAGCTAGGAACAAGTCTTTTAAATCGCGTAGGCCGTTTTCTTCTACTGTGCGACCTATTAATTTTGAGCCTGTTTGTACTTTACCTTCAAGGTAAAAAGGAACAACTTCCTGATCGCTTTTGCCGTTATCAGGCAAGTATTTAAGCATTACCAAAATAGTAATAAGGCCAATACTAAGCGCGCCTAAACCCACTAAGGTAAAGTCGAAAAAGCCCAGTGGCTGCATACCTGCATCTACCGCAAAGCCGTTAACAATGAGGTTTGTTGAAGTACCTATGAGTGTAATGGTGCCACCTAAAATAGCAGTGTACGACAGCGGTAATAATAGCTTTGAGGGTGAATGGTTTGGGTTATCTTTTATTGCACTAATAAGCGAGGCAACAACCGCCGTATTATTAGTAAACGACGATAAAAATGCAGTAGAAATCCCCAGTTTTGTTACCGACTTAACTAAGCTACCTTTAGATAACGACATGGATAGCTTTTGAATTAACGTGGTTTTTTCGATTGCAATCGACACTAGTACGAGCAGTACTAAGGTAATAAGTGACGGATTGGCGTAGTTAACTAGCATGTTTTCAAGGTCAATTAGCCCGGCTAAGTAGCTGGTGCCAATAGCGCTTACAAATAACCATGCTGGATTAATGCGGGTGCCAAAAAGGCACCCGACTAAGGTAAGCATTATGCCTGTTAAAACTAGCTGCTCTACCATGCTTTATTATTCCTAACAGACATTAATAAACTTACAGTTTCGAAATATCAAGCGCTTGCCAATGCGGGAAGTGCTTGCGTACTAAGCTATTAAACTCAACTTCAAACTCACTGAAATCGCTTTTGCTTTTTTCGCTTTGTAGTACGTGTTCAATCATACCGGCTGCAACCGTTAAGTTAGACAAACGGTCAATTAGAATGAAAGAGCCTGTTTCGTGGTTATTGTGGTACTCGTCGGCCAAAATAGTTTCGGTTAGTTCAAGCGTTACAATAGCAATTTCGTTTAGCTGTAATGAATCGGCAGAGCCGTGTTCAAGCGTGTTTACATCAATAGTGTGGTCAATCTTTTTAACCACAGCAGATGTGTTTTTGCTGCCCAGTTTTAGGTTGTAGTTTTTACCTAGCACTAATGGCGATTCGTGCATCCATACAATTTTAGCCTGAAGCTGATTAGTAACAGCGGCGGTTGAACTTGCCGGTACGATTACGTCGCCGCGGCTAATGTCTATTTCACTGTTTAGCGTAATAGTAATTGCTTGGCCTGCTTCTGCTGTGTCTAAGTTGCCATTAAAAGTGACAATTTCTTTAATGCTTGATGTTTTACCCGACGGTAATACTTTTACAGCGTCGCCTACTTGTAGCTTGCCCGATGCTAATGTGCCCTGAAAACCACGAAAGTTTAAGTTAGGGCGTATTACATATTGCACGGGTAAACGTGCTTCAAAACCGGTATCGGTTTGTGCCGCTGGCGAGTCTTCTAAAAGCTCAAGCAGTGGTTTGTCGGTGTAATACGGTGTATGCGCAGAGCGCGTTACTACGTTGTCGCCTTTAAGTGCCGACATAGGCACAAACTTGATGTTTGTTACATTTAGTTGCTCAGCAAATTTAAGGTAATCGGCTTTGATTTTTTCATAAACGGTTTCGTCAAAATCAACGATATCCATTTTATTAATGGCTACAACAAACTGCTTAATACCTAGCGAGTCACAAATAAAGCTATGGCGCTTGGTTTGTACTTGCACGCCGTAACGCGCATCAACCAAAATAATGGCAACGTCGCTAGTTGATGCACCCGTTACCATGTTGCGTGTATATTGCTCGTGCCCTGGTGTGTCGGCAATAATAAATTTACGCTTAGCCGTTGAAAAATATCGGTACGCTACGTCAATGGTAATACCTTGTTCGCGTTCAGCTTGTAGGCCATCTACTAGTAATGCAAGGTCAAGATCTTCACCTGCGTTACCTACTTTTTCGTTGTCTTTGTGAAGCGCTGCTAGCTGATCTTCATAAATTTGGTGGCTGTCGTGTAATAGGCGGCCAATCAGTGTTGATTTACCATCGTCTACGCTGCCACAGGTAAGCATACGTAATAAGCTTTTGTCTTGTTGGCGTGCTAGGTAGGCGTCTATGCCTATTTCTTTTACTTCGTTAAATGTATCGTTATTTTGGCTAGACATTAGAAATACCCCTCACGTTTTTTCTTCTCCATTGAGCCTGCTGAGTCATGGTCAATAACGCGGCCTTCGCGTTCTGATGATGTAGATAGCAGCATTTCTTCAATAATTTCGGTTAGTGTACTGGCTGTAGATTCAACGGCGCCGGTTAGTGGGTAACAGCCTAATGTACGAAAACGGACCGATTTCATTTGTGGTACTTCGCCTTCTTCAAGTGGCATACGTTCGTCATCAACCATGATAAGTGTGCCGTCACGTTCAACTACAGGGCGCTCTTTAGCTAGGTAAAGTGGAACCATTTCGATGTTTTCTTGATAAATGTATTGCCAAATATCAAGCTCAGTCCAGTTAGATAACGGGAATACACGAATGCTTTCGCCTGGGTTTACTTGGCTGTTATAAGTATTCCAAAGCTCTGGACGTTGGTTTTTTGGATCCCAACGATGGTGTTTGTCGCGGAACGAGTACACACGTTCTTTTGCACGTGATTTTTCTTCGTCGCGGCGAGCGCCACCAAAGGCTGCATCAAAACCGTATTTGTTAAGAGCTTGCTTTAACCCTTGGGTTTTCATTATATCGGTATGCTTACCAGAGCCATGAGTAAAGGGGCCAACGCCCATTGCTAAGCCTTCTGGGTTTTTGTGTACCAGTAGGTCAAAGTCGTACTCTTTTGCTATGCGGTCGCGAAATTCAATCATTTCACGAAACTTCCAGTCGGTGTCTACGTGTAATAACGGAAACGGAATTTTTGCAGGGTAAAACGCTTTACGCGCTAAGTGCAGAAGCACCGACGAGTCTTTACCAATTGAGTAAAGCATTACTGGGTTCTCAAACTCAGCGGCGACTTCGCGCATGATTTTGATACTTTCAGCTTCAAGTTGCTGAAGATGAGTTAAAGCCATTGTTAGTCGTCCTACTAAAATGATTAAAAGTTATAAAATTAAATTTGGTTACTAATTTGCTATATCGGTTAACGGTTGCGCATAGCTACTTGTTTGGTTGTTTTGCCCAAACCACGCAAGCTGCGAGTGTAGGGCAGCTACTTCACCAATAATAAGTAATGCTGGCGATACAATGCTGTTGCGTTCAATTAAATCGGCAAGCTCGCCTAATTGGCCTGTTACTACACGTTGATTTTTGCGCGTGCCATTTTCGATCACGGCAACTGGCGTGTCGGCTTTACGGCCATGCTGTAATAGTTCTGCTTGAATGTGCGGTGACTTAATTACGCCCATGTATATAGCAAGTGTTTGGTTAGGTTTAGCCAGTGATTGCCAATCAAGTTCTTGGCCGTCTTTTTTACAATGCCCTGTTACAAACTGAATAGCTTGGGCATGATCGCGATGCGTAAGCGGAATACCTGCATACGCACTACACCCTGCTGCAGCTGTAATACCCGGTACTATTTGGTAATTTACCTTGTTGGCAGCCAATACTTGTACTTCTTCACCGCCTCGGCCATAAATAAAGGGGTCACCGCCTTTAATTCGGCATACTTTTTTACCTTGTTTAGCTAGGTCAACCAACATTTGGTTAGTATCTTCTTGAACAACACTATGGTCGCCTAAGCGTTTACCAACACAAATTAGGTCTGCATCACGACGAACAAGCTCCATAATTTCGTCAGATACTAAATAGTCGTAAACAACGACATCAGCCTGTTGCATAAGTTGCAGCGCTTTAAGGGTTAAAAGTTCTGGGTCGCCAGGGCCTGCCCCTACCACATAAACTTCGCCCTCGGGCTCGGCTTTAGCGTCTAGCATTTGTTCAAGTTGTTGCTCAGCACCTTGGGTGTCGCCGGTTTGTACTTTACTCACAACTGATGAGTCGAACACGCCTTCCCAAAATTGGCGGCGGTCAGAAAAGTGCTTAAAGCGCTGTTTTACTTTATCTCTAAAGCCACCCACCAGTGTGGCAAGTGGGCCAATGTGTTGTGGTATTAATGTCTCTAACTTTTCGCGTAGACGGCGCGCAAGTACAGGGGCTGTTCCCGCACTCGAAATAGCAATTGTAATAGGGTTTCGGTCAACAATAGAAGGAAATATAAACGTACATTTAGGTTGATCATCAACCACGTTTACAAACACATTGCGAGCATTGGCAAGCTCAAACACCGTGTTGTTAACTTCGTCTCGATCGGTTGCTGCAATAACTAGCATTTTTCCGTCTAGATGTGACTCGTCAAAGTAAGCGTCTATTAGGGTCACTTCGTTGTGTTGTGCGTGTTCTTTCAATTCGTCACAAAACCAAGGCGCCACTAAGGTTACTGCAGCACGGGCTTTTAAAAACGCGCGACACTTGCGTAATGCGACCTCTCCACCGCCAACAACCAATACAGGTTTGTTGTCGAGTTTGGTAAAGATAGGTAAATATTGCACGTTGGTAACACCCCTAAACAATTTTATAAAACGCTTTAATCTGTTGCGCAGAATATAGCGGCTATGTGTAAGTAAAAAATAATTAAAACCAAGTTGATATAACCAAAAGTTATATTGGGTAGCGGTTTTAAGCCTAAGACTGAGTTAACAAGGGATTGCGACTAGTTACAAGTAAAATAATAAGCTTAGAGTGTTTGGTTATGAGCTATAGCGAGTTTTTTTTAATTTGTTAATATGAGGCATATTAATTTTACCCAAGCAGGGCAAGGGAGTCCGTATGACAAAACAACAAGACGCATTACTCGCAGTAGAGCTTATGGATTTAACTAGCTTAAACACAAGCGACACTACAAAAGACATTCAAGCTCTGATCAATAGTATTAGGCCTGCACTAGGCACGCCAGCTGCGGTGTGTGTGTATAGCGATTTTGTAGACGATGCAAAAATAGCGCTTGCTGCACGAGAGCTTAGCCACGTAAAAGTAGCAACGGTGACTAACTTTCCAACGGGTGACGCCCTGCTGAGCGATGTGATAAACGAAACTCTCATAGCTATTGAACGTGGTGCAGATGAAATCGACCTTGTTATCCCCTATAAAAAATTAACGGCAGGGGATACGCAAGCCACGCATAAGTACGTAAGTGAAAGTAAAAAAGCGTGCGGCACTAAAGCTCAGCTAAAAGTAATTATAGAAAGCGGCGAGCTAAAAACAGAGGCATTGATTGCTCAAGCGACCGAACTGGCTATTAAAGGCGGCGCTGACTTTGTAAAAACGAGTACAGGGAAAGTCGCTATAAATGCGACGATTGAGTCAACTAAGGTAATGTTAACAACCATTAAAAATTCAGGTAAACGTGTTGGCTTTAAAGCTGCCGGCGGTGTTAAAACGGTGGCTGATGCCAGTGAATATTTAGCACTAGCCCGTTCAATAATGAGCGATGACTACCTTCAAGCCACCACATTTAGGTTTGGTGCTTCAAGCCTATTAAGCGATGTATATAAAGTATTAGAGAAATAAAGGACAAATAATGAGAGCAAGAAATTCAGGGATGCAAAGTTTGGTTAATAATTTAGTTAAAGGTGCTTTTGTTGTTGGCGTAATTGGGTTTGGATTAACCGCGTGCACTAACCCAAGTACGCCAGCAGGTGAAGAGGGCTATGTTTACGAAAAACCACGAGTATTTGGTGAAGGTGGTTACCAAGGCACCATGATAGGGCCTGCTAATTATGGTATGTCGTTACTGCGTAATGAAGTGGTAAACATAGATATGCGGCCTAATACGTATACCGAAACATTTAGAATATTAGCTAATGATGATTTAAACATAAAATTTGATTTTCATGCTGTGATTGCCATTCAAAGTGGTTCAGTGCAAACCGTTGTTGAACAATACGGAGCAGAGAACTGGTACAAACGTTTTGTGCGTGAAACGTTCAGAACTTACGTAAGAGATACTGTGCAGAAATACGACAGTGGTGAACTTAAAACAAACCGCGAAAAAATAGCCCAAGAGGTCACCCAACGTTTGCAAAACTATTTATCAACCACCCCCTTTAAGCTTGCCAATGTGGTTGTAGGTAATATTAACTACCCCGATATTGTTGCTAATGCGGTAGAGAAAAAACTAGCTGCGCAGCAGTTACTTGCTGAAAAAGAAACACAAAAAGAAATTGCGCGTAAAGATGCAGAAATACGTGTTGAAGAAGCAAAAGGCATAGCGCAGGCACAAAAAATTATTAACGCCACGCTTACAGCTAATTATTTACAACATGAAGCCATAAATGCGCAAATAAAAATGGCCGAGTCGCCAAACCATACAACGGTTTATATTCCTGTGGGTAATAATGGCGTGCCACTTGTTAAAGGGGCGAATTAAGCCTTTTTAATATTAAGTACTTAATTGTTTATAGAGATTTTGCATTGCGGGTATCTTTTAGGCTTGTGTAAATGATTTGCGTAAGTATAATAGGCATCCACTTTGCAGGGGCGTAGTTCCAATTGGTAGAACAGCGGTCTCCAAAACCGACGGTTGGGAGTTCGAATCTCTCCGCCCCTGCCAATTTACTCATTAATATGAGTAAGTCTGGGGTTAAAAATCGGTTTAAATAAGTCTGTTTTTAAGTTTAGATTTTAATGGATTAACCCTGCCGGCGTGTAGGGTTGTTGTGTCTGTAGTTAAGGTAATAATATTATGAGCACGAATGTAGAAACACCATCAAGCGGGATGGAGTCAGTGAAGTGGTTAGTAGCAATCGCGCTACTTGCAGGCGCAGTTGTTGGTAACCATATGTATGCAGATCAGTCTGTATTACTACGTGCTATCGGCGTTGTTGTTGCAATAGCGGCCGGATTAGCCATTGCCTCACAAACTTTTAAGGGACGTACCTTCCTTGCTTTTGCTAAAGAAGCGCGAATTGAAGTACGCAAAGTTATTTGGCCTACGCGTCAAGAAACTACCCACACGACATTAATTGTAATGGTTGCAACCGTGATTATGGCACTTATCCTTTGGGGATTAGATGGCATTTTATTCCGCGCTGTTGGCTTTTTAACTGGATTGGAGATCTGATCCCATGTCGGATGAGAACAAAGAAATTAAATTACGTTGGTACGTAGTACAAGCATTTTCTGGTTATGAAAAGCGTGTAGCTCAAACGTTAACTGAACACATTAAAATCGAAGGTCTTGAAGAGAGCTTTGGTGAAATATTAGTACCAACTGAAGAAGTGGTTGAGATGCGCGCAGGTCAAAAGCGTAAATCTGAGCGTAAATTCTTTCCAGGGTACGTACTAGTACAAATGGATATGAATGACGCTAGCTGGCACTTAGTAAATAGCACAGAGCGTGTAATGGGCTTCATTGGCGGTACATCTGACCGTCCAGCGCCAATTAGCTCTAAAGAAGCTGATCGTATTCTTAACCGTTTACAAGAAAATGCTGAAGCACCTAAGCCAGCTACATTATTCGAACCAGGTGAAGTAGTACGCGTAACTGACGGTCCATTTGCAGACTTCAGTGGTGTAGTTGAAGAAGTTGACTACGAAAAAAGCCGCGTAAAAGTATCTGTACTTATTTTTGGTCGTTCTACACCAGTTGAGCTTGAATTTGGTCAAGTTGAGCAAGATAAGTAATTGATTAAAAAAGCTTCACTGCTGAAATTTTAAATTTTGGCACGAAGCTTGAAAAAGGCCGCTGATTATCTTATAATCAGCGGCCTTTTTGTATAAAGGTAAAAATTTATTTTTACAGTACAAAAAGTACGAAACCAATTTTTAAACTGGGAAGCCGTTAGAGTACGCGTCCTCGCGCGCACAAGGCTAAGACCCACCAAATGAGGTATTTATAATGGCTAAAAAAGTTGAAGCTCTAATCAAGCTACAAGTTGCCGCTGGTATGGCTAATCCTAGTCCTCCAGTAGGTCCTGCACTAGGTCAACACGGTGTAAACATCATGGAATTCTGTAAAGCGTTTAACGCACGTACAGAGTCTATCGAAAAAGGCGCTCCAGTTCCTGTAGTGATCTCTGTTTACGGTGACCGTTCATTTACGTTCGACATGAAAACGCCACCTGCTGCTTACTTACTTAAGAAAGCTGCTGGTATCAAGTCAGGCTCAGGCCGTCCTAACACTGACAAAGTAGGCACAGTAACTCGTGCTCAACTTGAAGAGATTGTTGAGACAAAACGAACTGACCTTACAGCTGCCGATATGGACGCAGCGGTTCGCACTATCGCAGGTTCTGCGCGTGCGATGGGCTTGAACGTAGAGGACTAAGAAATGGCTAAATTAACTAAACGTATGCGTACTATCCGCGAAAAAGTGGAAGTAACTAAAGATTACGAAATCAATGAAGCAGTTGCTCTTTTAAAAGAGTTAGCGACAGCTAAATTCGTAGAAAGTGTTGACGTTGCTGTTAACCTTGGTATCGATGCTCGTAAATCTGATCAAAACGTTCGTGGTGCAACTGTACTACCTAACGGTACTGGTCGTGACGTTCGCGTTGCAGTATTCACACAAGGTGCTAACGCAGAAGCTGCGAAAGAAGCCGGTGCTGAATTAGTAGGTATGGAAGATCTTGCTGAGCTAGTTAAAAAAGGCGAGATGGATTTTGACGTTGTTGTTGCATCTCCAGACGCTATGCGTGTTGTTGGTCAACTAGGTCAAATCTTAGGTCCACGTGGTCTAATGCCAAACCCTAAAACTGGTACTGTAACACCTAACGTTGCAGAAGCAGTTAAAAATGCTAAAGCTGGTCAAGTGCGTTACCGCAATGACAAAAACGGTATCATCCATACTACTATTGGTAAGGTTGATTTCACAGCTGAGCAACTTCAACAAAACCTTGAAGCTCTAATTGTTGCACTTAAGAAGGCTAAACCTTCTCAAGCTAAAGGTGTTTACTTGAAAAAAGTAACTATCTCTACAACAATGGGCGCAGGTGTTTCTGTTGACCAAGCTACTTTAAACACAGTAGTTGCTTAATTTAGTGTTTACATGGCACGAAATTTGTACTATAATTTCGCGCCATTTTGTTGATTAATTTATTAATTAGCAAAATAAAGAATTCGGGTTGAAGTCCATAATTTCGGTGCGCCTCTGGCAAAGCGATAAATTGGGCTTCCGTCCAAGACCGTAGGCGGCTTAGGCCTTAATTTTACCTACGTAGACGGTGTAGACCCCAGATAGATTTTTCCTAATCCTTCTGGCTCTCGCCGTAAAAAGCATCTCTACCTTTTTGGTAGGGAAGAGTAGAACAGGGGAAACCGATTGTCGGTAACCCCATTAAACCAGGAGTAACACCCATGGCTTTAAATCTTCAAGGCAAAAAAGCAATAGTTGCTGAAGTCAACGAAGCAGCCAATGGTGCTCTATCTGCAGTTGTTGCAGATTCTCGTGGTGTAACAGTTGGCGCAATCACTGCCCTTCGTAAAGAAGCTCGTGAAGCTGGTGTATGGATGAAAGTTGTTCGTAACACTTTAGCAAAACGTGCTCTTGAAGGAACAGATTTTGAGTGTCTTTCTGATTCATTTGTTGGTCCAAGCTTAATCGCTTTCTCATCAGAGCACCCAGGTGCTGCTGCGCGTATCTTTTCAGATTTCGCGAAAAAGAATGAGAAATTCGAAGTTAAAACGGCCGCTTTTGAAGGTAACGTAGTAGATGCAGCTATGCTTGCAACTCTACCTACATACGACGAAGCTGTTGCACGCTTAATGAGTGCTATGAAAGAAGCGTCTGCTGGCAAATTGTGTAAAACAATTGAAGCAGTACGTGTACAGAAAGAAGAGCAAGCTGCTTAATTTTAAGTTGTTTAATCCTTTCGGTGTAAAATTTATTTGGACCTAGAGTCCGTTAATTATTAGGAAATTTGTAATGTCTGTATCTAAAGACCAAATCCTTGACGCAATTGCTGAAATGTCAGTAATGGACGTTGTTGCTCTTGTTGAAGCAATGGAAGAAAAATTCGGCGTAACTGCTGCAGCTGCAATGGTAGCTGGTCCAGCTGCTGAAGCTGCTGAAGAGAAAACAGAATTTGACGTAATCCTTACTGGCGCTGGCGCTAACAAGGTTGCTGCAATCAAAGCTGT
Source organism: Pseudoalteromonas sp. 2CM32C (assembly GCF_023161925.1). NCBI lineage: Bacteria > Pseudomonadati > Pseudomonadota > Gammaproteobacteria > Alteromonadales > Pseudoalteromonadaceae > Pseudoalteromonas > Pseudoalteromonas sp. 2CM32C. The sequence continues at coordinate 12,391 of NZ_JALNTI010000010.1, read as the reverse complement.
TCGTAGCGCTACAGGCCTTGGCCTTAAAGAAGCTAAAGCTCTTGTTGAAGCTGCTCCTACACCTGTTAAAGAAGGTGTATCTAAAGAAGAAGCTGAAGCACTTGCAAAAGATCTTACTGAAGCTGGTGCTGAAGTTGAGGTTAAGTAATTTAGCTTACGCTAAGTTCGCTGCCTGAGAAATCAGGCAAGGGCTGGTGATTATTTAATCACCGGCCTTTTTGCGCTATGGAGTGATGCACTCTTATAGCGCAAATAAAATCTAATTATTTCTTTACTTTCAACGCTTTATAGTTTGCTAGTGTTGAAAAGGGATTTAATTAGAACAACAATAAAATGTTGTAAATCTTGGCATAGCTGCCAGTTAAGTCTGTTCTTACAAGAACAGGTCGGGTCAAAGATCAGCAAGCTGAGGAACCCCATGGCTTACTCTTATTCTGAAAAGAAACGTATCCGTAAGGATTTTGGTAAACGTCCACAAGTTTTGGATATACCTTTTTTACTGTCTACACAGTTAGAATCGTTTAAAAAATTCTTAGTGCCGGACGCTGATGGCGATCATGGTTTGGAAGCTGCCTTCCGTTCTGTGTTCCCTATAAAAAGCTACTCGGGAAATTCTGAGCTTCAATACGTAAGTTACCGTATTGGTGAGCCAGTTTTCGATGTAAAAGAATGTCAAATTCGCGGTGTGACTTATTCTGCTCCACTTCGCGTGAAACTGCGTCTTGTTGTTATGGACAAAGAAGCTCCAGGCACAGTTAAAGACATTAAAGAGCAAGAAGTTTACATGGGCGAAATTCCGCTCATGACCGATACCGGTACCTTTGTAATCAATGGTACAGAGCGTGTTATCGTTTCTCAGCTACACCGTAGCCCTGGTGTATTCTTTGATAACGACCGCGGTAAAACTCATTCATCAGGTAAAGTATTATATAACGCACGCGTTATTCCTTACCGTGGTTCATGGTTAGACTTCGAATTTGATGCAAAAGATAACTTATATGTACGTATTGACCGCCGTCGTAAATTACCGGCGTCTATCATCTTACGTGCACTTGAGTACTCTAGTGAAGAAATCCTAGATATCTTCTTCGATACTACTGCGTTTGAAGTAGCTGACGGTAAAGTTCTAATGGAACTTGTACCTTCACGTTTACGTGGTGAAACTGCCGCTTTTGATATCAAAGGCGAAGACGGTGAAGTACTTGTTGAAAGCGGTCGTCGTGTTACGGCTCGTCACATCAAGAGTATCGAGAAAAAAGGCATTACTCAGTTAGAAGTACCTCATGAGTACATCATTGGCCGTATTATTTCTAAAAACTACGTTGATGAATCAACGGGTGAAGTTATTGCAAACGCGAATGATGAATTAACTCTTGAGCTTATGGCTGAATTAGTTAAAGCCGGTCACACTACCATTGATACGTTGTACATCAATGAAGTGGACAGCGGTGCTTACATGTCAAATACATTGAACATTGACTCTTCAAGCAACCGTTTAGAAGCACTAGTAGAAATTTATCGCATGATGCGCCCAGGCGAGCCACCGACGAAAGACGCGGCTGAAGCCTTATTCCAAAACTTGTTCTTCTCTGAAGAACGTTACGACCTATCAACTGTTGGTCGTATGAAGTTTAATAGCCGTGTTGGTTACGATTCTGACACAGGCCCAGGCACATTAAGCAAAGAAGACATCGTGTCTGTTATGAAAGTATTAATTGCTATTCGTAACGGTCAAGGCGATGTTGATGATATCGACCACTTAGGCAACCGTCGTATACGTAGTGTTGGCGAAATGGCTGAGAACCAGTTCCGTGTTGGTCTAGTACGTGTAGAACGTGCTGTACGTGAGCGCTTAAGCTTAGGTGACCTTGACGCGATAATGCCACAAGATCTTATTAACGCTAAGCCTATTTCGGCAGCGGTTAAAGAGTTCTTCGGCTCGTCTCAGTTATCACAGTTTATGGACCAAAATAACCCGCTATCAGAAGTAACGCATAAGCGTCGTATTTCTGCATTAGGTCCGGGCGGTCTAACACGTGAGCGCGCTGGCTTTGAAGTACGTGACGTTCACGTAACTCACTACGGTCGCGTATGTCCAATCGAGACACCTGAGGGTCCAAACATCGGTCTAATTAACTCATTGTCTACGTACGCACGTACAAATGACTACGGTTTCTTAGAAACACCTTACCGCAAAGTGGTAGACGGTGTAGTAACTGATGAAGTTGATTACTTATCAGCCATTGAAGAAGGTCAGTTTGTTATCGCACAGGCGAACTCAAACTTAACTGAAACCAATGAGTTTGTAGATGAACTTATTCCATGTCGTCACAAAGGTGAATCAACCTTTATGGGTCGCATGGACCAGCAATATATGGATGTATCACCACAACAGGTGATCTCTGTAGCAGCAGCACTTATCCCGTTCCTAGAACACGATGATGCTAACCGCGCATTGATGGGTTCAAACATGCAACGTCAAGCAGTACCAACATTGAAAGCGGATAAGCCGTTAGTAGGTACAGGTATTGAGTTAACACTAGCGAAAGATTCTGGTGTAACGATTGTTGCAAAACGTGGTGGTGAAGTGATGTATGCCGACGCAAGTCGCATCGTTGTAAACGTACATGAAGAAGAACGCATCCCTGGCGAAGCGGGTATCGACATCTACAACTTAACCAAGTACACACGTTCTAACCAAAATACATGTATTAACCAAAAACCAACGTGCATGGTTGGTGAACCGGTTACTCGTGGTGACGTGTTAGCAGATGGTCCTTCGACTGACTTAGGTGACTTAGCCCTTGGTCAAAACCTTCGCGTGGCATTCATGCCATGGAACGGTTATAACTTCGAGGATTCAATCTTACTATCAGAGCGCGTAGTTGAAGAAGATCGTTTAACGACTATCCACATTCAAGAACTACAGTGTGTTGCCCGTGATACTAAATTAGGTCCAGAAGAGATCACTGCAGATATCCCTAACGTGGGTGAGTCTGCACTAGGCAAGCTTGATGAATCAGGCGTTGTTTATATTGGTGCTGAAGTTAAAGGCGGCGATATTCTAGTAGGTAAAGTGACTCCGAAAGGCGAAACACAGCTTACACCTGAAGAGAAGCTACTGCGTGCTATCTTCGGCGAAAAAGCATCTGACGTTAAAGACAGCTCTTTACGTGTACCAAACTCTGTAACTGGTACAGTAATTGACGTGCAAGTTTTCACCCGTGACGGTGTTGAAAAAGATAAGCGTGCGTTAGAGGTTGAAGACATGCAGCTTCGCGAAGCGAAGAAAGACTTCAACGAAGAGTTCCGTATTCTTGAAGCTGGCGTTTTAGAACGCGCTCGTAAGCTACTTGTAGCTGCAGGCTTTGATGAAAACAACTTAGTGTCATTAAATGCTGAAAAACTATTAACTCAAAGCCTTGCAGAAGAAGATAAGCAAGCTGAACTTGAGCAACTAGCTGCACAGTACGATGAACTTAAAGCTGAATACGATAAGAAGTTTGAAAACAAACGTCGTAAAATTACTCAAGGTGATGACTTAGCACCAGGCGTACTTAAAATTGTTAAAGTATACCTAGCTGTTAAACGTCGTATCCAACCGGGTGATAAAATGGCGGGTCGTCACGGTAACAAAGGTGTTATCTCGACTATCGTACCAGTAGAAGATATGCCATACGATGATAAAGGTCGTACGGTAGATATCGTACTAAATCCACTAGGTGTACCATCGCGTATGAACATCGGTCAGATCCTTGAAACACATATGGGTCTTGCTGCACGTGGTATCGGTGAACGTTTAGAAGAAATGATGAAAGAGCAACGTGAGCTTCATGAGCTACGTGAATTCATCAAGCAAGCTTACGAAATTGGTGAATCTCGCCAAGTTGTAGACATTGCAAGTTTCTCTGATGACGAAATTCGTCGCCTAGCTGAAAACTTAAAAGGTGGTTTACCAATCGCTACTCCTGCATTTGATGGCGCTAAAGAAGACGAAATCAAAGACATGCTAGAGCTTGGTGGATACCCTAGAAGTGGTCAGGTTACACTTTATGATGGCCGTACTGGCGATCAGTTTGAACGTCAAGTAACTGTTGGTTACATGTACATGCTTAAACTTAACCACTTGGTTGATGATAAGATGCACGCACGTTCTACTGGTTCTTACAGCCTTGTTACTCAGCAGCCGCTGGGTGGTAAAGCACAGTTCGGTGGCCAGCGTTTTGGTGAGATGGAAGTATGGGCACTTGAAGCTTACGGTGCTGCTTACACTCTACAAGAAATGCTAACAGTGAAATCGGATGACGTGAATGGTCGTACTAAGATGTATAAAAACATCGTTGATGGTAACCACAAGATGGAACCAGGTATGCCAGAATCGTTCAACGTATTGTTGAAAGAAATCCGCTCACTGGGTATCAACATCGAGTTGGAAGAAAATTAAGCCAATTAGATGCTGCAGTTGACGCTGCAGCATTTGTTACGGCTGAATAGAATGTAGGGACGAGATTACCCGTCCTCGAGATTAACTCCGACAGGAGAGCTAAGGTGAAAGACTTACTTAAGTTTCTGAAGCAACAAAATAAGACCGAAGAATTCGATGCAATTCGCATTGGTCTTGCTTCACCAGACATGGTTCGTTCATGGTCATACGGTGAAGTAAAGAAACCTGAGACTATTAACTACCGTACTTTCAAGCCTGAGCGCGATGGCTTATTCTGTGCCCGTATTTTCGGCCCAGTGAAAGATTATGAGTGTTTATGTGGTAAATATAAACGCCTTAAACACCGTGGTGTGATCTGTGAGAAGTGTGGCGTTGAAGTTACACTGACCAAAGTGCGTCGTGATCGTATGGGTCATATTGACCTTGCGAGCCCAGTAGCACATATATGGTTTTTAAAATCATTACCGTCACGTATCGGCTTAATGCTAGATATGACGCTTCGTGATATTGAACGTGTTCTTTACTTCGAATCATTCGTAGTAACTGAGCCAGGTATGACAACGCTTGAGCGTGGTCAGTTACTAGGTGAAGAAGAGTACCTAGATGCATTAGAAGAGCACGGTGATGAGTTTGAAGCGAAGATGGGTGCTGAAGCAGTTTTAGACTTGCTTCGTGAACTTGATCTTGGCCAATTAATTGCTGAGATGCGTGAAGAGTTACCAACAATTAACTCTGAAACTAAGCGTAAAAAAATCACTAAACGTCTTAAGTTAATGGAATCATTCCACCAATCAGGTAATAACCCTGAGTGGATGATCATGACAGTACTTCCAGTATTGCCACCTGATCTACGTCCATTAGTACCACTAGACGGTGGTCGTTTTGCGACATCTGATCTAAATGACCTTTACCGTCGTGTTATTAACCGTAACAACCGTCTAAAGCGTCTATTAGATTTAGCAGCACCAGACATTATCGTACGAAACGAAAAACGTATGTTACAAGAAGCGGTAGATGCGCTACTTGACAACGGTCGTCGTGGTCGTGCTATTACAGGTTCTAACAAGCGTCCGCTTAAATCTCTTGCTGATATGATCAAGGGTAAGCAAGGTCGTTTCCGTCAGAACTTACTTGGTAAGCGTGTAGATTACTCAGGCCGTTCTGTAATCACAGTAGGTCCTACACTTAAGCTTCACCAATGTGGTCTTCCTAAGAAGATGGCACTTGAGCTATTCAAACCGTTTATCTACGGCAAACTAGAGCGTCGCGGCATGGCTACGACAATCAAAGCTGCTAAGAAAATGGTAGAGCGTGAAGTAGCGGAAGTATGGGATGTATTAGACGAAGTAATTCGTGAACATCCGGTATTACTAAACCGTGCACCAACACTTCACCGTTTGGGTATCCAAGCGTTTGAGCCTGTGCTTATCGAAGGTAAAGCGATTCATTTGCATCCATTAGTATGTGCGGCTTACAACGCCGATTTCGATGGTGACCAAATGGCGGTACACGTACCGTTAACAATCGAAGCACAGCTTGAAGCACGTGCATTGATGATGTCAACAAACAACATTCTATCTCCTGCGAATGGTGAGCCAATCATCGTTCCTTCACAGGATGTTGTATTGGGTCTTTACTACATGACCCGTGATTGCATCAACGCAAAAGGCGAAGGCGCAATATTTAAAGATCCTAAAGAAGCAGAAAAAGCATACCGTAGCGGTAATGCAGACCTTCACGCTATTGTGAAAGTACGTATTAGCCAGTCAGTTGCTAACGAGCACGGTGTAGTAGAAGATACTACAACGGTTATCGAAACAACGGTAGGTCGTGCAATTCTGTCTCTAATTTTACCAACTGGTATGCCGTTTGAGTCAATCAACCAGCCACTAGGTAAAAAGCAGATTTCTAGCTTGTTGAATGAGTGTTACCGTCGCTTAGGCCTTAAAGACACCGTTGTGTTTGCTGACCAAGTTATGTACACCGGTTTCCATTACGCAATGAAGTCTGGTGTTTCTATCGGTATCGATGACTTAGTTATCCCACCGGTTAAAGCGCAGATCATTGAATCAGCAGAAGCTGAAGTAACTGAAATCAACCAACAATTCCAATCAGGTCTTGTAACGGCTGGTGAGAAGTACAACAAAGTTATCGATATCTGGTCACGTGTAAATGAAAACTTATCACGTGAGATGATGGCTAACTTGTCGAAAGACACAGTAACCAACGCGAAAGGTGAAGAAGTAGAGCAACCGTCATTTAACTCAGTGTTTATGATGGCCGACTCAGGTGCTCGTGGTAGTGCCGCTCAGATCCGTCAGCTAGCAGGTATGCGTGGTCTAATGGCACGTCCAGATGGTTCAATCATCGAGACACCAATCACGGCTAACTTCCGTGAAGGTCTAAACGTACTTCAGTACTTCATCTCAACTCACGGTGCGCGTAAAGGTCTAGCCGATACAGCACTGAAAACAGCGAACTCGGGTTACTTAACGCGTCGTCTAGTAGACGTAGCACAAGATTTGGTAATCAACGAAGACGACTGTGGCACAGAAGATGGCTTAACAATGAAACCGCTTATTGAAGGTGGTGATGTTGTAGAAGCGCTTCGCGAACGTGTACTAGGTCGTGTTGTAGCTGAAGATGTTGTTATTCCAGGTACTAATACTGTACTTGTAGAACGTAATATCATGCTTGATGAAAAACTGTGTGACCTTTTAGAAGAGCACTCTGTTGATGAAGTACGCGTACGCTCAGTTATCACATGTGATAATGACTTTGGTGTATGTGCTAACTGTTATGGTCGTGACCTTGCACGTGGTCATATCATCAACGCAGGTGAATCAGTAGGTGTTATCGCGGCACAGTCAATTGGTGAGCCGGGTACACAGCTTACGATGCGTACATTCCACATCGGTGGTGCGGCATCTCGAGCGTCAGCTGAAAATAATGTACAAGTTAAAACTAACGGTACATTAAAACTTCACAATGCTAAGTATGTATTAAATACAGACGGTAAGATTGTTATTACGTCACGTTCAACGGAAATCACTATCATCGATAGTCATGGCCGTGAAAAAGAGCGTTATAAAGTACCTTATGGTGCAGTATTAACAGTTCAAGACAATGCAGAAGTTCAAGGTAACGACATTGTTGCTACTTGGGACCCGCATAGTCACCCAATCGTTCTTGAGCACAAATCAAAAGTATCGTTTAGCGATATCGATGACTCGAATACAGAGACACAAACCGATGAACTAACTGGTTTGACTCGTATCGTAGTTAAAGACCTTGCTAAAGCGAATGCTAAAGAGCCTAAACTTATCATCGAAAGTGATGAGCGTGGTCTGCAAGAAACACGTCTTCCTTCATTCACAACGATTGAAGTAACAGACGGTGCGACTGCAAACCCAGGTGACGTGTTAGCACGTATCCCGCAAGAAGGCTCTAAAACTCGTGATATCACGGGTGGTCTACCACGCGTAGCCGACTTATTTGAAGCGCGTAAGCCAAAAGATCCAGCTATCTTAGCTGAAATCACCGGTACTATTAGCTTCGGTAAAGAGACTAAAGGTAAGAAGCGTTTAGTTATAACTCCAGCTGAAGGTGATCATTACGAAGAAATGATTCCTAAGTGGCGTCAACTTAACGTGTTTGAAGGTGAACAAGTGTCTAAAGGTGAGGTAATTGCCGATGGTCCTGAATCACCACATGACATCTTACGCCTTCGTGGTGTTACTCATGTTGCTAACTACATTGTTAACGAAGTGCAAGAGGTTTACCGTTTGCAAGGCGTTAAGATCAATGACAAGCACATTGAAACAATTATCCGTCAAATGTTACGTAAATGTACCATTTTACACGGTGGTGATACTGACTTCTTAGCTGGTGAACAAATCGAAGTGGCGCGCGTTAATATCGCAAACCGTGACCTTGAAAAACAAGGTAAGATCCCAGCGAAGTTTGAAATCCAGTTAATGGGTATTACTAAAGCATCACTAGCGACAGAATCTTTCATCTCTGCAGCGTCTTTCCAAGAAACAACACGTGTTCTTACAGATGCAGCAGTGAATGGTAAGAGCGATGAGCTTCGCGGTCTGAAAGAAAACGTAATTGTGGGTCGTTTGATCCCAGCCGGTACCGGTTTTGCGTATCATCAAGATCGTATGGCTCGCCGTAAACAAAGCAAAGAAGTAGTAGAAGAGCAAACAGTAAGCGCTGAAGAGGCAACTCAAGCACTAACTGATGCACTAAATGCTGATTTGTCTGGAAATCAATAAACTGTTCTTAATCAATAGATTAAGAGATCGTAAGGCAGTTAAGTGCTGTCTTACGGTTAGTTTAGGTTGACAGGTTAAACTTTGCTCATTAAAATTCCGCCACCCATTTACTTGTGTGCTTATCGTAGGCAGGTAATAAAGGGCGGATTTTTTTATTTTTTTCAGTAGTAATTTTAATTTCAGGAGCTATTTAAATGGCAACTATTAACCAGCTAGTGCGTAAGCCACGCCGTAGCAAGGTTACGAAAAGTAACTCAGCTGCACTAAAAGCGTGTCCGCAAAAGCGCGGTGTATGTACTCGTGTATATACAACTACACCTAAGAAACCAAACTCAGCGTTACGTAAAGTAGCTCGTGTACGTTTAACTAACGGTTTCGAAGTAACATCTTACATCGGTGGTGAAGGTCATAACCTTCAAGAGCACAGTGTAATCCTAATCCGTGGTGGTCGTGTTAAAGATTTACCAGGTGTGCGTTTTCACACTGTACGTGGTGCACTTGACTGTGCAGGCGTTAGCGACCGTCGTCAAGCTCGTTCTAAATACGGTGCAAAACGCCCTAAAGGGTAATTGTATTCCGTTAGTAAGGCCAAGCACTAAATATTATTAATTATTGTTTTGGGTGATTGACTCGAAAGAGCAAACCTGAATAAACCGGAGATACAAAATGCCTAGAAGACGCGTAATAGGTCAACGTAAAATTCTTCCAGATCCTAAGTTCGGATCGGAACTTCTTGCTAAATTCGTTAACATCGTAATGTTAGACGGCAAGAAATCTACTGCTGAAAAAATTGTTTATGGTGCGCTAGACGTGGCTGCTGAGAAATCAGGCAAGTCGCACCTAGAAATCTTTGAATCTGCACTTGATAACATCCGTCCACAGGTAGAGGTTAAATCTCGCCGTGTTGGTGGTTCAACTTATCAAGTACCAGTTGAAGTACGTCCAGTTCGTCGCAACGCATTAGGTATGCGTTGGTTAGTAGACGCTGCACGTAAGCGTGGCGAAAAATCTATGGGCTTACGTTTAGCTCAAGAAATCGTTGACGCTGCTGATAATAAAGGCACTGCGGTTAAGAAACGTGAAGACGTTCACCGTATGGCTGAAGCGAATAAAGCATTCGCTCATTACCGTTGGTAATCTGTCCTTAACCTTTAAGAGGATCATATGGCACGTACAACTCCACTTGAGCGCTACCGTAATATCGGCATAGTAGCTCACGTAGATGCAGGCAAAACCACCACAACAGAACGTGTTCTGTTCTACACAGGTCTTTCTCATAAGATCGGTGAAGTACATGATGGCGCTGCAACTATGGACTGGATGGAGCAGGAACAAGAGCGTGGTATCACAATCACTTCTGCTGCAACAACGTGTTTTTGGAAAGGGATGGACGCTCAATTCGACGCCCATCGTATCAATATTATTGATACTCCAGGACACGTAGATTTCACTATCGAAGTAGAGCGTTCTTTACGCGTACTTGATGGTGCGGTAGTTGTGCTTTGTGCTTCTTCTGGTGTACAGCCGCAAACTGAAACAGTTTGGCGTCAAGCGAACAAATACGAAGTTCCAAGAATGATCTTCGTAAATAAAATGGATCGCACGGGCGCTGACTTTTTAGCTGTTGTTAGCCAGGTGAAATCTCGTCTTGGAGCAACGCCTGTTCCAATTCAGTTGCCAGTAGGCGCTGAGGACGACTTTAAAGGTGTTATTGACCTTATAAAAATGAAAGTGATTAACTGGAACGAAGCGGACCAGGGTATGACTTTCACATATGAGGCAATACCGGCAGACCTTCTTGAGTCAGCTGAAGAATGGCGCTCTCATTTAGTTGAAAGCGCTGCTGAAGCCTCAGAAGAACTAATGGACAAATACTTAGAAGGTGAAGAGTTAAGTGAAGCAGAAATTAAAAATGCTTTACGTCAACGCACATTAGCCAATGAGATTGTTCCAGTAACTTGTGGAAGCGCATTTAAAAACAAAGGTGTTCAAGCGGTGCTTGACGGCGTTGTAGAATACATGCCTTCACCAGAACAAGTTAAACAAATCCAAGGTATCTTAGAAGATGGTACCGAAGAGGAACGTCCAGCTGATGATAAAGCGCCGTTTGCTGCACTTGCATTTAAAATTGCAACAGACCCGTTTGTTGGCACTTTAACCTTTTTCCGTGTTTACTCTGGTACTGTTAAACAGGGTGACGCGGTATACAACCCAGTTAAAAGTAAGCGTGAGCGACTTGGCCGTATCGTACAGATGCATTCAAACTCTCGTGAAGAGATCAAAGAAGTCTACGCAGGCGACATCGCGGCGGCTATTGGTCTTAAAGACGTTACAACAGGTGAGACACTGTGTGCTCCGAATTCAATTATTACGCTTGAGCGTATGGAATTCCCAGAACCAGTTATCTCTGTTGCGGTTGAGCCTCGCACAATCGCTGACCAGGACAAGATGGGTATCGCGCTAGGTAAACTAGCTGCCGAAGATCCGTCTTTCCGCGTACAAACTGACGAAGAATCAGGCCAGACAATTATTTCTGGTATGGGTGAGCTTCACCTAGATATTATCGTCGACCGTATGAAACGTGAATTCAGTGTTGAATGTAACGTTGGTAAGCCGCAGGTTTCATATCGTGAAGCTATTCGTTCAACTGTAGAAGTTGAAGGAAAGTTCATTCGTCAATCAGGTGGTCGTGGTCAATATGGTCACGTTTGGTTGAAGCTTGAACCGATGGATATTTCGGATGATGATTCTCCAATTTACGAATTCGTTAACGAAACCGTAGGTGGATCAGTTCCTAAAGAATACATCCCAGCGGTAGACAAAGGTATCCAAGAGCAAATGTCTCAAGGTGTACTGGCAGGCTATCCTTTACTTGGCGTTAAAGCGACTTTATATGATGGTTCGTTCCATGATGTAGATTCGAATGAAATGGCATTTAAAATTGCAGGTTCATTAGCTATGAGAGACGGTGCGCTTAAAGCAAACCCAGTTCTTTTAGAACCACTAATGAAGGTTGAGGTAATCACTCCTGACTCAAACATGGGTGATGTAGTTGGCGACTTAAACCGTCGTCGCGGCATGATCGAGGGCATGGAAGATGCACTTGGTGGGCTTAAGCAAATAAATGCGCAGGTTCCACTGTCTGAAATGTTCGGTTATGCGACTGCTTTACGTTCTGCAACTCAGGGTCGTGCTTCTTACTCTATGGAGTTTTTGAAGTACGCTGAAGCCTCAAAGCAGGTTGCAGATACAATAATTTCAGCTCGCGCTGTAATATGATTTTAGCTTGTCTGGCTCAATAGTGAGTCAGGCTTTAATTTCTTAATTAGGAATTTTTTAAGATGGCAAAAGAAAAGTTTGAACGCGTAAAACCGCACGTAAACGTTGGTACAATCGGCCACGTTGACCACGGTAAAACTACACTAACTGCAGCAATCACTAACGTACTTGCAAAAGTATACGGCGGTGTTGCTAAAGATTTCGCATCAATCGATAACGCTCCAGAAGAGCGCGAGCGTGGTATCACTATCTCAACTTCACACGTTGAGTACGACACACCAACTCGTCACTACGCACACGTAGATTGTCCTGGTCACGCCGATTATGTTAAAAACATGATCACTGGTGCTGCACAAATGGACGGCGCTATCTTAGTAGTAGCTGCGAC